>CAJUHR010000086.1 GCA_910586255.1 uncultured Lachnospiraceae bacterium | reverse complement strand
CATCATGGAAGCGACATGGTTATTTTTACCGATATCAATGCCAACAAAAAACATACAGCCACCTCTGAAGAAAGATTTTAGATTGGGAGACCACTCATCTAATAAGCGCCACTACCTTGTGCTAAATACAAAGAGAAGCCAAAGGCAACCAACATCCAACTCATACGGGGAAAGCTTATTAGAGAGAGGGAATAGTCTTTCAAGTACGAGCAGAGCCACTCAAGGAGGGAACGATCAACCTCTCAATCTAATAAAACTATTATCTCCTATCAGACAGGAGAAGTAAAGAAGCAGGTCTGAGGGTTTATAGGTATCCCTTGAACAACCTAAATACATTATACAAGGAGGAACAGGCAGACCTATGTTTATATGGGATTTTGTGGCGGACACGGTCCTTGGGCAGATCGTGGACTGGATCTACGGGCAGATCATCGGGTTCCTTGGGAACTTTTTTTCCGCCATGGGAAATATGGGGGCGGAGCTGTTTGAGATGGCCTGGGTCCAGGCAATCGTGCAGTTCTTTTTCCAGTTTGGATGGCGCTGTACGGAGTAGGACTTGTGGTGGCTGTGTTTGAGTGCGGCATCGAATACCAGTCCGGCAGGGGCAGCGTGAAGGATACAGCTCTGAATGCCGTCAAGGGATTTCTGGCAGTGGGGCTGTTCTCTGTGGTGCCAGTGCGGCTCTATCAGCTGTGCGTATCCATGCAGGCCAGCTTTACGGCAGGGATTACGGGTTTTGGGACGGATGTGGGCACGCTTGCCAATAACATCATCGGCACCCTGCAGGATGCGAGTCTGGAGGAGGTCATGAGCAGCGGCGGTGTTTTCGGCGGCCTGACGGAGATCACCAGCCCTATTCTGATGATCTTTATCCTGATCATGATGGGATACGCCACCATCAAGGTGTTCTTTGTCAACTTAAAGCGCGGTGGCATTCTGGTGATCCAGATCGCGGTGGGGAGCCTTTACATGTTCAGCATCCCCAGGGGATACCTGGACGGTTTTACCAGCTGGTGCAAGCAGGTCATTGGATTGTGTCTGACAGCTTTTCTGCAGGCAACGATCCTGATCGCTGGTCTTATGGTGCTGAAAGACCATGCGCTTCTGGGGCTTGGACTGATGCTCTCAGCCGGGGAGGTGCCCAGGATTGCCGGGCAGTTCGGGCTGGATACCAACACCAGAGCCAACATCATGAGTACGGTCTATGCGGCTCAGAGCGCTATTAACATGACCAGAACCGTAGTAAAGGCGGTGGCAAAATGACAGAGGGTAAATTGGTATATATCGCGTCCCCCTATGCAGGGGATGTGGAAGGGAATGTGGAATTTACGAAAGCGGCCTGTCGGTATGCAGCGGCACAGGGGTATACGCCAGTGGCTGTCCATTTGATCTATCCGCAGTTTCTGGATGATCAGGTGCCGGAGGAGCGGGAGGCCGGGCTTAAGATGGGACGGAGGGTACTTGCTGCCTGCGATGAGATCTGGCTGTGCGGAGAACGGGTGTCTTCAGGGATGAAGGCAGAAGAGGCAGAGGCTAAAAGGATGGGGATTCCCATACGGCTGGTTCCTTCTTCCTCTGTCAAATCTGTTATGGAACCGGGAGAAAAGCAGGAGCATGGAGAAGCTATTCGGGAAATGGAGGAGATGAAGCTATGTTAAGAAAGGGGAGTGAACGATGTATATTTATCCGGACCACTTGAAAGCGAAGGCGACCATGTGGCTGTGGCAGCTTAGGGATCTCACCATCGTAGGCGTGGGCGTCCTTCTTTCTGTCCTTGCCATTACCCAGACGGGGATCGTCATCCCGGCGATCCTGACTGCTGTCTATGGGTTTCTGACGATCCGCTTTGAGGATACCAGCATTCTGGATTTCCTCTGCTATGCTGGAGCGTTCTTTTTCCGGCAGCAATTTTTTGAATGGAGGTTTCACCAATGAGCAGAAAAGAGAAAAAGGCCAGGGAGCAGAAGCTGTCCACCCGCCAGCTTATCAATACAAAGGCAGTCGGTGATTACAGCCTTAAGACCTATGACGGGGACGATCTGGTGTATTTCATGATCCGGCCCACCAACCTGTCGGTGCTGTCCGATTCCAGCGTGGGGGCCAGGGTGTATGCCCTGATGAATGTGTTAAAAGGTGTGGCGGAGATTGAGATGCTGTGCTTAAACAGCAGAGAGAACTTCGAGGAGAACAAAAGTTTTTTACGGAAACGGGCGGAGGAGGAGAGGAACCCGGTAGTCCGGAAGCTTCTGGAGCGTGACCAGAATTTCCTGGATCGTATTCAGGTGCAGATGGCCACGGCCAGGGAATTCCTGATCATCATCCGGCTCCACAACGAGAAAGGGATGGAGGTGTTCTCCTATCTGGACCGCATCGAAAGGTCCTTGAAAAAGCAGGGATTCTCTGCCAGCCGGGCGGGGAGCGAAGATATCAAGCGGATCTTGGCTGTATACTATGAGCAGAACGTGACCAGTGAGAAGTTTGAGGACTTTGACGGGGAACGGTGGATCATCCCGGATGATTAGGCGGAAACGGTTTTTCACCCTACCCTTTCAGGGGATTTTGTGGTATGATGTCAATGGGTT
>CAJUHR010000085.1 GCA_910586255.1 uncultured Lachnospiraceae bacterium | reverse complement strand
TGCGAATTTTGAATTGAAGATAAAGCCCCGAATTTCTATTGATGATGGTTTTCCACAAGAGGTATATCAGTTTCTTGCAGGGAGGCGAAAGGAAATGCTGGAGCAGATTGAAGAAATCATTTTCAGTAATTATCTGGATGAAGACAGCGAAGACTTGGCCTCGGAAATTGACAGTTTTCCCGATATCCGCTATTTTACGGGGAATTATTATGTTGTGTACGAGAGTTACGGTTTCACTTACCGGGATCACAATCATCGTCCTTACCATATCAAAAATGGACAATATAGAAATGTAAGCTATAAAGGAAATGAACGGCAAGAAAACGATCTCCCTCTGGACAGCGATGAAATTACAAAGTATTATAACATTTTTATCCAGGTTGGGTTGACTGGAATTGAAAGCGGACAGGAAGAAGATTATATGAGCCTTGACCTGGTTGCGGAAATCGCTTCACAGGATGATGAGATTGAGTTTGAAATTTTATCTCATGGTGTGATGTAAACTGGAATATTTGAGGAGCAGGTGGGGGCAGGATAATGCAGGTATTTTCATCGTGTACTGGCAAGACAACTAGGGGGCTGTTAGATGTCAATCGATTACAATACATCTCACAATGAATCCGGATCTGAATTACAGGGAAGCATCCTGTGTGGCATTTTAGGAAGTGTCATCGGGATGATTGTCTGCATCCTGGTGATGTTGTTATGCTCCCTATGCCGGATGGGAAGTTTCAGTACCATGCTCCAGCTTTTTGTGGGGCTGGTGATTGGGTGGTTTTACCGTTTGTTTCATGGGCGGTGTTCTAAAACTGCCGCCTATGTTACCGTGGGGGTCTGTACCGTATCGGCCAGTGTCCTCTGGGTAGTGCTGCTGGCTCTTTTGTCTGTTTTCGTTTCTATGGCTCCGTTCACGGCGGCGGATTGGGGCAGACTGTGGGGGGAGATATGGGAATTGCTGCTTTTGTGTGCGGGTCTGGGGATGATTGGCTTTTTCCTTACCAGAAGAAGCTTGCTGGCTTATGCAGACTGGAAAAGAGAACCCTGGCATATAGCATACGCAGGAGGGAATGGGTATTCCTACAACCTGCTCCCGGAAAAACTTCCCGCCATTAACCCGCCGGCATACTTTGCCGTACATAGCCGCTTTGCGCCGGGAACCCGGATTATCGTGGAGGGCAGCAGTCTCCGGTGGCGAAGATGGTTCCGGAAAGACCGTGAGTTTTCCGTCCGTGATATTGCCGGTGTGGTGCTGGGGCCGGGGAATGGCTGTAATGTACTCTATGGCAAGGACTATCAAGTGCTGGCTAAGTTTGCGAGCAGCATGGAACACGCGGACTTGATGTTCCTCTGGCTGCTCCAAAAGAAAGTCTCCATAGTCAATGCGCCTGCCGGATGGCGTTCCCCGGCTGAGGACAGCCCTGAGCCGAAACCAGTGAAATCTTCCATTCATCAACAGCAATTCACTCTCCGTTTGAAACGCTCTGCCCGAATTGGATTTGCGGGAATGGGATGGTTTGTTCTGCTAATCGGATTAGCTCTTTTCCTGTCAATCAACTTTTTCACCGGGACCATCGTAGAGCGTAGGGCGCTGATCGTTGTCGCGTTGGCTACCATGGGGGGAGGTGTTGTCGGTGTACGAATTGGGACAGTGTGCCAGGTGGAAATAGATGGAGAACAGGTGCGGGTGGTTTCTCGGTTCGGGCGGACTAAGGAGTTTTCAGTAAAGGAAGTGTCCTCCGTTTCAAAAAGTTTGGGCTGGATTGTTTTGTATGACAGAGAATTTAATACACTGGCAAAAATTGATTCTTATCTGGAAAATCTTGATAAGCTAAAAGAGTATTTTACGTTTTATGGTATAAAAATGTGATCTTGGATTTTATAAACATTTTGGGCGGAGGTGGCTATGATATCAGGAAATCCTTATAAATTTGCTGTTTTGAGCGGGGTTATAAATGAATGGAATCTTGATGATACTTTTGGGAATGGAGTTCTGCTTATCTGCATAAATGGTGACATCTATCCAAAAGAGATTGTAACAGCTACTCTCCGATGTGAGATTGAATACTTGAGACAGAAGTTAAGGAACCTTACAACAGACAAGCGGTTATATGTCTTGTCTCCACAACAGGCTTTTGCGGAAATTTACGATATTACTTTCCCTGAAGACATTCAAAATGACAATAATGATTGTTTTAATATAACCCCAGCTGCATTATCGGACTGTAACTGTTTTGTTTTTGCAGTCCGCGATGAAATAAATATAAGGATTTTAGCAAGTAAATTGACTTATGAAACGGAAAACTCCAGGCATAAATTAGAAAGCATAACCATAAGTGAAACTTTTCTTACAGCTGGAGAATTGGAGGAAGTGATAGCAGGTCTGGAAAGAATGCAACAGCCAGAGATGTAGACACGCTGATCGGATTTTGTTCGGACAGCTTAAACCTTTATCCTGTCCGGAACGTTGGAACAAAATGAAGAGGTAAAGGATATGTACTCTTATTCTGAAATAGTGAATGAGTTATTAAAGGAATTTCCAGAGATCAGCAGGCGTTATGCAGAAGAACTGGCATGGATTCAGGATACATTTCAGGATCAGGAAACCAGGGGGCAGACGATTTATTTTGACCGATGCTTCTGTGATTATATTGGCCGTCTGCTGGTGAGCGAGCGCCAGGATAACGTCAAGATAAAAAAAGTTTTTGTTTTTTTAGAGGACATGGCCACAAGTGAAGATCAGGAAGTTAAGAATCTGCTACAGGTAACGGTTTTGGAATATCTCCGCAGCTGGTATCTGTTACAGAGGGAATCTGAGAAGTTGATGCAGCCAGAAACAAGGAAAATGTTTGATACTGTAAAAGGTTATCTGGAAGAGCCGGCAAAGGATGAAATCCCCGATCTTCTTTGAAACCAGCATTTATCTTACTGTTTCTTGTATCCATTCGGCATGAAATCATCATAAGATGGACGGTATATCGTTTTAATGCTTTACAAATCGGAAAATCCCTCCCTCTTGCGAGAACAGCAGATTTCTGCTATAATTACAATATATTTTTTAGAAAAGGAGCTTGACAAATATGATATCTTGTGTCATTCTTAAGCAAGCAAGCAAGCAAGCAAGCAAGCAAGCAAGCAAGCAATGCGGTGCCATTACTATGTAGCCCCGCAGATTTGTTATGCTCAATTTTATACTGTCAATAGTGGCGCTCTTATGCCTGCAGGGAACTGCGTGGCGGGGAGCGCCTTTTTGTTTTGAATATAGGCGGTGTTCCATCAATTTGCCTGGAACGTAAATGCCTATATTTCAAACAGCCGGGAGGTAACGAAAGTAGTCACAAATGGTTAAGAAAATATTTGCTGTTGGGATGGCCTGCCTGTTGGCTCTGTCGCTTGCAGGCTGTTATGAATACCGGGGACCTTATACCAGGGCGGATGTAGAGGAATATCTGACAGGAAGATACCCGGATGAAACGATCAATATCCGGCAAAAGGGGCTTCAGACCTGGGAGTGTTGGTTTGACGGACTTCCGGATGCGGTTTTCCAGGTTTGGGTAGGACAGGGCGGGGGCGATCCGGTGCCAATGCTCTACTCCCGGCTGGTTTCTGATGAAGCAGAGGTGATCCCGGCATATTATCTGGAGC
>CAJUHR010000084.1 GCA_910586255.1 uncultured Lachnospiraceae bacterium | reverse complement strand
GGATATATAGGTTTCTCCTAAATGTTAGAAATTGTTTAGGGATTTGTTAGCTGAAGTTTATAAAGATTGTTTACTACAAAAAAGAAAAGGGTAAAGAGAAAGGAGAATTTTATCCAGACCATATTAAACATGAAAAAGAATATTATTTCGATAGCTTTGTGTGGCACTGTATTTGAAACTATGATATGCTTCCCTTTTCACTGGCCCGTTGAAATGTTTACAATATACCAGATGTTATGACTCATAATATACTTTTATATGCAGACTTTCTTATTACATAAAAAGTGCTATAGCAGATTGAGAACGAATGGTTTTGCGGCTATAGGTATAGTCTGTGGTATGTTTGTTAAAGTTCTGCAGGATTTTGGACAAGCTTCCATGAAGCAATATTTAGATATGAAAAGCATGGTCGTTTATGTATTGATTGTATTGCTGCTAATCAACATCGAATTATCTTTTTTGCACAGGTAGGAGGCTGCAATTCAGAGAAATTATAGGCTGTAGGTAAAATGGGACGAAATTGGAACCGAAATGAAACCACATTGCATTTCCTGAAGAATTGACTTGCAATTTCAAATGTTTTATAATGGTATCATCAGATTTCTGAATCAACGGGTTCACGGAGAGCAGCTTTTCATAGGGCTGCTCTTTTTGTGTTTTCAGGCAGTTTTTGGAGAATCCGGGGAATCGGAATGAAAAAAAGAAAGGTGGTATGCCCATGAAGGAAGAAAGTAAAAGCCGTGTGGCGGTGGGAGTGCAGGAAGGCGTTGTACGCTCCAGGAGCCGTCCGGCGGGGATTCTGACTGTGGACGCAGGGGGCGCTGCGGCAGAGGCGAAGAACCAGGATGAGCTGGTGTGGCATGAGTTGATGAATGCCCAGAGGACAAGGAAGATTCTGTCCGGGTCTTTAAGCGGGATTGAGAGGCTGGAGGGCGGCTGGGTGGTGGCTGTGATCTACTACAAAGGCTGCCGGGTTCTGATTCCTATGGAGGAGATGATGATTAACCTGGAAGGGGACGGAAGGGAAAACTCTGATCTGGTGAACCGGCAGACCAGGCTTGCCAACAACATGCTGGGGGCGGAACTGGACTTTATTGTCCGGGATCTGGACGAGGGAACCGGCAGTGTGGCGGCTTCCAGGAGGGAGGCTATGCTTCGGAAGCGGCAGCAGTTCTATCTGCCTTTCCAGGACGGACCGCCTATGATCATGCCGGGGCGTGTGGTGGAGGCCAGGGTGATCGCCGTGGCTCCCAAGGCGGTCCGGCTGGAGGTGTTTGGCATTGAGTGTTCGCTTAAGGCCAGGGATATGACCTGGGAATGGCTGTCGGATGCCAATGAGAAGTTTGCCACAGGGGATGTGGTGAATGTCATGGTAAAGAAGATTTCCGGGGATTCGGTTGAGGCCATGAAGGTGGAGGTCAGCGCCAGGGAAGCTAAGGCCAATGTTAACAAAGAGAACTTAATGCGGCTTAAAAAGCAGGGAAAGTATGTGGGGAAGGTGACGGATGTTTACCGGGGAACCTTCTTTCTCTGTCTGAACTGCCGGGTCAATGCGGTGGCCCACTCCTGCAACACGGCAAGTCTGCCTGGGCAGGGGGATGAAGTGGGATTTCTGGTGACCAGGATCAATGAGGAGAGGGAGGTGGCCGAAGGGATCATTACCAGGATTATTAAGCGGGGATAAGATTAGGGAAAAGGCAGGTTTTTCGGAACTTATGGGGTTTGGAAAATCTGTCTTTTTCTGTGCAGTGAAGCAGAAAACGAAATTTAACAATAAAATAATTTTTGAGAGGAGAACTTGTCATATGGAAATGAGAGGAATTGTAAAGTGGTTTGATGTGAGAAAGGGTTTCGGATTTATTACGGATGAGGAGGGCATGGATTATTTCGTCCATTATTCGGAGATTCAGAGGGAAGGATTTAAGAAGCTCCGTGACGGTCAGACCGTGTCCTTTATGCCTGGAGAGGATGAAAAGGGACGGTGCCTTGCCAGGTTTGTATCTGTGGCGGAAGAATCCGGAGAGGAAGG
This sequence comes from uncultured Lachnospiraceae bacterium, assembly GCA_910586255.1. Lineage (GTDB taxonomy): Bacteria > Bacillota > Clostridia > Lachnospirales > Lachnospiraceae > Brotaphodocola. Next base: position 1,893 of record CAJUHR010000084.1, on the reverse strand, counting down.
ACTGGGGACCGGGGAAAGCAGTGGAGACGGAGAAGCGGTGGCATATGGCAGCGGCCAGAATACGGGAGAACCGGGATGGGAAGATGCGGAACTTGAAGGATTAGGGACAGAAGATCAGGGAACAGAAGGGCCAGGCATGGAAGATGAGGCCGAAGGACTGGAAGGGAGTGAGAGCGAAAAGGCAAAGGGAGCCAGGGGCGGCAGACGGAAAGCCAGGGCAGAGGATAAGGATGTCGAAAATACGGAGGAGACGGCATGAGGCTGGTGATACGCATGAAAAGGAAGCAGGCGCTGGCGGCGGTTTTTCTTACCTGTTCGGCGGTCAGTTTTCTTTTAGGGTTTTCTGCTCATGCGGAGACCAGGGAGGCAGACCGGTACAGGAAAGGGGACGGGCTGCAGGTGGAGACCGGGCTTTCCGATGGATTTGAGACCATGGGGTTTACCTGCCTGGATTCGGATTATCAGGGCGGATATCTGTTTGTGGCGGATGAGGTGATTCCTTATGCTCTTTCTGTTCGGTATGGATTGGCGAACAATGATTATGGAACCTCTGATGTGAGGACCTGGCTGAACCAGTATTTTGCCGACACTCTTTCCGTGGCAGAGGAGCTTGCGGCGGTGAACCTGCCGGAGACCGGGGATTCGGTTTCGGACAAGGTGTTCTGTCTGTCCATAGATGAGGTGAAGAATCCGGTTTATAAGGAGATTGTCCGGAAGGTATGGACACCAAGGAGGGGAATGAGGTATTACTGGACACGCTCCAAGCGGGAGAATACTACCAACCAGGCGTATCTGGTGCAGTACAACGGGCATATTGCTTCCAGCCGGGTCTCTCTGACCGAAGTGGGAATCCGTCCGGCTTTTGTGCTTGGGAGAGAGAAGGCGGATACCGGGCAGGGAAAGATCTGGTATGAGGGGGATACTCAGGAGAGGGTGATTCACGGGAAGTCTTATACCTTCCGGTGTGTGGACCCTAACTACTGTGACGCAGGGATGAACAGGGCAGGGGCTTTGTTTCTGTGTGATTCCATTATCGGCGGTGATGAGAGTGTGTTTGACGAAAATCACAATGGCTGGGAGGCTTCTGACTTGAGAGGCTGGCTTAAGGAGGGGCTGGCGGATTCGGAGGGGATTGCCAGGGCAGAGACTACGGCCGGGTATACTTATGCAGGGAAAAGTTCTGATTATATGATATCGGAGCGGAAGTTTACCAAACGGAAGCAGCCGGGAAGTAAAACGGAGGACACGTTGTTTTGCCTGTCTTTAGAGGAGGCAATTCGGTATGGGAATTATCTGTGGAAGATTAACGGGTCGGAGACGGATAATTTTACCCTGGCAGGAAGCCATGTTATGGGCTACTGGCTGAGGACTCCGGCGGCCAGGGACGGGAAGATGTGTTATGCGGTGACCTATGACGGGAGAGTGGCCCCGGAGCAGGTGGCCAATGAACGGATTGGGAACCGGCCTGCTTTTGTGGCAGTGCAGGAGTGAGCCTTCGGGCGTAAGAGTCCGGGGGTACATGATAATAGATGAAGGAAATGGGCTGTCTTTTGAGGGCGGCTCATTTTCTTGCCTATTGAGAACCTGGTATGAAAGAATTGCCTGGACATTACTGAGAGTGTGCTAATGGTGTGGAACAATCGGCCTATAGAGGGTTATGGGGTGAGTGTGTGAGGCACCAAGATTGTGAGTGTTTCGGGACAAATTCTGGTTTCTGGGTTATCTGGGGCAGGAAAATAAAAAATAGAAAGTAAAAGGAGCATATGATGAAAAAGAGGACAAGATATCAGGCGGCGGTGCCGGCCTGGGTGTTGATTGCGGCTATGGGCATGAGCCCGGTATTTTCAGCGGTGGGAATCGCGGGAAATGGTGTTGTGTATGGAAGTGAGCTGG
>CAJUHR010000083.1:1511-4158 GCA_910586255.1 uncultured Lachnospiraceae bacterium | reverse complement strand
ACGAGATGGAATCTCGTGACTGGAGTTCAGACGTGTGCTCTTCCGATCTCGCATCCCTCTGTTCTTTCTTCTGTTGTTTCCCTTCACTCGCCTTTGCCTGAAATTCCAATTGCTGCAACATAAGAGCGCTTGCAAAGATACTTCTTTGTATTTCAGATACCTTCTCATCCGACGGAATTGCATCCAACGGAAAAATATCAATTCCTACGTAAAAAGGGCAGCCATGAAACCTCTGTAAATGCTCCGGTTCTATGCTGATCGAATCACTGTTGTTCACATATACCTGATATTCCGGATACCCCTTTCTGGCAAAAGGGGCTCTGACTACATAACCCTCTGGCAATTCTTCCTGTAATAGATTTAACAGCTTCCGATAATCCTCACGCCTCATCCAAATATCAATATCATCATCCCACGGAATAAAACCCTGATGGCGGACAGCTCCGAGCAATGTGCCATAAGCAGCGTACCATTGCAGATCATGCCTGCCGCAGACACATGCAACCTCATTTAGAACCTCCAATTCGGCCGCCCATACCGTCTTCATGGTGCTATCCACCAAAAAACCTTCCCGTTCCTCATTTTGAAAATAATCTACCGGAAACTCCAGCATTATTGCTCCCTCTTTCTGGCCGATTCCACCTCCGCCACGTATTGTCGTAACTGTTCCAATTGCTTTTTATAAAACGGATAGTCATGGAGTGTAGTATTTTTAATACATACAGAATAATCCCCATAGGTCGAGCGCAGAATCCGGTCATAGCCTCCCGGCACAGGCACGGAAAATCCCTCAAATGGCATCATCTCCACATTCTCAAACCAAGACGCCTGATAGAATTTGTTATACTTAAGATAATCCAAGTACATGGCCAGTCTGCCTGACTCATTACCTTTTTTTCCGCCGTCACCCATAACGATCTCGTTTGCAAGTCCCCAAAGTCCTGCCGACAGTTCATTACGTTCATCCTCAGAGGCAGTTTCCGATAATCCGTTTCTGTCAATAGTGACATCCCGCTGTCTTTCCAGTATATCCAACATCTCTGCCAGATCCGCATTTATTTCTCTGCTCTTTATCATTAAGGCAGCCTGTCTTGCCATTCTGCACAGATTCATCCGGAGAGAATTTTCCTCATCTTCTTCTAGGAAATCCAACGGAAATACATCGATCCCCACCATAAACGGACAGCCGTGAAACTTTTGCAGATGTTCCGGAGCTATACTGATCGAATCACTGTTGACAACACAGGAATGGTATTCCGGATACCAGCTTTCAAGCATCGGACTTCTTACAACATATCCCTTGGGCAGCTCTTTTGGAAGATATGTGAGGAGCTGCATATAGTCTTCCCTTATCAGCCATATATCCATATCGTCATCCCACGGAATAAATCCCTGATGCCTTACCGTACCAAGCAATGACCCAAAGGCCATATACCAGGTCAATCCATGTCTCTCGCATACTTTCGCGATCTCACTCAGGACCTCCAATTCCGCTGCCCACACTGTCTTCATGGTCACATCTACCTGAAAATCTTCCCGTATTTCCGCCTGAAAAAAATTTTCTCCAAAGCTCAGCATTTCATTCCTGCTCCGTTTCCAATTTACGAATCATCTCTCTCATTTGATCCAACTGCTTCTGGTACATCGGATATCCATGCATTGTTGTATTTCTGATTCGCATATGATAGTCTCCATAAATTATTTTTAAAACAGAATCATATCCCACAGGAACCGGCACACCAAAGCCTTCAAAGGCCGTATATTCCACATCTTCAAACCATTCCCGCCGATAGACTTTATGGTTCCAGTTGATATAATCCATGTACATTACAAGGTTATCACTGGATCTCTTCCCAAACTGCATTGTCACCTGATTGCCCAGCCAGTATAGCTTTGAAACAAGCGCTTCTTTTTGCTCCGGAGCAAGAAGCCAGGGCTTAAAGGAGATATGACATTTATTTTCTAAAAATGAAAGTGCATTCTTTAATTTTATCGTATTCTCAAGAGTTCTTTCCTCTTTATTTACCATGGTAGCAGTGGTGCTTATCACATCAAACACTTCCCGCTCCCTTTCCCGCTCCTTTGCCTCCACCGGGAGCCAATCCAGAGGGAAAATATCGACGCCTACCACAAACGGACAGCCATGAAAATTCTGTAACCTTTTCGGCTCAACGCTGACCGAACGGGCGTTTAACACGCAGGAATGAAACTGGAGGTATCCCAGATCAGTCAGTGGACTATGGACAAGATACCCTTCTGGCAATTCCTTCGGGGCAACCTGCAGAAACCGCATATAGTCATCCCGCTTCATCCATATATCCATATCGTCATCCCATGGAACAAAGCCTTCATGCCGGATCGCCCCAAGCAACGTCCCATATGCCGTATACCAGGTGATTTCATGCCGTTCACAAATTTCCGCAATCTCACGGAGCACCTCCAGCTCCGCTGCCCATACGTTTTTCATGGTGGCATCCACCAAAAATCCTTCTATTTCTTGTGCCCTGAAAAATTCACTGGGAAAGTCTAACATCACTGCTCCTTTAGTTCTTCCATGCGCTTTCTTTTGGCCTCCGCGATCAGTTCCTCAAGCCGGGCATATTTTTCTTCCAGATCACCCACAACATCCCGCATATGCTTGAGCTGC
>CAJUHR010000083.1:0-1501 GCA_910586255.1 uncultured Lachnospiraceae bacterium | reverse complement strand
GCCTGCATTTATACGTATATTATAATCTCCGTAAATTCGTTTCAGTATCTCGTCATAGCCTACCGGTACAGGGATCAGAAGGCCTTCAAAGGGCTGATGGATTGCCTCATCAAACCACTCCTTCTTATAAATTTTATGGGCCCAGTTGGCATAATCCATATACATCACAAGATGGTCTCCATCTTCCTCCGTGAAGCTTGTACATAACTGGTTCGCTATTTTGTAAATGGCCGAAGCCAGTACCAACCCTTGCTTGTTTTCTCTGTCCAGATATACTCCACATACCTCTTCTATCGTATCCAACGCTTCCTGAAGGTTTGCCTCTTCTTCCTCATCTCTTTCTTCCTTTTTTAACAACATTGCCGTTAAACCAAGAACATAAAAAATAGCTTTTTGTCCTTCTCGATCCGCCTCATTATCTGGCAGAAAGTCAAGGGGAAATATATCTACACCTACCAGAAACGGACAGCCATGAAAATTCCGAAGACGTTCCTCATTCACACTAATAGAATTTGAGTTAAAAACACAGGAATGAAACTCCTTATAACCTCTGTCTGTCAAGGGGCTTTCCACGATATAACCGGCAGGAAGCTCTTTCGGCGCTACTTCCATAAATTTATTGTAGTCTTCCCGTTTCATCCAAATATCAAGGTCATCATCCCAGGGTACATACCCCTCATGGCGGATGGCGCCAAGCAATGTTCCATATGCCGCATACCACTGTATGCCATGACGTTCACACACCTCTGAGACTTCCCGCAGCACTTCCAGCTCGGCTGCCCAGAACACCTTCATAGTACTGTCAATCGTGAACCCTTCCCTTACCTCTTCTAAAAAAAATTCCTGCGGAAAATCTATCATCTTTTTTCTCCTTAAAAAATTAGGAGCTGACTTTCGTCAGCTCCTATGGTAGTTTTAATTAATTTGCAATGATTAACCCAGAAGAGACAATACACCCTGATTAGTCTGGTTAGCCTGTGCCAACATAGCCTGACCTGCCTGAGCAAGGATCTGATTGTTGGAGTATCTAACCATCTCTGTAGCCATATCTGTATCGCGGATAGAAGATTCAGCACTAGTGGTGTTCTCAACAACGTTATCCAAGTTGTTAATAGTGTGCTCAAGCCTGTTCTGAATAGCACCTAATGTAGCTCTCTGCTTGTTAAGCTTTGTGATAGCAGTCTTTACACTATCATTCAAACTATTACATGCACTCTGAGTTGTAGCACTTCCGCTTAAGCCAATAGCGGAACAATTCATTGCTGTGATGCTCAGAGTAATAACCTGTGACGCCTCAGCACCTACCTGCAGATCAATACCTGCAGAACAACTACCATTCAACAGCTTTCTCTCATTGAAGGTTGTAGTGGAAGCCACACGATCGATTTCACTCATAAGCTGCTCAACTTCCAGATTAATGTAGGAACGATCTTCTGACTGCAGAGTACCGTTAGCACCCTTAACTGCCAGCTCATTCAGACGCTGCAACATATCATGTACT
>CAJUHR010000082.1 GCA_910586255.1 uncultured Lachnospiraceae bacterium | reverse complement strand
AGAGAGGCGAGGCGGGCATTCCGGCTTGCCGTGGGCAGCAGCCGCCTGCCGTGGGTGCCGGCGGACGGGAAAGGGTTCCGGTGGCAGGGTAACGGCAGTTGAAAAAGGTAGTTTTATTAATTTTTTATATATCTCAGGAGGAATTTTACTATGAACGGTATCTCAGGACAAGACTTTATCTTTGGTTGTTCCGCAATCGGTGCAGGTTTGGCAATGATCGCCGGTATCGGGCCCGGCGTAGGGCAAGGTATTGCTGCAGGCCATGGCGCGTCTGCCGTAGGGCGCAATCCGGGCGCAAGGTCCGATATTACTTCCACAATGCTGCTTGGGCAGGCAGTTGCTGAGACTACTGGCTTGTACGGCCTGGTTGTCGCTATTATCCTGATGTTCGTTAAGCCTTTTACTGCTTAAAGGCCGGGAGAGGATAGTTGACGAAAGGAGGCTTAAGACTTGGACAGACTGATAGCATTTGATGCGCAGTTGCTACATGACGCGGTGCTGACCGGCATCAATGTCTTCGTATTGTTCTTTTGCTTATCCTACCTGCTCTTCAATCCGGTACGGGACGTGCTGGAAAAGCGGAGGAAAAAGATAACCGGTGAGCTGGAGCAGGCTGCCAGTGATCAGAAAAGCGCCGCTGCGTTAAAAGAGGAGTATGAGGCAAAGCTTAAAGACGTGAATAAAGAAGCAGAGGGCATTCTGGAAGCTGCGCGCAAGAAAGCCAAGACCCGGGAGGCAGAGATCGTGGAGGAGGCCAAAACAGAGGCGGCCAGGATTATCGAGCGGGCTAACCGGGAGATTGAGCTGGAAAAGAAAAAGGCCATGGACGACCTAAAGCAGGACGTGGTCAATATTGCAGCGCTGATGGCCCAGAAAGCCATTGGCAATTCCATAGACGTAAAAATTCAGGATACCTTAATTGACGAGACTTTGAAGGAAATGGGTGAGTTTACATGGCAAAGCTAGTGTCAAAGGTGTACGGCGACGCATTGTTTGAGATGGCCCTGGAAAAGGATACCATGGATGTGCTTTATGAGGAAGCCTGTGCCTTGATTACCATTTTTGAAGGCAATCCGGAGCTGGTTTCGCTTTTGAATAACCCCCAGATCGTCAAGGAAGAAAAGGTTTCCATCATGGAGCGGATTTTTGCCGGCAAAGTGTCGGAAGGGCTGATGGGCCTTTTGGCAATTATTGTGGAGAAAGGCCGGCAAAATGATATGCTTTCAATTTTTGCCTATTTTGTCCAGCGGGTGAAAGAATTTAAAAAAATCGGCTCTGTGTGTGTGACCAGTGCGGTGGAACTAAGCGTGGGCCAGAAAGAGCGCCTAAGGGAGAGGCTGCTGGAATCTACCGGTTATGTGGCATTTGAGATGGATTACCAGGTGGATCCGTCCTTGATTGGCGGCATGACAGTCCGGATTGGCGACCGGGTGGTGGACAACAGCATAAAAACACGGCTTTACCAGCTGAAAAAAGAGCTGTTGCAGCTTCAGTTGGCTTAGGGCGTGCCTGAAAACCCATTTTTCAGACACACTCCAGACAGAAAGATTGCGGCTTTTTAAGAAGCTTTGTGACGGAACGGTCACATCAATTTTCAGAAAGGGAAACAGCAAAATGAATTTGAGACCAGAAGAAATCAGTTCGGTTATTAAAGAACAGATTGAGAAATATTCTACCAAGCTGGAAGTCTCGGACGTCGGCACCGTGATTACGGTAGCAGACGGTATTGCTCGGATCCATGGGCTGGAAAAAGCTATGCAGGGTGAACTTCTGGAGTTTCCGGGAGAGATCTTCGGCATGGTGCTGAACCTGGAGGAAGACAACGTAGGTGTGGTTCTTCTGGGCGATACCAGCAACATCAGCGAGGGTGATATTGTAAAGACGACCGGCAGGGTGGTAGAGGTTCCGGTGGGCGATGCATTGACCGGTCGGGTGGTCAATGCCCTGGGGCAGCCCATAGATGGCAAAGGGCCTGTGGAAACGGAACAGTTCCGCCGTATTGAAAGGGTGGCCCATGGGGTTATTGAGAGGAAATCCGTAGATACCCCGCTACAGACCGGTATCAAGGCTATCGACTCCATGATACCCATTGGCAGGGGGCAGCGTGAGCTGATTATCGGTGACCGCCAGACCGGAAAAACTGCCATTGCCATTGATACCATTATTAACCAGAAAGGCCAGGGGGTGCATTGCATTTATGTAGCCATTGGCCAGAAGGCATCCACGGTAGCCAATATCGTGAGGACCTTGGAAGAGTTTGGCGCCATGGATTATACGACCATAGTCGTATCCACTGCTTCGGATTTGGCGCCGTTACAGTACATTGCGCCTTATTCCGGCTGCGCCATTGGCGAGGAGTGGATGGAGCGGGGAGAGGACGTGCTGGTGATCTATGATGACCTGACCAAACATGCGGCCGCTTACCGGACCTTGTCCCTGCTGCTGAAAAGGCCGCCGGGCCGTGAAGCTTATCCGGGCGACGTGTTCTATTTGCACTCCCGTTTGCTGGAGCGTGCTTCCCGCCTGTCTGAAGAGCTGGGGGGAGGTTCTTTAACGGCCCTGCCCATTATCGAAACCCAGGCCGGCGACGTGTCTGCCTATATTCCGACCAATGTGATTTCCATTACCGACGGCCAGATTTATCTGGAGACGGAAATGTTTAATTCCGGTTTCCGCCCGGCTATTAACGCCGGCTTGTCCGTGTCCCGTGTAGGCGGCGCGGCGCAGATCAAGGCGATGAAGAAAATCGCGGCCCCGATCCGTGTGGAACTGGCCCAATACAGGGAATTGGCGTCCTTTGCCCAGTTTGGCTCCGAGCTGGATGCGGCTACCACCGAGCAGCTGGCCCAGGGCGAACGGCTGAAAGAGGTTTTGAAGCAGCCCCAGTATCAGCCCATGCCAGTAGAATACCAGGTAGTGATCATTTACGCCGCTACCCGGAAATACTTGCTGGACATTCCCGTTTCCGACATATTGGCGTTTGAAAAAGACCTGTTTAAATTTATAGACACCAAGTATCCGGAGATTCTTGCCTCTATCCGTGACACAAAGCAGCTGACGGAGGAGAACGAGGGGCTTTTGGTGAAGGCAATCAAGGAGTGCAAGGCACAGCGGTAAAGGACAGGGGCAGAGATGCCGCTTAGGCTTTACGGCGCTTGCAGGATGGAGGACACGAATCATGGCATCCATGAGAGACATTAAACGCAGAAGGGCCAGTATCCAGAGCACAGGCCAGATTACCAAGGCCATGAAGCTGGTATCTACGGTCAAACTGCAAAAATCCAGGACAAAAGCCGAGAGCTCCAAGCCCTATTTCAACCAGATGTACGGGACGATTGCCGCCATGCTGGAAAGGTCCGGAAATATGGACCATAAATACCTTTGCACCGGGGAGGGGGGGAAGAAGGCAGTGATTGCCATTACCTCCAACCGGGGCTTAGCAGGCGGGTACAACAACAATATTGTGAAAATGATTGTTGCCAGCCCGGAGTTAAACGCCGGGGATACCAAGGTGTACGCCATTGGCCGGAAAGGCCGGGACGGGCTGGTCCGGAAGGGCTATGAGATTGCTGAGGACTATTCAGAGGTAATCGACGAGCCCATGTACCAGGATGCTTCAGACCTGACGGCGGTGTTGTTGGAGTCCTTCGGAAAGGGCGAGATAGGAGAAATTTATCTGGCTTACACTTCTTTTAAAAACACGGTGGTGCATATCCCTAAACTGATCCGGCTGCTTCCCTTTGACCGGGAGGCGGTAGAGGCAGAGGAAAGCAACGGGGAGAAAGCGCAGGCGCTGATGAATTATGAGCCCAATGCGGAGGCCGTATTGGACCAGATTATCCCGAAATATATGAGCAGCTTGATTTACGGGGCCCTGCTGGAGGCGGTGGCCAGTGAAAACGGCGCCCGTATGACCGCTATGGACTCGGCAACCAACAATGCCGAGGAGATGCTGGGGAAACTGGAGATCCAGTACAACCGGGCCCGTCAGGGTTCCATTACCCAGGAGCTGACGGAAATTATTGCCGGCGCCAATGCGATCAGCTGATAGGGGCGGGGGCAGGCATGTTTTGCCTGCCGGGGCCCATGGTTTTTAGAAGGAGCCCGGCAGCCTAACGGGCGGCCGGAATGGATGATGGATAGATAATTTAATAATTTTGAGGATTATAAGGAGAAACAAGATGGCAGAACAAAATATTGGCAAAATCACACAGATCATCAG
>CAJUHR010000081.1 GCA_910586255.1 uncultured Lachnospiraceae bacterium | reverse complement strand
GCCCGTGCCAGATCTTGGCCTTTTCCTCCCGCAGCTTCTTAAATTCCTCCACCCGGAGCCTGGAGCTTTCCTTTGCAAGCCGGTAATCCTCCAGAGTAAGCCGCTTCTGGATCTCCTCCTGCCACTTTCTTAAAAATACCACAGCGTCCTCTAAGTCCTTATTCTGCCTGTCGCCTACGGTCCGTTTCTGCCGGATTGTTCCGTCCGGCTCCACCTCCAGGGTATAATAAGGCCTGTCCGGTTCCTCCGCCTTCCGAAGAAACATGATATAGGACTCCCGGTTTTGAATCCGTTCATAGTAGATATCACTGGAATCGGCGCAGTGCCTTAAGGCCTGCCCTTCATACATGATATCCTCCACCTTCCCCGGCGCCACAATCCGGTACTTCCTATCCGCAAATTCAAACTTTTCTTTTACGGACTGACAGATTTTATCAACATCCGGATATTTCTTAGTAACACCCAGGGAATATGCTTCAAAGCCTCCTCATTTCCCTCCATTCGTTCCAATGCATAGACGATCCGTTCCTTCATCCTCTCAAACCATTCGCCAGCCAGCAGTTCCTTACATAGCACGCTCCGCTTCTCCAAATATCTTTCCACAAGGAAATCCACCTCTTCCTCCAGGCCGATTCCAGTCTTAAGCCGCTGTACCTTTCCCGGCTCCAGATTCAGGAGAATCCCGGTGCGCTCCCCGTTTTTCACAATGCCGATCTGGACTTTACCCGCAGAGTTCAGCGTTGGCTTTTCTACCTTCGTCACCTGATACTCCTCTCCCAAACGTTCCCGGAGCTTGTTAAACAGCTCCTGTAACCATTTCTCTGATTCCATTTCTTCTCCCCTTTCTTATTAGGCGCAAAAAAATAAGGCACCAGAAACTCATAAAAATTTCTGATACCTTACTTAACAGGCAGACTTTCTGCCTGGTTTGCACATATGTAGGCTTTTCGCCTGAAATTTTGACTTCCGGCGTTTTACCGGAACAAAAGCATTTGGTGTGGTTCTTGTGAACACACAGAAATCAATGTCAGGTTTATTGTAGCACTATATATTGCGTTTGTCGATTTATATTTTTCTACATATAGTGTGTTTAATATCAAAATGCTATAAAACCATAATATCATATGCTATTTCAACTGCTTAATGATTTCTCCAATCATTTTTCCAGCATATGTAATTCTATACGCATATGATTTTTCTCTAAACACTCTGCCATACTTAGACATATCCTGCCCATAATCGATCTCTCTATCAATCAGACCTAATCCAACTAATCTATTGTAAGACGTTAAATCAAAGCCAAGTCCTTTAGAACTATCCGGTTTACTATAATCATAAAATCCAAGAAGCATATCCATGTCATAGGAAAACATTCGATTCACTATTTCAGTAAACAAACAGAATCTTTCCCAATTAATACGCCTATTTAGGTATTCATTATATAATCTTCCCAATATTCTCGCTTTTTTAACGCTATCCATATCATCAAGATATACAGAAAGAAATTCTATTTCATCATAAACCCATTTCTCATTATTATGGATAGCATTCTTTCTTTTACTAATCTCTTCTTCAACATCATAATTATTAAACGCTTTTACGAAATTAAAAAATTTCATCAGCAAGAATTTTTCTTTTATTGCGATAGATGTTTTTGTTATAGCACAGACAGTCTTTACAATTGGTATCTCTTTCAATATTTCATTATCTGTTATAGAATCTAATCCTAATTCCAAAAAATCCATAGACAAATCTTTCATATCATCATTAAATAATGATTCTGCCATTGGGGTTACTACATCCATTGGTTTCCTTCTCCTTCAGCTTAAATTTACTTTATACTAAAATTATTACCACTAAGTGAAAGGTACTCACTATATCCTCTTATTAAATCGTTATTCGTCTAAATCTAAAAGTCTCATTAAGGCCACCTTTTCCTCATATTAATTCGGGACCTCTATCATTTTTTCAATTTTATAAAGCAGTTTACGAAAATCAATCAAAATCGGAATTTCAAATGGATATAATTCTGGTTCATCTATTGGAAGTTTTATCTTAAGAAGCATTGTATGTATATCTTCAAGTTCCTTTAATGGTAAATCATTGCGTTCTATATAATAAGAAACCTTTTGTGTCAAATCCGTTAGACCAGCAATATTCCCATATCGAATATCACCAATTTCATCAACATATTGATCCATTCTGGGCAACGAGTTCTGCCAACTACTCATCTGTTTTTGGCTTTCTAATTCAGCATTGATTTTAGCCAACATCTGAGTAGTATCAGCGTCTTTCTCCCTCAAACTCTTTTCTAATTCCAAATGTATATCACGAGCTGTTTTCTTATTACTTCTATAGCTTATATATGCTACTATTATTGGAACAACAATAACAAGAATATCTTTTATGGCAATAATATAATTTTCCATAATTATCCTCCCAAATGAAACTTTAAGTATTTTACCTAACTTATCCTCTTTTCTTCTCAACCAAGTACCTTTAACATATCTTTCCTTGCAGCCTTCGGAAAATGTTGTTGAAACTGCCTCAAAATCCTTTCCTTTGACTCCTCTGGTTCTTCCTTATAAGCCGCAGAAACCATATCATATCCCCACAAGCTTTCCGGTGTAGAATACACCGATACCGGCCACCCATATTCCTCGCCCCTTTTATTTACCTTACGTCTAAAATCCCTCTGAATAAGATAGGTCTGCATCTGCAGTTCTGTCACAACACCTTCAAAATTCTTTTCTCCATTCTTCCCAAATCCCGCAGCCTTCTTTAACTCAAAAGAATACAGTTCCTTATTTTGCTCAAACTGGTCCATAATCTTCTTACAACGGATACTGGCCAGTTCATCTTCCCACCGGCTGTCAAAATCATACCCCTGCCTTCTGTAATTGGCAAAATACGGAAACCATTTCTTGGAAATAAATCCCGCCTTTTTGTTAAAAAACTTCCCATAAGTCACCGTGCCCGTCCTTGCAATGATCTCCCGCCATTCCCAAGGGTCCTGCTCCCTGTCTCCTGTCCACCAAAACCGTGGAGACGTATGCTCTTCCGCCGAAAAGCCCTCAATCTCATTTCTAAACAACGGAAGAAATCCCACCTCGTCAATCCAGTTAATCAGCTCCTGGTAACTGCGGATTCGGTAAGGATTGTCCCAATCCAGTCCATGCATGACCCACTCACCATTCTCTACTGCCATACGTTTTTCCCCAATACTCTTTCATTCTTCCAAATATCGATCTTCATTTATCCTAATGCCATCCCATATTTATTCATTGCCATTTTAATCAGCATTCATAATAAATACCTCTGCCAGCTTTTCAAATATAGCCAGTTCCATCTTTGTTTTTAATGTCCGTATATTATCATATCTACCCGCATGATCAATAAACCATTTCTGTATATCTGTATTACTTATAACCTTCCGTTCATCCTCATCCAAAATGCCGATTATTTCAGAATACCATTTATTGATGATTACTATTTTCTGAGCCTTATCAAGCTCACCATATTCTATACAACTTCCAATTCTTGAATACATCGCCGGCCCCAATGCATTTTTAATTTCTTTATCACTTATAAAATTAGATGTACAAAGAAAAATTGTATGCCTCAGATCAACTTCATAATTTGTATCCACATACCTTCCTTCATCAAACAACTCATAAAACGCATTATAAAAAGTTGAATTCACCTTATCAAATTCATCAATTAAAATCACATTAGATTCCCTCGACAGCATATCACGCGCAAAACTTGTCTTTGAATGTTCCGCACCAAATACATAATTATATGCCTCTTGTGTCTGCATCATTGAAAATTGAATTCTTAATAGCTCCCCTCCTAACGATCTGCTTATGCTTTTTGCTGTCTCCGTTTTTCCCACTCCAGAAGGTCCATACAGCATAAATACAGCTGGTTTCTCACTTTTTTCTTTTGTCAATCTATAAAGGCCGGTAATTAGCTGTTTTTTACATTGTTCCTGCCCTAAAATATTTTCATTAAGATTCCTGAATATTCTTTTTAGGATATCTACATTTATTTTAGCATATTCGGATTTTAGATATTCAATATCATCTCCAAATTCAGTTCTCAAACTATTTAATACCAGCTTAGGCGGATTATGAACAAACAAATTTTCAACATCATAATTAAGATTAATTATTTGTGTAAAATTAGACAACGTATGCTCCAATACCGATCCAAAATCATCCGCTTTACACACAACACAGTTTGCACCTATTTTCTTTTTTAAAAATATTTCTTTTACGCCAGATTCTGTAGGATGAAGTCGGGCATTATAATGCTGAATAAGCTCCATAAAAGTAACAACTTCATCATTCTCCCTTACAGTTATTTTGAAATAAATTAACTCCCAAATACCATCCTCTAATTGCTCAATCCTAAA
>CAJUHR010000080.1 GCA_910586255.1 uncultured Lachnospiraceae bacterium | reverse complement strand
ATCCTCCCCATCACTCTCCACATAATGAATAATTGGGTCCGAGTGACCGCCGCAATAGGTTTTCGTGTAGTCATAGGTCTTCTGATCCGAATGCTCAAAGCGGCCGTTCCCATCCGTGGTAATCTCACTCTGGCACACACTTAAATTTTCAAATCCCCCTTCCGATGTAGCCACACTTTTACGAAACTGTTCTTCCTCCAGGTTCGTCCCGTCAAGCTGGGAAAAATCAAACTGCTCCAGAATCTCAAAGGCAGAATCCTCCAGGGTCTTCCCCGTCTCATCACACCGTTTTTCCAGCTCTATCTTATAATCCCTCTTAAAAGTCTCTTCATGAAGATACTGGGTATAAGGAATCTCATAGCTTCCGTCCCCGGTTTCCGTATGGGTATTCCCCTTTCCAAATGACAGCCATACCTCCCAGGTCTGCTGCTCCCCGGCCATAGTGATCATGGCCTGCTTTCCCTCCACCGCGCTGCCCTCTGTCCAGCCATCGGGATACCAGATCTTAAAGGTATTGGGCTTCACCCAGTATTTCGCGCCACCAGAACCCTCCTCAAAATGCCCCTTCACCAGACCAATATCCGGGTTTCCAGTGGTACAGATGAATGTCACCCCGTCTGTCTCCCTTGTAAAACTCCACCCTTCCGGCAGATCGTAGACTAAGGTAGACTGCCGCCAGTCAAAACCCTCACCATATTTCAATGAAATGGTGTAGGTTCCGTCATCATTCTGAGTCATCTCATGTACAGGAGCCGTACTCTTATATTTAGAGGCAAACGGCGGTACAGCCCCTTCCTCCACCGCTCCATTGGTCTGGTTAAAAAACTGCTCCAAGGCCCCTCTTGTCTGTGCCGCCAGAACCGGACTTTTCAGGTTCGCCATAAGAACTTCCATCTGATTTCTGAAATCATCCAGCCCTGCCCAGTTACCGGACATAATCGCCCAGGTAGCACACTGGCCAAGGATATAATGGCCCTGCCCCACCTTTCCCACGTTACCCTGATATCCCTCAAAGTTCCCCGAAGAAGACAAGGCATACCACAAAATCTCCGCCTCCTCCCTGGTCAGTCCTAAAGGCAGGTTATCCCCATCCAAATCCAGGTCATAGGTTACAAGAGTTCCTCCTGTCCCGGTACGCATAGACTTGTTTGGTTCCAGACAATAGCCAGGAGCCGGCCGGCCTCCCTCCACATTCGTCAAGCCATAGGGCCATAAACCCACCCGGTTATGGTTTTTTCCGTAGAAAGGAAAACTGGCCCCCGGCTTTAACAGGTTGCTGGAATCATAATAAGCAAAGCTGCTGCTGCTTCCCTGTGTCTCCGCCCCAAAAGCAGAGATAGAACCTAAATCCAGACCCAAAAAAGGCTGAACCGTAAGAATCACTGCCAGTAAAAAGGCGATTCCACGTTTCAGCCTCTGAAAAAGATGATTAAATCGTGTCATATTTTCCCTCATTTCCAAAAGAAAAGGCACACCCACGTCCGCAGATGTGCCCAATCACTATATTTTATTTTTTGATTCCCCACTTCATGGAGTGGTTTAATTATATTTCGGATTCTGAATCTGAATCCCACAGTTTGCACAAGGCCGCCCTGTCTCCCGGTTTCCGAAGGTATTTTTATGCCCACAATACGGACATTCCGCCTTCTGCCTCCCAAGGTAAAAATCCGCAGAAGTCCCAATGGTAGAAGCATCAATCATCATGTCCTCTCCGTCCACATAAACCGCATTCCACATATGGGCTCCATCCTCCCGGATTCCACATTTCAGGCCCACCACATTAGCAAGCAGCTTATAGGTCCTGGCAAAACCAACACATTTTCCGGTTCCTGTAACAAGGATACTGTATGCCTCATCATCCGCCTGCATATATTTTCCCTCATGATAGACTGCCCTGCCTGTGATCTCCTCATAAACCTTCTTTGCCTTCTCATAATCACTGGCTCCATAGTCGAATCCGGTCAAAAACATGCAGACTTCCTCATATACGGCCTTATTCTTTTCGGAAAGCTCTGAAACAGGAGTAATTCCTCTGACCGCCGACATCACCAGAGTATCATTTACCCCGGCATAATCTGTTGTTTCATCAAAGATAAACGTCTGCCACTTCGGGTCATAAAAATACGGACAGTTATCATAAGGCGTCCTCACGTACCCTCCCGTAACCTGTCTCTCCGTCACCCAGCTTCCATCCGCACCTACCAGGTATCCGTCCGGCGTGGTAGTATCCGCCATCATAATCCCGTTCCCATCCAGATAATAATACACGCCCTGATCCAGAACCCACTCCGACCTGGCATAATTCCCATCCTCCTTCCGATAACGCCATCCCGAAGACATCTCCTCAAAGGTTCCCGCAAACACAGATATTGGACACCCAAACACCAGCAGACAAAGAATCACCAGACTCCATAATTTCCTTTTGTTCATGCAAAACACCTCCTTCTGTAATCATCATATCGAATCCGGTCATTCAATGTCGAGGGCATTTCAGATTTATTTTCTTACAGAAGTCTTAAGATTAAAAAGAGGAAAGCTCAACCCTCACAAGTTAAGACTTCCCCCTTCTCATCAAATACTATGCCTTTTCCCATCCTACTTCATGACAGGCTCACACCACATAATCTACTGCTCCACTTACTGGTTTTCCTTTCTCATTTCCTTAATCATCTCCACGACATCCTGTTCATCTCTCAGGCCGGCCTTCTCAGCCTCACCCCGGAACGCTTCCTGTGTCTCCTGCCAAATAGCCATAAACCCATCATCCAGCCACTTCCTATACCACATCGGGACATTCCGGGATACTTTTATGGCCTCACCATTTTTATATATAGCGAATCTCCTGAACTGGGCCGTATTGTCATATAACGCTGCCAGGTCACAGAATCCCAAAACCTTTTTCAGATTCCTCAGACTCTCCCCATACCGCCTGTCAACATCCCGGTCAGGAATCCCATGGCCTCCCATTTTTACCCGCTGGGCAATGCGCTGCTTAGCAATCTGTGAGGAATCCACTCCCACATAATGCATTTCGACCATATATCCGGCCTCTTTTGCCCTCTGTATGGTTTTTATAATTGAATGGCCACACAGGGTTGTCTCCTGATTAAAAGCAACCCCCTGCAATAAATAATCATTAAGACGGGCCACCGCGATTTTGCCCGCCTTCATCAAATCAGAAGTATTCCTCCAGTCCCCAAACTCCCTGAGAATCTCATCCGTGTTAATCCTGGGCATGCTGTTTTTATATCGGGTAGTCCGGTATAATGTGGATTTTCCGGCGCCATTTACTCCAGCATATAAAATATACCGCTTCATTTAGAACTCCTTCTGGGCAATGACTTCTCTCTGCTTCCTCTGCAGAATGAAATCACTTAACAGTGAAAAGAACTCTCCCTCTTCCTCTGTCTCCGCATTCAGCACCAGTTCCATGGTTTCCTCTATATCCATATCCCTGCATGTATTGTATAATTTTTTTGCCGCCTCTATCCCGGACATAACCACACCTCCTCATATCCAACAGCCATTCACCATACCACTTCTTAACCTATTATACACAAAACAGGGCCAAATGAAAAGTACCGGTTAACATGTTACTGCACCCACACCCCCTTCCCATCCACCTGATACCCGTCCGGCGTCTTCCGGTTCACAAACATGGCTCCCCTGGTCCCGTCAGAAACCGTATTAAAATAATACCATTTCCCTTCAATCAGGTTCCACCCCGTAACCATGCGCCCCTTCGTGCCATCACTCACAGGATTCAAGTAATACACATGCCTGTCCGTATCCGTAAACCATCCGGTCTCCATATACCCACGCTCATCAAAATGATACCACTCCAGCACGCCATTATAGCTCAACTGCTTCCAGCAGGCCTTCGGATAACTCCCATCCTGATACTGATACCACCAGCCTGTAGAATCCTGCTTCCAGCTCCCCTGTGTCTGCCCCATAGCCCCCGGACCGCCTGCAGCAGTTGACGATCCTCTATAAGAACTGCCGAAACCTCCCCCGGAAGAACTCCCTCCGGAGCTTCCTCCTGAACTGCCTCCGGAAGAAGTGCCGGGACGTGTGGTCTGATCTGTCGTCTTAAACTCCACCTTCACCTTGCACTGGGCCGTCTTCTGCCCGTCCTCCGTAGTCACCGTCACAACGGTCTCCCTGCTCCCGGCCGCCGTAGACAAGGCATAACGGTTCTTTGCCAGATTGGCAGCGTCCTTAGCCTCCAGATCAAGAATCCATTTGCCGTCCCGCTTAACCGTCACCACACCGTCTTCCGAAACCGCAGCCACTGTACTGTCCGTCACACTGTATTTCACCGCCTTGTTCTGGGCCTCTGCCGGCGCCACCACAGCCCCGATCCTCTGAGCCTCTGTCACCTTGTACTCAACCTTGGGACTAGTCCTGCTCCCGGTCAGAACCTTCTCCACAGAAAACTTCAACTCCGCCTGATTTACCGACA
>CAJUHR010000079.1:1021-4795 GCA_910586255.1 uncultured Lachnospiraceae bacterium | reverse complement strand
TTATGATCCGAAAAAGGTAAACTGGAGGGCTGCTGTCAAGAAGGGAGAGGCGCTGTCCCCATATCCCAGGATTGGGGAGAGCGGAGCCAGCGGGAAGGAAATGTTTCTGCTTTTGGCTTATGGCAGTATGGTACAAGGCCCTATTCATGACCAGGAGTTTGAGGACAGCTTTCGGACATTTGTGAGAGAAAAGGACAAAGGATTCCCGGACATGGACCTTGCCATGGAGTGTGCTTTTTTATGCTGTGACAACCTGTACCGGAGATTGGAGAACCGGGACAGCTTAGGCGCGGCGGGAATCCCATTTCGTAATGATGAGATTGCGGCGGGAAATGTGACCGTGATTCCCACAGTCCGTCTGAAAAACGGCCGTTACGCCGTAACCAGGACGGATTACGGGACGTTCCAGGTGCTGGAGAGAAAAGAGGCGGTGAAAAGTTCCGGGACTATTGGAGAACTGAAATCCGGGTATAACCGGAAGTTCCCATTGGATGAACGGGAGAAGGATCTGGTTCCTGCCCTGCCGGAGAACTACCAGGTTCCGGTGGAGGTGACGGAGATTGTGGAGGCAGTGCTGCACACGCCCATGCGGGTATTTATGAGCGCTGGGGAGTCCGGAACGGGAAAGACGACCAACGCCAAAATGGTGGCCCAACTTTTGGGAATGCCTTACTATTTCTTTACCTGCGGTGAAGGGACGGATGAGACGGACCTGGTGTCCACTATGATTCCCAATATTGGGGGGAAAGAGGCCAGGCCGGAGGTAGAGCTGCCTACCTTTGAGGACATGGTTATGGACCCGGCTTCCGCCCTGGAGCGTGTCTGTGGAAACTATGAGGAGGAGATCAGCCAGGAGGAGGCGTTTCAGAGGATTCTGTCGGCTATGTACCAGACCGGTTTTCAGAACGGCCAGGGGGAGAAGGATTATGTGATGGTGGAATCCAGCATTGTCACTGCCTGCAGGAGACCTTCTGTGATTGAGATTCAGGAGCCTTCGGTGATCACAAAGCCGGGAACCCTGGTGAAGCTCAACGGGCTGTTGGACGATGGGGCGGCCATTACCCTTACAAGCGGGGAGGTGGTGAGAAGGAATCCGGAGACCGTGATTCTTCTGACTACCAACATGGGCTATAAGGGCTGCCGCGGATTTAATGAGTCGGTGCTGTCCAGAATGCGGATGATTCACTACTGTGAACCTCTGACGGCAAAGGGCATGGTGGAGCGTGTCCTGAAACGGGTGTCCGGCATGGAGAGGAAGACTTTGGAGAAAATGGCAGAGACCGTATGTGAGATTCAGAAATACTGCCGGACGGAAATGATTACCGGAGGGGTGTGCGGATACCGGGAGTTTGAGGACTGGGTATGGGCTTCTCTGGTGCAGAAGGATATCTGCGGTGCGGCGAAACGGACAGTGGTTGCCAAGGCTGCACCGGAGGCGGAAGAGAGGGAGGAAATCTATAAGACCCAGATACTTACCAAGTTTGAGGTGGAGAGCGGAGCTGGCGGTGTGAAAGCTGCGTAGTTAGAGTCGGTTTTTATATGTGCCGGAAGAAATTCATATGATAAAAAACGGAGAGAGCCGGAACATCAACGCAGAAGGGAGAAGCTATGAATGGAGTACAAAGTAAGCGGAAAGAAGTGAAAAAGGTCCGGGAGCATATGACAGATAAGGAATTGTTTCTGTCAAAGGCGTACCAGGATTCTTTAAGGAAATTTGCGAGAGTATTGGGAGGGAACCAGGCCGTGGGCCTGGTTCTTGCCTACACAAAGGAGGAAGATTCCAGGATTGCTCTCACGGACGGAAGAACCATATATTTAAACACGGCCAACATCGTGACGGAGCAGTTTCAGAATCGGAAGGAAAAAATGGCAAGCCATGAGGGCTTGACTGCCCATGAGTGCGGTCATATCCGCTATTCGGATTTTGACCGGAGAATGATCTATACAAACGGATTTTCTCAGGGGCGTATTTTCCCAAGACCGCCAGAGGGGCAGACCCCGGCAGAAAAGAGGGCAGCGGAGGAATTAAAGCAGTTTGTAAGACGGAGGGACAAGGCGGCGGTGTCTGTTATTGGCACGACAGCTTCTAATCTCAATAACATATTGGAGGATGTGTATATTGAGAGCAAAATGTGCCAGAGGTATCCGGGAAGCGTCCGAACGTCCATTCAGCGGAATACGGCGGCCCTTCTGGGACAGATTCCCACGGCTGCGGAGCGGAAGGCGGAAAAGAACAGTGGTCTGGATATCATGACCGACTTGATTCTACGGTATGCCAGAAGCGGTGAGACAGAGGAGGAAAAGGCGTATGACAGGCAGTACCGGACTTGTCTTGCGGCCTGTCGGAGCCGGATTGACGAGGCGGTGGGAAGTGACGACCCGGACATCCGGTATCTGGCTGCCAATGAATTACTGCTTAAGATATGGAAATATGTCAAGAAGGCAATCCAAAGGGCAAGGGCTGATCTGGGCAGGGATTTTATGAAGCTGTCTCCACAGGAGCAGGAGAAGAAAGCCAGGGAATACTTAAATGAAAACCTGAAACTAAGTTCTTTATCCGGCGCATATGGAGGATGGCGCAGAGAGCGCAAAACCATAGAGGGCTGGGATGGCAGCCTGGATTCCGAAAAAGAGCCTGGGCAGGAAGGAAATGGACAAGAGAATGAGAAACAGGATGGACAGACAGAAAAAGAGGGGAACGAGAGTCCGGGTGAAAGCGGACGGAATGAGGGAAAGGAGAAGGAGCAATCTCAGAAAGGGAGCGGACAGGGAAGAAATGCCGGGGAGAAAAATAGTTCTCAGGAAAAGTCTTCCCAGGGAAAACGTTCAGAGGCGGAAGACGGCGGCTCTCAGGAAGACCAGGGAGAGGCAGACAAGGAGAAAGAAGGAGAAGATGAAAACAGTGATAGTGGCGAAAATGGAGAAAACGGCAAGAATGGGAATGACAGTTCAAAAGCGCCTTCCCACATCGTTCTGCTTCGGCTTGGGCAGCTGGCTGCTCAGGGTGAAGGGGATGATTGCAATGAAGAACAGGGCGGAGAGGTCGGCCTGCCTGGACGGGGAGGCGGTATCAGAACCGGAGAGATCAGCAGGGATCTTTTGGAAATCCTGAACAAAGCAGCAGAGGAGGCTTATGGAAAGCAGGCGGAGATAAAGTTAAAGAAGCATTTGGAAGATGAGGCGGAGGAGTTGTCTCCTGAGGGAATCCACAAAGGCGTTCCTATCAGGGTTTACCGGGAACTGGAGATTACGCCTGATATGGAGGCTGGATATAAAACGATTGAACCGGAAATTAAAAAGACTGCCGGCCGTTTGAGGCAGACGGTGGAGGAGATTCTGATCCGGAAGGAAGGGGGAGTCATGTCCGGCCTTTACATGGGGAAACGGTTAAGCAGAAGGAACCTTTACCGGCAGGATGGGAAGATTTTTGAAAAGAGGATTTTGCCGGAGGAGGGATTTTCTGTTGCCTTTGGCGTCCTGGTGGATAACTCCGGTTCTATGATGATTGATGACCGGATCGGACAGGCCAGGAAGGCGGCTCTGGTTCTTTATGAGTTCTGCAGGTCGCTGTCAATTCCCATTACGGTTTACGGACATTCTACTTGTAGTGTGTCTGTTGGCGGCAGCTACCGGGAAGGGGTGGCCATGTATTCTTTTGCTGAGTTTGATTCCGTGGACGGGAAGGATCATTTGAGGATTCAGGGAATGGGAAGCTGCCAATGCAATCGGGACGGCCTTGCCCTGCGGTTTATGGGGAAACATTTGGCCAAACAG
>CAJUHR010000079.1:0-1011 GCA_910586255.1 uncultured Lachnospiraceae bacterium | reverse complement strand
CCTGATTTCGGACGGAAGCCGTGCTGGGTTTAACTACGGAGGGGAAGCGGCAAAAGAGGATTTGAGAAGGGCGAAACAAGAGCTTCACAAAATGGGAGTTACGCTGTTTTCGGCGGCTATTGGGGATGATAGGAAGGTGATTGAAGATATTTACGGGGACAGTTTTTTAAATATCTCAGACCTCAGAACTATGCCGCAGAAGCTGGCGGCGCTGCTTTTGCGATATATCCGGTAAGGAAAGCGTATGTTTCGGGGAGCCTGACAGGGACTGGAAAACTGCGGTTCTATAACTGGAAGGTGGCTGGACAGGCTGGCGGACATAGGAAGGCATTGGGTGATACATAGAATAGGAGGACTTTATGGCGAAAAATGAGAAGAAAGACTGGTCACAGGAGGTATCCGGGCAGATCGCGGTGTGCAAGACGGATAAGACGCTGCTGGAATTGTGGGACAGCTTAAAACCTGCGTCTGAGTTATTTCCGGCCCATATCCATGCGGCCGGGGAGAAGGCGGAAATGGGGGAGCGGTCTCTGATCCGGCTGAACATGCTGGATTACAGCAGCGGCACCGGGGAGAAGACGGTGAGCGTTTATGCTAATATCAGCCCGGAGGAGGCCAGGTATGTCTATTCGGCGTTGTTCTGTCATTTGCCTGATTTTGCCTTTTCCCAGGATAAGATTTTCGGGGAGCCGGATGAGAAGGGATACAGCATTGTGACAAAGCTGCAGATCGCCCGGTATGATGTGGACCAGAAGGGAAATAAACGGAATTATCCCTGGTACGTGGAGATTCAGAATGGGGCCGGGGTTGCCGTGAGAAACGCCAATGGCGGGCGGTATTGCAAGAAGGATAGTTATGTGTGCCATAGGAAGGTAAGGATGTTTTTAAGCGATCGGGATATGTTTGTGATGTTCTGTCGGGCGGATTCTTATATCCGGGCGTTTGAGATGGAGTATGCTTTCCGGCAGAATCGGGTCGGGAATTTTGGGAATCTGTTTCATCTTTTGAATA
>CAJUHR010000078.1 GCA_910586255.1 uncultured Lachnospiraceae bacterium | reverse complement strand
AGATATTGAATTTTCAAGGTGCATAGCTAAAATCTATGTGCGAAGTTTGAGTAAGGAAATCTAAACAGCTTATTTGATACAAAGGAACTGAACAGAATATCGGAAAAACCGCTGAAAACAAGGGATTCTGGCACATTGGGTGCTGCCAGAATCCCTTGTTTGTTTTTGGGGCTGTGTTGGGGCAGCATGGGAAACTGTGCCAGTCGGTGGAGGGGCGGTCACTTTGGACCGCCCTCAAAGGCGTTTGAATACAGTGGTCAAATGGAGCGACCACCCTTGCGGTCATTTTGACTGCTCTGCCTGTTTGATTTGAACACGCTGGTCACTCCGTAAAAAATGTGTAGATATTTGTCGGAATACCGTCTCACTGGCTTGCGTACCACAATTTGCTACAATGCACCCAGGTGTGAGTTTGGGGGGATTTTTTAACGATAGGAATTTGGTGCATTTATCAGGAAAAATCCGCAGGAGTAAAGGAATTTAGCTGTGTATGATTTAGAAATTAGAAACGGCACAGCCAAACTCCGTACTATTTCAAGCAAAGAGAACGGTACTTATTCGGCGCAACCCCTTTATATTCCCGGAATTTTCGTATAAAGTAACTAAAATTATCAAATCCAACAGAAAGTGCGATATTAGAAATCGGCACTTTTGATTCTGACAGCATTTCGCAGGCTTTTTCTATTCTATATTCATTGATAAAACTGATCGGTGTCTTTCCAATTTCCTGCTTAAAGTAGTGGCAGAAATAATTGGGACTCATAAAGCATATTTCAGACAATGTCGGCAAAGCGATTGATTCCGGGTAATGGATGTGAATATATTCAATCACTTGTTTTAATTTGTTTAAGGAGTCCTTTCCTTTGGGCGATAACGTATTCTTATAAAAATAATCTGCCTGAAAAAATAATTCAATCATGTGTAATATGTGGAGCTTAATACTTAAAAGGGCACAGGTGGGCAATGTGTGGTAAAGTTTTATAATCTCCTGCATATGGAACAGGATTTGTTTATTATCTTCTGGTGAAAGCATGGAGCAGAAGGTTGGAAACAGCAATGTTTTGTTGGTAATTGGCCGGATAAAATTATGCTGGCAGGCATCATACAATGAAAAGTCTAAAAAGCTGGGATTAAATACAACGGCATGGTGCAGGGACTCGCCCACGGATTTAATTTCATGCAGTTCTCCGGAATTGATAAAACAAAATTCCCCTGGGTTCAAGACAAGGGATTTTCCGTGGATAGTCAGATTAAGAATTCCATATTCTGCATATACCCATTCCAGTTCTTCGTGCCAGTGCTGTGATACAAAATAAAATCCGTCTTTGTCATGGTGAGAATATACCTGTAAAGGAAAAACAGAGGTACCATGGGTTTTATCTTCATGATAAGCTCGTGACATGGCTATCAACTCCTGAATCGTAAATTTGTGTTATTATTGAGTAAAATTATGCAAGCAATCAGGGCTTCTTTTCCAGTATACTAAAATCACCGAAGAAAAACAAGAGAGGTGAAAAGAACAGTGAAAGAAAAGTGGTGGAAAAGCAGTGTTGTATATCAGATATATCCACGAAGCTTCTGTGACAGCAATGGCGATGGAATCGGAGATATTAACGGTATCCGCTCCAAATTGTGGTATCTGAAGGAACTGGGGATCGATGTGATATGGCTCAGTCCGGTGTATGTCTCTCCCAATGCGGATAATGGCTATGATATATCCGATTATTATGGAATATCACCGGAGTACGGATCGATGGAGGATATGAGGAATCTAATCCGTGAATGTGAAAATTGTGGTATTAGGATTATCATGGATCTTGTTGTGAACCATACTTCGGATGAGCATCCGTGGTTTGTGGAAGCGAAAAAATCGAAGGACAATCCGTACAGGGACTATTATATCTGGAGAGAAGGGAAAAAAGGCAGTCCGCCTAACGAACTGGAATCCTGCTTTGGCGGTAATGCATGGGAATACTCGGAAGAAACAGGGGAGTATTATCTGCACTTCTATCATAAAAAGCAGCCGGATCTCAACTGGGAAAATGAAGCGATGCGGAAAGAAATATGGAAAATGATGAATTTCTGGATTGATATGGGCATTGGCGGTTTCCGGATGGATGTGATTGATGTCATTGGAAAAATCCCGGATCAGGAGATAAAAGAAAACGGGCCGAGGCTGCATGAATACCTCCAGGAAATGAACAGGGAAACATTCGGGGGAAAAGACCTGATGACTGTAGGAGAATGCTGGGGAGCAGATATTGAGAATGGAAGTTTATATTCGGATCAGGAGCGGAAGGAACTGGATATGATTTTTCAGTTTGAGCAGATGCTGCTGGATCAGGTTCCGGGAGAACAGAAGTGGGATTTAAAGCCCCTGGAATTGAAACAGTTAAAACAGGCGTTTGCGAAATGGCAGAAGGCATTGGAAGGGAAAGGATGGAACAGTCTTTTCTGGAACAGCCATGACCTTCCAAGAATCGTTTCCAGATGGGGGAATGATAAGGAATACCGGGTGGAATCTGCAAAGATGCTGGCAACCGTGCTTCATGGCATGAAGGGGACGCCTTATATTTATCAGGGTGAAGAAATAGGGATGACCAACTATCCGTTTTCAAGTATTGAGGATTTTTTTGATGTAGAGTCTGTCAATATGTACCGGGAACGGAAGCAGATGGGATATCCCGAAGAAGAAATCATGAAATCCCTCTGTGCTAAGTCAAGGGATAATGCGAGAACACCCATGCAGTGGAACAACGGCCCAGGTGCAGGATTTACGGAAGGGATACCATGGTGCAGGGTAAATCCAAATTATACAAAAATTAATGCAGAAGAGGCATTAAAAGATCAGAATTCCATTTTCTATTATTATAAAAAGCTGATCAGACTCCGAAAAGAAGAGCCTATATTGATTTATGGGACTTTTGAACTGCTCTGCCCGGAGGATGAGCATGTCTTTGCGTATGCAAGGGAATGGAAGGGAAAAAAGTGGCTGGTGGCAGGTAATTTCTATGAGAAACCGGCACGTTTTGATTACCCTGGAAAAGGCAGGGTGCTCCTGTCCAATTATGAACAGGAATCTGAAACCCGGCTGGAACAGATGAAACTGCGTCCCTATGAAGCTGCTATCTATGAAATCATATAATCAAAAGGAGGAAGAAAAAATCATGACAAAGGAAGAACGCTATCAGGCGTCTGCAGAAGAGCTTTTGAGGCTGGTCGGCGGAAAAGAAAACATTATCAGTGCCGCTCACTGCGCAACCAGACTCAGGCTGGTTTTGAAAGATGAGTCAAAGGCAGATGTGGATGGAATCTTGAAGGTGGATCTGGTGAAAGGCCAGTTTGCCAATGGAGGCCAGTTCCAGATAATTATCGGCAGCGGCACTGTAAACGAGGTTTACAAACGTTTCATAGAAACAGGAGGGATAGCCGAAGCAACGAAGAGTGAGGTAAAGCAGGCGGCTGCCCAGAAGATGAATCCATTGCAGCGTCTTGTAAAAACGCTGTCTGACGTATTTGTACCATTGATTCCGGCATTGGTTGCCAGCGGTTTGATGATGGGGTTAAATAATGTGCTTACGGCAAACGGACTGTTTATTCCGGGACAGTCTTTAGTAGAAGCCTATCCGGCCCTTTCTGACATTGCCGCTATGATTAATACGTTTGCCAGTGCCGCATATGCGTTTCTGCCTATCCTGATTGGATTTTCTGCCACAAAAATGTTTGGGGGCAATCCGTATCTGGGAGCAGTTATCGGCATGATCATGGTTTCGGGGGATCTGCTGAATGCCTATGCTTATGGTACTGCCGTAACAGAAGGGACAATCCCGGTATGGAATATTTTGGGGCTTACGATTGAAAAAGTAGGATATCAGGGAACGGTTCTCCCGGTGCTGGCTGCTTCGTATATCCTTTCGTTTGCGGAGAAGAAACTGCATAAGTATATCCCGGAGATTCTGGACAATCTTCTGACTCCGCTGCTTACCGTTATGATCACCGGTTTTGTTACTTTTACGGTGGTAGGCGGGATTATGAGGACTGCCGGTGATATGCTGACAAACAGCTTTGTGTGGATGCATGATACATTGGGGATTGTGGGCGGTATGGTCCTGGGCTTTTTATATTCGCCTCTCACCATGACCGGTATGCACCACAGCCTGCTTCCGGTGGATATCCAGATGGTGGCGGCGGGAGGTTCTTTCCTGCTTGCGATTGCGTCCTGTAATAACGTGGCGCAGGGCGGCGCAACTCTTTGTGCCATGCTTCGGACAAAGGATAAGAAGTTAAAGAGTGTTGCGGCGACCTCGGGTGTGTCTGCTATGCTGGGTATCACAGAGCCTGCCATGTTTGGCGTAAACCTGAAACTGAAATATCCGTTCTATGGCGCTATGATCGGTGCGGCTCTTGGAGGCGGGTATGTAACTCTGACAAATGTTCTGAACACGGCTCCGGGAACCGCGGGAATTGTCGGGTTTGTCTGTGTTCCTGCGTCCAGTATGCTGAACTTTTTGATTGGTACGGCTATTTCTATTGCAGCAGGATTTATTTTTACATATATCATGTCAAATATGAAAAAGTTTAATAAAGAATTGGAGAAAAAAGAAACTGCAGCAGAAGAAACAGAGAATATGTCTGCGGGCATTTTTCCGGAGACAGAGAAAGACGTGATCTGCAGTCCGCTGACAGGAAAAGCGATTCCAATGAGCCAGGTGCCGGATGATACATTTGCCGCGGAAGTATTGGGGAAGGGAATGGCAGTCATTCCTTCAGAGGGGAAAGTGGTAGCACCCTGTCATGGTGTGATCTCTGCACTGTTTGATACGAAACATGCCATTGGCATTACAACGAAAGACGGAGTAGAATTACTGATTCATGTGGGTGTCAATACGGTAGAGCTTAACGGAAAGTATTATGAGGCTCATGTGGCACAGGGCGATCAGGTAAAGCCCGGACAGTTGCTTCTTACGTTTGACATCCAGAAAATCCAGGAAGCAGGCTATCCGGTGGCCA
The DNA here is from genome assembly GCA_910586255.1 of uncultured Lachnospiraceae bacterium. GTDB lineage: Bacteria > Bacillota > Clostridia > Lachnospirales > Lachnospiraceae > Brotaphodocola. Next base: position 138 of record CAJUHR010000078.1, on the reverse strand, counting down.
CTCCGGTAATTATTGCCAATACACACGATTATAAAAAGGTGGAGGGGCTGAAGAATGGTGAGATTCACTGCATGGAGCCGCTTATTAAACTGGAGGAAGCATGATGGCAGATAAAAAAATTGTATTTTTAGATATCGA
>CAJUHR010000077.1:5378-5632 GCA_910586255.1 uncultured Lachnospiraceae bacterium | reverse complement strand
TAACGTGGTGGTAACAGCAAGGGATACAAAGAAACTGGAGGAGTTTGAGAAGGACTTTCCGCAGACGGCCCTGACCGTCCGCCTTGACGTGACGGATCTTTGTTCGGTCGCGGAGGCGGTTAAGGCGGCAAAAGAGAGGTTTGGCGGGATTGACGTGCTGGTCAATAATGCGGGCTATGGATACCGGGCAGCGGTTGAGGAGGGCGATCCGGAGGATGCCAGAGATCGGAAGAGCGTCGTGTAGGGAAAGAGTG
>CAJUHR010000077.1:3077-5368 GCA_910586255.1 uncultured Lachnospiraceae bacterium | reverse complement strand
TATTTCTGGGGGCCCGTGAACCTGATCAAAGCCGTGCTTCCGGATATGAGGGCGAAAAAAAGCGGGGCCGTCATTAATATTTCGTCCATTGCCGCCCTCCGCACGGCGCCTGGGTCCGGTTATTACGCGGCTTCTAAATGCGCGCTGGAGGGAATGACAGAGGGACTTTACCTGGAGACGGCGCCTCTGGGGATTAAGGTTATGATTGTAGAACCGGGAGCTTTCCGCACGGATTTTGCCGGACGCTCCCTTACCCAGTCAAAGACCGCCATCGGCGATTACGGGGAGACGGCGGGAACGAGACGGATTGAGAATGATAAGACCCACGGAACCCAGCCGGGGGACCCGGACAAGGGCGCCGGACTGATCATAGAGGCCATAGAGGCTGAGGATACGCCGCTGCGGCTGCTGTTAGGAAGGGATGCGGTGAAGGTGGCAGGCGCAGTTTTGGATAACCGTAAGAATGAGTATGATAAGTGGCGGGAGTTTAGCAGCCGGTCTGATTTTTAGATGGTATCAAACAAATAAAGTTGATTAAGATTTTTCCCGGCTGAGAGGCCTGGGATTTTAAGGAAAGGCGGATGATAAAAATGGAAAAGAGAACACTGGGAGCCAGCCAGCTGCGTGTCAATCCCGTTGGCCTGGGATGCATGGGATTCAGCCATGCGTCAGGAGATCCTACGGAGAAAAGCGCTGCAGTAAAGACCTTGAGAGAGGCATGTGAGATGGGATATGATTTTTTGGACACAGCCGAGGCTTACACCGGAGTCAGCCCTGACGGCACGGTTTCCTGCAATGAAGAGCTTGTGGGCGAGGCGGTCAAAGGCATTCGGGACAAGGTGGTGATTGCCACAAAGATGGGTGTAAAGCATAATCAGGACCGTTCCTTAAGACTGGACAGCAGCCCGGAAACCATAAGAAAAAGTGTGGAGGAAAGCCTTAGGAAGCTGGGAACGGATTATATAGACCTGTATTATCAGCACCGGATCGATCCCAAAGTGGAGCCGGAAGCAGTGGCCGAGACCATGGGTCTGCTGATCAAAGAGGGAAAGATCCGCTATTGGGGAATTTCGGAAACTACGGAAGAATATCTCCGCAGGGCTCATGCCGTGTGCCCCGTTACAGCCATTGAAAACAGATACTCCATGATGGCAAGATGGCATGAGACGATTTTTCCCGTCTGCGAGGAACTGGATGTTGCCTATGTGGCTTTTTCTCCCATGGCGAACGGATTCCTGACGGGGAAGTACACGCCTGCCACAAAATTTGAGGGGAGCCAGGATTACCGGGCGGCTATGCCTCAGTACACCGAAGAAGGTTACGAAAAGGCGAAGGAGCTTTTGAATATGCTGACAAACATGGCGGAAGAAAAAAAGGCCACCATGGGCCAGCTGTCTCTTGCGTGGATGATCAACAAGAAGCCTTACATCGTTCCGATTCCGGGTTCCCGCAAGATAGAAAGACTGAGAGAGAACTTTGAGGCAGGCAATGTGGTTCTGACGCGGGAAGAGATTGCCATGATTGATTCCAGACTGGATACCATGGAGTTTGACGTATTCGGCGGCCACAGCGCTAAATAAAAAGATGATTGGAGGAATCGCTGATGGATTACATAACTTTAAATAATGGAGTAAAAATGCCTGTGGCAGGGATTGGCACCTTTCTTTTGTCTCCTGACGAGGCGGAAGCTTCCTGCTTAAGCGCTCTTGGATGCGGATACCGTCTCATCGACACGGCCAACGCCTATGTCAATGAGAAGGCCGTAGGCCGGGCCATGAAAAAATCCGGCCTGGCCAGGCAGGAGATCTTTCTGGAGACCAAGCTGTGGCCCACGTTTTACAGCGATGAAAATGCTGTGGACGATACCTTAGAACGCCTGGGCACGGACTATATTGACCTGATGCTTCTTCATCAGCCGGCAGGCTGCTACCTGACCGGTTATCGTCTGCTGGAGAAAGCATACAAGGAGGGAAAGGTAAAGGCCATCGGTTTGTCCAACTTTACCGAGGCTCAGATTGAGGAGATTATTGACGCCTGCGAGATCAAACCAGCCGTTCTGCAGACAGAGGTACATCCTTATGCCCAGGCGAAAGAACTTAAAAAGCTTCTTTCCAAGGCAGACATGGCCATTCAGGCATGGTATCCTCTGGGGCATGGGGATAAGGCGCTCCTTGAGGAGCCGGTATTTACCAGCCTGGCAGAAAAATATAAAAAGACCAACGCTCAGATCATTCTGCGCTGGCATGTGCAGGCGGGAAATATCATCATTCCTGGTTCCAAGAATCCGGATC
>CAJUHR010000077.1:0-3067 GCA_910586255.1 uncultured Lachnospiraceae bacterium | reverse complement strand
GATCATATTAAGGCCAATCTGGATCTGTTCGACTTTGCGTTGACTAGGGAGGAGATGGCGGAGATTGAGGGCCTGGATCAGGAAAAGCACTATTATACCAGCACCCCGGAGAAGCTGAAGCAGTATGAGACGATGGTTCCGGCAGTGAATGCACAGAAATAAAGGTAGGAGGAAGGCAAATGGAATATGTAACATTGAGAAACGGCGTAAAAATGCCGATTTTGGGTTATGGTGTGTATCAGGTGACAAAAGAGGACTGTGAGCGGTGTGTTCTGGACGCCCTTCAGGCAGGGTATCGTTCCATTGATACGGCGCAGAGCTATTTTAATGAGGAAGAGGTGGGGAGCGCCATAAAGAAATCCGGGATTCCCAGAGAGGACATCTTCCTGACCAGCAAGGTATGGGTGGAACATTACGGCTATGAAGCGGCGAAAGCGTCTGTTCTTGAATCCATGAGAAAACTTCAGGTAGATTACATAGATCTTATGCTGCTGCACCAGCCTTTTAATGATTACTACGGGGCATACCGGGCTCTGGAAGATCTGTATAAGGAGGGCAGGCTGCGGGCCATCGGCGTTTCCAACTTCTATCCGGACCGTCTGGTCGATATTGCTTCTTTCACAGAGATTCCGCCTATGGTGAACCAGGTAGAGACCCATGTGCTGAACCAGCAGACAGAGGCAAAGCAGTGGATGGATAAATATGGGGTTCAGGCCGAGGCATGGGCGCCTTTCGGAGAGGGAAGGGGAGGCTTGTTTGAGAATCCTGTTTTGGCTGAGATCGGCGGAAAATATGGAAAGACTACAGCACAGGTGATGCTGCGGTGGAATATTCAGAGAGGGATTGTCGTACTCCCCAAATCTGTTCACAAAGACAGGATGGAGCAGAATCTCAATGTATTTGACTTTGTGCTGACTGATGAGGATATGGCGAGGATCGGGGCGCTGGATACAAAGACCAGTTCTTTCTTTTCCCATTATGATCCGGGGATGGTGGAGTGGTTTGTAAAAATGGTGGAAGAAAGAAAAAAACAGCATGACAGTTCTAAGGAAAAGAAAAACTGGTAAAGGGGAGGAAAAGCGGTTTCTTTTGAATTGAAAGAAGGAAAGCAGATAGAAGGGGGCGGCCTCTGGCTGCGCTATGTACCTAAAAACAGAAAAACAGAAAGTACAGGAGGTATGGCAGAATGAAACGGATTTGGAAACTGGTACTGGCAATTTGTGTGCTGACAATTGGTATGGCGTCCACTGCTTTTGCGGCGGGATGGACAACAGGGCAGGGAGCAAACAGCTCCAGATGGTGGTATGATCTGGGAAACGGGCAGTACTACGGGACTCCTACATCGGCGGTGGAGTGGCAGTGGCTAGACGGGAACAAGGACGGAATTGCAGAATGCTACGCTTTTGACAGGGAAGGATGGATGTACGCGGGAACCACTACGCCGGACGGGTATACGGTGAATGGGGACGGGGCATGGACTGTCAACGGTGCGGTACAGACTATGGCGGTAACTGCCGGATACGGCGGAACACGTGCTCAGGCGCAGCAGCCGGGGACAGCCGGAAAGAAAGTTCTGACCGCTTATTTTTCCAAGACAGGGACAACAAAGGAAGCGGCAGAGAAGATTCATTCCGTGGCCGGAGGAGATTTGTTTGAGATCAGGCCGGCAGTGGCTTACCCGTCAGGTTATCAGAGCACGGTGGATCAGGCAAGGAGAGAACTGGATCAGAACGCAAGGCCGGCGGTGGCTTCCCATGTGGAAAATATGAATGATTACGACATCATACTTGTGGGTTTCCCTATCTGGTGGCATACGACCCCTATGGTGGTCAACACATTTTTGGAGTCCTATGACTTGTCAGGCAAGACCATCCTTCCCTTCTGTACCAGCGGGGGCAGCGGGATTGAGGAAAGCATGGCAGGAGTCAGGGCTTCTGTGGGGAATGGAACTGTGGGAACCGGTCTTACAGCGAATTCTCTGACAGATGAACAGATCCGCAGCTGGCTTGCCGAAAACGGGCTGTAGGAAACAGGGGCTCTGCACCAGGCCGTGAAAGCTGCCCAGGAGTTTGTGCGCATATGCAACGGAAGAAGGATTCACGGCCGATGGAGGGCAGGAGAAAAATTTCCTGATTGTTTAGACTTTTGTTATTGGTTTGTTAGGAATTCCTGATAGGATGGAAAAGAACAGATTCCGAGTACCATTCTTGTGAAGCTGTCATGGGTGCCGGGTGTGGGGATGAGCCCTGCACCTGGCACTTTTCTGTGGACTATTGATAGAAAGCATATCTGTCTGTGGGCAGGAGGAAAGGGTAAACAGGAGAACAGAGAGAACAAAATGACAATAAAAAACAAAATCAGGCTGTCCAATATCCTGATGTTGGTGATTCCCCTTGCCGTCACCATGGCGGCAGTGCTTTTGGGAAAGTGCAGCCTTATAGGAAACTACTGGCATTCCATTGAAGCCATGTACCAGGATGAAAACGGAATCCAGTCTGCCCAGAGCTTGATCTATACCTATCAGAAGGAACTTTGGGAAATCAACTGGGGAGACCGGGCAGAACGGGACAGGGCGGCGGGGGAGATACGTCAAAGCGACACCATGTATTATCTGGAAAAGAAGCTGACAAAGATGGGGTATTATTTTCAGGTAAGTAAAAAGGGAACCGTCCTTTACTCAAATATTTCGGACAGGGACATGGAAATCGCCGTAAAGACGGCAGGAGATGCTCTTTTTACAGCCAAAAGCCTGACTGCCAGCCTGGACCATGCCTCCGTACTCAAAAATACCTTTGTCCACGAGGAAAAAGAATTTTCCATTATCGCCATCAACAACGGCCGGGAGAGATGTCAGGTAGAGTCCTATTTTCAAACTTACATAGTAAAATATGTAGGGATTCTTTTGGCTGTCTTTTTGGGGATAACCATGATGGTCAATGGGATTTTGTCCTGGTGGGTGTCAAAAAGCGTCCTGGTGCCTTTGAAAAAATTGAGCCAGGGAACCAGGCAGATTCGGGAAGGCAATCTGGATGTAGAGATTGATTACCATAAAAACGATGAATTCTAC
>CAJUHR010000076.1 GCA_910586255.1 uncultured Lachnospiraceae bacterium | reverse complement strand
GAAATATTCTTCTGGCGGGCATCAATTATGACCGGCAGACAAAGACCCATACCTGCGAAATTGAGAAGGTGCGAAAGTAAGCCGTGAATGTGTATTGATGAAACGGTATGCGATGGGAAAGCTGGTACGGCGTAAGGCAGAGTCTTAAGACGATTTGTCAGGCAGCCGCAGATACTCTGCAAGCTTTCCTTTAAGAATCCTGTCCTGGAGGGAAATATAATTCCGTGACGACTCATGGAAAACCCGCTCAGGGGACAGCTGGGAGCGATACTGGGCCGGAGTTCGGTGCAGTGTCTCCCGAAAACGCGCATTGAAGGATTTTAAATCGGGAAATCCGTTGCCAATGGCGATTTCCGTCAGATTTTTGGAGGTGGTGGAAAGCTCCAGCAGAGCTTTTTGGAAACGGATTCGTGTCAGGTACTCATGAAAATTGATGCCGATGGTATTTTTAAAAAGAGTAGAGACATAGGTGCGGTTGTACTGGGAGAACCGGGCCAGATCCTCTAAAGATATTTTTTCTTTGTAATGTTCTTCCATATAGCGGATCAGCTGTCTGATCGTCTCCTGGTGTTCCTGATCCTCCTCATCCGGATTTTTCACCATTTCAGGGTTAAACATGGTACATAAGGTGACAAGAAGCAGCTCCAAGCTGGCCTTTGCCGTCAGTCGGGAATAAGGGCCGTTTTCGGCCATGGCATGAAAAATCTGCCCGGCATAGAAACGGATGCGGTTGTAAGCCGGTTCATAGCGGTTTTGGGTTGTAGACAGGCAGGAGCCGAAACGAAAGGTGTAGCCCTTTTTTACAAAAGGTTTGAAGACGGAGGCGGAGAAATGCACTACCAAAGCCCGGGTATTAGCCTGAGGTGCGAAGGAAGCATGGCCTGTGCCGGGATTGATGAGCAGCACATCGTCCTCCTCTAAAATATGCGTCTCGGTTCCAATACAGAACTCCTGGCTCCCGTGGAGCAGGATATTCAGCTCGTATTCCGAAGCATGCCAGTGATAGCGGTAATTCATAATCTCATGTGCAAAGCCGGACAAGAACAGATTGTCTCTGGGCCACTGCATTTCAAAATATGCCTGTTCCATACAGGTCTCCTTCCCTTCTTTTACACCGGACAAACCGGTATCAGAATCAAATGTTTTCAATCCATGCAGAAAATTGCTGCAAACTACCAAAATATAAAAAATAAAATCCAAATATTTTCCCTGTGGTGAATATTTAAATCAGAATATGGGGTATAAGGATAGTTTAAGAATAGCGGGAAAAGCTGAGATTGTCAATGAGGACTTTGACAGGAATTATTCGTTTTTAATTTATGAAACAGATCTTAATCCATTAGACAGGATTACCAAAAACCAAAGAGAAAATGCAGCACTTTAGACAGGGAAAATATTTGGATGTTTTTAATTGGAAAAAGGACTTTTAAGAGGAGGATATTGAAGAAACAGACAGAGGAAGTCCTGGAAACTGACAAATATTTTCAACGACAACCGGGCAGAGGATCTGTTATAGTGAGGGCACAAGTTCAGTGATGTACAGGCCTGGAAAGCTGAAAAGGGAAAGAAGACCAAAGAAAGGAAGTAAAAAATAATGTCAACCCAAATGATGATTTGTATGGCGATTTTTGCGGTGACCCTGATCAGTTATATGCTCAACAAGATTCCCATGTGGCTTACAGCCATGTTTTCCATGGCATTGCTGTATATTACCGGCTGCATTGACGCCAATGGTGCGCTGGCGGGATTTTCCAACACCAATACGATTCTGATGGCAACCATGTTCATCGTGGCCGCCGGATTTCGGAGAACCTCCATGGTGGACCGCATGTGCAGCAGCCTGATGAAAATGACCCATGGCTCCTTTCGCATGGCGTACTTAGGATATCTTTTGCTGGCGGCTCTGCTGACAAATTTCATTTCCAGTCCCATGGTGGTTTACGCCATTGTGTCGCCGCTTCTGGCCGCTCTGTGTGATACCACGGACAACAGCCGCTCTAAATATATGTTTCCCATTATGGTGGTGTGTGGCGTGCTGTGGGATACTGCCGCTGCCTACAGCCATTCAGCAGGCGGGACAGTTCAGCGGCTTTATGGAGACATATGGCTTTAGCGGCATGGTGATGCGGCCCATTGATTTCATGATCGGAGCGTGGCCCATTTTGCCGGTGGTTATTCTGTGGGCTCTGTTTCTGGGGCCGAAAAGCTGTCCTTCCGAGCCGGTTATGGCCATTGAGGCAAAGGAGAAGGCCAGACAGGGCGGACAGGTAAAATTGCCTCCCATGGTAGACAAGGTCGGCATTGACCAATACGGGAGCCGGTGATATGATTGGAAATGCTTTGGCAAATGCAGTGGGAGGAACGCACAACAATTACGTGCTGGGCGCGTTGTTCTTCATCATACCGTTTTTGCTGACACAGTTTATGCTGAACCGTGCGGTCTCTGCAGTGTTTGTACCGATTTGCCTGCTGACCTGCTCTGCCCTGGGAGCCAATCCTATCGGATTGATTCTTTTGGTAAATGCAGGAAGCCTGACAGCATTTCTTACCCCTATGGCTACGCCCGCAGTGCCGATGTGTATGGCTGATGGAGGTTATGATTTAAAAACCTTAATGAAAAGCGGTATTTTGATCACCATGATTCTTCCGGTTATCTATATCTGCTATACCATGACTGTGCTGCCGGCGTTTTAAGAAGGAGGAAAAGATGATAGGAACAGAAAGCGTTTCTTTTCGGTGGATTAATTGTCAGTGTTTTGAAATCAGGCTTCCCAACGGAAAAACAATCCTGACGGATCCCTGCTATGATTTTAAAGAGAATCCAGAGGTTCCTCTGGCTGGACTGTTTCAGCTGAAGGGATTTAAGACAAGTGATTTGGAAGGGTGTGATTATGTGATTCTCAATCATACCCACGGAGACCACATCGCTAATCTGGGAGAGGTGATCCGACGTTTTTCTCCGAAGGTAATCTGCCACAGCGGAGTGGCCGGGGAAATTGCAAGTGTATATGAGGATATGGAGTTGACATCGATTTATCCGGTTGATTATGACGGGACATATTATTTTGACGGATTTAAGCTGGAGACCTTTCATGGAGAACACAAGCCTCAGCGCTTTACCTGGAGGCGCAGCATGGAGGAGGGGGATATTATTTCTCAGGATCCCAGACTGACGAGACTCCATACTCTGGGCGGCCTTTTTAACATGAATTATCTTCTGACTTTTGACCATGGATTTCGTATAGCTTTTGTGGGAGGAACCAATGATGGTATGGAGGAACGTCTGCGGACATTGCGGCCCAACATAGTCCTGCGCAATAAGCTTACCAACGAGATGGATGTGGAGCGTGTGGCAAAGGACTGGTGCTATGTTATGGAGCAGAGTTATGCTCAGCTTGTGATACCAATGCATTTTGAAGTGTGGGAAAATCAGAATCCGGGATTTTCCGATCAAACTTTTTGCCGGGCCAATGAACTGGCAGAAGAAAAGGGATTGATATGCCGGATCCTGTCGCCTAAGAGAACCAGGTGGTATACGATTCATATGAATGTTGTATGCAGGGAAAGCAGGGCAAAAGATCTGCATTAAGTATAAAAGATAAGCAAAAAAACGGAGATGTATGAGACCGGAGACAAATACCAAGAGGAGAAAAGAAAGGCAGGGGAAAAGCAATGAAGATTACAGATGTAAAACTGATTTATGCAAAGCATTATCTGTTTGTTCATATCTATACGGATGAAGGAATTGTAGGTCTTGGAGAGGCAGGAAACTGGGGATATCTGGACGCAACGGCAGCAGCTATCCGGAAATTCTCTTCTTATCTGATTGGACGTGATCCCTTCCGTATTGAGGACATCAACCAGAATTTCTACCGCTCTGTATATTTCCGGGGATCGGTGATTATGAGTGCTATTTCAGCTATTGATATTGCCTTGTGGGATATCAAGGGAAAGGCCCTGGGAGTGCCGGTATATGAGCTTTTGGGAGGAAAGACCAGGGAGAAGATTCGCGTGTACGCCTCAGTTATGACAAAGACCGAGGATTTAAAGGAGCTGGCAGAGGGGTATCAGGATTTAAAGGAAAAGGGTTTTACTGCGGCCAAGATTTTTGTCAATGGCCCTGTGAGAAGCCGCAATGACGGGCGGGACGAATTTTTCAGCGGCCGTGTGGAGGAGGAACTGGAAAAGGTACGGGTTTGCCGGGAGGCAGTGGGCTATGATTTTGATCTGATTCTGGAAGTTCACCGGGGGATGAATATGCCAGAAGCGGTGGCCTTTGGACGGCAGGTTGAGAAATACCGCCCTATGGTGCTGGAGGATCCCATCACACCGGATAATATAGACTCTATGACCGAGGTGGCGAGAAGGGTGAATGTTCCCATTGCCACGGGTGAACGGTTTATCGATTTGAAGGAGTTTGAGATGCTGATGTCCCGTCATGCCTGCCAGTATGTCCGTCCTGATGTGTGTGCGGTGGGCGGCATCACCATCAGCAAGAAAATATGCGCCCTTGCGGAGGCCAACGATGTGCTGATGATTCCCCACAATCCCTTAGGGCCGGTATCCACGGCAGCCTGCCTGCAGATCTGTGCTTCGATTCCTAACCTGGGGATTCAAGAACTGCCGGGTTTCTGCCTGAACGGGGCCGAGGATGCTATGGTGAAGGAACCGCTGCGGTTTGAGAATGGCTGTATGGTAATTCCCGAGGCGCCCGGAATCGGCGTGGAGCTGGCGGAGGATGCCGGGCAGCGCTATCCGGCTAAGGAGCGGGGGAGCAATGAGGCCAAGAGGGCGTTTGACGGAGCGGTGAAGGACTGGTAAAAACGGAAATTTAATAAACGGAATAGATGAAAAAGAGTCATCAATGCAGTTTGATGGCTCTTTTTGCGGTGTTTTTTATAGTTATAATGGATTTTTTCTTAAAAATACAGTATAGTAATTATAGAAAATTCAGAGAAAACCAATACAAAACATTTTAAAAGAATGTATTGAAAATCACTTGTCTTACAGGTATAAAGAGGAGATTGTAATTCTTGATTCGGACTATTATATCTTGTATAAAAGTGAAAACGGATAAGTTCGTTTGCATTTCTAAGGTCAGGATAAATCGGAGTATCCGATACCATTGTCCGGCGTAGACGGGCAAGAAGATACCCGTCTGAACTGTTACGGTTTTACAGACATTGTAGGAAAACGGAGGGCAGAAAGAATGGGAAGTTATTTGAATCCAGGGAATAAAGGTTTTTGTGAAAGCCTGAACTCTGCTATCTATGTAGATAAATCGGCGCTTATTGAAAAGACAAACAGCGTTCTGAATACCAGGCAGAAGTTTATGTGTGTGAGCCGTCCCAGACGTTTCGGCAAGTCAATGGCAGCGGACATGCTGGCTGCATATTATGGGCGGGATGTGGATTCCTCAGAGCTGTTTGATAAACTGGCGGTCAGCGGGATGGAATCTTACAAAAAGCATTTGAACCAGTATGATGTGATTCAGTTTAATATGCAGGATTTTTTGAGTGTGGCAGGCAGTGTGAGCGAGATGCTGTCAATGCTTAGCAAATATCTTACTTTTGATTTAGTAGAGCATTTTGCTGATGTACGTTTTCGGGATGAGAGCAATTTAATTCAGATAATGAAGGATATTTTTTCTAAAACAAAACATTCTTTTATAATCCTGATAGACGAATGGGACTGCCTTTTCCGGGAATATCGTCACGATGTGAAAGCACAAAGACAATATCTTGATTTCCTTCGTGCCTGGTTAAAGGATAAGGATTATGTGGCGCTGG
>CAJUHR010000075.1:2807-6013 GCA_910586255.1 uncultured Lachnospiraceae bacterium | reverse complement strand
ATAATCCAAATCCAAACAAGCCTCATCAAAGTCATCCCTTACCAGGTGTCTGCCTCCAGAACCAGCCAGCCGTCCGGCATACTTTTTGGGAATCCGGTGATCCGTCACCATGCTGTGCATGAGCATCTGAGTGCTTTTCAATCCTCTTTACTTATTCCCTTGTCATCATTGAGCAGTGTTCCATCTATATCTGTACAAAGCAGCTTGTATTTCATGGTAATCGATTCCTTTTCTCTTAGATTTTTTGAATATTGGCAATTTAAGCTTTCCCTATATCCCCCCATACTTTTCATTTATAATTTCACTTATCCGTTTTGTCTCCCTGATATTTCTACCTGTAGTTTTGACGACAACACCATACCTCTGGTCTGTCCACGTTAAAACAATCTCTACCAATCCGTCTTCGCGTATCTTTTTAATAAATTTACGTTCAGAAGGATTAAAAGGCAAAGAGTTAATAATGCCAATTACATAAGGGCATCTGATTAAGCGTTTTGAAAACTCTGTCAATATGTCCATTCCATGATCGTGCCTTAAAGAAATTTTTTTATCCTCAATCAGTAGTTCCGTTTCTACCAACTCCGGCTCTTCTTCCGATTGTAATTGCGGAATATGTAGATCAACATGTTCTTCTCTGCCTATATTTCTAACTTTATCTACATTATCGTCTTTCATCAGGGAAATAAATGCTGCATCCCACTCTGTTTCATAAAGGCTCAGTCCTGCCGAATTTAGAATAGAAGCTAATGCAAATCCTATACATGATCTGCCATCATAAGACCAGTTATGTGCAAAATATTCATCCTGCTCTTGCTCCACGGCCATTGATTCATAGGGTGGCCTAAAAAAGGAAAAGTAAAAATTCTTAATATTTGCGGCATCCGGCATATTTTGAATCATCTGAAAAAGTTTCAAATTGTCCGCCGAATCAATTCTGCATGTGGTTATATCATATTTTCGTAAACCACGATAAACTTTGATAAGCTCCGATACACAGTCCACACCTATACTTTCTTTTCCCTTTAATGACAGTTCATTAAAATACAACTCCAATTTTAGTTAATCCTCCTTGCCGCAAGTCATCTTGACAGAAAGCACCTCTTGTGTACTTCTAAAAGCTTTAGCTAAATTCCATATTTCCTATCATTCTATATCAGCTCAGTCATCAAAATCCCCCATTCATCCAACAGTCCTGAGGGATAGTCGCTTAAGTTTCCTTTCCTGTCAATATAAATATTGTCCACCTTCGTTTCTTGCTCTTTATTTTTTGAAAAGAAGGAAATTCCTACTTTTTCATTGGCAATTTTTCCTTTTTTTACAGCAACTCGTACTCCGTTTATCACATGATCACTATGCGATTCACAAATAATCTGGCATCCACGTCCTGCTGCCAACGATATTAATTTTGCAATCATTGTCTGCCCTTTAGGATGGAGGTGCGATTCAGGGTTCTCGATCAACAGCAGGCTATCTCTATCAGATATAAGCAGTTCTACAATGAGAGGAAGAACATAGGGAATTCCAAAGCCAACATTGACCGGCAGGAACGCATCAGAAACCAATCTGTTCCCAGTATAACTAATCGCAAGCTTCGCTTTTTCTATAGAAGGAAGTAATTCTGCCGCTATTCTTATCCCTGGTGATATTTCTGCCATCCACGCTGACACTTGGTCAATCAGGCGATTTGTTTTCCCTGTCTGAAGGCACATCTCATCCGGCACCCGCATTTTTTCTCCCTCCATCGCCAAAAAGGGAACCACAAATTCGCCCGCTATTCCTAATTTAGTGACTCCGTTCTTTTTCCAATTTTCAATGCTATATTGCTTGCGAGGGCCTATATGTTCCGCACCCAGATAAGAAAACTGTTCGGAGAATAAGGACACATTATAGTCATTCTCTTCCTTTTCTCCAACTCTGATCAGTTGATCGCTTTCCGGAGCATCCAATTCATATTTGTAATAACAATCAAATTTCACCCTATTACTGAACTGAATATAAAACCTGATATTATCAGTCATTCCACTTTGGCAAAAAACATCCTTACCCGTTCCCAGTTGTATCATATCTCCATTTGTATATAAATAATCCAACCCTGATTTATGGTTTTCCCAAAAGCTCTGTCTTAAAAGCAATAATGCCTGTATCACAGAGGATTTACCCATACCATTCATTCCGAAAAATAAATTCAAATTCTCCAACGGCAACGACAATTTTCGTATCGACTTAAAATTCTCTATCTGTATATAGTTAATCATTTACTAACTCCCCTCTGCCTGCTTTAACATAATACCTCTTGAAAAAGTTTATATATTGCATCATATCTTCCTTTAACGCTACTAATAGTTGCCGTTCCTCTTGTAATAATATCCACAAATTTTTTATCATTCAATAAAGAAATATATTTGCCTGACAACTCTTCTTTTTTTTGCAGCAGTTCTTCACAATCCCTTACTTCCAATCTGGCCAAATTAACTGCTACGGCATCATACAGAGGTTTATTAATCTTCCCATACCGTCTGTCCGCATTAATTTTTCTAAAAGCCGTGTCTCCAAAAATAGCGGAAGCATATTTCATTGCTTTCAAAAAATTCCTGCGACATTTTTCCAGCGTATGCTCTGACTCTGTCTGCAATCTACTCATCACAGTATTTAAATAATCTTCCAGATTACCCGGATATTGGTCTATACCTAATAAATAAAAAGCCAGAAAACGATTGACAAATTCGCAGTCCAGCATTCTGGAGGAATCTATTTTATTTCGGGTTGCCTTGATAAATTCCTCAGAATGAGCCAATTCTTTTAATAAATTGGCGGCTTGCCCTCTATAAACAGAATTTTTAATTTCCGCCGGCTCTAAGGTTAATCCGCCTGTATTAATCCTTGTAAAAATACTTGTCCTTACCTTATCAGGTGTTCCCGGTCTAATGACATAAGCGGTCAGTGTCTGCGCTTTGATCCGCCTCCGTATGTTAGCCGGAAGCTCCTCAAATATTTTCCCTTCGTATTCACTTAAATATTCTAAATCTGTCAGCCTAAGACGGTCGGAATCCTCTTTGTCAAGAACCATAAATCTTTTAATAGCGTACAGTCTTTGCAATCCGTCTACTACTATTAATTTATCGTCTTTTGTGCTGTCAAAATAAAAAGTCGGCAGTGGTATCCGAATAATCAGCGATTCTATTAATCTACTTTGTTGTTTTGGATTC
>CAJUHR010000075.1:0-2797 GCA_910586255.1 uncultured Lachnospiraceae bacterium | reverse complement strand
AACATTTGTCATGTCCTGTTCTTTGCCATTCTATTTGTCAGTATACCATATATTTTTTTCCATGCAAAGATTGGGAAATATAAATATAACAGTTCAGATTTCAGCCGGTTACTATTCACAGTTTTTTCAATACGAATAGACCGGTATTCCGCCGGCCATTTGTTTCAAATAGGCTTCATGCTTTTATGGCTGGGATGCTTGAGGGAATATTTCTTCTACGGTATAGGGGCAGCCCCTGCACAGCCGTTTCAATGCTTCCATCTCATTAATTCCGTTCCTCCTGCACGTTTCTATATAAGTTCGGATTGCTGCATAATTGTCTGCTGTCCCGGCTGATGCAAACTGGCCTGGCACCTTCATTTTTGTCTTCACACCATGCAGCGCCCTCCCGCTTAAATTGTTCGTAGTGGGCAGCGAAAAGTCTTCTACCCATGCAAAGAAATTTCTGGTACTTTTCCCAGTCCGAGTCGCATTCCTCAAACCAGATGTTCCGGACCCTGGCCGTGTCGGCATGGGCCTTTGCCAGTTCTTTTTTAACCGGCTGATCTCCTTGATATACCCTGTTACCACCTTATGGTGGTCCGCCTGCAGCTTTTCATACCCTTCCCCATTCCGGAAGGCTTCTAATTCCTGGCGCATGGCTTTGTTCTGGTATTGGAGAGTGGTAAGTTCTGAAAACAGACAATCCATAGCTGCCTCCTGTAAAACTCTTTTATGCTTCCGGTAGATGGGAAGCCATTTCCTTTATGCGTTCCAAAGCGGAACGCAGCAGCTGGTTGCGGTGTTCTAAAAACTTGATCCTGGCATCTTTTTCCATGCATTCCTTTTTCAGTGTCTCAGCAAGGAGCCTGTAGTCAGTTTCCTTTTTTTCCTGTTTGTTATGGCTGGTATTGCTGCCAGCTTCCTTTTTCCTCCCGCGTTTTCCCGACGAGGGGATCAACTCACCCGTCTGCGGGTCTTCGGTGCCAAGATATTTCCGGATGGGTCTGGACTGTTTTGTCTCAGGGTCATAATGGGAAGTTGATTCATAGACAGCAACCCGTCCTGTTTTTTTACTCACATACCTTACGATCGACATTTTATGGTCTTCCTTTCACGTGTTGGTATTATATACCATAATAAAATGTCAATGCTTTATTGGTATATTTTTATAAAAATACCGACATTCTGGTTGAAATGCAAGTCTGATAAACCACAGAAAGCCTCAAACCATAGATAAACACTGGGTTTGAAGCTCTCTATAACAATTGGCTTTTATACTTTAATTAGACTGCGAATGGCAACCTGCTTCTCTTATTTTGTATGCAGACGCACTTCTACGCATCTAAATTTTTCCGGCAAATCCAGCTCATCCGTTACGTCCAGCATGGGCTCCCCGTCAACATCAAAATGGGTTCTCCTGACGGCGGAAGATCTCGGTCCATCCACTCCACTGCGCATATGATAAAAGTTCCATACCAATCCGTTTTCATCAGTCAGATAGGAATTATGTCCGGGACCATATTCTCCCCTGACTGAATTGGAGGACATGAGCGGGTAATTATTTTTTCGCCAACTGCCAGGTTCCAGAATATCGCTCCCCGCTACAGGTTTTAACAATCCAACTGTGTAAGTTGCATCCACTGCTGCCGCAGCATAGGTCACCATCAACTGCCCCTCTCTTTCCAGGGCAAATGGCCCTTCAACTACATACGTATGGTTATTTTCCCAGCCATATTCCGGTTTTGCAATGCAGACCGGATCGGATATAAGCTTCCATGGTTCTTTTTCATCAATCTGTGCCAGATACAGCCATGCTCCCTGATCCACCGGAAGGAACTGTCTTTGCGACCACATGGCATAAACCTTTCCCTCATAGGTAAAGGTGGTCATATCAAGGGAAATTACTTTTCCTTCTTCACACAGAGGGGCGCCGTCTTTTTTCACTACCATAATCGGTTCCGACCAGTCATTTCTGCACATAGGATCGCCCCCTTCCCTGAGTCTGCGCACACGGGACTCTTCACAGTAAAACTCCCCCGCTGTTGCCGCATGAAACACATAGAGCTTTCCATCTATCTCATGAAATTCAGGTGCCCAGAGGAGCCCTCCTATTCCCGGATAAGTATCCGAATCCAGAAAAAGACTTTCTTCAGCCGTTATAATACCTTCCAGCGTGTCAGAACATCTCATGTAAAGGGTATGGTTATCATCCGCGTCATTTGTTGCCAAAAAATAATATTTTCCGTCTTTGTACATGCAAACCGGATCCGCACGATGTTCGGCAAACGGTGCAGGGAAATACTCCTGATGCACCTTTCCCCGGACGATTCCTTCGACAGGATTTTCCCAGTCTATCTTCCGCTCCACTCTGCTTCCATCGCTGTAGACGGCAACAGCCTTCACATTTTTTAACTCATCCTCACTTCCAAAAGGCCCTTTTTCTGAGAGCTCCATTGCCACACAGACAGGTACCAACAGCTTCTTTGACAGATAATCTCCTGTTTCTGCCGGAATCTCAACTACATTACCCCAAATGGCACCTTCTATCAGCTCAAGTTCTTCCTCCAAAACATCCGGTGCCGGTATTTCCGGAGCATCCGCTTTTCTTACGGAGCATAGAGTACCTCCCGTCCCCTCTCCGAAATCATAGAGCCCTTCCTGCCAGCCGTTCTTTTCTCCCCTCCAGCAAACTTTATAGCTCTGTCTATCCCCATCATACGCACAGCGCACTTCATCGATATATCCTGATTCCAGAAGACGGCAAAGCCCAATCTCTTTATAATGAACCAAATCCTCGCTGATAAAAAACAGGATA
>CAJUHR010000074.1 GCA_910586255.1 uncultured Lachnospiraceae bacterium | reverse complement strand
TTAGGTAGGTGGGCTTTTTTCTTAGTCATAAAAACGATTATCTTAATGACATTGGGGCAGCCGGAAACTATTTCCCGACAGCCCCTCCTCCAAGGCGTACCTTTTGGAATTTCTTAAGTTACTGACATTGAATCTGAACTGATGCAATCAGACGGAAATATCAACCGAGCCCCCGACCATTGCAGAAAAATCTGCCCCGCCCATGTCAATAACAGAGGAAAGCTCCGGCACGGAGGTGCTGGCACTAATGGCATCGGTCAGGGAGGCAGTCACCTCCGCGGCGGAATTTTTGTTGTCCTCCGCCATTTCCTTTAGGGCATAGCCCCGTTCATCCTTCTTGCGCTTGCGCCTTCGGCTGCTTATCTCCTCAGCCAACTCCCGGGCTTTTTGCAGTTGCTGCTTTTTCTCTGCCCGTTTGCGCTGATTGTCTAACTGCTCCTCCTTGCTTAGGTGCTGAAGCTTTTTGCCGATCCGCTTGATCAGCTTTTCCATGCGCCGGATCATCTGAGCGATCTTTTTGGCCTCGCTGCCTTCACAGGACACGGAGGCCATTTTTAAATTGGCCAGAGCCCGCATGGCCTTGGAGGACACCTGCTGTACATCCAGCCTTGTCTCGGCCCTGGCCAGCTCGGATGCAAGCTGGCCCACGGATTCATCCGGGGTGGAGGATTTCATCTTAAAACGGCTGTTGGACTTGTCAGAGGACTGCCCGGAAACAGCCAACAGGCGGTTTTCAAGATCGTCATCCTTTTTTGTTCCTGATAGGGCCGGGTCTTTGGCTTCATTCCCTGTCTTTGAAGTGACAGCCCGGTACGCGGTATTGCCGGCTTCCGATTGCCAGCTTCCTGACAAAACCTTCATGGACAACCTCCTTTTTGTGAGAATTTTGTGAAGTTCTTTATTATATATCGGCTGAAAAATGAAAAAAGAAAATGAAAAAGAAATATTTTTATCTTTTGAAATGGGGTTTTTTGTGGTAAGATAGCCTGTGAGATTTGTAAAACAGGCAGTCTTTGCAAATTTATGGAACTTTGAGCGTCTGATGAAAGGAAGCAAGCAATGGTAGATTATAATATTGAGCTGAGGGGAAGAACCATTCTGGTTACGGGAGCCGCCGGTTTTATCGGCTCCAATCTGGTCAAAAGGCTGTGTCAGGATATTCCACAGATAAAGGTTATCGGCATTGACAATATAAATGATTATTATGATGTCCGGATCAAGGAGGCCCGGTTGGAGGAGTTAGGCAGCTATGCCGGCTTTGTGTTTGTAAAGGGGTCCATAGGGGATAAGGAAATGATTGACCGGGTCTTTCGGGATTACCGTCCATCGGTGGTTGTGAATCTGGCTGCCCAGGCCGGTGTCCGGTACAGCATTGCCAATCCGGATGCATATATGGAGAGCAATCTGATGGGATTTTACAACATTTTGGAGGCCTGCCGCCACAGCTATGACAAGGGAGAAAAGGGGGTGGAGCATCTTGTGTATGCATCCAGTTCTTCTGTGTACGGCAGCAACAAAAAGGTGCCCTACAGCACAGAGGACAAGGTGGATAACCCGGTTTCCCTCTACGCTGCCACCAAAAAGAGCAATGAGCTGATGGCTCACGCCTACAGCAAGCTCTACAACATTCCCTCAACAGGTCTTCGGTTTTTCACGGTTTACGGTCCGGCGGGAAGGCCGGACATGGCTTATTTCGGCTTCACGGACAAGCTTCGGGCCGGAGAGACCATTGAGATATTCAATTACGGCAACTGTGAGCGGGATTTTACCTATATCGATGATATTGTGGAGGGCGTAGTGCGGGTAATGAGGCACGCACCGGAGAGAAAAAACGGGGAGGACGGACTGCCTGTGCCTCCCTATAAGGTCTACAATATAGGGAACAATCATCCGGAGAAGCTTTTGGATTTTGTGGATATTTTGCAGCAGGAGCTGATACGGGCGGGAGTGCTTCCCGGGGATTACGATTTCGAAAGCCACAAAAAGCTGGTTCCCATGCAGCCGGGAGATGTGCCGGTTACCTATGCGGATACGGCTCCTCTGGAAGAGGATTTCGGATTTAAGCCGGATACAAGCCTGCGGGACGGCTTGAGAAAATTTGCCGAGTGGTATGCCGGCTTTTACTTGTGAAGGAGAAAGAAAGATGAAGGATTTAAAGGATTTGAAGATTGCGGTGGCAGGTACCGGCTATGTGGGACTTTCCATAGCCACGCTGCTGTCCCAGCGTCATCCGGTGACAGCGGTTGACATTATCCCGGAGAAGGTGGAGATGATCAATCAAAGAAAATCGCCGATTCAGGATGAGTATATTGAAAAATATTTTGCAAAAAAACAGCTTGACCTGACAGCGACCCTGGACGGTGAGAAGGCTTACAGGGATGCGGATATCGTGGTGATTGCCGCTCCTACCAATTATGACAGCAAAAAGAATTTTTTTGACACATCTGCCGTGGAAGCGGTGATTAAGCTGGTGATGGAGTGCAATCCCCAGGCGGTCATTGTGATCAAATCGACCATTCCTGTTGGATATACCAAAAGCATCCGGGAAAAGACCGGTAGCAGAAATATCCTCTTTAGCCCTGAGTTTTTGCGGGAATCCAAGGCCCTCTATGACAATCTCTATCCCAGCCGGATCGTGATCGGAACGGACTTAGAGGATGAGAGACTGATGGAGGCGTCCCGCAGCTTTGCCGCCCTTCTTTTGGAGGGAGCCATCAAGGAAAATGTGGACACTTTGTTTATGGGCTTTACGGAGGCTGAGGCCGTGAAGCTTTTTGCCAATACCTACTTGGCCCTTCGGGTATCCTACTTTAATGAGCTTGACACCTACGCGGAGATGAAGGGGCTCAATACCCAGCAGATCATTGACGGGGTGTGCCTGGACCCCCGAATCGGCACTCATTACAACAATCCATCCTTTGGCTATGGGGGTTATTGCCTTCCCAAGGATACCAAGCAGCTGCTGGCCAACTATGAGAATGTGCCGGAGAACCTGATTGAGGCGATTGTTGAGAGCAACCGGACCCGCAAGGATTTTATTGCTGACCGGGTTTTGGAGATTGCCGGGGCCTATGAGGCCAACGACAGCTGGAACAGCAGCAAGGAGAGAGAGGTGGTGGTAGGGGTATACCGCCTTACCATGAAGAGCAATTCCGACAATTTCCGTCAGAGCTCCATTCAGGGGATTATGAAACGGATCAAGGCCAAGGGGGCCACGGTGGTGATCTACGAGCCGGCCCTTAAGGACGGGGAGACATTTTTTGGAAGCCGTGTGGTCAATGATCTGGACAAGTTTAAAGAGATGTCCCAGGCAATCATTGCCAACCGGTACAATGTCTGTCTGGATGATGTGAGATATAAGGTTTATACAAGGGATATTTTCAGAAGAGATTAAGCGACAAGATTAAAAATGACGCCAGCCAGTGATTTCCCATACAAGGAAAAATCATTGGCTGGCGCCATTTAAAGCCCTGCTTATGCATCTCAGGCCACAAAGGCATACATCATAATATAATGGCAGAGGCTTCCGCCCATGACAAAGAGATGAAAAATCTCGTGGGAGCCGAAATTCTTAAAGCGGCTGTTAAAAAGGGGCAGCTTTAGCGCGTAGATCACCCCGCCGATGGTATAGATAATCCCTCCTGCCAGCAGCCAACCGAAGGCGCTTTTTGGAAGGGCGGCAATGATCTTTCCGAAGGCCAGCACACATACCCAGCCCATAGCGATATAGATCAGGGAGGAGAACCATTTGGGGCAGGTAATCCACAGGGCATTGATAAGGATCCCAACCATGGCCAGGCCCCATACCAGGGCCAAAAGAGCCCATCCCGTCCGGTCTCCCAAAACCAGCATGCACACAGGCGTGTAGGTGCCTGCAATCAAAATGAAAATCATCATGTGATCAACCTTCCGCAGAATCTGATTGATCTTGGGAGAAATATCCAAGGTGTGATATACGGTGCTTGCAGCATACAAAAGAATCATGCTGATAATGAATATCGTCAGGGCCAGTATATGAGTCTGGTCGGGAGAGCCGGCAGCCTTGATTAAAAGCGGAGTGGCGGCTACAAGTGCTAACAGCATAGCAATAAAATGGGTAAGGGCACTGCCCGGATCTTTAATCTTGAACATCATAGTAAATCCCTCCTTCGGCAAAGAGCACATCAGAAACCTTGTCATGTAGTCTCGAAAACTACATTTAACTGTTTACTATACTATACTACTTTGCCCTCAAAAATGCAAGGGAATTTAGAAAAATGTAAACAAATCATCACAGCAGCGTCAAAGATACGTCAGATTCATAACAATCCCCTGGGGATGATCCCCGTATTTTTCCCCGAAAATATTGATCCCGCCTATATTTTTGGCATCCTCCTTGATTTCTATTTTCAGAGATATAAAGGGCTGGTCCCCCAGCTTTAAATCTTTTAGGCCGATGAGGGGATTTTCCGGTTTTCCGTCCAGAAAACTTCCGTTCTCCCGGACGGAGAAGGTTTTCAGCAAGCCGTATTGAGTATTTCCGTTGGGCCATACGGGAGGCGTCAGCTTTCCTCTTCGGGAGCCGAAGTCACCGGGAGAGTGGAAGGTCCCCACCTCTATGCCATTGATGGAGACCGTGATATCCGAGGGCCAGTTTTCCAGAAATCCCGGTGCCTCGGAACAGATTTCCATGGAAAAAGAGATTTCTCCCAAGGGAAGCAGGGGATTGCAGATGTTGGGAAAACGGTACTCCAAATACCCCTTGCTAAACCAGATTAACTGAGCATGGGTTCGGGCGGGAGTGTAGAAGGACTGAATGGTATCATAGGCTTCAATGGCCCCGTTTTCGTCTGCCAGCCCGCAGGTGGGAGAAATGTCACAGTTGCAATAGCTGCCAATGGGCATATCCACAGAGATGGTTTTGCTGGCAGAGTCGATCTCCGCGTCAAAGGTCTCTAAGTGAAAGGACTGCATGCTGCAGATGCAGACACGCATGGATCCCCGGATGCCCGGCTGACTTTCCGTGACAATCAGATGGGCCTCCTCCAGAGTCTTA
This sequence comes from uncultured Lachnospiraceae bacterium, assembly GCA_910586255.1. GTDB lineage: Bacteria > Bacillota > Clostridia > Lachnospirales > Lachnospiraceae > Brotaphodocola. The sequence continues at coordinate 1,801 of CAJUHR010000074.1, read as the reverse complement.
ATGTGGAGAGCCGCGGAGGATAAGGGGATATTTAAGATAGACGCGATTTCCTGCAGGGAACGGGGTGTGTTTTTTAACATATCCAGGATTTTCAGCCTGGTGGAGGAGGATAAGGCTTTTCCTATTTTTATAATGCGTTCCTGATGATCCGGATTGCTCAGGTGCAGGCAGATATTTCTTTCTCCGATGATCCGGATGGTACGTTTTTCTTTTACTGCCATGACAGGACTCCTTTCTTCCGTTATTATGCTTTGCCGGTCCTTCCATACCATCCGGCCAGGTTCTTACATTTTTTTAACAGCTTTGGTGTCAGATCCTCCGAAACCATCCGCCATCTCCAGTTCTTTCCCAAGGTGGATGGCTCGTTGATCCGGGCTTCATTTCCCAGGCCAAGATAGTCCTGTACAGGAATAATGGCCAGCCTTGCCTTGCTTCTTAAGGCCAGACGGATGAAATCCCAATGAATCTCCCCCGGAGGTGTCCACTCATTTCCCAGATAATTCACGGAAAAACGGCGAAGCTTTGGTTCCAGATTTTGATACCAGCTCTGCAGGGTGTCATTGTCATGAGTCCCTGTATAAACCACACAGTTTTCCTCGTATTTGTGCGTCAGATAATCGCTGTCCATTGTGTCGTCAAAGGCAAACTCCAGCACCTTCATCCCCGGAAAGCCCGTATCCTTAACCAGCTTTCTCACGGACGGGGTCAGAAAGCCCAGATCCTCCGCGATTATATCCAGGTCTCCGAAATGCTTTTTCATAGCTTGAAAAAGTCCCAGCCCCGGTCCCTTTTCCCAATGGCCGTTCTGGGCGGTCTTATCTCCGGCCGGAATGGACCAGTATTCGTCAAATCCCCGGAAATGATCTACCCGCACCGTATCATAAAGCCGGAAGCAGTATTCCATCCGCCTAATCCACCAGCCATAGCCGGTTTTCTTGTGGTAATCCCACTTGTAAAGAGGATTTCCCCACAGCTGGCCTGTGGCGGAAAAGGCATCCGGCGGACATCCGGCCACCGCCGTGGGCCGACATTCCTCATCAAATTGAAACAGCTCCGGATGGGCCCAGGTATCCGCCCCGTCAAATGCCACATAGATGGGGATATCTCCCAGAATGCGGATGCCCTTTAAGTGGGCATAGGCTTTCAGCTGCTGCCACTGTCGCTCAAACAGATACTGCTGAAACTCATAGAATTGAATCTCCTCCTCCAGCCGGTTTCGATATTTCTCCATGGCCAGGACATCCCGAAGGCGGATATCCTCATCCCACTCTGCCCAGCTTTTTCCGGCAAAGTCATTTTTCACTGCCATAAAAAAGCAGTATTCCCGGGTCTCCGGCGCCAGCGCGCGCTCCAAAAACATCCGGATTCCGTCATCTCCCAGCCGCTCCTGTTTCTTTTTCCATCTGAGAAAAGCCTTTTTTAAAAGAGGAAAGCGATTCTCATACAGCTTTCCATAATCAATATCCCTCTCGTCCGAGCCAAAATCCGTCTGATCACATTCTTTTTTTGTCAGAAGTCCTTCCTCTGTCAGCTTTTCCAGGTCAATAAAATAAGGATTCCCTGCAAATGCACTGAAGGACTGGTAAGGAGAATCCCCATAGCCCGTGGGTCCTAAGGGCAGAATCTGCCAGTACTGCTGTCCGGCCTTTGCCAGCTTGTCCACAAAGTCGTATGCCTCCCGGGAAAATGCGCCGATTCCATACTTTGACGGAAGGCTGGCCACCGGGAGCAACATTCCACATTCCCTTTTCATGTTTATATCCATTCCTTTCGCTTCGCTCAGGCACAAAACGTAATGAAA
>CAJUHR010000073.1 GCA_910586255.1 uncultured Lachnospiraceae bacterium | reverse complement strand
AAATAACCCCTTTCATTAGACATTTATTTTTGTCTAACAAAAGGGGTTCACTTCATTTTCGGGTATCCGCGAAGTTTAAACGCGCTTCGGTGCGTAAATGAGGCGGCAAAAAGCGAGGTGGACAAATGATATGAAGAAGATGCTGATCGTGTATTATTCGTGGTCAAACGGAAATACAGAAAGGGTTGCTGGAAAATTACAGCAGGCAACAGGCGCGGATATGGCAAAGATTGAAACAGCCGTTCCCTACTCCGGCAGTTATGATGATGTGGTAAAGCAGGGACAGGAGGAAGTAAACCGGGGGTATCAGCCGGAACTTGCTCCGATGGAGGTTCAGGCCGCAGATTATGATGTGATTGCGGTCTGAACGCCTACATGGTGGTATACGATGGCTCCTGCCGTCCTGACCTTTCTAAAGGCGCAGGACTTTGAAGGCAAGACCGTGATCCCGTTTATGACAAATGGCGGCTGGCCGGGCCATGTAATAAAAGATATAAAAAAGGAATGTAAAGGCGCTGATTTTGTCTGTGAAATGGAAGTGAAATTTGATTCCACAGGCGGGGATCGCATGGAGACTCCGGAAGCGGATGTTGATGCGTGGACGGAGAAGGTAAAAAGTTTTTTGCAGAAAGGAAATTGAAATGAAAATTATAAACAAAAATGAATTTGAGCAGGCAAATGTGTTTGGAGCAGGCGCGGCGAATGAGGCTTTTGCCAGATATTTTATTGGCGAATCTTTTCTTAATCCGCTGACTGATCCAAAGGAATGTCCGTTGTTTCTGGCGAATGTGACTTTTGAGCCGGGCTGCCGTAATAACTGGCATATCCATCACGCCACGGATGGCGGCGGTCAGCTTTTGATCTGTACCGCAGGCGAGGGATGGTATCAGGAGGAAGGAAAAGAGGCGGTGAGCCTTGTGCCGGGAACTGTTATTACAATTCCGGCAAATGTAAAGCATTGGCACGGCGCGAAAGCAGACAGTTGGTTCAGCCATATAGCCATTGAGGTTCCGGGAACAGATGGCAGTACAGAATGGTGTGAGCCGGTAGATAACGAAGCTTATGGCAGATTAGTATAATGTATGGAGAAAAAGAAATGGAAAAGGAAGTAATGATTTTGACCGGTACAGGCCAGATCGGTATGGCGATTGCCCGGAGAATGGGTTATGGGAAGAAAATTATACTTGGAGACAAGAAGCCGGAAAATGCGAAGGCAGTCGCTAAGGCCATGAATGAAGCGGGATTTGATGTGCTGCCGATGGAGATGGATCTATCTTCCAGAGAATCTATCCTGAATTTGATCGCGGAGGCAAAGAAGGCGGGCAGGATCACTATGCTGGTTAATGCTGCCGGTGTTTCGCCAAGTCAGGCTCCCACTGACGCAATATTAAAAGTTGATCTTTATGGTACGGCGGTACTGTTGGAGGAGGTGGGCAAGGTTATCGCTCCCGGCGGTGTAGGCGTGACGATTTCCAGTCAGTCGGGACACCGTATGGAGCAGCTTACCCCAAAGGCGGATGAACAGCTTGCCTGTACGCCGACGGAAGAACTGTTGTCTCTGGAAATATTGCAGCCGGGAAATATCCGCGATACGCTTCATGCTTACCAGATGGCAAAGCGTTGTAATGAAAAGCGTGTAATGGCGGAATCGGTAAAATGGGGTGAAAAAGGTGCAAGGATCAACTCCATTTCTCCCGGCATCATTGTAACGCCGCTGGCAATCGACGAGTTTAACGGGCCGCGCGGGGACTTCTATAAAAATATGTTTGCTAAATGTCCGGCGGGCCGTCCGGGTACGGCGGATGAAGTAGCAAATGTGGCGGAACTGTTAATGAGTGACAAAGGCGCATTTATTACGGGAACGGATTTCCTGATTGATGGCGGCGCAACGGCCTCTTATTTTTATGGGCCTTTGAAACCGCAGGAATAAGGGGGAAAATACAGTGAAGAAATTAGTGCCTTCTATTTTATTGCTTGTATTGGTTTTTTCGTTATCTGCCTGCGGAAATACAGAACAGCCGACAGAAAATAGCTCTGCTCCGCAGGAAAGCGAAGAACACGGAGGATCAGAGGGGACAGATATTTTAATTGCTTATTTCTCCCGCGCTGATGAAAATTATGGTGTAGGCGTGATTGAAAAAGGGAATATCGAGATTATTGCTGAAATGATCGCAGAGGAAACGGGCGGCGAATTGTTCCATATTGAGCGAAGTACGCCCTATCCGGCAGACTATGACGAATGCACGGATGAAGCGAAAAAGGAACAGGAAGAAAATGCGCGTCCAGAGCTTGCTTTAGATTTAGAGAGCATAGAAAGTTATGATACGGTTTTTCTTGGCTTTCCTAATATGGAGCAAGGTTTTGAGAGTGTATAGTGTGTATTGTGTTTTAAAATAGTAGAAAATTGGGACTGTATACACAAAAGGAAAAAGGGTTGTGTATAGTGATATACAAGCTGACTTGTAGGATATAGGATTCTAAGAGTTGGCTTTTTTGTTTGTCTTCTAGATATGCCTAGAATATAGAAACAGCATATGGTATAATAAGTGGCAATGTTACGGATAAATCCAGTGTGGCTTAAAGAACGTATGTTTTTGCTATTTTAGGACAAGAAGGATAAACAATGAAATTACGGGGCATTAAGTTATTAAATTATAGAAATTTAAATGATATTAAGATAACTTTTTCAGATGATTTAAACTATATAGTAGGAGAAAACAATATTGGAAAAACTAATTTATTATATGCTATAAACAGAATATTTGCTGGGAAGAGTTTTGAAGCAAATGATTTCCAAGATTCAACGAAAGCAATAGAAATAGTTATAAGATTGAAGCTTAATGATATAGAGAAAGGCATATTTGATGACTTGACTGATCCAGAGAATACAGATTATATAAATGTAAGAATAACACAGGAAAATCCAGATGAATATTTGAGATATAGTCATTATGAAACGGGCGAGTTTGTTTTGCTTTCTGATATAAGAAGATTATTATTGATTAATTATGACTCATTAAGAAATCTGAAAAATGAATTGGATTTTTCAAAAACAAAAGGCGCAGGTACTTTTTTAAATTATATTGTAAAAAATTTATTGAAAATCAGGAAGAAGGAACTACCTATTTGAATAAAGGTGCCATAAAGAGACTTGAAAAATATGTGGATTCAATTCTCAAGAATATTGAAGCATTCAATAGGTTTAATATTCAACCATTAGCTGAGCAGAATAATCAAGAAATGTTAACAAGGATAATGGTTTTAAAGGATGCAAATAATGTTAGTGTGTCAGAAATCGGTTATGGTGTTCAATATAACATGCTTATTGTCTTATCTATTCTTGAAAAAATTATTAGCCATAATGCAGAAAATTATTTAGAACCTTTAATTGAAGAAAATGCGAAAGTTAAGTTAACATTACATGATACTCAAGAGCAAGAGGCTATAAATACTTCTGCATTGGTGCAAAGTTTTTTGAAATCAAAAGAGGACAAGGTAGCAATTTTAATTCAACAAAGAAATCCGAATGCTGAAATTATAATGAAACAGTTAGAAGATGATTCAATTGACTATTTTTATGGATTATTTTCTGATGATGATTTGGAATACATACAGTATCATCAGAAAGCATTAAAAATTCTTTTTTCTGTTTTGGAACAATCCAGATCAAAAAGAGTAAATAAGACACTCTTAAATAAAGTTTGTGCTGTGTTACGTCAAAATTATAAAAATGCATCAAGTAAAGTAATCCAATCTTTGCTGGTTTTAACAGAGGCTTTTTTTAATAAACTTTTAGCGGAGTATCTTTTCTTAGAAAATGAAGAGAAGATTGCATATATCAATGATACATTTGAAAATAGAGCATTAAAGCAAAGCATGGATTATGTAGATAGTAGGGTTTTTGTGTCTACAGTACATGGATCGAAAGGATTAGAATGGGATTATGTAATACTTCCAGATATGGAGCCTTATTTATTTCCTAATTTTGGGAGTTTGTGTGGAAATTGTGACTTTAGAACGGGTAGGATTAATGCTGGAGATTATTGTCGTATACAAATTGAAAATCATGTTGCAAAGGATGTATTAGAAGAATTAAGCGTGTTTTATGTTGCTGTTACAAGAGCACAAAAAGATGTGTTCTTTTCAGCATCTAGAAAACGATACAATTCAAATGGAGAGGATAAGAATTCAAAAATTAGTTGTTTACTTACGATGCCAGGAATCGAAATATCATAAAAATTATGGTGAGAAGGATATTTATCATTTAAAATATTAAAATTGGATAGAGTTAAGCTGTTGAGTAAAGGATTAATATGGATAAGGAGCAGAAAAACTTCCTTAGCACAGGGAGACTTCTGCTTTTTTTATTACTAAAAATGAGATTGTAGCGAAGAAGGAGGAAAAAGAAATATGGAATGGATCCTTGGTATTGCAGCAACAGCGATGCTCCTTATGATCGGTGGGGCCGTGCTTGCGTGTGTGGCAGTGTACAGAGTCGGAGCATTCCAGATAGACTGAAGAGTTCCGGCCATCATGCCAGACAGAAGCAGATCAAAGAGAAAGGGAGCAGATCATGATCAGACAGATCAAAAAAGAGGAACTCCGAAAGATGCATGACCATGAGGGACTGGTCCTCCAGGGATGCGGCGGAGACCTGAAGGAGTGGACAGATGGGATCAACCAGATGCTGGAGCAGGAAGGAATCCTCCCCAAAGGGAAAAGGCTGGACGAGGTGGCAGTCTTCAAAAATGAGGGGATGACCAACCTGCTCTTTTTCTTTGGAGAGGAAAAGCTGGATATGGGAAAGCTGGCTGTCTGGAGGCTTCAGACCCACGCCCAGTTTGGCGGCACATGGATGTCTGACTATGTGAACAACCGGCTGGGCGGCTTTATCCGTGAAGACGTGTCAGAAAAACCAAACTGTACCTTAATCGGTGAGGATGGAAACATCTTCCATCTGATGGGGATTGCGGCCCGAACACTGCGGGAAAACGGCCTGGATGAGAAAGCGGAGGAAATGGAGAAGCGCATCACAGGAGGAGAATGCCACAATTATTATGAAGCTTTAAGTGTGATTGACCAGTACGTTACCATCACAGGAAAAGAAGAGCCAGAGATGGGCGGAATGGTGATGGAATGACCGACAGACAACAGGAGGACAGAGAGGAGGCAGCTATGGAAGAGAGAACCAACCATAAAGATCCTGTATGAAAATACAAAAGCGCCAGTCAACCAGGTATGGCTCACCTTTCCGCTTTCCGGCAGAGAGAGGGCAGAGCAGAAACTGCTCGCTCTGACCAGCGGCCATGAACAGGAAGAAAGCATCCCATACCGGATTGCAAGAGTGGAATCCCCCATTCCGAACCTGAGACAATACCTGCCAGCAGACGGGTGGTTTCAGGAGATCAGCCGGCTGGCGGAGAAGATTGAAAGGATGGACAGGGAAGAACAGATAAAATTTTCCGGGATCCTGGACTGCAGTGCCATTTCCACTATAGAGGATGTGCTGCAGGCGGCGGACAGCCTGTCCCTGTATGAGTATATTCCCAGTGTGACCTGCAGCCGGGAGCTGGGAGGCTATGTGGTGGAGAACGGCTTCATGGAATTTCCCAGAGAGGTATGGCCTTACCTGGACTATCCGGGGATTGGAGAGGAATACTATGCGTCCTACAACTGTGCCTATACAACATCCGGACTTGTGGTGCGAAAAGAGGAAGAACCAGAAATGGAAGAGGGATCCTCTCAGGGGCTCCAGATACGGTAGGAGGGAAAGCATTGAAGATATTTGTAAAGAGAGAAAACTGGAGCGATGGGATCTGGATGCAGTTTCCTGCCACAAAAGAGGAAGCAGAGCAGGTCAGGAGGAGCCTGGAGAGACAGCATACATCGATGATGCTGCCATTTGTGGGAGCAGTAGATTCCAGGTTCCCGGAGCTGGAAGAGCGGCTAGTGGGGGAGCTGGTCTTTCAGGAGAAAAATCTGGACCGACTTAATCAACTGGCAGAAAGACTGGAAAGCCTGAATGGGGAGGAAGAGATGCTGTTCCGGGCAGCATTCCGGATGGAATCGCCTTATACAGTGGAGCAGATCCAGGAGACACTGGGGCATCTGGACTGTTACCAGCTTCATCCGGAGATCAGAAATTTTGAGGAACTGGGGAGATATCTGACGCAGGCAGAAACCTCACAGCTTCCGGAACAGTTGGAGGATTATATTGATTACGCAGGGATCGGGCGTAACTGCCAGGGAGACTATGGATATTTGACAGAGGGTGGATATGTAGAGAAACGAAAAGGTCCTATGAACCATGAGAAGGCAGAATCAGAAAAGGGGAAGAAAACAGAAAAGATGGAAAAGAAACAGGGCATTTTCGCAGTCACCCTGATTCGGGAATCCTTTACAGACCGCTATGTCAGATTCACGCTTCCTTTGCCGGAGCAGGAACTGGCAGAGAAAAAAAGGCAGGCAGGATTTGGCGAAGAAACACCCGAAAGAATGGAGATATCCGCAGCCGTGGATGGCCTTCTGGAACACCTGCCGCCAGGCAGTACCCTGGAGGAACTGAACCAGGCGGCAAAAGTGATCGAAGAACTAGAAACGTGTTCCGGAATCGACTGGAAGCTGACATTGGCAGCCCTGGAGGCAGAGCTTCCCGGAACCATGGAAGAATGCTGCCATGTGATCCGGGAGCATAAGACATATGAGCTTCTGCCCTTTCCTTTCCTGGAACCGGAAAGCTATGCCCACTACCATCTGGAGCAGGCAGGTCTTTCTGTTCCGGAAGGGCTGTCCTCCTGTTTTGACTACCGCAGATATGGGCAGGAGAAGATCGCTGAAGACGGTGTGACAGAAACCTTTTACGGCGTGGTGATCAACCGGGAGAAACCGATCTGCCCGGATCATGGGGAAGGGCCGG
>CAJUHR010000072.1 GCA_910586255.1 uncultured Lachnospiraceae bacterium | reverse complement strand
TGGGGGTATAGCTCAGTTGGGAGAGCGCTTGAATGGCATTCAAGAGGTCATGGGTTCGAATCCCACTATCTCCATCCAAATAATGAAAAAAGGCCGCCAGGAGATTCCGGCGGCCTTTTTTGTTCTATAGGGAAGTTCGTCCTATAGAACAAAAACGCTCCGCTTAGGACCGCGCTGTCAGCAGGAGAAATATCTTCTGCCCTATTAAAAAAAGGAGCCGCCAATGCTGAAAATTCTGATTGCTGATGATGAACAGAAAATATGTCAGCTGATTGAAAAGCTGATCAACTGGCCTGAGCTGGGAATGCAGGTGATAGCCACTGCAGAGAACGGGCTTGAGGCTTTGGAGCTTATCCGCACTCAGCATCCGGATATTGTCATAACGGATATCCGGATGCCGGGATGTAACGGCCTGGAACTGGTGCGTTTGGGCAAGGAAAATAATCCCAGGATGGAATTCGTCATTATCAGCGGTTATCGCCATTTTGAGTATGCCCGGAGCGCTATCCGCTATGGGGTAAATGATTATATTTTAAAGCCGATTAAGAAGGAGGAGCTGACGGAAACCTTAAAAAAGCTGGGGGGCAAATTCCGCCAGGAGACAAAGCAGCTTTCCGATGAGGAGCAGATGAAGAGGATCTTAAAGACTGATGAGGAGACTCTGCGTCAGACCTTTCTCTCGGATCTGGTATACGGCAGAAATAAGGAGAGACTTAATTATCCGCCGGAGCGGATTTGCAAGGAGTTCCATTTTTCCTTTTGTCCAGGTGCCTTTTGTACGGCGATTATGAAAATAGACGGGCGAACTCTGGATGACAGGAAGAGTCAGCAGTTTATGGCAGACAAGGTGCGCGGCACCTTAAAGCATTTGTCAGGAGATTGTGTCCATGAGTATGAGATGACAGAGATGGGAAGCTTTTTCTACTTTCTCCTGAATTTTGAGAGGGAGCAGTGGGGAAATGTCCGGCATCAGATGAAGGCGCTTTTGGATGAGATGCGGATTCAAGGGGGAATTTTAGGGGACATCTCCGTGACCATGGCTCTGGGAACCGTCTGCTACAGTCAAAAGGGGCTGTCCGAGTCTGTAAAAAATGCCCGCTTGTGGATTGAGGAGAGGCTGGTGGCAGGCACGGGAAAGCTTTTGGAGGGTGAGTTTTCCAGAAAAGAGAATTTTTCGGAGAGTAGTCTGTTTGGGGAGTTTAACCAGAAAATGACCAAGGCTTTAGAGAGCCTGGAGGTATTTCCTGTGCGGGATGCTATGACCGAGTTAAAGGAAGAAATGATTGGCCGGCCAAAAATCACCGGTCATGAGATTCTTCAGATGACAAAGGAGGTGTGCAATCTGTACCTCTTTTCCATGAAAAACTACCGGATTCGGATTGAGGAGGACTTTATGGAAAGCTTTCTTGCAGGGGCAGACAACTGTGCCTCCGCCTCCGAGCTGTTTGACTACCTGATTCGCAGAGTCACCACCTCCTATGAAAAGGCGGCCCGCTTAAAAAGGCAGGATGAGAACCGCCCTGTGCGGATTGTGAAGCAATATATGGCAGAGCATTACAGAGAGCCTCTGACCCTGGAACAGGTAAGCGCCATTGCGGAGCTTTCCCCGGCTTATCTAAGCACTATTTTTAAAAAAGATACAGGCATGACCTTTCTGGAATACCTTTCCAAAATCCGCATGGACACGGCGAAGCAGCTTTTAAAGGAGACCAACCGGACAGTTGCCGATATATGCGGAATGGTAGGCTACAATGATGTGCGCTATTTTACGAAGACATTTACAAAATACTCGGGATTAAAGCCCAATGAGTATAGAAAGCTGTATTCATGACGGAGAAAATGAGATATTTATCCTTTCGGCTTATGGCCTGCGCCGGTTTAGGGACGGTTCTTTTAGCAGTCCTTCTGGGGGTTTTTTGGGGATTTTGCTTATGGTCAGGCCAGGGGATATTTCTGGCGGCAGGCCTGACCCTGGCAACAGCAGGGTATGTGTGCGGGGTGTACCGGCTGGCGGTGGTGCCGTACCGGGAGACAAAAAGGATCTATGAGCAGTTTGTCATGGGATATGTACTCAATGATTTGTTTCACCTGCGCCATCCTTTGACTCCGGAGGGGGAGAAGGTAATCTTAAAGCTCAATGAAATGATTGACCGGAACAATCTGATCAATGTGTCAAAGAAGCAGGCGGAATATCTTGCGCTCCAGAATCAGATCAATCCTCATTTTTTGTACAATACTCTGGAAGGGATCCGCAGCGAGGCTCTGCTTGCAGGACTGGACAGTGTGGCGGAGATGACGGAGGCCCTGGCCACCTTTTTCCGGTACACCATCTCTCAGGTGGAGCATCTGGTGACGCTGGAGGATGAGCTGGCCAACATTGAAAATTATTATTATATCCAGCAGTTTCGTTTTGGGGATAAGCTTACCTTAAGCATTGAATATGACCGGGAGGACGATGCGGATAAGCTGGAGGTCCTTCAGTACCGTCTGCCAAAGCTGACTCTTCAGCCTATTGTGGAAAATTCCATCTACCACGGAATTGAGCGAAAGATTGGAAGAGGAAATCTTGTGATTCGGATCGGAGTCAGCGATCAGCGACTGCGGATCCGGGTATCGGATGACGGAATGGGAATGGAGGAGAAAACCTTAAGACAGCTGAATGAAAAGCTGAGCCGTCTGGCCTTAGATGACGAGGACATGAGCAGCAGCAAAAAGGGCGGGATTGCCGTTGTCAATGTAAATAACCGGATTAAGCTTCTCTTTGGGGAGGAGTACGGGGTGGTATTTTACAGCAGGGAGGGTGTGGGAACTGACGTGATGATCACTCTGCCGCTCTTAAGGCAGTGAGGGAAGATTTATGAGACGGGAACTTTTGCGGATGGATCATGTGAGCCTGATCCAAAATGGGGAGACCTTGCTTGACAATCTGAATTTTCAAATGTTTGCCGGGGAGATCATGGGGCTTTTGACCGGCCGTAACAAGGGCTATGATCAGCTGATCAGTCTGGTACGCCAAAATCTTCCTATATCCTTTGGCACCGTGTGGTACGATGGCCGGGTTGTCAACAGCTATGCCTACAGCGATGGGAGCGCCAATAAGGTCTGTGTTATTGAGCAGGTCAGCCATCTGGTGGAGGGCTTAAGCGTGGTTGACAATCTCTTCGTTCTGAGAAAGGGCTTTAAAAAATATTTTATCAATGAGCGGGTCCTTCGGGAACAGGCGGAGTCTTTTCTGTCAGAAATGGGAATCGGGGTCAATGTGAGAAAGCGGGTGCCAGCCCTGACAAACCTTGAGCGCTGTCTGGTGGAGCTGGGAAAGGGACTTCTTTCCGGCTGCCGGCTCATCATTGTGGATAATCCTGGGAATTTTCTGAGCCATCAGGAGCTGGTCCGGTTCCAGGAAATGCTGAGGACCGTGAGAGAGGGTGGCATTTCCGTGTTGTATGTGGCCAACCATCATCAGGAGCTGTTTCGGACCGTGGACAGAACCACTCTGTTTTATGACGGTCGGGTGTTGAAGGTTTTTGAGCGGGACGAGATGACGGATGAAAAGATGGCGCCTTATATAACGGACTGGTTTGTTCCCAGAGCGGAGACAGAAGGGGAGTGGGAGGAGGGAGTACTCCATTTTCACAGCGTATATACAAAATTTCTTCAGGGACTTCGCTTTGTCCTTCACCGGGGGGAGTGTCTGACGATTTTGGACATGGACAATCGGATAGCCGGCGATATTCTGGCGCTGATGACAGGTGTGTGCAAATGCCGGCAGGGAAGGATTACCTTAGAGCACAGAGAATACACTTTCGCTCAGGCTGAGCATTATCTGGAATCAGGAATTGCAATCATACCGAAAAACTGTGCCGAGACCCTTCTCTTTAAGGAGCGGAGCTACATGGAAAATCTGACCTTTCTCTTGGATAGGAAGCTGGGAAAAAGCGTGATTCCTTCCAGAATTTATAAAAGCATCCGAAATGAGTATGGCCCGGAGGCGGGGGCTGCGATCGATGAGCCCATGGTGGGGGGACTTCCCCTGGAGGAGCAGATTGCTCTGATCTACCACCGGGTGAGGCTTTTTAAGCCGCGGGTGTTGATCTGCGTGCAGCCGCTGGCAAAGGGCGACATGTTTGTGCGGATGAGGATTCTGGCCCTTTTAAGGGGAATATTAAAAACGGGCACAGCAGTTCTGATTATAACGGCCAATGTATCGGATACCCTGGACATATCGGACCGTCTTATGGTGGTGGAAGGCGGTGCCTGTGTGGTTTCCTATGAGAAAAATGAATTTGATCAGGTGGACTGGTAAGCCAAATCAAAAGATTGTCCACCTTAACCGAAAGAATGCCTTCTTTTTGAAGGCATTTTGTTATGTTATACTAAATGTGACATGGAGAAAAAGGAAATATAGTTGTATAGTCACAAAAGTGATGGGAGATATGGGCGAGTATATTGGAATCGATATCGGCGGAACGAAATGCGCGGTGTCCCGGGGAGACGAGAGGGGCAAGATACTGGCGCGGCAGTCCTTTTTGACCTTAGACAGGGAGCAGACCCTGCAACAGATCTTTGAGAACACAGAAAGCTTGTGGACGGACCGGGTGAGAACCATCGGGGTAAGCTGCGGCGGGCCTCTGGACAGTGAAAAAGGCTGGATTTTAGGGCCGCCCAACCTGCCGGGATGGGATCAGGTGCCCATAACGGAGCTTTTGAGAGAACGTTTTTGTGTGCCGGCCTATCTGGAAAATGACGCGGATGCCTGCGCGGTGGCGGAGTGGCGGTTCGGCGCCGGACAGGGCTGTGACAATATGATTTTTCTCACCTTCGGAACAGGGCTGGGAGCCGGGTTGATTTTAAACGGAAGGCTGTATAAGGGGGCCTGCGGCATGGCAGGAGAGGTGGGCCATGTGCGTCTCTTTGACGGGGGCCATGTGGGCTACAAAAAAGAAGGCTCCTTTGAAGGCTATTGCAGCGGCGGAGGGATTGCCCAGTATGGCATGGGCAGTGCCGGAGAGCTTGCTAAGCTGGCAGGAGAAAAGAATGAGCAGGCCTTGGAAATATGGCATAGGACAGGGGAATATTTAGGCAGGCTTCTTGCCATATTGGTGGATGTGCTGAACCCGGACCGGATTGTGATCGGAAGCATCTATGCCCGGGCGGGGCAATACATGAAGGATTCCATGGAACAGGTGCTGCGTGAGGAAGCCCTGGCAAAAAGCCGCAGGGCCTGTCAGATAGTGCCGGCAGGACTGAAAGAGGCCCTGGGGGATGTGGCGGCCTTGTGCGTGGCCATGAACCTTTTTGCGTGACAGGGCAGAAAAAGGCTGTGGGATGAGGCGGTTTTGCATCATAAAAGGCGCAAGGCACAGTAAATCAGATTACAGGGTTTGCGGAGCGGTTCCTGTAAGATAAAGTAAAGAAAGCGGGGGAGCAGATGGGAGAAGTAATTGTATCAATGAAAAATATTGTCAAGAATTTCCCGGGGGTGAAAGCCCTTGACAATGTGAATTTTGAGCTGCGTTCCGGTGAGGTCATGGCTCTGCTAGGAGAAAACGGGGCGGGTAAGTCCACCCTGATGAAGATCTTAAGCGGTGTCTACGTGAAGGACGGAGGAACCATGACCATCTTCGGAAAGGAGTACGATGCCTTAAACCCTAAGCAGGCTCAGGAGGCCGGGGTGGCCATCATCCACCAGGAGTTAAATATGTGCCGTCATTTGTCGGTGACGGAAAATATGTTTCTGGGCCGGGAACGGGTAAACGGGGTGGTTCTCAAAAACAGCGAGATGGAGGCTGAGGCGGCTGAGATTTTAGGAGAGTTAAAGATTGATCTGGATCCTCGTCAGATTGTGGGAGATCTTCCGGTTTCCAAGCAGCAGATGGTGGAGATTGCAAAGGCTCTTTCTATCCACGCGAAGATTCTCATTATGGACGAGCCTACCTCCTCCCTTACAGCCAAGGAGATTGAGGAGCTGTTTCGGATCATCCGGAAGCTGAAGGCAGACGGCTGCGGTATTGTATACATATCTCACCGGTTAGAGGAGCTGCAGGCCATTGTAGACCGGGTGACCATCATGCGGGACGGCCAATATATAACAGACGGGGATTTTGCCGACATGACCATGGATCAGATTATCGCCAACATGGTAGGGCGGGAGATCAAGGAGCAGTTTCCCCGGGTGTCCTGTCCCAAGGGAAAAAAGGTTTTTGAGGTGAAAAACCTCAATGCCGGAAAGCTGGTCCGCGATATCAATTTTTCTCTGTATGAGGGAGAGATCGTGGGCTTTGCCGGGCTGATGGGGGCAGGCAGGACGGAGACCACCCGGGCGATTTTCGGGGTGGATGAAAAGACGGAGGGACAGATTTTCTTAGACGGCAAGGAGGTTAAAATAAGCTGTCCCATGGACGCCATACGGGCGGGCATTGTGCTGGCGCCGGAGGACAGGAAAAAGGACGGCCTTTGTACAAAGCTCAGCATCCGTCAGAATCTGGCCTTGCCGAATCTGGATCTGCTCTGCAATGGGCTGGGAGTCATAAACAGCGGCAAGGAGGAGAAGCTCTGCGAGGAGGCTGTGAAGAATCTGATGATCAAAACGCCCAATGTGGAGATCAATGCAGCCAATCTTTCCGGAGGAAACCAGCAGAAGGTTGTGGTGGGAAAATGGCTGGCCCGCAATTCCCGGGTGGTGATTTTCGATGAACCTACCAGGGGCATTGATGTGGGAGCAAAGGTTGAGATATATAATCTGATGAACAAGCTGAAAAAGGAAGGCATTGCGGTTATGTTTGTATCCTCGGAGATGCCGGAGGTATTAGGGATTGCAGACCGGGTGATCGTCATGTGTGACGGACGGATTACCGGTGAGGTTATGGCCCAGGATACCACCCAGAACGAAGTGCTGAAATATGCCACTGAGTTCGAGAAGAAGCAGCAGGCAGGATAATAGGAGGGCAGAAGGATGAATGAGAAAAAACAGAGCGCGGTCAAGCGTATCTTAAGCACCAGGGGAATGGGTGCGGTGGTTACGGCTTTTGCAGGCCTGATTGTGATCTATGTGGCTTTCGGGCTGATTGATAAAAATGTATTTTCCGGACAGAATGTGATGAATCTGCTCCGTTCCATGTCCAAGTACCTGCTGATCGGTGTGGGACAGAGCTACCTTCTGATCACCGGTAACATTGATTTGTCCATCGGCTCCATGGTGGGCATGAGCGCCATGATTTCAGCCACTTTGATGACCATGGGAATCAACCCGGCAGGCGCCATGGCAGTGGCGCTGGCGTGCTGCCTCTGCTGCGGCGTGGTCAACGGAATCCTGGTGGGGAAATTTAAGCTTCCGCCGTTTATCGCCACTTTGGGAACCATGTTTGTGACCCGGGGCGCTGCCTACATGGTCAACAACAACCGAAACACGGATGCCATTGCCACCGGCATCGGCAAGGAGGCAGGGGACAGCTTTCAGAATTTATTCTACTACGGAAAGACCTTCGGTATATTTAATACCTTCTGGATTGCCCTTATCCTGTTTTTGGTGTTTTTCTTCCTGCTGTCCAAAACCAGGACCGGAAGACATATCTATGCCATTGGATCCAATGTGGATGCCGCCAAGCTTTCCGGCGTCAATGTGGTTACAACTACCATCAAGGCTTACTTAGTAAGCGCTGTCTGTGCCTGTGTGGTGGGATTGATCCTCTGCGCCCAGGCCGGCATGGGAAATATGGAAGCAGGAAATATGTATGAGATGTACGGTGTCGCCGCAGGCGTTATCGGCGG
>CAJUHR010000071.1:4829-8779 GCA_910586255.1 uncultured Lachnospiraceae bacterium | reverse complement strand
CTGCTTTTTGTGCCTTTTTTGAAGCTGCTCCTCCCGTATCTTTCTCTGATATTCCAAAAGCCCCTTGTATCCGCCTTCCGAAACGCCCAGATACGTTTGCAGGATCTTGTTATCTTTGGGACCCATATATCGTTCCGTTCCCCAGAATGCGTGGGGCCAGTCCAGATAATCCACCTTGGCCCCTCTCCATTTCTCCAGAACAGAATCCCAGGTCACAAAGTCTCTGGCCTCCCTGTCCACAAATACCTGATACACAGGTCTATGGCTCCCTATGCGCAGGTCCCTTGTGAGAAACAGCGACACCTTCAGGATTCCCTTCTCCACCTGGCACCTCATAAAAAGCCCCCGGCTGAAGGATTCCTGATTATCATACTCATTTCTCTTTGGCACTTCCTTTTTTGCCATCTCCATGATCTGCCTTGTTGCATTTAAGCATTTCAGTTTCTTTAACTGTGATTTCTTCATGCTGGAATCGCTGCTCCTTTCTTTATGCTTTTCACTGGATTTCCGTGGACGTTATACCATGTGTCCGGCAAAATCTCCTTGCCGTCAACGATATAAAGCCCCATTTCCATTCCCTCTCTGCTTCCGCTTTTTTCTTTTATAATCCCAAGAACATCCCCCAGTTTCCCGCAGGCTCTTGGAGATTTTCCTCTGACAATCACAAAGCCTTCCTTTCCGGTTCCGCTTTCCCTGCACACCCGCCGGTTATTCTCCCTGAGGGGATGATTCCAGATATAATTCAGGCTGTGGGCCACAAACTCCTCCAGGTTCAACCGCTTTACCAGCCGAAGCCTGGTACATGAGATTCTGCTGCCATTTTCATCATCATTGATATCCCCGGCTGCTACCACCAGATAGTAGACGGATTTCTCCATGGAGGGATAATAGGTCAGACAGTCCAGGGGATTTTCCGCACAGTGGAAGCCGTTCTCTCCGCACTTGGCCCTGGGCTCCTCATTCCAGCGGTCAGGGGCATACTGGAAACGGTTTCCTCTTGATGTGCAGGACAAATCCAGGTCAAATCCTTTATAGGCAAGTATCATCTCTTTACGCTCCTTTATCTTCTCCTTTTCATGCTTCCATACAAGGGTCCGCCTTGTATCCGTTTCTCTTTGAACATGATTGTTCTCTCATCATTCACCTATATCGCTGCCTTCCTTTAGGCCGCTGGTCCCATACTAAACATAGACACCTGCCCTTCAATCTGTCCTTTCTCTGAAGCGTTCGGCTCTGTCTCCGGTAAATCCTCTGTCTGGATATTCTCCGATAACGTATCCCCGGTTTCCCTTTTCTCTGCCAGACTCTTTTCCGAATCTGCCACATTGCCACTGGCACCGGCCTTTCCAGAAATCCCTGCCTCCGAACTCTTTTTTGATGTTTTAGAGGCTTTAGAAGTTTTTGAGGTTTTGGAAGCCCTCTTTTTAGAAGTTCCCCTACCCGCAGCCTTGTTTTCCTTTGGCTTATTCCGCTCCGCAAACTCCTTCTCTGTTTTTTTCCGCTTTTCTTCCAGGGCTGCTTTGTCGTCCAGAGTATAGTAGCTTTTCACCCACTCAAATACCTGGTCTGATACTACAGCCACCGCCGTGTTCTTTCTGGCTTTTTTCTGGTTTTCATCCAATAATCCGTAAGCCTGCTCCATTACATATTCAATACATCTCTGTAATGTCTTATGCTCCTGAAGCACAGATTCCTGAAAGCCTGGTTCGCTGCAACACTGGAGCAGATAACCGCCAATCACGTTGCCAAAAAGTGGATCATTCAGGATAAGCATTTCATCCATCAGTTTCGCTCTAGCCGTGTCATAGGTCTTCTGTGTCTCTCCTGTGTCAACAAGAAAATACCGCTTCCCCAGAAAAAATGCTTCAAAATCCTCATCCATTACCCGGTTCTTGTCTGCCAGTTCCTTTAGCTTTTCCCTCATTCCCAACCGCCGCAGCTCCGCTGCCATGCGGTTGACTTCATGGATATTTTCCATCTTATCAAAAATGCTTTTTGCCATGTTCATTCTCCCTGTTAATACAATTCCACCAGTGATTATTGTCCGCCATTACAATTTGGAAATCGGAAATGGCTGCCGCTAAAATGAAAACACCTCTGGTACAGCAGCCATTTTACAAAAAGATAGGCATAAAAGGCCGGGAATTTGATTTCTTCCCAGCCTTTTAGCAGATCAGGCCGCAAGATCATTTTCCTGCTGCCCGTCCTCTCCATATCCCATTTCTATTTCCGGCAAGGCAGTCTCTCCTCCTGCTTCCAGGCCAGGTTCCATTCCTTCCTGCCCGGTTTCTATTTCATACTGCCCGTCTTCATACTGTCCGTCTGCTTCATATTGCCCTTCCGTTTCCTGCAGTCCTGGCTCCTGCGCTTCGTTTTCCGCCGAACCACCCTGGTTTTGAAGTTCCTGTCTCTCCTTGTCCTCCCGTTCCAGCAGCTCCAACAGCGCCAGCATAATTCCCCGGCACCAGGGATTCATCCACTTCTGGTTAAAGTCCTGGATATCCTTCACAATCCTCTCCCAGACCTCATCCGTGTATTCTCCCCCTGCATACTGCTTAAAAAAGCTATAACATTCCTTCATCACATCATTGTAGGGAACCTTTACCGCCTCATCCAGCCTGCCGATAAATGCCATGAGCAGCGGTTCATCCTGATACACGTCAATCAACGGCTCCAGTCCCAGAGGCTGTGTCCCGTTAAAAAACACGAACATGTCATTGAACAGGTTCCTTACCAACATCTGATAATCCATTCCTGTCTCCTTCCTATACGTTTTCTGATTCTTGTTCTCAGTTATTTCTCTACGTCTTATCTAGTTTCCTTTTATGGTATCAGACTCCATTCCCACCCGCCGCAGCTCCGCTGCCATGCGGTTGACTCCTTACACTTCTTTAGCTTCCTGCCTTCTAGTCAGAGGCTTTCGCTCTGTCAGGACGCCTTCTCCTCAAACAATGTAAACTGGCCGGACATATCTTTTTTGCCTTTCTGTCCGCTTTTGTTTCTCCTGGCTGCCTTCTGCTCCTTCTGCAAAACAGCCCTCCGGTACTTTGCCAGTTCTGCCAGAATCCCTTCCTGCCGTATCTCCTGCTTCATAAGAAGATACTGGTTCCGGCTGATCGCCTCCTCCAAGACCTTCCCATGTTCAAAAAACACCGCAGCCTTCTCCGTCTCCTTACTCTTACCTTTCTGCCCATTTATATAAGATTCCAGCCAGAGATAATCCGGTGAATTCCGGTACTGGTACAACGCCCTCTCTGCACCCTTTACCAAACTGTCCGTATCCGCCATATAATCTTTAGCAATCTCCGGCGGCAGCGGGGAATAATAGCTTTCCGGAAACCGGGACTCTTCAAGAGCTTCCTCAATCCGTTCCACCAGCCCCTTTATGGCAAGGCGAAGACGGTTTAAATACACCCCGTCTGTCTCCTTCCCCTCCGGGCAGCCCCTAACGTACCACTCATTCCAGCGGTCAAACAGCCCCTGAAGGCTCTCTCCCAGTTCCTTCTCCAGCTTCTGCCCTTCCTTCTCTGCCTTTTTCTCAGACTGCCCATGCCACAATCCGCAAGACAATGTCTCCAAATCCTCATCGCCAGCCAGAAAACCGCAGACAAATCCGCTGCCTTGGCCGCTGCACCCATAGCGGTACCGCCCTTTCAGGCGGCCCTCCATCACCTCTTTCCTTTCTTTTTCCAGATTCCTGCAGGTTCTGCATGAATGTTTCTCCACAAAGATCGGTGCCTCCTTCCTATGCCGCTGTCCCGGCCTTATCTCCAAACTCTAATTCCATTTGTCCGTCAATCTGTCTCTCCCTTTTCCCATTTCCATACATCCACCAGCAAAACACGCTCTCCCCGTCCTTCCAGCTACCCTTAGGTTTGCCCGAAGCCATGCGTGCCTCCACCATCCGGTCAAAGGCAGATCGGAAGAGCACACGTCTGAACTCCAGTCAC
>CAJUHR010000071.1:0-4819 GCA_910586255.1 uncultured Lachnospiraceae bacterium | reverse complement strand
AGGCACGGATATAGGCCCTGGCATACTGGGGATAACGAGCAAATTCCCGTTCCCTGTTTTTCGTGCTTGCCAGAGGACATCCCAGACAGCCAAGCCTTTGAAACCCCAGGTCATACAGGACACAGTAAGGGAGACCATAGGTACGGATAAACCGCCACACTTCCTCTTCCGTCCAGTCGATAATGGGATTCAGCACACGTTTCCCCTTCTGGGCGCAGGTTTCCACCTGGCGGCGGGATTCTTCATTATCACAATTCAGGTAAATGGGATCTTTAGAAGTCAGAATTTCCAGACTGGTTCGTTGTTTTCGTTTCCTGCTCTCCTGCCAGCGGACTCCGGTTACGGTAAACGCTCCCTCACCCCCATGTTCCTTCAAGGCCTCACAACAGTAGCGGGCCCTTCTCAGAGGCGGGATCTGTTTCTTTACGATCAGCTCCCACATGGTAAGCTCCGGCTTTTCTACCTTCACCTCCGGATATTCCTTTCGGATAAACCGGACTAATTCCGGCGGGTCCACGGTTGTCAAATGGTAGTGGGCCGTAAATCTTACTCCGGCCATCTTTGCCAGCCAGTAGATTACCACACTGTCCTTTCCTCCGCTGAATGCCAGGTAATATCCCTCCGGCCGGTATCCCAGCGCTGTCTTCTCAAACATCCGAAATAGACTTATGGCCCTGGCAGTCTTTTTTGGCAGTTCATTTATGAATGTATATTGTTCCATTCTCTCCCGTCCTTTGCAAAAGTTATTCTGCTCTTGACGGAAAAGCCATACTTTGACGTGGGGCGCCTGTCGCAGCACGCCCGCCCCGTAGGGGCATGCATTATGGTATGCCCTATGGGTATACTTCCTTCGGTGTGTCTTTTTACGCCCCTTACCGTTCTTTTTCAAGGCCAGGACTCACAGCAGCCCTGCCTCTAAGGGACAACCCAGAGTTTTCCCCGGGAAATGAGGGAATGAAACCTTTCTAAATCTCAAACCGGATATTCGCAAAGGCCAATGGCTTGATCTCCAGAATGGTCACGTTGGAAATCATCCGGTACGGCCGTTTTGTGTTGTGATTCTCCACCCAGTTACTCATCTGCATTTCAATCTCTATGTATGCCTCCTCATGGTCCGGGTTCAGCAGCGCGTATTTCTTCGCTGTCCTCCCATTTCCCCTTATGGTCATGTAGGAATAGGAAACCTCATAAAGCGTGGCCCGGATTCCCCCGGAGAGGAACTGGGACGGGTGGAGCTTTTTTATAAACTCCCGGTACTCCTCTGTGGCCGGCAGCGTTCCTCCAATCCCGATCTCCTGAAAACAGGCTAAATCCGCATATTTATGGATGTGCACGGCTGCTCCTTTCCTGATAAGCTACGCCATTACAATCTGGTCGTTTTCGTAGTCATAGCGGTAAACGTGGTCGGAAAGCACCTCCCCCGGTTCCAATACCGACTGGTTGATACCACGGACCATTTCTGTCAGTTCATTCAGCTTATTCTCATCGCTGAGAGGCATTAAAAGGACCTCATCCACACTGCTTGGAAGAATCACTAAGTCTTTTCCGCACTTTGCGGCACATTCCTTTAACACCCCAGGATACAGCAAGACAGAAGCCCCATTTCTGGCCTGATGATTGGTCAGACAATACAAGGTTCCATCTCTCATTTTCTCCACAGGCGGCAGTATATCCTGAATCTCCGGTGTCATTTCTTCAACCATTACCAACAGGAATGCCGCCATCTGATCCATTTCGGAAAATCTGGCTGGCATTGTTTCAGGAGCGTTCCTTAATGCCTGCTGGTATAACTCCTGTGCTGTCACCTTCCATGTCTCCCTTAGAAACTCATTGACCGGAACCCTTGTTTCCATTCCGTCCCTTTCTTCCAGCCTCACATAAAAGGTAATGGAAAGGTCAAGAAAGGGGATATTGGGTCTGTCAAGGAGGAGCTCCTGGTTCAAACCGGTGTTGACCAGCTTAAACAGGAGTTTGTCTTTGCAGAAATCGTAATCCATGACCTGCGCTGCCCGTGTTTCCCCATAGTTCTCCACAAAATCGGAAAAGCAGCACATCCTTACAATTTCCTCAGCCATTTCTTCCAGAAAATCTTCCGATTCTTTTTCCGATATCTGGTTATAGAATCCATTTAGCAGCGCTGCCGGGGCAGTACCGCTGTCGCTCTCCTTTTTTACAGCCAGCCTGATTACCTCTGTCCCGTTGTTTCCCAGGCTTCGCTCCAGGTCCACCTCATAATGGTTCCCTGCCTTTTCCTGAACCCTGATCTTCATCTCCTCCGCGAATGTCTCCAGTGTCATGATTCACATTTCCTCCTTCACTTTTTAGGTTTCTCTTTACGGTCGAACTGTCACAGCCAAGAATGTCGGAAATCTCCTCTAAGCTGTATCCTTTTTTCTTTAACACATAAATTCTTTGGTTTCTTTCTGTCCTTCCTGGTGCTGCCGTCTGGTCTGGCGGCCTGCCTCTTGGTAAAGGACGGCCCCGGCTCTGTTGCCCTGGGCCATTGTCGTAGAGCCTTCGGGCTGTACTGGCGCCGACACCGTTTAAAATGGCGATAATCAGGCAGAAACAGCCGTCCATGTCGTATGATAGTGTCAAGATTTTTTCGCAAATTCAATTTTTGCCGTCAGGTAGCCGGTAGTTAGCCGGCTATGTTATCAGCTTCGTTCTGGATATCCAGCTCGGCTAGATGGTCCATATTCATGTAACGCTTGGCTCCCCATTGGGTGCCTGCCACATGACGAAGTCTGGCACATACAAGCATCAGAGCACTTTGTCCATCAGGGAAAGCGCCGATTGCTCTGGTTCGACGTTTTATTTCGCGGTTGAGCCTCTCAATGGTATTGTTAGTACGAATCCGACTCCAATGTTGAGTTGGGAAGTCCATGTATGTAAGAGTTTCTTCGATTCCGTCCTCGACCTTCTTGGCAGCGGAAGCAAGTTTCATTTCACGAAGTTTCTGAGCTACCTGCTCAGCTTTTTCGCGAGCTGCTTCCTTGCTTTCCTGCGCATGGATAGCTTTAAGCATCATAGCTACCGTTTTCATTTTATTACGAGGTGTTACTGAGAAGATATTTCTATAAAAGTGAACAGTGCAACGCTGATATTTAGCATCAGGGAAGACTTCTGGGATGGACTCAAGCATTCCAAGGCATTTGTCTCCAACGATAAGACGTACTCCTTTAAGACCGCGTTCTTTGAGCCATACGAAGAATTCTTTCCAGCTCTCACGATCTTCTTTCATGCCTTCAGCAGCACCAATAATTTCGCGGCAACCATCCTGATTAACGCCAATAGCAACCAGGATAGAGACATTTTGAACTTCGCCGCCCCAGCTACGCTTTAGGTAAACGCCATCAACATAGACGTAGGGATACTCGCCTTCCAGCTTTCTGGTACGCCATGTTTCGATGTGTTCATACGCTTTTTTATTGAGATTACTGATAGTACCGGGAGAAACTTTAGTTCCCCAGAGTGCTTCCGTGATGTCCTCTACACGGCGCACAGAAACACCTGCCAGATACATTTCAATAAGTGCTTCCTCAACGGAGCATTCACGACGGCGATAACGCTCAATGATGGCAGTCTCAAACTGAACACCTTTGAGCTTTGGAACTTTTAAGGTAACATCACCGGATGTAGTCTGGAAGTTTCGACTATAATGTCCAGAACGATAGCCTTTACGTTCGCCGGAACGCTCATACTTCTCAGCGTTAACGAGCTGCTCGGCCTCATGATCGAGCAGAGCATTGAGGGTTTCCTCGACACTGTTGCGTACTAAATCTTTCAATTCGTTATGGATAAGTTCCTGATTTAACTGTATAATGTTATCAGACATGGTTCTTAGCCTCCTTTGTGGGATTTTTGTGTGGTAACTTAATTCTACCAAACGGCTATAGACCATGTCTATTTTTTATGAAATTGAATTTGCGAAACTAATTATACGTCATCTGTCGTATACTCTGGTCGCTGAATTCTTTTCATTGGTCTTTTTTGTCTCCTCCTTTCCGGCGGGTTTTGCACGCAAAAAAGAGACATCGTTCCATTTTTTGTATGGGATGTCTCTCTGATCTGCGGCAAAATAGCCGCTGTTATTTGGTTTTCTTGAATGTTTATCAGACAGAAACAAACGTGTCTCTGGCTGAAACGTGGTGTCCAGGCTTAAGGAATCCTCCCTGCCCTGCGCTTCTGGCGTTTGGACCAGAACAAAAAGTGTGTGCGGTCTATGGACTGCATAAATCAACTTTCATGGTTATTTTAGTACTATATGTTGTGGTTGTCAATATTTTCCGAATATATATAGTGTTTCGAATAAAATACCTCCTATCATCTTCTATAAAGCATTCAACAGAAAATCCATCCTATAAACTACTCTCTTATTCCTGAATAGATTACTGCCTCATCTATTTTGTACATCAACATGCTTGCAAACATTAGGCGGCGCATGGCATCTCCCTTTTCTACTTCAATGTTGGCATGTGCCTTTGGATTACGGAGAGCAGACATTGCACCTGCAAGCATTTCCATGAACCCTTTTTGAGTATTCGCACCTGATTCAGTAGTACGATCACCAAATTCAATCAATGGAGCATTCAAAGAAAATACTGTTTTCATTGCAGCGTCACCATCCGGTACTTTATCATCTGGCCGCTTCTTGTGAAATAATTTTTTAACCCTATCATTGACTTCGATAAATGCGTCGCATGCTGCATTTGCATAGCTTCCATCCACATATAGCTTCTTCGATACACGCTTAATATCTGGATGAATAAGACTCCACCAATCTTCTTGTATATTTGTATTCTGCTCTTTCAAAATA
>CAJUHR010000070.1 GCA_910586255.1 uncultured Lachnospiraceae bacterium | reverse complement strand
AAAGTATTGATTTATCAAGGCGCAAAACGCATTTTTTATGTGGGAAGTTTGAGTTTGTAATTCCTGCAGATATAAGATGACTCTTAATAAAAAAGAATTATTATATCTGTTGTTAAAAATCAGAAACAACCATATAGATGAAATTGTGCAAAATATTGATATCAAATTAAATATGTATGGTAAGGAAATGTGGATTGGTCAGGCCATAAAAAAGGATACTTCTGAAAATTGTGTAATTGATGGTCAAATATTCATACAAATAGCAGCTAAGAGCAGCAAATCAATAAAAATAAGAATTGAAATCACGCCTGCTATTACAATTGTTGGAGATAAGAATCTTACAATTGATGGGTGCAAGAAAAAAATACAAGAAACGGTAAAGGAACAAATTCAGCAATATTTCAAAGATAGGTATAATGATATTTTAAAGGAACAGTATAATATCGCAGACTTTATAATCAAGTTTATTGATTCAGAAGGGCATAAATGTCCTTCCTATATTGCTGAGTACAATGAATACGAGCCGGAGAATGGCGATGAAGAAATATCCATATTAAAATATATCGTTTTTAAGAGGTGATAAAAGCATTATGCAAACAAGTTCTGAATTAATATTCCTTACACAGCTTGTGGATGAACTTAAGAATAAGGAAGTTATCATTCCCTTATTACAAAGAAACTATAAATGGGGGATTGAAGCTGCTGCTAATGAAGCTACTGCTGAAAAGCTGCTAACCGATATCCAGGCTGCCAAAAAAGCAAATAAGAATGAATATACAATTGGAATGGTAACATTTTATGTAAAAGATGATGTTGTTCAGGTGATTGATGGTCAGCAAAGACTGATTACATTATCTTTGTTAGTAAAAGCTATGAATCTTTATGAGAAATTTCTGCATATTAAGTTTGAAAGAGATACTGAATTAAAAGAACGAGAAAAATTTTTGCAAACTTCTGAAACTTCAAACGGCGTTGATGTGCGTCATATGCAAGATGCTTGTAAAATGTTTGAGACTAAACTCAGCGAATTTCAAGAAGATAAGAATGATCTTTATGAGTGGATGTTGACACATCTGAAAATAATATGTCGTTACACTGAAAATGAACCGTTACAGGAATTTCTTAATTTAAACGAAAAGAAAACGGAATTTTCTTCAACTGATTATGACAGAGCTTACCAGTTAAAGTATCAGGCAGAGCAACAGAAAATAACACCTGATATGATAATAAAGGAACATAATGAAATAGAGAAATATTTGTATACAAATGATGATATTTTTAAGCTTATAAACGAACGATATCCAAGTGTAGCCAACAGGATGGATTTGATTTTTTCACGGATTAAATCCAATATGAAGAAACTCTCTGACCATTATGAAAAAATAGATGCATCAGATGACAGAGAAAAGAAATATCAAAAATGTTATGCATATTTAGTATATTGCCATCATGTGCTTCAAAGTATAAATCAGGAAATAAAACTGCAGGACAATTCTAACTTAAATGTTAATATATATAATTCAGTTATAATGTTGTATAGGATGGATAAGGAATTCAAATTCTTTGATTTAATCGATATCGATGATTTGGACAGTAAGACATTTGAGCAAAGGATTCAGGAAAATTTTAATCTGTTGGCTAAAACTTATGGAAAAAATCCTAGTAAAAATGCTTTTATGCAGAGCCAGCTTTCAGATAAAATCGATACAATCTATGATAAGCAGGATATAATGCCAAAAAGCGCATATGAGGAAGCAGAAACTTATATTACTGATGAAATATTAAATATATTTAACGAGAAAATAAAGGAAACAGAAGCTCTTATTGAAAAAGGCAAGAATTATTCAGAACTTATTAAGGGTGGAAAGAAATCATTTGAGGAAATATTAGATACTTCTGAAATTAAACAGATAATTGTACCGACCATACAGCGGGATTACACATTTGGTTGTGATGAAAAAAAGGTAAGAGAATTATTATTTGATATATCAAAAACATCATTATTAAGTTCAATAGAAGGATTAAAGGATGAAAATTATTATCCTAAAACGGCTGAAAAAGTGGTATTTAATAGTCTTAAAAATTCTAAATTATGGAATGAACCTGGATATTTCAAAGATTCATATTCAGAAATCAAAAGGAAACCGCAATATGCATTTTCTGATTATGCATCGTTGTGCTTATTGGCTGGATTTAACATGTACAGTGAAGTTTCTGGCTGGGGATACAATGATGATAAATTCCATCTAAATTCATTGCTTCAAAAATTAACTGAAAAACTTGAATTAAGAAAAGAGGACTTTATCAATATAAAGATAAACTCTTGTGAGAGTTTTATTAAAGGAACAGGAAAGGAAGAGTTTCTATTCAGTGTTATTTTCGGCTACTTGAATGACGGCTGCTTTTATTTATATGATGGTCAGCAGAGAATTGTGACATTGGTATATTTATGCGCTTTTTTAATAAATCAATCATATACTGATGCAAAACCGGAAATTAAAAATCAATTAGATAAATATATTATTCTCCTAAAAAAGTTTAGATTTGAAGAGAGAAAAGAGGCAAATGAATTATTACTTTGTCTTTTAGATATGAATAAGCCCATTGATAATCCGAAAGAAAGCCTCAGGCATTTTATTGTCGATCATTCAACCTATTCTATTGTAAATTTGCTAAAGATATATCGGGACTATGAAAATGGATATGGTAAGGAAATAATGTCCTTTGACATAGATTATCTTATGAAAAAGATTATTTTTGAATTTGCCGTAGTCAAAGAAGCTTCCGTTGCGGATCAGATGTATATGGATTTAAATTCTAAAAATGTACCTTTGACTCCATATGAAAATTATAAGGCTGAATTAGTATACATTTTATCAACGAAATTCAAATGTTTTTTTGATAAAAATTGGAAATATCAATTAGATAATTGCTTTCTTGATAAATGTTATCAAGAAGCCAATGGATGGAGCAAAGCTTCTGCAGATAAGGCAGAAAAACTGGAAATAAAAGTTATACATTGGTGTTTTAAAATGGCCTGCATGGAATATGGCGTTTCAATAGGTGATATTACAGATACCAAAAAGAGATTGCGTTGGATGGAGGAATCTTTTGCAAAATATGTGGTTGATATTGTTGGCAATATACTAAATAATGCAATTTTTAATGAGACTGAGACTTTCAAAAGACAGGCTACAAATGTTATTAATTGCAGTAGAGACATAAATGGTTTTAGTAAGGAAGAATTTTGTCTATGGTTTGAATTAAGATATGCTGAAAAAGAATTAAATGACTATAAATTTGTGAAAACAAATAGACACATTAAAATATATAATTGGGAGAAGAAGACTGCTAAATGTTGTGCATTATATTGGATACTTTTATCAGATTATTATCAGAAACAAGAAGATAAACCCGAATCATATAAAATGCATGAATCGGATATGACTAAGTTTATACTGCAAAAATATCACAATTATTGGAATGACGGATATTTGCAAGCTGAATTGCTTGAGAATCTGGACGGCTTTTATAGCATTGATATGAATGGCACTATATCCGTTAATAATGATGCGATTGCTAGTGTCAGTGACTATTATTCTGATAAGTATTTGACGCAAAAACCACAATCAATTACCTGGCTGGAATACATCTACACAGTAAAATTAAATGAGATGTTGAGCGCAAGCCAATATGAACTTGTCAAGATATGGGAGAAGGAGGAATGTAAACAACTATCTAAATCTGAAAAAATATTTGAATCAAAAGATAAAAGATTAGCGAGAGATAATGCGTTTGGAGATTATAATTTGTGGAGTATAGTAAAAAAAGAATTTTATAAGTATACAATAACTCCTATTCCTATTTCTTTTGAAATGGAAGGCGCAACTAACATTATAGATAATACTATCAAAAAATTAGGAACGGACAACCTAAAAGCATCACGTATAAGGAAAAAAATTCTAGGATGGGAAACGAAATTTAAAAATACAATTGGATATATAAATAGTCCTGAAATAAAGAATGTTGTAAATACGTATATTGTAAGTATAGAGAAATTTATAGATAAAATAAAAGAAAAATACTATGTCAAAGCAAACGGAGATGTGTATACTTTATATGAGTATAAAAAAGAAATTAATGAATGGATAAATACTGAATCGATAAGTATTGGTTGTATAGCAATTCCGAAAAGCAACCTACCCGAAAAATCTTATGCTAAATTAGTAAAGATAGGAAACAGTCAGGAAAATATGATACGCTTTACCTGGTGGGAATTTAATAAAAACAGGCTTTCTGACAATGAATACAGGCAAATATTAAATGATAGGATGTATAATTATGATTTGGCACTTAAAATCTTAAGCGATGAAGCAGACAAATTTAAAAAAACATATGAAAGATTGATCGGTTATTTACCACATAATTGATAGAAGGGAACACTATAACCATGTATTCTTTGAATGATGCAATAAAAAAGTGTGATTTGGAAGAAATGATTTCTGGTAATTTAGTATATGAGGATTATATTCCTTATCATTCTGAAGAAATGGATTGTACTACCAACGAATATACTGAGATGCGATATTATGAAGGACTTATATCTGTAGAGGAACATAAAGAATATAACTGTAATACAACTGCCTATAGTATATATGATAAATACATATTTAATGAAGTTGATG
Source organism: uncultured Lachnospiraceae bacterium (assembly GCA_910586255.1). Classification (GTDB taxonomy): domain Bacteria; phylum Bacillota; class Clostridia; order Lachnospirales; family Lachnospiraceae; genus Brotaphodocola. The sequence goes on along the minus strand of CAJUHR010000070.1, from coordinate 4,241 downwards.
TTTTTTCCAATGTATTTAAAATTGATGATTCTGAAATAGATGATCTAATCTATTTCAGAATCATGTTATCACAGGAAAGTCCATATTTGGAAAAATTTGATCAGTTGATGTTCCGAATTTATTTTGAAAAAAAGAAAGAGCAATTAGCCGGATTGGTACAGAATATACTGGAAAAATACGATTGGGCAAAGAATTATATCGAAATATACCGCCAACATAATTGCAGTATACTATTTCAAAGTAATACTGAAACTTATAAAAAGCAATTTGGTATTATTGAAGAGAAAGAGGATGTAAAAAGTAATATCCTCATTAATGATGGAAAAAAAATACCGCCTAAAGAAAAAGATTGGATTTCAAAATTTGTTGATCGTCAAGGCTAATTTGTAAATTTTGGGGTGTCCCATTTTTAATTATGAGACCCTTGCCAAAAAATTGCCCCACCTTAGCACCTGGAAAATAACGAGCTAAAGCGGGTCAATTTTTATCTAATCAATGCCCTTGTATATCACCTTTTTCCTCCCTTGTTTGTGGAACTAACCCCCGATTATCCACGAAAAAGCGATACATTTTTTGCTGTCCCACAAACACGCCCTTCCCGATCTGGTCAAAAGGATCCGCAAAGGCTTTTAGCTCCTCTCCCGTTTCCCTTCTGTGATCGTACACCACACTCACCACCATATACCGCTCCCTTATCCGGGCTGCCGCCTTCATCTGCTCCCCGGATAGGGACAGGGTATTTCTCAGCACACTCCTTCTGGTATGGGTCTTTACCTCCAGATAATAATCTCTTTCCTTTTCCTCCTCCACAAGAGACACCCGGATGTCCCATCCGGCCTGATGGCAGCGTCCCCCATCGGGATAATAGATCTTGACCTGAGATTCCGGATTTTTCTCCAGCCAAATCTCCTCCGATGTCTCCCGTATTCTCTCATATCCAAGCCCCAGGAAATGATTCTTCACCTGCTCTAAGGCATACTGCTCTCCTGCCGTTCCGATCCGGCGCAGGATTTCGCCCTTTTGGCCATCGGATACATCTCCATACTCTGCCGCCAGTTCCTCGTCCCAGTCCATGTCGTCCCACAATATCCCGGAGGAAGCTTCTTTCTGCCCCGTCTCCTCCGTCCTTTCCTCCTCCATGCGCTCTCTTTCCCTCTTAAACTCTGTCAGCTTTTCCATGGCCTCTTCCATGGTACCTGCCCCCAGCTCTTCCAAAATCATCTGGCAATCCCGGGCCTTCTTCTGAATCCGCACGGCTGCCTTTGGCGTCAGAAGCTTCATCTGTTCCTCCTCCCTGGTAAATCCCGGAAAATACCTTTCTGCTTGGCCAAGGTTTTCCTGAATCCATCCCAAAAGCCGGGTACAGGCTTCCTGATGGCCGGGTGATGCATCCGACAGATTTTTTACGGAGAGAATCTGCTGGACAACCCGGTGGATCCGCATGGCCACAGCCTCCTCCTTAAGAGTGGAAAGTCCATACCCCGGATCCAGACAAACCAGGCGATCCAGGGCTGACTGGTATACGTCACACTCCGCATCCATGTCCCGAAACTCCCGAGCGATCTCCTTTAATTCCTCCCCGGGTGTCTCATCCCGCTTTAGATGCAAGGGAGCCAGAAATTCTCCCTTCTGATTGGGAAATGCCTGGATATATTTTACATCCGATTCTCCCATATACAAAAGGGCCTTTTTGTATATTCCATTCAGCCAGTCGTAGACCTGCTCTTTTGTCCATCCGAAAAATTGCTCCCCGGAGAGCCGCTCCATATTCTGCGCCCTGCCAATCCATTGCAAAATCTGAGATACAATCCCATAGCAGGTATTTCTCCACATTCCCCCATATCCTGAATCTGAAAGCGGCTGCCAGCGTGGAAGCTCCTTTCCGTAAACCGGCCGACATAGACGGTAGAGCTCCTCATCCTCCCCGCAGGAGACTAAAAGCAGCCAGGCCCTTTTCCAGGTATCCTCATAGGTTTTCTGATAAAGATTAAAGCTGCGGACCGGATAGCTCCGGTTCGTGCGGACGGAAATATGATTTTGAAGCCGGGTCCGGTCATAATCCTCCAATTCCCTCAGCCCCTTATCGTCAAAATCCGAATGAAGCAAAGTGTCCCGGATCCGCAAAGGCTCTTCTCCCCGGGAACTGGTCAGCTTATCAAGGGCATCGCTCACATCCTTTAAGATTTCCGGAATCCCCGGATCCCGCCGGATATGGCGGATTCCAAACAGCTTTCTCTCCCTCCAGTCCTCCGGATTCTGATTGGGAAAAATCGGGATTTCCCCTGCCCTTACCCGCACGGCCGCCCCTTCATTCTTCATGGCTGTCTCGTAGAGAGACCGGCACCAGGCCATCGGGCCCATCTGCTCCTCCTTAAGCCGCCTGATCAAAAAATCCCGGGCGCTGCCAAGCACCTTCTCAAGTCCCAGACATTTCTCCGTTTCCACCTCATAGCCGGCAAAAGCACGGTTCCAGTCCTCCGGCCCCTCCGAAATCCGGATTCCCTTAAGCACGGATAAAAGTCTGCGGACGCTGGCCGTTTCCTCCGGATTCTCCCCGGACACCAGATAAAATTCCGGATTTTCAAAGGCTGTGACGCCCTCCCTTGTGGAAATCACAGGTTCTTTGCTCACAATCCGGTACAACATTCCGTAAAGATGCTCCTTCACCCACCTTTCTGACAGCTCCTTGTCCGGTTTCCACTCCGGGATATGGATCACATGATCAAGGCGCCCGTACCCCAACTCCGTCAGCCCGTGAAGAAAACATCCGTACAGTCTCACAGCCCGGTCCATAATCTCCTTGTTGACAAGAGCATCCTTAGAGGCCTGATTGTCTACCAGAGTGATGCCGCTTCTTGGCTCATTGGTGCGGAAATTCCGACAATTGACCACCACCGGAAAGGGAAAGCTCTCCGCGCCGATCAGAGGAAAATCTACGAAAAGCCTGGGCAAACGGTCCGAAAGCTTTTGCATCCCGTCCCTGTCCCATCCTGCCGCCAGAGTAATATCCCCCTCGGAAAGACAAATCAGGAAATAAAGCATTTTTTCACTCCCCGCCTCGCCCTCGATGGTCCTGAATACACACAATCTCTTTAACCCGTTTCCCAGCTCTTCCTCGCTGCCCCGCTCATAAATCAGCTTACGGCAGCTTCCATCCTCCTCATGGATCAGCTCCACGCTGGCTATCTTTTCCGAAAATAGCAGCACATAGAGAATGGTTTCCTGCAGATCTGTCATTCCAATCCGTGCAATGTTTCTGCTCTCCTCATTGTCCAGATGGTAGAGAAAACATGTATTATAGGCATCCCTGTCAAAATTCTCCACTGTCCCCGCCTGATCCGCTTTTTTAAGCTCCTCCATGGTGGCAGAAATCCCTGCCAGGATCTCCTCCTTTGTAGTTCCCCGGCGGTCCATCCGGATGGAAAAGGGTTTGAAGGGAAGCCCTTCATCCTTTAACACCGCCTGAATCTCCACCTGCTCACTCAGCTGATAGGTGGTCATAAAACCTGTCCCAAACTGTCCGATGGTATTCTCCCCCGGTGTTTTGGAGGAAACCTGATTGATGATGGACAGGATATCCTTCACCCGAAAGGGCCGTCCGTTGTGGGAAAAGGATAACACTTGTTCCTTCTGCTCAATCCGAATCCTGACCGGCTGGTCCTCATAAGCCGCGTCCCGGCTGTTCTGAAACAGCTCCATCACCCAGCGCCTGGCCTGGGAGACATCGCTTACGTTCCGAATCCGGTCCATATGCTGCAGAATCTTTGTGGCAATGCCTGCCTGGTAGACGGTTCCTATGTTTTGCTCGATGAGTGTTTGGTAATTCATAACTCTTACGTATCCTCCCTGCTGTGCTTTTCTTTTATATTTTATTATATCTGAAAGCTGTTGGACTAACATCTGCTAATTGGCAGTTTTTTTTAACAGTTCTGATATTCTATAAAAATATACATCATTTATGGACAAAATCGGTTGACATCTATATAAATCATGCGCATAATATTAGGATATAAGGAGGGGAATTTATGAGCAGTAAAAATAATTATTTTTCCTGTCGGGCTATACTGCACTATTTACACCAAAGAAATCTCTCACAAAACAAGTTGGAGAAACTGAGTAATCTTGGCAGAAATACTCTTGATGGGATATGTAAGCATGACCAGAAGACCATGACTTACGATAAGATTGTAAGTAGGTAACCATCTGTACCTTGACAAAATAAGAAATCCCCCGGTACTTAC
>CAJUHR010000069.1 GCA_910586255.1 uncultured Lachnospiraceae bacterium | reverse complement strand
CTATACCGACATATAAGAACTTCTAAAGAGATAATCTAAATTCACCATAAATTTTTGATAAAAAAATATACCAAAATGCCATTCTAAGAGCTTCCTGATATCAGACAGACTTCCCTCTCTACTTTGGACCATGATGGATTATCTGCCCAGCTTCTCCACCAGCCACTTGGGCACCTCCATCCGCGCCGTCTTTTTGGGATTGACGATCTGGCAGACCATCAGATCCCCCGCCATATCCATCAGCATCCCTGCATCCACCTCACTCAGTCCCTTTTTCCGGCACAGAAAATGGAACATCTGCACCACCGCCTTGTGAGACGCCTCATCTAAGGTATCTCCATAGGCAATGGTGATCCACTGCTCCAGATTCTCCACCATGGGCCAGGAGATTCCGGTGCTTTTAAGCACATCCACCTCAAGCACCGCCCGCCCCTCGATTTCCACGCCGCAGTTGGCCACCTCGCCCTCTCCCATGACGGCGTGAAAATCTCCCACGGAAAGCAGTGCGCCCTCCACACTGACCGGCAGATACAAGGTAGCTCCCTCCTCAATCCTTGTGCAGTCCATATTGCCGCCGTGATCCATAGGCGTCATAGTCCCCACCGGCTCTCCCATGGGGGCCACGCCGATCACACCGATCATGGGCTTTGCCGGCACCAAAATCCCCTCATAGTCAATCATGCCGTCTTTTACAGTGAGCCGCTTGATCACCGGCTCCCGCCCTGCAAAGGCCTCCCTTAAGGCTCCGCTGTTTCCTCCGATATCCAGTATCCCCACCGGCCCCGGCTCCAGCTTAAGAATCTTGATTTTTAAGGTATCTCCCGGCATGGCCGAACGGACAAACACCGGCCCTGTGGCCGGATTGCCGAAACGGCGGTCAAAATCCCGAAAGGTACTTCCCTCCTTTAACATCACTCCCTGGTAGCAGTCATAGGTCTCAAATTCTACACACTGCCCCGGCTCTGCATATGCTGCCGGTTGATCCTCCTTGCTGAATGCATAAATTACATGGTCTCTTGTCACTCGAATCATTTTGTATTCCTTTCTGGCGTTTCCCGCAAAAAACTTCCCTTATATCAATCATTATTTCAATCATTGCTTCTCCAGATACTCCACCGGCACAGCCTTTACCAGCCATACCCCGTTCACGGACCGGTAAAATACATGCCCGTCCCTTTTCAACCGTCCGCTGCTGACCCGGTAAATTACCGGCTGTCCATGGCGGCTCCCTACCTTGACCGCCGTATCCACATCCTTAGAGAGATGGACATACAGCCTTCCCTTAGGAACCAGCCCCGTCTGGTCAATGGACTTTACATACTTCTGTCCGGTTCCATGATACAGATATTCCGGCGGCTCTTCAACCGTCAGCTCCACATCCACAGGGACGGAATGTCCCTGGTTCGCACGGATCCGGGTCCCGTCCGGACTGAAGGAGTATCGCTGCTTTTCATCTGTGCGCACAATCTCCTTAAGCATTTCCCTGTCAAAGGTTCTCGTTCTTTGCACTCCCCGGATCAGCTGTTCTGCATCCGCCCATCCGTGCTCATCCAGAGTGATTCCGATTACCTCCGGATGATGACGCAGAATCAGGCTGATGTATTTGCTTGTGCCGTCTAAGCCTTTACTATTTTTCTTCATATCCAATCACCCTCCGAAAACAATCATTGAGCGCCGTCCAGTCCTTATTATGGTCATCCGGCAGCTGGTCCACAATCTGCCTTTGCCTTTCTAACTCCTCCTCAATAAACCGGAGGATCACAGGCATATGGGGCTTTTGCTCCTTCTCCCCCGTATATTTTTTCCTGTCCAGCAGCTCAAGGACAGCCTCCTGCAACACCTTCTCCACCTGGATGCTCCTCAAATCCTCAAAGCGAACCGGCGGCACCTGGTGAAACTGTTCAATATACATGGCCGCAAACAATGGCCGCAATGCATAAAAATACTTCTTATAACTGACCGTCCCGCCGCAGAGATAATCCCGGTATGTATTTGCAGCCATGCCGTAATAGTGGCCCGCCGCTGATTTCTCCGAAAAATATGCCATGGACGCCTCCCTCACCGCTCTCCACGCGTCCGTTGTGAGATACACCTGTGGAGAGCCGCTCCACTCAAAAAGCGTGGCATTTCCCCTGGCAAACTGCCTCATGGCCTTTTTCAAATCCCAGCCGTTAATATCCAGCACCTCATCTAACTGCCACTCAATCACATCCCGGGCCTCATCCAGCCGCAGATATTCCTCCATCGGCCGCACATAGATAAACCGCACATCATAGTCACTGTCCGGAGAGGCAAATCCCCATGCCCGGCTTCCGGATTCCACTGCATGCAGGATACGGACATTCTCCTGTGCCTCAATCTCTTTTAATTTTTCATTGATGATTTGTCTGATCTGTCTCATATCTCCCCCGTCACCACATGCCGGTTCACCCGCTCCACATACGCCTCCACCTTCTCCATATCCGGATTGTCCGGGAGACGGGTGGAGGCGGCTGCCTCCTCCAGCCTCTGCTCATAATCATCCAGTATCTCATAAAATTCCGGTGAGAAGGCGCCATCCCCCTGCCGGAATTTTCCTTGTCGTATCTGCATCAGCAGATCCAGATCCTCTCTGCGGTGAGTGCGGATCTCCCCCCGCTTAAGAATGTCCACCGCCATCATGAACAGCCGGATCAGATGCATGGCATGCTTGTTTAAATGGGCGTCATCCTTCTTCTTGTTTCTCTTTCCCAGCCTGTCATAATCACTAACCACTGACCGCATAACCCCCATCATCCCATTGTAATCTCTCAGGGGCATATGCCGGTAATGGGCATCCACAAAAATCTCCGTATCCATCTCCGGGTTCTCCGCCTGGTCGATATAGAGGCGGATGCTTCCCTTCTCAAAGGCGCCATACCGCCGGTTGAAATCCTCCAGGGCATTTCTGACCGATTTTAAAATGTGCCCCTCCCGCTCGCTCTGAGCCATGGAATCTCTGGCCAGGGCATTTTGCAGGCGGCGAAGCTGGGCATCCGCGTATCCTCCGAAGGATTTGATCGCCCGCTTAGAGAGAAAAAGTCCCCGGTTATCAATCAGCTCCTTCCCCCATTCAGACCGGATCAGATACTGGTTCTCATCCAGTCCCAGAATCTCGCAGGTGTTGGGATTACATTCCAGCAAAAGCCTGATGATCTTGTTGAACCCGTAAATCACCGTATCCGTCCCGCCGTCCTCATACTGCTCAAACCGGGTCATGCCGATCAAATCCGAGGGAAGCTGCAGGGTAACGCCCCGAAGATCAATGTCACTCCCCTCCTGGCTCGTCCCGTAAGCATGGCTTCCTCCCAGTCCCAGCAACATGATTCTGTCTCCCAGCCTGGGATTATCCTGCAGAAAATCATATTCCTCTGTCTGTATTAGTTTCTCCCAATTCATCATTTTCCGGTTTCTCCCCCTTTCCAAACTTTTTGCTGCTTTGCGAAATCAAATGGTTTTGGAGGCAGAAGGTGAACAGCTCCTTATCCCTCCGCCCGGCGGTTATAGATAAACATCGCCAGGGAAGCTGCCACAATCAAGGCATATCCCCCATGTAGTTGTCCTGTTTGAAGCTGCTTGTTTTTCCCTGAGGCATATTCGCCCTCCCTATCTGATCTCCCTTTCCTCCGCCACAATCTCTGCCTCTGTATTCTGCTCCACAAAGCGGACAATCTCATCCATCATGCTGTCCGCCTGGGCACTGTGGGGAACAATCGCCGCCACGCCAATCACCACCGACTGATGAACATCCGGGTCCTCCACCTCTGCAGCCGATACCTGGAACTTGTTGCGGATTTTTGCCAGAATACTTTTTACAATCATCCTCTTTTCCTTCAACGAGTGAACCCACGGAGCATATAGCTTTATTTTCAGCACCGCGATTTTCATAGATTATCCCTCCTCTTTATCCCAAATATCCGCTCTGTATTCTGCCTTGCATGCAGAATCAGCTCCTCCTCTTCGGTTTTCATGTATTTTGCCAGCTCCCGCGCCACATACACAATATTCTCCGGCACATTGGTTCTGGCCAGCCCTGGAATATTGCGCGGTGTCAGATAGGGGGCATCCGTCTCAACCAAAATTCGGTCTAAAGGAATCATCCTCACTGCCTCCCGAAGCTTGCCTCCCCTTTTGTCATCACAGATCCAACCGGTAATCCCGATGGAAAAGCCCATAGATAAATATTGGTCCAGTGTCCTTTTATCCCCGGTAAAGCAGTGAACCACAGACCTTTTGCAGACATCCGGATGTTTCCGAAATCTTCGGACAAATTCTTCCGCAGCTGCACGCTCATGGAGAAACAAAGGCTTATCCAGGCGCTCTGCCAGAACAATATGCTTTTCCAGGCACCGAATCTGGTTGTCCTTTTTAGAAAACATCCGGTCAAAGTCCAGCCCACATTCCCCCACAGCGACAATCCTGTCATTCTCCCTAATGAGGCGTTCAATCTCTTCAAAGTCTTCCTTATTCGCAGAATCCGCATTGTGGGGATGAATCCCCACAGTCCCAAAGACTTCGTGCTCCCTGACAAAACCATCAATCAGCCGGTTCTCCCGGTGATCTGTTCCGGTCAGAATACAGCACACGCCGGCAGCCTCAGCATTTTTCACAATCTGTTTTGGATCCGGAAACTGCTTGCAAAACAGATTTAATCCGATATCATAATATTTTATATTATTCATTTTTCCACAATCCCTTTCTCCAGTGCTCTGCCTTATATTCTAACTGTTATCTGTTTTTTTACAAGAGAATCTTTCTTAAAACTTATCATAAAATTTATCTTACTGTTCACTCCCAACATCATGGCATTGCCTGTGAATAGTAACTTATTTTCCTCTTGACATTGGTACGAAATCATACTATAATCTTTCGTATGATTTCGTACCAATAACTTCTCAGTACAGAAAGCATAATCCCGCTTTCTGCCGGCTGAGCATACTGCCAGGAGGTTTTCCATGAGCTGCAACCCTTCCGTTACAATGAAACGCTACAACCACCTGATCGGTGAAATCGATGCGGTATATCACAAGATGTCTTTAAAGCTGGGCCTGTCCGACAGCGCCATGATCATTCTCTATACCATCTGTGACAATGGCAACGAAACCAGTTGCCTTTTACAGGACATCTGCCGCCGCTCCGGCCTCAGCAAGCAGACAATAAACTCTGCCATCCGCAAGCTGGAAGCAGAAGGAATCCTTTACCTGGAATCGGTCAGCCCAAAGTCAAAAAATGTCTGCCTGACAGAAGCAGGAAAGCACTTGGCAGCCCAAAGCGCGGGACAGATTATCACCATTGAAAATGAGATTTTTGCCTCCTGGCCCTGGGAGGACGTACAGAAATATCTGGAATTGACGGAAGCCTTCCTCCGCGCACTGCAAAAAAAGGCGAAAAGTCTGTAGACCATAATCTGCTTTTGAAATAATAGAAAAGATACCAGGGTCAAAAGGTCTAAAAATCCGATGCAAGCTTGCTTGCAAGAGGATTTTTGAACTTGGGACCCGCCAAAAACATAAAAAAGCAGCCCGATTAGGGCGGTTTTTGAATGTTTTTGAGGATTGCGGGAGCATAAAGTGCGGAGCAATCCAGTATCAGAGGGGTCAAAAGACCTTTTGACCCCAACATCATAGAAAATGAGGTAAGTATGTTGAAAAAACGTCTGGATATCATCCAATTATCCGATCACTTTGATTACAAGCGCCTGCTGCGCTTTACCTTTCCTTCCATCATCATGCTCATCTTCACTTCCGTTTACGGGGTGGTGGACGGATTTTTTGTCTCCAACTATGTGGGTAAGACAGCCTTCACTGCCGTCAATTTCGTCATTCCGGTGTTGATGATCCTAAGCAGTGTGGGATTCATGTTCGGCACCGGCGGAGGCGCCCTGATCGCTCTGACCCTGGGAAAAGGCCACAGGGAGAAGGCGGACTCTCTTTTTTCCATGCTTTTGTATATTTCCCTAGCTCTCGGCATCCTGTTGACTGTTGTGGGGCTTTTGTTTCTCAGACCGATTTTTACTTTTTTAGGTGCAGAGGGGGCGCTCCTTAAGGATTGCCTGCTCTATGGGCGGATCATCCTGCCGGCAATCCCGGCAGCGATTCTCCAATACGAATTTCAATGTCTGTTCGCTACAGCAGGAAAGCCTCAGCTGGGACTTTATATCACTCTTGCCGCCGGCCTGACCAACGCGGTGTTGGATGCTCTCTTTACCGCCGTACTTCCCTGGGGACTGCCAGGCGCGGCGGTGGCCACCGCAATGGGACAGTGTGTGGGCGGCATCCTGCCGATCTTTTATTTTGCCCGGCCCAATACCAGTTTGCTTAGACTTACCAGAGCGCGTTTTGACGGGCGGGCTTTACTAAAAATATGCACCAACGGATCCTCCGAGCTTTTGAGCAACATCTCCTCCTCCCTTGTCAGCATGCTGTACAATGTACAGCTTCTTCGGTATGCCGGGGAGGACGGTGTCGCCGCCTACGGGATTTTGATGTACGTGAATTTTATCTTTTCGGCCGCTTATATCGGCTTCTCTGTGGGAGTGGCGCCGATCATCGGATATCACTACGGCGCCGGAGGCTTTGGCGAGATGAAAAGTCTGTTTAAAAAAAGTTTGAAGGTCATAGGCGCCTTTGCCTTGCTGATGTTTGCCTCCTCCCTGCTGTTGGCAAGGCCCCTCTCTCTGATGTTTGTCAGCTATGATGAGAAGCTTTTAGCCATGACCCTTGACGGATTTTCCATTTTTGCCTTTTCCTTCCTGTTTGCAGGCTTTGCCATCTTCGGCTCCGGTTTTTTCACGGCCCTAAATGACGGACTGACCTCGGCACTGATCTCCTCGCTTCGGACACTGATATTCCAGGTTGCTTCCGTTCTCATCCTTCCGCTCATCTGGGGACTGGACGGAATCTGGCTTTCTGTGGTGGCGTCTGAGCTTCTGGCCGCTTTGACTGCCGCTGCATTTCTTGTGGGAAAGAGGAGAAAATATCGCTATTAATACGCGCTCTTCCTGGAAATGGCAATATTTCACTGCAAAATAAGCTCCACCGGACAGTGGTCGCTTCCCGTCTGCTCCGCAAGAATCCGGCTGTCCGCAATGTGGTCTTCATACCCTGAGGATACTAAAAAATAGTCAATTCTCCAGCCTGCGTTTCTCTCCCTTGCCTTAAAGCGGTAGGACCACCAGCTATAGGCATCCGTCTTGTCTGGATACAGATAGCGAAAGGAATCAACGAATCCTGAGGCCAGAAGCTCCCGCATTTTTCCCCGCTCCTCATCGGAAAAACCAGCATTTCCCCGGTTGGCCTTAGGATTTTTAAGATCAATCTCCTCTTTGGCCACATTGAAATCTCCGGTCACAATGACAGGCTTTTTCTTCTTTAACTCCCCTAAATAGGAGCGGAAATCATCCTCCCACTCCATACGGTAATCAATCCGCGCCAGCTCATTCTGCGCATTGGGCACATAGACATTGACCAGATAGTATTCCGGATATTCCAGTGTCAGTGTCCGCCCCTCCGTATTGTGCTTGTCCGACCCCAGATCACAGGACACAGACAACGGCCTCTCCTTCGTCAGCACCGCTGTCCCCGAATATCCCTTCTTCACCGCGCTGTTCCAGTACACCTCGTATCCCGGAAACTCAAAATCTGCCTGCTCCGGCTGCATTTTTGTTTCCTGCAGACACAGTACGTCCGGGTCCTCCCGGTTGAGAAAATCCATAAACCCCTTATTCATACAGGCACGCAGGCCGTTGACATTCCATGAGTATAATTTTTTCATAGCTTTATCATAGCTTCCTTTCAAAAATTTCTATTTGAGATCCTACCATGGTCTATTATACTTGAAATCAGCGGCCTTGCAACAGGGTTTTTGTAACATTTAGCTCACCAACGCCTGCAGCTGCTCCAAAAGCGCGCCTCCGCCTACCTGGATATTCCCCACCTGGGCGCAGATCCGCTCTAAGCACTCCATCTCCTTGAGCTTATACAGCGTCTTGTTTTCATCCATCAGCTTCGCCGTGTTGAGCAATGACCGGGTGGAGGCCACCTCCTCTCTTCTGGTAATCACATTAGCCTGGGCCTTTTTCTCCGCCACCAGCACCGTGTTCATAATGTCCCGAATCTCTCCCGGCAGGATGATGTCCTTGATGCCCGCGCTGCGAAACTCGATGCAGTAGTCCCCCTCCGCTTCCTTTAACCGTTTAAAGATAAACTGAGAGATCTCCTCCTTCTGCTGCAGAAGCTCATCCAGCCGGTATCTGCCAATATACTCCCGGATCACCAGCTGCACACAGGCATACACCTGATTCTCCAGGTTTTTGATAGTCTCGATCATGGCTCTGGGATCCACCACCTTGTATGTACACATGAGATTGATCCGCACGCCGATCCGGTCCGCCGTCAGGATCTCCTGGCCGGAAATCTCCAGAGGCTTAACCTTCAAATCCACGATCCGGCACAGCACATCCCTGGAATACACCCAGTAGTAGTAGGTACCTGCTCCTAACTCCTTTACCACCTGGTTATCGTAATACAGGATACCCAGCTCTCCCGGCTGGATCTCTATCTTTTTGTAATACTTGAGAGGAATCCGCGCCAGATATGCCTTGTTCACCCGGTTGGCCGCCTCCGGCTCTCTCATGTCCAAAAGCTCCACACTGTAACGGTTCCACACATTCCAGTACAGATACTCTGCCTCCGCAAGAATCTGCCTTGCAACTCCGTTCTCCTTCAAAATCCCCATATGCCCCTCGGGAATGGTGACAGACAACACCATCCGGGCAAATGCCGGATCCTGCTCCAGCAAAACCTCCCTGGGCACCTTGTCGAATTTTACGGACCCCTCCATCTCCTCCACTGCCACCTTATAGCCCAATGCCTTCATATAATGATAGGTTCCGCTGGCAAGTGTCTTCACAAAGCGGCCATCCTTTAATAAAAATCCACATTGATTCTGATTGATCTGAATTTTCATGTTTATATCCATTCCTTTCGCTTCGCTCAGGCACAAAACGTAATGAAA
>CAJUHR010000068.1 GCA_910586255.1 uncultured Lachnospiraceae bacterium | reverse complement strand
GGTGGTGTCGGAACGGGTGGACGACGGGTACAGCGGTTCCAGTTTTGAGCGGCCTTCTTTCAAGCTGATGATGGAGGATATCAAGAAGGGCGTTGTGGACTGCGTAGTGGTCAAGGATCTGTCCAGGTTCGGGCGGGAGTATATTGATTCCGGCAGATATATTGAGCGGCTGTTTCCGGCTATGGGAGTGCGCTTTATTGCGGTGAATGACCATTACGACAGTTTGAAAGGGGACGACCAGGGTGACGAGATCCTGGTTCCTTTTAAGAACTTGATCAATGACGCTTACTGTCGGGATATTTCGGTGAAGATTCGGAGCCATCTGGAAGTGAAGCGGAAGAACGGGGAGTTTATCGGCGCTTTTGCGCCTTATGGCTATCAGAAGGACGGGGAGGACCATCACAGGCTTGTGGTTGATACTTATGCGGCGGGGGTGGTGCAGGATATTTTCCGTATGAAGCTGCACGGCATGAGCCAGGATGCCATTGCCGGAAAGCTGAACAGGGACGGCATTTTTTCTCCGATGGAGTATAAGAACAGCATGGGAATCAATTTCCGGACGGTGTTTAGGGCGAAGGCGGCATCCGGGTGGAGCCCGGTGGCGGTGAGGCGTATCCTGGAAAATGAGGTCTATATCGGGAATCTAGTGCAGGGGCGGCAGTCCACGCCGAACCATAAGGTGAAGAAATCTATACGGAAGGACAAAGAGGACTGGGTGAGGGTTGAGAAGAACCATGAGCCGGTGGTCAGCGAGAGGGATTTTGCGGTTGTCCAGAAACTGCTGGGGATGGATACGAGGACGGCGCCGGACAGGGAGAGCGTGTACCTGCTGTCAGGGGTTGCCGTTTGCGGGGACTGCGGGGCCCCGATGGTGCGGAAGGTGTCTTCGGTGAATGGGAAGAGGTATTGTTATTATATCTGCTCCGGGCATAAGGCGGGCGGGAATTGCAGTCCCCACCGGATTCCGGTGCAGGCGCTGGAAGATGCGGTGTTTGTCCTGTTGAAGAGGCAGATCGGGTGTGTCCTGGACTTGGAGAGGGTTCTGGATTATGCGGGGACAGTGCCGCTTAGGAACTTGGATGTACGGAAGCTGGAGGAACGGCGGGAGAAGCTGTCGGGAGAAGCGGAGAGATGCCGGGAGCTGCGCCTGATGCTTTATGAGGATATGAAGGACGGGGTGATCACGAAGGAGGATTATGTGGAGCTCCATGCCGCGTATGAGGCCAGGGGGAAGGAGGCGCAGGAGGCGGCCGGGAAGGCGGAAAGAGAGATCAGAGCTGTCTTGGAAGGGGAAGAGGACAAGTACCGGTGGATCTCTTATTTTAAGGAGTATAAGGATATCGGGGAGCTGACCAGGAATGTGGTGGTGGCGCTGATTTCGGAAGTACGGGTGTATGACAGGGAGAATATTGAGGTTGTGTTCGATTTTGCGGACCAGTACCGTCAGGCGTTGGAATATCTGAAAGGCAGGGAGTGTCCAGGCCTGGAGGGAATGGCCACCGGAAGGGAGGCGGTCTGATATGGCAAGGAAGAGCAGGAAGAGACTGAATGGGGCTGTGCCTGTGAACGGGGCGGCCGGGAAAGCGGAGAAGGCTGTGCTGTTCCGGGCAGGGCTGTATGCGAGGCTTTCTTATGAGTCCGGGGTGAACCGGGAGCGGGGGACTATTGAGACGCAGATGGAGCTTATGAGGAGCTTTGTGGAGGGTGCGGAGGATATCGTGGTGCAGGAGACGTATTCGGACGCTTCTTTTACGGGGACCACGTTTGAGCGTCCGGGCTTCGAGCGTATGATGGGGGATATCCGGGACGGGAAGATCAACTGTGTCATTGTGAAGGATCTGTCCAGGCTTGGGAGGAATTATGTGGAGGCCGGCAATTATATTGAGCGGGTGTTCCCGTTTCTGGACGTGCGGTTTATTTCGGTCAATGACGGATTTGATTCTTTCCGGAGCGGGACGGACTTGTCCATGCCTTTGAAGAATATCGTAAATGAGTATTATGCGAAGGATATTTCCCGGAAGGTGACTTCTGCCTTGAATACGGCGCGGGCGGAGGGGAAGTTTGTGATCAAGCTGGCTCCTTACGGGTATCTGAAATCTCCGGAGGATAAGCAGAGCCTGGTGGTGGACGGGGAGACGGCGGGGGTTGTGAAGCGTATCTTCCGGCTGTTCCTGGAGGGGAACGGCTATGGGAGGATCGCGGGAATCCTGAACGGGGAGGGCATCCCATGCCCGGAGGTTTACCGGAAGTCAAAGGGGCTTCCGGTGACGGGGCATAAGGGGTGTGTGGAATGGACCGGGATCGTGGTGAAGCGGCTGCTGTCGAATGAGTATTATACGGGGGATTCTGTCCATGGGAAGACCGGCGGGAAGCTGTTTGCGGGCGGTTCCTGCGGGGCGGAGGATTCTGCCGGATATGTGGTCAGGGATACCCATGAGGCGCTGGTCTCCAGGGCTGATTTTGACAGGGTGCAGGAGATGAAGGCGGAGCAGGCGCGGGTTTACAACGGGAAACGTGCGGAGGGCAGGCGCTGTGCGGCAGGGAGGAATAAGTTTAAAAAGAAGGTGGTGTGCAGTGATTGTGGGAAGACCATGTATCTGTTCCGGGCGGTATCGCAGGAGGGGGATAGGTTTTTTTATGGCTGCAGTTCCCATAACAGGAGCCGGAAGGTGTGCCCGTACCGGCATAAGGTCATGCTGGAGGATCTGGAGGCTGCGGTGTTCGGGGTTATCAGGAGCCATATGGATGCCTGCCTGGATACGGAGCGGCTGATCCGGAAGCTGAATGCCGGGAGGCAGGGGACGGAGCGATACAGGCTGATGTCTAGGCAGGCGGACCGTATCAGGGAGCGGATTCGGCAGGACGCAGGGAAGAAGGCGGGGCTGTATGCGGATTTTGTGGAGCGGCTGATCGACGGGGAGGAATATGCGGTGCTGTCGGAGCGGTATACGAAGGAGGCGGAGGCGCTTTCTGCGGAACTGGAGAAGCTGCTGGAAGAGCGGGAGAGGTACGCACGGGATTTCCATATAGAGGAAGGCTGGGAGAAGACGGTGCGTGGGTTCCTTGGGGAGAGGGAGCTGACCCAGGGGATGGTGGACGCATTTGTGACGAGGGTTTCGGTGGATAAGGACGGGGACTGTGAGGTGGTCCTGGCCTATGATGACATGCTTGCGGAGCTTTTGGAGGCCGTGAGGGAAAGGGAGGCGGAGAACGGTGAAGGTTGATGTGGTGGCTAAATATATTCGGTTGTCGGATGAGGATGTGGATACCGGCAGGGGCGTGAAGCAGGAGAGCGACAGTGTTGTGTCCCAGAGGCGACTTCTGGACGGGTTTATTGATGGGGATGGGGAGCTTAGGAAGTGCCGGAACATTGAATTTTGTGATGACGGGTTCAGCGGGACTGATTTCCGGCGTCCCGGTTTTGCGGGTATGATGGAGGCGGTGAAGCAGGGCGAGGTGGGCTGTATCATTGTGAAGGACTTTTCCAGGCTGGGGAGGGATTATATTGAGGTTGGGAGTTATCTGGAACAGATATTTCCGCTGATGGAGGTGCGGTGTATTTCTGTGAATGACCGTTATGACAGTGAGGGTGTGCTGGGGACTGCGGGCGGACTGAATGTGGCTTTTAAAAATCTGATCAATATGCTGTACAGCAGGGACCTGTCTAAGAAGATACGGTCTGCGCAGATGGCGAGGGCGCGGAAAGGGGAGTATCTGGGCGGCTTTGCGAGGTATGGGTATGAGAAGTCCCTGGAGGACAAGCACCGGCTGGTGGTTGACCCGGAAGCGGCGGAGGTGGTACGGAAGATATTTACCATGGCGGCGGAAGGGATTACGATTTCCGGGATTGTGCGGTATCTGAATGATAACGGTGTGCTTACCTGTGTGGAGTATAAGCAGAGGAAGGACAGCAGGTATAAGCATCCGGGCGGCGGGGTGAAGAAGCTGTGGGGGACCCAGTCGGTGCGTTCCATACTGTCGGATGAGACTTATATCGGGAAGGTGGTGTGGAACCGTTCGGAGAAGTCTATTACTACGGGGAAGAAGATGCTGTGGCATGACCGTTCGGAGTGGGTGGTTGTGGACGGGCAGCATGAGCCGCTGGTGTCGGAGGAACTGTTTGCCCTGGCGAATGAGAGGGCGAAGCCGAAGAAGCGGGACAGGAGCGGCGTGGATATGAGCGGCTTTAAGCGGGAGGTGCTGTTTGTATGCGGGTATTGCGGGCGGTCCATGGTGAAGAAGAATCATAAGTATTGCTGCCGTTATCGGACATGCGGCTCTGATACGGAGTGCAGGAGGGCGGTGGAGGATATGGAAACGCTGGAAGGGAGCGTTATGGAGTATGTGCGGAAGACGGCGGAGGTGATGCTGGGCAATTCCGGGAGGAAGGACGTGGAAGCGGAGCGGGAGACGCTGGAGAAGAAGTTGGATGCTTTGCGGAAGGAGAAGGAGCGGCTTTCGGCGGAGAAGATGTTTTTGTATGATAAGTATCGGTCCGGGGGTATGACACGGGAGCAGTTTAAGGCAAGGACGGGGAGTATGGGTGTGCGGGTTGAGGAAATTGGGAAGGAGATGGGAGAAGCAGAGGATGGGATTGAGAGACTGAAAGGGTGCGGTTCCCGGGACGGGGAGACTGTGCTGGAAGGGATAGCGGCTCTGCGGGAGTTTGATAAGGGGGTGCTGCGGAAGGGGATTGAGAGGATCAGGGTGTTTGGAGAAGGGCGGATTGAGGTGGTTTGGAAGGCTGGGGATATGTTCGGCGGGGGAGATTCGTAAAAATTGGTAGGAAGATTGACGGAGCCATGAGCGGGGTGCTTGTGGCTTTGTTGGTTTTGGGGTATAATACAATACAGTGGAAAAGAGAAGAAGCATTATAGTTGATATAGCTAAAGGCATGGATGAGGTTTTGAATGAAAAGAATTAAGGAATATGCGTATGGATTTAATACAGATGAAGAATTGATAATATATAGTGAGATAGGGGAGGAGAAATCGGTATATCAAAATTATTGTGAATGGCGTGCTTATGTTTGTGAGAAATATGGCGGCGGTAAGTACGCAGAGCCTACACTGAAAAATTTTGTGCATTTTTTGAAGCGTGAGAAAAATCTAATTATGAGCAGAAAAGAAATGTGGAGTGGGTGTACAATGCCGTTATTGACGGTGTTCATTACGATTGTATATACATTTGTATTTTCAGTGGTCAATGTGATAAATACTTATAATAATTCGATAAATACATTAATAGATGAAGAATTTTTGGAGTATACAGGGTATAACCCAAAGATGATATATCAGGCATTGGAACAAAATTTACATTCAGGGATGTGTTTTTATATTTGGGGAGCTTTTTTAATGGGAGTGGTCGTTTTGATGTTTTTATTCTTTGCGTCTGTTAGGATTAGAAGTAATAACTTGAAGAATGAGTTTTATTCGGATTACATAACGATTGTTCAAGAAATAATTGAAGAACAGAGATCAGGAAAAGCGGAAATGGCATAGGAGGGAAAATGGATCACAAAGAGGATGACTTTAGAAAAATATGTTTTCACTGCGCTTCTATTTATGAGATGGAGGATGGAGAAATATTGACGTGTCCGTTTTGTGGCAGAAGCATACCGACATCAGAATATGAAAGAGTAATGCAGGGTATTAGGCAGGCTGTTTTTGGAGGATGGACATGCAGGGAAGAGTATGAAGGTGCAGAGGACGATGGGAAACGCTATTATACAGAACCCTGCGGTGAGATATTAAATTTTGTGGCAGTAGCTGTTGCAAGCGGTTTGATTGGAAATATGTCATATGACATTGTTAAAAAGGTATTTGGAAAAATTGTTTCGTATCTGAAACGGAGTAAGAAAAACTGTGAGGATGAAACATTAGCAGCGTTTTTGGAGTCCCCGGAGAAGATAAAGAAATTTTCGGAATATATCAGTGCATATTATGACGAGTATGAGGGGGCAGATGCTAAAACGAAGAATGCGATTATGGAAGAGGTATTTGTGGATCATGTTTCTCATATCATAGACGGTCTGGTAAAAATGAGGCATAAAGACATTGATATAGAAAAAGTGATGGAGGACAGCCCGCATACAAGAGAAGAGATAATGAAGATGGTTTTGGAGATAAGGAATAAAGTGAATGTCAAACGATTGGAGGAAGAGGATTTTAAAGATTTTTGGGATGATATAGATATTGATTAAGGGAAGAATGTTAAATACATATGTAAAGGAATAAAAAAGTTGAAAAATTTTTGTCCTTTACTTGACACGGGCAGAGCCGATAAATCGTGAACCTTAGCTTTGTCACGATTATCGGCTCATTTTTTATTATCTTATATTTGTTTTATCTGCCCAGCGGCAGAAAAGAAAAAAACCGCTGATAGGCAGACGATTTCATATGTCCATTTAAGAGCAAAAACAGCGGTTTGAGAAAATCAAAGGTTGAGTGTGTTTGGCTTATGCCTTTTGGGCATAAATTGAAATGTAAAACAGGTATGACAACCTATATTGACATTGAGTCAGAACTGGCGTATAGTAGACGTAATGATACATCGTCAGAATAATATTGAAAATAAGCCTGAAGGATACGGGACAAGGGATTAGAATGATGATGTGCTGTTTGGTGAGGTGTGGAACAGAGAAGACCGGCTTTCTTTAAGGGACAGATCCCTTGTGACAGTAGTGTCTTTAATGGCTCAGGGGCTGGTGGAGTCCTCATTCCGGTTTCATTTGATCAGCGCGAAAAATAATGGGATAACAAAAGAAGAAATCGGAGAAATTTTGACCCATGCCGCATTTTATGCAGGATGGCCAAAAGCCTGGGCAGCGTTTCGGATGGCAAAGGAGGTCTGGACAGATGAGGAGGCTGAGGACAGCGCTACTTAATGCTTTTATCTGCAGGCCAGAGGGGCATAGGGGCTATCAGAAACAGGAAAGGAAGGACAGGAGATGGCACGTTCCAATAACAGCCTGTTTGAACTGGGGCAGATAGTGGATGGAGGGGATTTTATAAGCGGATGAATGGGAAGGATTCAAATCGAACCAGCACAATGGGGAGGGGAAAATCATGGAATATACAAAGTTAGGAAATACAGAGATTGAAATATCAAAATTATGTGTGGGGTGCATGAGTTTTGGCAAGGCGGGAACCATGCATGACTGGACTCTTAATGAGGAGAAAAGCGGAGAGATCATCCGGCACGCGCTGGAACTGGGGATTAATTTCTTTGATACGGCCAACGGCTATTCTGCCGGAACCAGCGAGGAATATCTGGGACGGGCAATTAAAAACTATGGGGTAAGGAATCAGGTGGTCATTGCTTCAAAAGTATATTTTAATGAAGGAAGGCTGTCTAAGAAGGCGATCATACGGGAAATTGAGGGGAGTCTTAGGAGGCTTGGCACGGATTATCTGGATTTGTACATCATCCACCGTTTTGACTATGACACCCCGATTGAGGAAACCATGGAAGCCTTGCATGAACTGGTCAAGCAGGGAAAGGTGCGGGCCCTGGGGGCTTCTGCCATGTACGGATACCAGTTCCACAATATGCAGCTTGCGGCAAGAGATCACGGCTGGACCCTGTTTTCTGCCATGGAGAATCACTACAATCTGCTGTACCGGGAGGATGAGAGGGAACTGATTCCCATTTGCAGGCAGATGGGAGTGTCTTTAATGCCTTACAGCCCTTTGGCCGCAGGACATCTGGCCAGGGCTGTCTGGCAGTCAGATTCCCTGCGGGGACAAACGGACCGGGTGGCAAGGGGCAAGTATGACTCCATGGAGCAGCAGGATATGAGGATTGTGGAGCGTGTTCATGAACTGGCAAAAAAGTATGAATGCAAAATGTCACAGATCGCTCTTGCATGGCAGTGGGCAAAGGGGGTGGCCTCTCCGATTATCGGAGCAACTAGGCTTAAGTATCTGGATGAAGCCGCAGGGGCGCTGGCAATTGGGCTAAAGCCGGAGGATGCAAACTATCTGGAGGAATGTTATGTGCCTCACCCGATTATAGGAGCAATCGATAAAAATCCGGAGCAGGGGGTGATCCTGCTGGACGAGAAAAAGTAATGGGACAGAAATATAAAAATGCCTGAAAAGCATTGGATGAAAGAAAAATCAAGCATTTTACTTGAAGCCTCAATTTCGGTAAGATATAGGTATCAGAGGCGCGCCTGATGAACTATAAAACGAAAGGCATAAGATCAGCAGGGCCGGGAGATGGCCCAGAAGGAGCGGTCAAAGACATGATAAAAAAATATGTTTCATTGGCTGTCGTAATAATGTTTTTGCTTGCTTTTACGGCCTGTGGAAGAAAAGAAACCGGAAATCCGATTTCTCCTGGAGGAACGGTTTTGGAGGAATGGCAGGATTCGGCTGATCAGAATCCGGATGCCATGACCTTTCAGGCAATAGTGCTGGAGATTCAGGATGAAATGCTTTTGACAGAGCCGGTGGAAGGTTCTGCGGAACGTTTATCGGCGGATAAAATATACGTGGTTAGCAAAGACGGATTGGAATTGGAGGCCGGAGATCGGATTGAAATCACCTATGACGGCAGTATCATGGAAACCTATCCGGCGCAGTTAGGACAGATATACAGCATTGAACTGGTAGAAAAGGCTAAAACCGAGACGAAATGGGACAAGATTCCGGCGGTGATGGTCGATGGTAAGCTGTATTTTAACACAGGAAGAGAGAGTGCGGCAGAGGTGCGCTGCGGCATGATGGACGGAGAGATCACATCATCGGTTGATGGTTCCAAGTGGCCGGCCAGAGATGGGGAATCCAATTTCGGCGCCGGGTACGGATACCAGTATGGAGAAAACAATACCATAGAGATTTATATCAATGAAAAGTGGATGGTGTTTGAGCAGCATCATGCAGAGAAAGAGGAACATGGGGATACAAAAGCAGATGCAGAAAATATGGATGAGATCTGCCGTATTGTGTGGGGCGCTGCAAAGAAAGAAGAGGCATCCTGTGACTGGGAAACAGCGGCCAGCATAGTCGCCGAACTTGGTGAGAAAGGATTTGTGGCAGTTGACAGTAACAACCAGGTGGACATGGCAGGTGCCAAGCAGGTATTGAAATTTTGTGAGATGGCAGACAGGGGAGAGACCGGGGAATTAACAATCATCGTGGTTGATGGGTCAGACACTTTCATCACCTATGATTTAGAATGTGAAAGCAGCGGTATAACGGTGACTAGTATAATTCGATTCAAATAAGTTTACATTATTATTCTGAAATGGTATAATAC
>CAJUHR010000067.1 GCA_910586255.1 uncultured Lachnospiraceae bacterium | reverse complement strand
TTATCAAACCTCATTCTAAAGCGGCGATTGCGGAATTAAAGAAAGCAGGCGTTGAAAGATGCGTCATGCTGACGGGCGATGCAAAGAAAGTGGCAAATCAGGTCGCTTCCTCTCTTGGGATTGACGAGGTTTACAGCGAACTTCTGCCAGCAGATAAGGTTGAAAAAGTGGAAGAACTGCTGCGGGTGAAACTGGGCAAGGCAAAGCTGGCCTTTGTGGGTGACGGTATCAATGACGCCCCGGTTCTTTCCAGAGCGGATATTGGTATCGCTATGGGGGCAATGGGTTCCGATGCGGCAATCGAAGCGGCGGATATTGTGTTGATGGATGATGATCCGATTAAGATTGCAAAAGCAATCAAAATTTCAAGAAAATGTCTGCGGATTGTTTATCAGAATATTACAATGGCGCTTGTTGTGAAATTCGCCTGCCTTGCATTAGGGGCTGTGGGAATTGCAAATATGTATCTGGCGATTTTCGCAGATGTGGGCGTTATGATTCTTGCGGTGCTGAATGCAATCCGTTGTCTGTTTGTGAAAAAGCTGTAAGAAAGGAGGGGTTCCTTTGGCGGAATATCAGGACAGTCAACTTTATGTCGGGTTGAAAGAAAGCGATCTGTACATTTTAACAGAATTTTTCAAGGTGCTGGGGAACCCTACCCGTATTCGCATCCTGCTTCTTTTAATGGAGCAGGATGCGAATGTCAGTGACCTGGCAGAACGGCTTGGAATGACCCAGTCTGCGGTATCGCACCAGTTGAACTTGCTGAAATCAAATAAACTGGTAAGGCGTTGCAGGGACGGAAAAATGATATTTTATACTTTGGTGGATAAACATGTGCCGATGGTTATTGAAAAAGGGACAGAGCATATTCGTGGTCGGTAAGCTTCCCTTGTTATTTGGTTTTTACAGACTTTTGATATGAGGCTGAATGTGGCGGCTTCTGCGGAGGAAAGTTTGCTGGCATTATTGGGTGGGATGGTTGCTCCTTTATTTGCACCGCTTGGCTTTGGGGATTGGAGAGTTTCTACCGCACTGATTACCGGATTTACTGCCAAAGAAAGCGTTGTATCTACGCTGACGGTTTTATTGGGTGGGGATGTATCTTTACTTGGAACGCTGTTCACTCCTTTTACTGCTTTTGTATTTCTCGTATTTACTTTGCTTTATACGCCATGTGTTGCGGCGGTTGCGACCGTGAAACGGGAAATGGGCGGGGTTAGGGCTGCTGCTGGAACTGTAATCATTCAATGCGCAATCGCATGGATTGTGGCATTTGTCGTACATAGTATTGGGGTTGCTGTCGGGCTTGTATAGGAGGATTTGATGATGAATTTGGCAAGTATTGTGGTACTTTGCATTGTAGCCGGCCTGTTGATCTTATCCATTGCTTATTCCCGGAAAAAAGGGATAAACGGATGTAATGGAAATTGCGTTGGATGTGGTGTTCATTGTACTGTTTTCTCGATTGCACAGGTCAAAAAGCCTCAGCGTAGCCCCTACGTCTGGCTTTGCAGGCGTGCAGAGGGCGTAGGCGGCGGATGATTTATTCATTGGATTGTGCCTTATGGTTGAAAATCACAGGGTACCATCCTTCTCGATTTTTATGGATTGCCTCAGATATCCCAAGCAATCTGCTGCCAGACGATGATAAGAATATCCGCCTGTCAAAAAGACATCCTTCATGGAGAGCCATACAACCGTCATGGTGACTTCCATCAAAAGAATGCGGAGCAGCCTTTCCACTGGATGAGATTTCAGCTTATATAAGGTATGGGACTGAAAGACAATATGGGGCAATTCATCCTTGAGCATCTGTCGGCAGATGCTTTCTAAGGCAGGGGAGGAAACACACGCAGCCAGCGCCCGGTAGTAGGACAGAGCGATCATTTCCGCTGTCACCAGGACGATAATTTCCGATCTTAGTCCGCCGGTTTTACGCAGAAATCGGAACATGCCATTTAGAAAAGAGTGTGGGCGGACGGGGATTTGGTGATAATCCATAAATTTTTTGAGATAGGAGGAATGCCAGTTTTCCTCCCGGACAAACCATTCCATAGCTTCTGAATATTCCGGTGCCTGGTTTCGGTTAGCATAGCGTCTGGCACAATGAAGAAGGAACCGGCCTTCGGAGGCTTCGCCCTTCTGGAAGATTTGGATGGAGGGGGAGATCAGATTTTTTTCCGGTGAGGTCAGTTTTGGTTCTTTCGAGAAATCAATTTGCAGGCGATGATCATTGTTAGCTTCAAAATGAGCGATCCAGTCGAACCGGGATAAGTCTTTCATGGGGAGAGTGGATAGTGAAATCATAGCAGAGTACCTCTCTTTTTAAATGTGTATGAGCTATATACTACGCTTTCTACCATATAATAAATTTGTTACAGTTCACGGGGCGGGGAAAAACGGATAAAAACAGGCGTCAAGCTTGTAAGACTGATTTTATTGGTTTTCCACATCGGGGCGAACCCACGATGCTTCATGTTCAGCGTAAGCCGGACAAGAAGATGTTCCCTGTGAACAGTAACATAAATTTCGGAAAACGTCAATATGAAGTGGTGATATAGCCAGGTAAACACATGCTTTTGGTTACTGTTCACAGGTACCCTGTGAACGCAATGGCATATGCTTTGTCCCATAACTGTATTGGCTCATGACTAATCAGGGTCGTGATTAGTCGTGGAGTAAATAGTAACCCCCAAATATCAATCCGAAAATATCGGAAAACACAGGCTTGTATTTTTATTGGTTCTGTGCTATCCTGATATTAAATTTCATAAGCAATGATTCGCCGCCGGGTGAGAGAAGCAACAGCGTTGAGGTTCGTATCGTTAGGCCATAGAAGATACGAGGTTCGGCGCTTTTATTGTTTTTCGGCGCTCAGGAACAGGTTCTTTAGGTTCTTTGGCTGCGGGGGAGGAAATGCTTGTTTGTAAAGAGGGAGATTCTATGCGGACAAAAGATGGCAGCACAGATGTGTTCCGGGATTTTTTTAAGTATGTGTCTTTTAATATTCTGGGGCAGTGTGCCTATTCCTGCTATACCCTGGCAGGGCTGTTTTGTTCCGGGCAGATCGTCAGGCTCTTAGGGGCGGATGATACCGTTTTTCAGATGACCAACACGTACCTGCGGGTCATGCTTTTGTTTTCCCCGGCGTTTTTGCTGAATAACCTGCTCCAGTGTTTTGTGCGGAATGACGGGAATCCCTCCCTGTCCATGGCTGCCATGATTATCGGGAGCCTTTCCAATGTGGTTCTGGATTATATTTTTATCTTTCCCATGAGGATGGGAATTCTGGGAGCAATTCTTGCCACAGGCATGGCGCCTCTGATCAGCATGGCGGTGTTGTCCTCCTGCTTTATAAAACGGAAGAACCAGTTTCATCTGGTCCGGTGCGTTTTTGACGGGAAGCGGACGGCGGAGATATTATTAAATGGTGTTCCGTCACTGATTACGGAGGCTTCTTCGGGAATTGTGATGGTGGTCTTTAATTTTATTATCTTGCGGCTTGGGGGAAATGTGGGAGTGGCGGCTTATGGGGATGCTGCTTTACGCTGCCGAAAGGAAAAGGGAGGCCAAAAAGAGAGCCGGATAGAGCGAGATGCCGGGAGAGACTTGTTGCCATATCGGGAGAGATTTTTGACTATCCGGATGGAGCAGCAGGATGGAGAAGAATGGATGGCCTGGCGGTTTTAGAGAATTATCGGGAGGCCAAGAGGTCAGTTATAATGACCAGGAAGGAGAGAGAAATGATGAGGAGAAAAGACAGAGAGATTACGGATGGGAAGAAAATTGAGGAGATTATCGCAAAGGCAAGATACATGCATCTTGGCATGCTTGACGGCCATGTTCCTTATGTGGTGCCGCTCCATTATGGATACCGGATGGAAGCAGGCAGGCTTATATTCTATATGCATTGTGCGAAAGAGGGGCATAAGCTGGATTGCCTTAAGGCGAACAGCCATGTATTTGTAGAGATCGACAGAGGCGAGTCGCTGATAACGGCCGACAATCCCTGCGCATACGGAGCCCGGTATGAAAGTGTGATGTGCCGGGGCACAGCAGTGATTGTTGAGGATACAGAAGAAAAAATGGAAGCGCTTAAAATCCTGATGAAGACACAGACAGGGGAGGAACATGAAATAAATGAGAAAATGGCAGCCGCGGTAAATGTGATTCGGGTTGACGCAGAGTCTTATACCGCAAAGGCCTGTGTAAGGTAGAAAGGCGAAACGCTTTTTGTAATGATGGGCGTATGATAAAACCAGATGTATTCTTGGAGTCTCTTGGTGCCTGGTTTTGCAAGAGAGATTCCCAGAGTATATCCAGATAACAAGGAGGAAGAATCATGGATACAGAAAAAAAAGAGAAGAAGTTTATGTTGGACGAGCATTTTATCAGACTGTTTCCTGACATTGCCATTGGCGTGCTGGCAGTGGGAGGCATCCGGAAAGGGGAGGAGATATCAGAGGAGGAAAAGGAAAAGATTCGCCTTTTTTTGGCTAATGCTAATGAGGAAGCCAAAAAATTTCTCACCAGCCAGGTAATCTCTGAGAATAAAATCCCTGCCCTGTGGAGGGCGGCGTATAAAAAATTCCCCGGTAAGAAAGGGGCGCGCTGTTCCATTGAGGCCCTTTTAAAGCGGGTTCTTCACGGCAACCCGGTACCGTCTATCGCGCCTACGGTTGACATTACCAATGGGATTTCCTTAAAGTACGGGTTTCCTATCGGGGCGGAGAACATGGATGCCTTCTGTGGGGATCTTCACCTGGGAGTGATGCAGGGCGGGGAACCCTTTCTTCCTCTGGGAGAGGAGACGGAGGACGCGGCCCTGACCGGAGAAGTTGCCTATTATGACGGCTGCGGGGTGGTCTGCCGGTGCTTTAACTGGCGCGATGGAAAGCGGACGGCTGTGACAAAAGATACGGTGAATGAATTTATCGCCATGGAATGTATCGAGCCTGAGAGAACCGGGGAACTGAAAGAGGCTATGGAGGAGTTGGCTCTGCTGCTTGAGCGGCATACAGGAGCCAGAATCTGTGCCAGCGGGATTGTCACGGCCGGGAATCGAGAAATGGTGATTTCCGCACATGATGATTTGTGACAAGGAGGCTGTCCTTTTGGGATGCCCGGATCATCTAAAGCGATAAATTAGCCAAAAGCTTTAAACTCATTGGGAAAAATCCCAGTGGGTTTTTTGCTTTTCGGCAAATTTCATATTTTCAGGGTAAGCAACCGTTAATCTCGTGGGCGGCAGCTTTATCGCCGCCCTTGTCTATTACAAGTTCATCATGTCATTCTGTCAGGGTGAAGTCAATAGAGAAATTTCATTCTGAATTATGCGAAAAGTTTTTTTCCTTAAAACAAAATAAAAAACTGATAATTATGGGATAAAATGAATTATTATCTAATTATCTGAAAATTTCAATTAAAAAAAGACTTTACAAATTCCCTCATCCGTAGTATCATCGATAAAAAATTAAAATCACCCGGCAGGGTATCCGGCCGGGGCGCGATCAGGAAGGACAGGATTATGGAAAAGGTGAGGGAGACAGTTGCCCGCCCCGTCCCGGCGGCGGTTCCGGGACTTTACGACAAAAGGTTTGAGCATGACAACTGCGGAATCGGGGCAGTGGCCAATATTAAGGGGCATAAGAGCCATAAGACCGTGGAGCAGGCGCTTCACATTGTGGAAAATTTAGAGCACCGCGCAGGCAAGGACGCGGAGGGAAAGACTGGCGATGGGGTCGGCATTTTGATGCAGATTTCCCATCGCTTTTTTAAGAAGGTGACGGCTCCTTTGGGAATCCGGCTGGGGGAGGAGAGGGAGTACGGAGTCGGCATGTTTTTCTTTCCCCAGGATAAGCTGGCCAGGAGCCAGGCAAAGAAGATGCTGGAGATTATTGTGAAAAAGGAGGGCCTCACCTTCCTTGGCTGGCGGGATCTGCCCATCCACCCGGACCGTATCGGGGAGAAGGCGGTGGAAAAGATGCCCTACATTGCCCAGGGCTTTATCGGCAAGCCGGCCCAGGTAAAGCCAGGGCTGGATTTTGACCGCAGGCTGTATGTGGCCAGGCGGGTGTTTGAGCAGAGCAATGACAATACCTATGTGGTTTCCATGAGCAGCCGGACGATTGTCTATAAGGGAATGTTTCTGGTGGGGGAACTACGTCAGTTTTTTGACGATTTGCAGGATCCGGATTACGAGTCTGCCCTGGCGGTGGTCCACTCCCGGTTCAGCACCAACACCAATCCCAGCTGGATGCGGGCCCATCCCAACCGGATTATCGTCCATAACGGGGAGATCAACACCATCCGGGGAAATGTGGACAAGATGATGGCCAGAGAGGAGACCATGGAGTCCGGTTTCTTTCAGTCGGAAATGCATAAGGTTTTGCCCATCATCAACCAGGAGGGCTCGGATTCGGCCATGCTGGACAATGCCCTGGAATTCATGATGATGAGCGGCATGGAACTGCCCCTGGCGGTGATGGTCACCATCCCGGCGCCCTGGGCCCATGAGAAGAACATGCCCCAGGAAGTGATGGATTTCTATCGGTATTATGCCACCATGATGGAGCCCTGGGACGGCCCGGCTTCCATTGTGTTCAGTGACGGGGATGTGCTGGGGGCAGTTCTTGACCGCAACGGCCTGCGTCCCTCCCGCTATTACATCACGGATGACGACCAGGTGATCCTGGCCTCGGAGGTGGGAGCCATTGATGTGGACCAGTCCCATGTGGTGAAAAAGGAGCGGCTCCGTCCCGGGAAAATGCTTCTGGTTGACACGGTAAAAGGAGAACTGGTCAGCGATGAGGAATTAAAGCTGCGTTATGCGGCAAGGCAGCCCTATGGGGAGTGGCTGGACAACAACCTGATTGAGTTAAAGTCCCTGCCCATTCCCAACAAAGGGGTGCCCTTTATGGACAAGGAGACAAGGGCACGGCTGCAAAAGACCTACGGCTACACCTATGAGCAGTATAAGACCATGATATTGCCCATGGCGCTTAACGGGGCGGAGGCAGTGTCAGCCATGGGGGCGGACAGTCCTCTGGCGGTATTGTCACGGAAGCACCAGCCTTTATTTAACTATTTCAAGCAGCTTTTCGCCCAGGTGACCAACCCGCCGATTGACGCCATCCGGGAGGAGATCGTCACTTCCACCACCGTGTATGTGGGGGAGGAGGGGAACGTGCTGGAGGAGAGGCCGGAGAACTGTAAGATTTTAAAGGTGGACAATCCCATTCTCACCTGCACGGATCTGTTGAAAATCAAGCATATGAAACAGCCGGGCTTTAAGGTGGAGGTGATTCCCATTACCTATTATAAGAATACCTCCCTGGAAAAAGCTATTGACCGGCTGTTTTTGGAGGTGGACCGGGCCCACCGGGACGGGGTGAACATTATCATCCTCTCGGACCGGGATATTGACGAGAACCATGTGCCCATTCCCTCCCTGCTGGCGGTGTCGGCCTTGCAGCAGCATCTGGTGAAGACGAAAAAGCGTACTTCCATGGCCCTGATTTTGGAGAGCGGAGAGCCCCGGGAGGTGCACCATTTTGCCACTCTGCTAGGCTACGGCGCCTGTGCCATTAACCCTTATCTGGCGCAGGAGTCGGTGCGGTATTTGATCGAGAGCGGGATGCTGGATAAGGATTATTATGCGGCGGTGGATGACTACAATTCGGCGGTGCTTCACGGGATTGTGAAGATTGCCTCCAAGATGGGCATTTCCACCATCCAGTCCTACCAGGGAGCCCAGATCTTCGAGGCCATCGGCATTTCCAGGGAGGTAATTGACAAATATTTTACCAACACGGTCAGCCGGGTGGGGGGCATTACCTTAAGTGATATTGCAAATGATGTGGATGTGCTTCACTCCACGGCTTTTGACCCCTTGGGGCTGGACGTGGACTTGACATTGGAGAGCGTGGGCAGCCACAAGGAGAGGGCCGGGCAGGAGGAGCATCTGTATAATCCCCGGACCATCCATCTCTTGCAGGAGGCGGCCCGGACAGGGAACTATGAGATTTTTAAAGAATACAGCCATGCCCTCAATGAGGAGGGGCAGACCATCAACCTGCGGAGCCTGATGGACTTTAAGTATGAGGAAAACGGAGGCATTCCCATCGAGGAAGTGGAAAGCGCGGAGTCAATTGTAAAACGGTTCAAGACCGG
The DNA here is from genome assembly GCA_910586255.1 of uncultured Lachnospiraceae bacterium. Taxonomy (GTDB): domain Bacteria; phylum Bacillota; class Clostridia; order Lachnospirales; family Lachnospiraceae; genus Brotaphodocola. The sequence continues at coordinate 1,554 of CAJUHR010000067.1, read as the reverse complement.
GGCCATGTCCTACGGTTCCATCTCCCAGGAGGCTCACGAGACCCTGGCGATTGCCATGAACCGGCTGGGGGGCAAGTCCAACACCGGCGAGGGCGGCGAGAGCTTAGAGCGGCTGACGCCGGGGCCGAAGAATAACAACCGCTGTTCCGCCATCAAGCAGGTGGCCTCCGGACGGTTCGGGGTGACCTCCCGCTACTTAGTCAGCGCCCAGGAGATTCAGATTAAGATGGCACAGGGGGCAAAGCCCGGGGAGGGCGGCCAGCTTCCCGGCGGCAAGGTCTACCCCTGGGTAGCCAAGACCCGCCATTCCACCACCGGCGTGGGGCTCATTTCCCCGCCCCCTCACCACGACATTTATTCCATTGAGGATTTGGCACAGCTGATCTATGATTTGAAAAATTCCAACACCCGGGCGCGGATTTCCGTGAAGCTGGTGAGCGAGGCCGGGGTGGGAACCGTGGCGGCCGGCGTGGCCAAGGCCGGGGCCCAGGTAATATTGGTGTCCTCCTTTGACGGCGGCACCGGGGCGGCGCCGAGAAATTCCATCTACAATGCAGGCCTTCCCTGGGAACTGGGGGTGGCGGAGGCCCATCAGACCCTGATTATGAACGGGCTGCGGGACAAGGTGATATTGGAGACGGACGGCAAGCTGATGACGGGCCGGGACGTGGTGATTGCCTGTATGCTGGGGGCAGAAGAATTTGGCTTTGCCACAGCGCCCTTAGTGACCATGGGCTGTGTGATGATGCGGGTCTGCAACCTGGACACCTGCCCGGTGGGCATTGCCACCCAGAACCCGGAATTGCGCAAACGTTTCCGGGGCAAGCCGGAGTATGTGGTGAATTTCATGCATTTTGTGGCCCAGGAGATGCGGGAATACATGGCAAAGCTGGGGGTGCGCACCGTGGATGAACTGGTGGGGCGGACAGAACTTTTGAAGAAAAAGGAAGACATTCCTTATGAGCGGGCCCGGAAGGTGGATTTGTCCAATATATTAGAGAATCCCTATGAGGGGATCCGTTTCCGGGGATATCAAGAGAAGCAGGAATATGATTTCAGGCTGGAGGAGACCATTGATGAGCAGATTCTTTTAAAGAAGCTGAAATCCGCCCTGGCCAACGGCCAGAAAAAAAGCGTGCAGATCGATGTGAGCAATGTGGACCGGACCTTAGGGACCATCTTCGGGTCCGAGATCACCAGGCGGTATCCGGAGGGACTGCCGGAGGACACCTTTATGGTAAGCTGCAGCGGCAGCGGCGGCCAGAGCTTCGGCGCCTTTATCCCCAGAGGGCTGACCCTGGAACTGGTGGGGGACAGCAATGATTATTTCGGCAAGGGCCTGTCCGGCGGCAAGCTGATCGTGTATCCGCCCAGGGCGGTGCAGTTTAAGGCTGAGGAGAATATTATCATCGGAAATGTGGCACTCTACGGCGCCACCAGCGGCAAGGCATTTATATGCGGCGTGGCCGGGGAGCGGTTCTGCGTCCGCAATTCCGGCGCCACGGCAGTGGTGGAGGGCGTGGGCGACCATGGCTGCGAGTACATGACCGGCGG
>CAJUHR010000066.1 GCA_910586255.1 uncultured Lachnospiraceae bacterium | reverse complement strand
AAACGAATAAAATCAGTCTTACAAGCAAACTTGACGCCTGTTTTTATCCGTTTTTCTCTGCCCCGTGAACTGTAACACGTATATTTACAGAAACCGGCAAAAATCCATGAAAAACAGATTCGGTATTGACAAATTTCGGTGTATGGAGTAAGATGTTGAAGGTAACAGAAATGCCTTGGTAGCTCAGTTGGTAGAGCAGAGGACTGAAAATCCTCGTGTCACTGGTTCGATTCCGGTCCAAGGCATTCTTTTTGTGTAAAAATCAGTCTGTATGGTTTTCCTGTAAAGGGAAATCCTATAAGAACCTAAAAAACTAAACTGCTTCTGTCTATCAGATGTGGAATTTGAGCGGTTACAATTGAATTATAGGCTGTTGTATGCTATAGTACAAACAAGTGCAGTCAGATGCTTGGACCAAAGGGCGGCATCCAGCTTGTTGTCAGAAAAGGGAAAGGATGACAGGGCAAAACTGACCATAAAAACAGGAGAGAACAAATGAAAGGGATTATTCTTGCCGGAGGCTCCGGCACACGTCTTTATCCGTTGACAAAGGTGACTTCAAAGCAATTGTTGCCGATTTATGATAAACCGATGATCTATTATCCGCTTTCCGTGCTGATGAATGCCGGTATCCGGGATATTCTGATTATCTCCACGCCGGAGGATACACCGCGGTTTCAGGCGCTTTTAAATGACGGACATCAATTCGGCGTGAATCTGCAGTACGCTATACAGCCTAGCCCGGACGGTCTGGCCCAGGCTTTTATTATCGGAGAGAATTTTATCGGCCCGGATCCGGTGGCCATGGTTTTGGGAGACAACATTTTTCATGGCCAGGGACTTAAGAAACGTCTCCGGGCTGCGGCTGCCAGAGAGAGGGGAGCCACAATATTCGGATATTATGTGGATGACCCGGAGCGCTTTGGTATTGTGGAATTTGATGAAAACGGAAAAGCTGTTTCTATTGAGGAAAAGCCCCAAAAGCCGAAATCCAATTACTGTGTGACCGGCTTGTATTTTTATGATAACCGGGTGGTGGGGTATGCAAAGAATCTTCGGCCGTCTGCCCGCGGTGAGCTGGAGATCACAGATTTAAACAGAATTTACCTGGAAAACGGTGAGCTTGACGTCACACTTTTAGGGCAGGGCTTTACCTGGCTGGATACGGGGACCCACGAATCTCTGGTAGAGGCGACTAATTTTGTGAAGACAATTGAGACTCACCAGCATCGGAAGATCGCATGTCTGGAGGAGATTGCCTGGCTGAACGGGTGGATCAGCAAGGAACAGGTGTTAGAGACTTATGAGATTTTGAAAAAGAACCAGTATGGTCAGTATTTAAAAGATGTGCTGGACGGAAAATATATTGACCGGATTCACAATTTATGATTTTAAATTGCGCTGTTTACCGGCAGAGAGCTAAGAGTTTGATCTTTGCTGACAGGCGGTAGGCAGATGATTATCTACAATGGGAAGAGAGGAAGTAAAATATATGAAGTATATAGTGACAGGCGGAGCCGGCTTTATCGGAGGAAACTTTGTTCATTTTATGGTGGAAAAATATCCGGAGGATATGATTATCAATCTGGACGCGCTTACCTATGCAGGTAATCTGGAAACTTTAAAGCCAGTGGAGAATAAACCGAATTATAAGTTTGTAAAGGGAGATATTGCAGACAGGGAGTTTGTTTTCGGATTGTTTGAGAAGGAAAAGCCGGATGTGATCGTGAATTTTGCGGCAGAGAGCCATGTGGACCGGTCAATTACGGATCCGGGGATTTTTGTGCGGACCAATGTGATGGGAACCACAACTCTTCTGGATGCCTGTAAGGAATTTGGAATCAGGCGTTTCCACCAGGTGTCTACTGATGAGGTCTATGGGGATTTACCCCTGGACCAGCCGGATTTGTTTTTCACGGAGGAGACGCCGCTTCACACCTCCAGTCCCTACTCCTCCTCCAAGGCCAGCGCGGATTTGTTTGTGATGGCCTATCACAGAACCTTTGGGATTCCGGTGTCTGTTTCCCGCTGTTCCAATAACTACGGGCCTTATCAGTTCCCGGAGAAGCTGATTCCCCTGATGATAAGCCGGGCTCTCGCAGACGGAGAGCTGCCCGTGTATGGTAATGGCGCCAATGTCAGAGACTGGCTTCATGTTAAGGATCACTGTCAGGCCATTGACCTGATTATCAGGAAGGGAGCCGATGGGTGTGTCTACAATATTGGAGGACACAATGAGCGCACCAATCTGCAGGTGGTAAAGACCGTTCTGCGTGCCCTTAATAAGCCGGAAAGTCTGATCAAATATGTGACAGACCGTCCGGGACATGATATGCGTTATGCCATTGATCCGGCAAAGCTGGAGAGGGAGCTGGGATGGAAGCCGGTCTACAATTTTGACACGGGAATTGAACAGACGATTCAGTGGTATCTGGACAACCGGGAGTGGTGGGAGCATATTATTAGCGGCGAGTACAGCAGCTATTTTGAGAAAATGTATGGAGACCGGCTGTAGAATGTGACAGAGCAGCAATAGCGGCCGCCTGTATCTGCAAAGACTATGGGCGTGGATGGAAGAACAGGAGCAACAGACATGAGCATGAGAGTTTTAGTGACCGGAGCGAAGGGTCAGCTTGGTACGGATTTGATGAATGAACTGAAGCGTCAGGGCCTGGAAGGAATTGGCGTGGATGTGGAGGAGATGGATATTACCGATGCCGGGGCGTGCCGCCGGGTGATTTGCGGGGCCAATGTGGATGCGGTGATTCACTGCGCCGCCTACACGGCAGTGGACGCTGCTGAGGACCAGGTGGAGCTTTGCCGGAGAATCAACGGGGAGGGAACCCGCAATGTGGCGGAGGCATGCCGGGAGGCAGGGGTGAAGCTGATGTACATCAGCACGGATTACGTGTTTGACGGGAAAGGGACCCGCCCTTGGGAGCCGGATGACGAGAGGGCGCCCTTAAATGTATACGGACAGACGAAATACGAGGGCGAGCTGGCAATTGAAGAGCTGCTGGATAGATATTTTATCGTTCGGATTGCCTGGGTGTTCGGGGTAGCAGGAAAGAATTTTATTAAGACAATGCTGCGCCTCGGAAAGGAGAGAGGGGCAGTCAGCGTGGTGGATGACCAGGTAGGCTCTCCCACCTATACCTATGATCTGGCCCGCCTTTTGACGGATATGATCCAGACGGAACGCTACGGTTGTTATCACGCAACCAATGAGGGAGAGTGCAGCTGGTATGAGTTTGCCTGTGAGATTTTCCGCCAGGCAGGCATGAATGAGGTGAAGGTGACCCCGGTCACCAGTGAGCTGTTTGCCGCGAAGGCAACACGTCCGTCCAACAGCCGGATGAACCGGGACAAGCTGACAGAGAATGGGTTTGAGCGTCTGCCAAAATGGCAGGACGCCTTAAGCCGGTTTTTGAAGGCTATTGGCGCCTTAAGCCGGTTGCCGGAACAGGCATGAAGGAATACTTTAACAATAGAGGCAATTTTATTATTTAAAAAGGGAGACAGCAATTATGGGAAAATATTTTGGTACAGACGGTTTCCGCGGGGAAGCCAATGTAAATCTTACGGTGGAGCATGCCTATCAGGTGGGCCGTTTTTTGGGCTGGTATTACGGACAGAGGAGCCGGATGACACCGCAGAACCCGGAGGGAAGGTGCCGCATTGTTATCGGAAAGGACACCAGAAGAAGCAGCTATATGTTTGAGTACTCATTGGTGGCCGGCCTGACTGCTTCCGGCTCCGATGCGTATCTTCTTCATGTGACCACCACGCCCAGCGTGTCCTATGTGGTTCGGACGGAAGAATTTGACTGCGGAATCATGATTTCTGCCAGCCATAATCCTTACTATGACAATGGTATTAAGATCATTAACGGCAAGGGAGAGAAGCTGGAGGAGGATGTGATACTGGAGATTGAGAAATATCTGGACGGAGACATGGGTGAGATTCCCTTTGCCCTGCGGGACAAGGTAGGACGGACCGTGGACTATGCGGCAGGAAGAAACCGCTATATCGGATACCTGATCTCCATTGCCACCCGCTCTTTTAAGAATAAAAAGGTGGCGCTGGACTGTGCCAACGGCAGTGCATCCTCTATTGCAAAGAATGTGTTTGATGCTCTGGGGGCGGAGACCTACGTGATCAATAACACCCCTAACGGGTTAAATATTAATACCAACTGCGGTTCGACCCACATCGAGGTTTTACAGCAGTTTGTAAAAGATCATGGATGCGATGTGGGCTTTGCCTATGATGGGGATGCGGACCGTTGCATTGCTGTAAATGAAAACGGAGAAGTGGTTGACGGCGATAAGATTTTGTATATCTGCGGCAAATATATGCGGGAGAACGGCGCTCTGGTCAACAATACGGTTGTGACCACCATTATGTCTAACTTCGGTCTCTATAAGGCGTTTGACCGGGAAGGTATTGCCTATGAAAAGACCGCGGTGGGAGACAAATACGTATATGAAAATATGGCAAAATACGGCAATTGTCTGGGCGGCGAGCAGTCCGGCCATATAATTTTCAGCAAGCACGCCACTACCGGTGACGGGATTTTAACCTCCTTAAAGGTTATGGAGGTTATGCTGGAGAAAAAAGAGACCCTGGGAAAGCTGACGTCCGAGGTGGAGATATTCCCTCAGGTACTGAAAAATGTCCGTGTCCATGACAAGCAGCTGGCCCAGGACGATGAGAAGGTTCAGGAAATGGTGAAAAAGGTTACACAGGAGTTAGGCGATGGCGGACGTATTTTGCTTCGCCAGTCCGGCACGGAGCCGGTGGTGCGGGTGATGGTGGAGGCCGCCAGCAAGGAGCAGTGCGAGCATTACGTGGATCAGGTGATTGATGTGATGAAGGAGCAGGGACATGTGCTGTAACAATTCAGGAATTGCTTGCAAGCATAATGGAATTGTGTTAAAATAAAAAAATGCAAAATTTATCAGTAAAGGGATGATGACAACAATGGGGTTAGACCTAAAAGCGTAACGATCTTTATTGTGGAAAACTACGGGGTGATATACCGACTGTGAAGCTGTGACGGGTTGCTCATTATATGTGAATTAACACATAAACATGTTTTGGCAGATTGGCCTGCGGCCTGCGCTCATGTATGTCCGTTGCAAGGCAAACAACTATATACAGATTCCAGGAGGAGAAAATTATGTTGAATTATAAGAGATACAAAAAAGTCCCTGTAGTAGATTATCCGGAAAGAGAATGGCCAAACAAGCAGATACAAAAGGCTCCCATGTGGTGCAGCGTAGATTTGCGGGACGGCAATCAGGCTTTGATTGAGCCGATGGTGGTGGAAGAAAAGGTCGAGTTTTTCAACATGTTGGTGAGGCTTGGTTTTAAGGAGATCGAGATCGGATTTCCGGCAGCATCCCAGATTGAATTTGACTTTCTCCGTCAGTTGGTGGACAGGAATCTGATTCCGGACGATGTGCGGGTGCAGGTGCTGGTTCAGTGCCGTGAGCACCTGATTAAGAGAACCTTTGAAGCCATTCAGGGCATCAAAAAGGTTATTGTTCATATTTACAATTCCACCTCAACCTTACAGAGGGATGTAGTGTTCCATAAGGACAGGGAGGAGATCAAGCAGATTGCCATTGAAGGAACCGAGCTGGTCAAAAAATATGCCCATGGATATGACGGGGATATGCTTCTGGAATATTCTCCGGAGAGCTTTACAGGCACTGAGCTGGACTATGCTCTGGAGGTGTGCACCGCGGTGCAAAAGACCTGGGGGCAGGCTACACCGGAGAGGCCCATCATTTTTAATCTTCCTTCCACAGTAGAGATGACCACACCGAATGTGTATGCAGATCAGATTGAGTGGATGAACAAGCATTTTGAAGACAGAGACAGCATTATCTTAAGCGTACATCCTCACAATGACCGGGGAACCGGTGTGGCTGCCACAGAGCAGGCATTATTGGCCGGGGCAGACCGGGTGGAAGGTACCTTGTTTGGAAACGGAGAGAGGACGGGAAATGTAGATATTCTCACATTGGCTTACAATATGTTCTCCCAGGGGATTGATCCGGAACTGGCGATTGAAAATGTGCGCTCCATCGCCGAGGTGTATGAGCGTTGCACCAAGATGCAGATTGACCCGCGGCATCCCTATGCGGGAAAGCTGGTATTTACGGCATTTTCCGGATCTCATCAGGACGCGATCAACAAGGGAATGCAGGCCCTTAAGGAGAGAAACGGAGACTACTGGGAGGTTCCCTACCTGCCCATTGATCCCTCCGACATTGGACGGGTTTACGAGCCTATTGTCCGGATTAACAGTCAGTCCGGCAAGGGCGGAGTGGCCTTCGTGATGGATACTTTCTATGGATTTAAGCTTCCTAAAGGGATGCATAAGGAATTTGCAGACGTAATTCAGATGATCTCAGAGAAGCAGGGGGAGGTGGCTCCAGAACAGATTATGGACGAATTCCGCCGCTGCTATTTGGACAAGAAAGAGCCCATGCATTTCCGTCGGTGCCAGATTACCGATACGGAGGTGGAGAAGGACGTATTTGCCACCCTGGCCAAGGTGACATACACAGACCATGGAATTGAAAAGGTGTTTGAAGGTGTGGGCAACGGCCCGATCGATGCGGTACAGCGGGGACTGGAGGAAGAATTTGGGATTCAGATTAAGGTTCTGGACTACAGCGAGCATGCATTGCAGACCGGCTCCAACGCACAGGCGGCATCTTATATTCATCTGATGGATCAGGAAAGCGGAAAAGTTACTTACGGTGTTGGAGTTAGCTCCAATATTACCAGAGCATCTGTTCGGGGTATTTTTAGTGCAGTAAACAGATTGTTCTATTCATGATCAATCCGATAGTTTTCTATAAAAAGACCAGACAGGGTTTCGTCTGGTCTTTTTATGGTATTTTAAACCTCTTTTGATGCCCGGCATCCGGCTATTCCCATGCTGACCAGAGCCCACATAACAGGCGTAACAATAGGCAGATCAATATTTACCGTGGATTGCAATACATAACAGGCAACGGCAAATAACACGCCAAGAATGTAGCTGTTTCTCTGCCGGTTCTTAAGCATATGCCACATAGAAGAGAGAAGAAACACCAAATATCCCCCTGTGCCGACAAGGCCGATTGTCAACAAATACTGGAGAATGGAATTGTGGGCGCTGTCAAAAAATAAACCAGTGGCTTCAACCATTTCCTGACGGATTTTGTTGTTTGTTAGGAGTCCGAAGGTATCCGGGCCATATCCGAAAAGCTTCCTGGGCATTGGGAAATTGCTGTAAAGCTCCAGAGACTTTTTCCAGATATATCCGCGGGATGTACCCCAGCTGTCATTAAAGACCAGGTAGGATTGGAGGGCGCCGTAGCGAGCTCCATTTCCTCTTATATTGGCATCAAAAAACATAAAACAAAGGATCAGCATAAATGCGGCAATCAGAACACCCCACCAAAAAACAAGACTTTTTCCCGAAAAGGAAGGGGAGGAGCCTAAGGTCTCCTCGTGCTTTTTGTGGAAGCTCATATAGGCCAGGGTAAGCACCCAGAAGAGCATAACAAGGTAGATTAAACAGCCCGAATTGACAATAATAAGAAACAGGCTTTCCAGCCCGATCACCCGGTCCGCAAATATTTGGTTGGTTATATCGATCAGCTGGATGACGGAGAAAAAGGTTGCAATAATAATTAAATATCTTTTTATTCCTTCCCGATTTGCCAGCAGAACAAACGGAAGGCCTCCAAAAAGGGCAGCCATGCTTAGGTAGGCATTGTCGCTGCATCCCATGATAATCGCGGTGAAGGAGACAATCATACAAAAATAATACCACAGGATTTTAGGCGGACTTTTTTCCAGGGAAAACATAGCGGCAGAAGCACCCATAATCAGTCCCACATAAGCCGTGTAAGTATTAATATTGCCCAGAGTGGAGGTAAAAATCGTTGCCTGGGACGCTGCAATTGCCTTGTGCAGATCTAAAATATCCATCTGAAAATAATCGGTAATCCCGAGCAGGCACAGAATCATACCACTGGCCAGAAATAAGTCCAGATACCATTTTTTAGGCCTCCAGAGGCGGCTAATGGCAAAATAGCACATTACATACAGGTTCAGCAAAAAGAGCCCCGAATAGCGCCCTTTATTGCCCAGGAAGGCCTCTTTTGGATAGGCGGACAACAGAGTGGATATGGCAGAAGACAGCCAAAAGATCAAAACAGCCATATCTGCTGTGAACAAGGCAGCCTTGTTTTCGCGCCGGGAGAAAAAACCCACAAAAAAATGCCGGGTGTGTACTCCCCTGAATTCTATGAGATCAACACATGCCATAATAATGCCCAGCGCCAGAAGAGTTCCCAGCATGCCTATGGCGAATATGCAGAAATAATGGTATTTGGTTTCCAAAATATTAATATAAGAGTTGTCATATATGAGCGGAAATACTGTAAAAAGGAAAACCAGAGCTACGCCGATCACACCGCTCGCGATGGCTGAGCAGGTTTCCGTAAAAGATTTTGACAGGCCGCTGCTATTTTTTGTACGCACGATGACATACCTCCATTGGGTTTGTGGAAAGGGACTTTCGTTTCAGAATTAGTATAGCATCAATTGTTTTATCACGCAACCTTTGAAAGGTTTGCTGCTTATTCTGGTTTCAAGATTGTTACTGTTCACGGGGGCATCCGCCCTGTGACAAAATGCTTGCGGGCGGATGTCATAAAGGTCAAATCACCAGTCTACCACCTGATTGATAATATTCTGTTGTTCCGTACTGGTTTTGCGGAGATAGATTCGGGTGGTTTCAATGCTCTCGTGTCCCATCAAATCCGCCAACATGGAGATATCACTGTATCGTTCCAAAAAGCTTTTGGCAAAGCGATGACGGAAGGAATGAGGATATATCACAGAAGGATCCAAACCATACTGCTTCGCAAACTTTTTCAACTGTCCCGCTATGCCCCGTGAAGTGATACAGTTGCCATATTTGTTGACAAAGATAAAACCACTTTGCCGGTTGTTTTCCGTAAGCCAGGCTAGCGCTTCCTTTTTCAGGGCAGAAGGAATATAGATTCTGCGAAGCTTTCCCCCCTTTGAATAGAGATCCAGATACCCGATTTTTACATGCTCGGATTTGATCTGAATTAATTCGCTGACCCGGGCGCCCGTGGCTGCCAGGAAGCGAATCACAAAGTACCAGTACATTTCTCCATCCTGCTTTAAGCGGTTTTTAAAATACAAATAATCCGCTTCACTGATGACATTTTCCAGAAAAGGCTTTTGCTGTACCTTTACGGTGGTAAGCTTCCACTTTTCCTTCTGAATACTTTCCAGATAACAATTTATGGCCCGTATCCGAAGGTTGACTGTCTGGGGCTTGTAGTTTTCAATCAAATACATTTTGTACTCCCGCAGATTTTTGCGGGTTACGGTTTCATATCGTTTATGAAACTGTTTTACGGTATACATATACGATATAATAGTGTTTTGGGAAAGATTTTGATCTTTTAGGTACTTTTCAAACTCTTCAATCATAGCTTTTTTCTCCTTTGCGAAATAAAAGTTTGCTAGTTGCGTACAATATATTTTCTGGGTTGAGATAATATATCGTCCTTTTATTTTACAATTAATAGGAGTAAAATGGAGAGGTCAATATCGGATAATATGAGTTGTTTTTATGTGGAGATGGGAAGGAAAGATGGTTATCTATAGTTGACTAAAGTGGAATAAAAGTGCAGAAAGAGTTTTGGAACAAATAAAAAGAATAGATTACTCAAACTTCGCACTTGCATAAGTGCCTATGCACCTTGAAAATTCAATAAA
>CAJUHR010000065.1 GCA_910586255.1 uncultured Lachnospiraceae bacterium | reverse complement strand
GGAAAAAGAAGGAGCAGCCGCTCCTTCCAGTCCATTCTCCTATACATCATTTCCTCAGACGGTTCCAATCTCATTCGTTACGTTCCTCCCTCACGCTGCTCTCCCTCTCCGATTCCCATTCCAATTCTCCATCACCTTCTCACACTCCCTGATCGTCTCCTCACACAGATAATCCGAAAAATACCCGATATGGGTCTCCTCATACGGCAGATTCAGCCTCCCCGAAAGCCACACATACACCCCGTCCCGGCTCATACACCCAGCCTTCACAATCCGGTCAATGGCCCTGTGGGCACGAATCCTCTTATTCCGAAGCTCCGAATCCGCCAACATCCCCTTAGGCTTTTTCGTCCCCTCATGAACTCCCACATAAGCCCCGCACGCCGGATAGCCGCTGCACACATACAAAAGGCTCCCCTCCACAATGGTATTCTCCCCATACACATACTCCGCTGGCCGCAAAACCGAAACCCTTCCGCAATAAGGACAAACCGGAGCCCTCACCGCCTTTCCCTCTTTCTTCCGTCCATACCCGCTCTTATATCCACTAATCCTCACGCCATTTCTCCTGTTCTTCATTCCGCACTTCCCCTTTCCTTATCAATAATCACAGCCCTCTGCCAGCCCCTTCCCACATCACCAGATCCGCCAGAACAGCCCTCTCTCTGCCATCTAATTCCATTCTAAAAAATCCCCCTTCCAAATTTCAAGGGCATTTCCAAAAAACTTTCCTTACAGGGAGAAAGCCCCTCTTCCCCGGCTCCCTCCCTCCTATCAAATCACTTATCAGGCAGCACCCATCCGCCTCTTTTTTCTATAATGGACATATCCAGCCGTCCCAGCCCCAGCACCCACGCCGGTAATCCCGATCACCGCCGCCAGCGCCATTCCGTTCCCCTTTTTCGGCACATACACCCCTACCGCTTTCATGGTATACTGAACCGTCCCTGTCTCACTCCCCCCTTCCTTCACATAAGCAGAAACATACCGCGCCCCCATTTCCTCCGGGAACACCGCACGCCCTATATAAGTCACCGTACAGTCCCGCACCAGCTTCTTTCCCTTAGCCACCGCATTCCTGCACCGTATCCCATTTCCGTCCTCATAAGCCTCCCCGTCCCAGGAAACCGAGTCCACCTGATAATCCTCATCACTGGCCTGAATCAACGCCAGAAGCTCCTTCTCATGCCCCGTAAAATCAGGAACATCCCCATCCAGCGTAAACATCTTATCTCCAAGCCAGTACCCTTCCAAACCATACTCATGAAACGTAACCGGAAAAGAAAAGGTATCCTCCCAGCGTTCCTCCCCCGATTCCTGCCGGTCAGCCGCTGCCACCACTTCCATTTCCTGCCCCGTGCCCTCATCCGTCACGGTTACTGAAATCTTAGAAGGAATCCGATCCAACGCCTCCACAGCCTCATACATCACCTCCTCTGTCACCGGAATCTCATGAGCCGGAATCGCCATTTCCTCAATCCAGCTTCCCTCCAGGCGATAAACCACCCCGTCCTTCTCATAAGTCTCCCCCGGCTTGTACTTCTCCGCCACATCCTTCAAAAACGGGCTGCTGGTAACTTCCAGCGTCTCCTCACTGCCTCCAGCCTGCTCTTCCTTCACTACCTTTGTGCGGATCTCCGAGAGACGGTAAGCCGTACCGTCCCTCTCAATCTCCTTCTCAAACAGCTTCTGTGCCTCATCCGAATCCGGATTCCCCGTAACATACTGGTACTCCTCATACAGATTCTCCAAAACCTCACCATCTGTATTAGAAGCCGCCTTCACCGTAAAAGCCGGAACGCCTGCCGCCAGGAATACCGCCAGAAGAAATGCCCCGGAACGCCTTATAAACTCCCCTGCCCTCCCCACATTTCCCATTTCTTTCTTAGCAAACTCACCCAGCCCACTATTCCTTCTCTCACCAGCCTGATTGCCATGTTTCTCACAATCCTTTCCACGGTTCCCTTTCTTCCCTATCTCTCTCCATCTCCGGCCCAAACCACCGGACGTTCCGCCGCCTCCCGGCGGCGTCCCATCATCCCCTTTCTTCCTTTTCCTTCTCCAAAGCACCATTCCGACAAGCCCAGCCACAGAAGCCAGCCATACCGCAAACAGCCCTGCCAGCCCGCTGGTGTCCCCGGTCTTCGGCGCATGCAGAAGTTCTCCCACAGTCACATCACCGTCACCCTTCCGCTTTGTCTCATAGGAAGCCGTAATCCTCCCATAATGCTTCCGGTCCGTTATAGTACAATCCCCTATGATTGTTCCGTCCTCAAAGACGGTAAAAGTAAAGACCGTCTCATTTAACTCATATCCATCCGGAGCCACTACTTCCCTGAAATGGTATTCCCCAGGCTCCGGAACCTCAAAATACACCTTCCCGTTCTCATCACTGGTTCCCTTAAAGACCTCATTTCCGTCCTTATCCGTGATCTCAATCTCCGCTCCCGGCAGTTCCTCCGATGTAGTCACATCCTCCTTGGAAATAATCACCGTGGTTTTCTTATAGTCAGGAACCGTATCCTCCCCGGCCACCTTCCCGTCTGTCCCAACCACAAACTGATACACATTCCCATTAAGGTAATACCCCTCCGGCGCCTTCGTTTCCTTAAAGGAGTAACTCCCGCTTCCCGACCTCTTAAACCTCACCGTTCCGTCCATACCCGTCACGCCCTCAAAATGCACACTGCCGTCCGGTTTATAGACCGTAATCGTGGCTCCCGCTAACCGCTTTCCCGTAGCCCCGTCCACCTTATACAGCTCCATATACTCTCTGTCCGGCTTCGGCCTGTCTCCTCCTCCACCGCCGCCCGAATGGCGGATCTTATAATTCTTCACCACAAACTCCTGAACCCCTTCCGTTTCCTTCACCTCAATCTCCTGAGGCTCCATTTTCCGATACCCGGAAGGCGCTTTCAACTCTCTCACCGTATACCGCCCGCTCTCCAGGCCCTTGAATGCCTCTGCCTGTCCTTCCCTGGACACCCATTCCCGGATCACCTTTCCGTCCCGGTTACGCACTAGCTGCAACGTTGCCCCGCCTAACAGCTTCCCAGTGTCGCCGTCTGACTTCCCGATCTCCGCCTGAATGGGCTGGTTCCGAATCACAACCGTCTGCATGGCCTCATCTTCCCGGATCTCAACCACCATATCCTTCATGGGCGCAAATCCAACCGGCGCTTTCTTCTCCCGGATGACATAAGTTCCCGCATGGATTCCTACAAACCTCTCCGGCTCCTTCCCGGAAACCCACTCCCGGATCACCGTCTCATCCTTGGTCCCGGCCTTCTCAACCAGCTGCAGCACGGCCCCTTCTAAGGGTTCCCCGCTCACTCCGTCTGTCTTCCGGAAATCCACTATAATCCTCTCATCTTCCATAACCACCTCTTTCTTCGCCTCCGTTTCCGTCACCTCAAAGGTCAGGCTCTTTGCAACCGCATACCCCTCCGGCGCTTTCCTCTCCTCCAGGGTATAACTTCCCGGCGCTAACCCCTTAAACACCTCCGGCACCTGGCCGCTGACCCACTCCCGGATCACCGCCTGGTCCGAATTTCTCACAAGCCTCAGAACCGCACCCGTAAGAACCTTCCCGTTCTCCTTATCCTTCTTCACCACATCCACTTCCAGCTTCTGGTTCAAAACCACAAAAGTCTGCACACCCGGAGCATTGGTCACCATGATCTCCTGAGGCTTAGAAAGAATCAGATACCCTTCCGGTGCCTTCACCTCTTTCAGCACATACTTCCCAGGTACAAGCCCAAGAATCTTCTCCGGCTTCTCCCCCGTAATCCAGCCCGCAGCCTTTTCCCCCTTCTCATTCCAGAGCTCCAGAACCGCCCCGGCCACAAACTCCCTGGTCTCCATGTCCCGCTTCTCCACCGACACTTCGATTTTGTTATTCTCCAGAGTAAAAGTCTGAACCCTGTAATCCTTAACCACCGTCAGCTTAAACGGCTCTTTAGGCAGCTGATACCCCTCCGGCGCCTCCAGCTCCTTCACCAGATACTCCCCGGCAGGAAGCCCCAAAAATTCCATGGTCCCCGTCTCATCCGTCACCCACTCCCGGATTACCTTACCATCCACTACAGAAATCAACTGCAGCTTCGCTCCCGCCAAAGGCTCCTTACTCTCCGAATCCGCCTTCACAATCTCCGTCTTCGTATCATCATCAAACATTTCCACAAACGGAATCTCCTCCACGGTCATGTTCTCCTTCACCGTAAAATATACCTTCTCCGCCACCAGATACCCCTCCGGCGCCCTGGTCTCAATGAGCACGTACTCCCCAGGCGTCAGGTATTCGATCTCATGAGGCTGAGCCGTCGAAGTCCAACTTTCCACCACGTCCCCCTCAACCTTCACAATCTCCCCACCTTCCCCGGAAGTCTCCGTCACCTTTCTTACCTCCAGGCTGGCCCCAGGCAGTTCCTCCTTGGTTGTCAACGCCTTCTTAGAAACAATCACCTTGCTGGGAGCGTCCAATGCCTGATACTCATAGGTCAGCCTGTGATACCGGTCTGTATTCACATTAAACTGGAAAGTATGTACCCTTGTATCCAGCAGATACCCCTCCGGTGCCTTCACCTCCTGGACGCTGAAATGGTACAGGCTCACAGCTCCGTCCTCTCCTATCGAACCTACGGGAACCTCACTGCTTACCGCCCGTCCCTCTTCATCCGTAATCAGAATCACCGACACGTTGGTATCCAGATTGGTAAACTTAAACCTGGCCCCTTCCAGCTTTTCCTTTGGCCTCTTTTCATCCGACTTTACAATCTCAATCCGGCCCATCACCAGCTCATCCACCAGTTCAAACCGCTGTACCTCCATGGTATCCACAATGGAAAAAGGAAGCTCCACGGCACGCACATACCCAAACGGCGTCTGCTCCTCCACAAAATAATAAGAGCCGGCCTTTGGATTCGGAAGCTCATGGGGCCTCAAATCCCCAACCTCATACCCTTTCGGAATCCGTCCCGCCTCCAGATCCTTTTTCGTATACCTTCCGTCAGACCCGGAAATCCACCGATTCACCAGGTAAGCCTCATCATACTCCATGGCCGGAATCAGTTCCCCTTCCTCATCTCTCAAAAGGTTCCCCTCCGTATCCGTCACAAACAAAAGATTCCCTTCTGTATCCTTCATCTGCTCTTTCCTAAGGCTCCCATCCTCTGCCGCTTGGTACACCGACACGGTAGCCCCGGCCAGCTCCTTTCCGCCAGCCACATTCACCTTGGAAAGCAGCACCCGAATCGGCTTGTCCTCCATAACAAATGACTGCACCCGTTCCTTGGAACCCACATCCAGAACCGGCACATACACCGGGTCCGCCAGAAGATACCCCATAGGCGCCTTCTCCTCCACCAGCACATATTTCCCCACCGGCAGATACTCAAACCGCAGAGCCCCTGTCTCCGTCACATAGCAGACCGCCTGCTTGGTCCCGGGAATCTGCTTTACCTCATAATCATAAGCCGTATAACTGTGCCCTCCCGGAACCGTGACCGGATGAGCCGTTTTCCTCACCTCGCTGCCATCATCCGTCTGCCACTTAAAAACAGGCTTTTCCTTATCATACTGAATCTTCCCGGTCTCATCATACAATGGCTCCCCTGCCTCATTTAACAAAGCCGGACAAAGGGCCAGCTCCGCCCTGTGTTCATTGTCCATGGCCTTCCCCGTAACAGCGTCTACTTTCAGCACCTCCACCGCCGTGTGGTCGTCCTCCATGACAAACCCCTGAACCTCCCCGGTTTCGAGAATGGTCACTTCCACATCCTCCGAAGTCACATACCCGGCCTCCGTGGGAACCCTTGTCTCCCGCAAAATGTAATCCCCCGGCATGATATGGTCAATCCAGTGAGGCTTTCCACCCTTAGAAACCCAGGTCTCCGCCATAATCTCCTTTCCGTCCATATCCCGGAGAATCTCCAAATGCCACCCTCTGTCCGAATCGTCATACACCCGGTACGCCTCATAAAGCGTCAGCGTAGCCCCTTCAATCTCCTCCCTGGAAGTCATGTCCAGCTTTGATACCTCCAGCTTCGTGTAATCATCCTCCATGGTAAAGGACTGCAGATCACCCGTATCCCTCACGATCAGCCCCAAAGCCACGGACTGGACATAACCATCTGCCAATGGAGCCGCCGTCTCCTCCAGGATATAAGCCCCCTGCTTCACCCTGGCGATCTCAAAGGCTCCCTTCTCCGGCGTCACCCACTCATTTTCCAGCCAGATAACTCCTCCGTCCTGATAATAAACCGGCAGCCCATTCTCATCCGCCACCGGCTTCAAGTCCGTATTAATGGTCTGCTTCCCATTCTCATCCACAAACACTTCCACAGACTGAGAAATAATCTTGTCCCCGTTTTCATCCAAAGGCCACACAATCACGGCCCCGTTACTGTCCGTCACATAAGCCATGCCCGTCTCCGAATCCACCATGCATAGCCGGTTCCCCCAGTCGTCCAGGCCATACAAAATCCCGGTCTCCGAATCCAGCTCCGTGGGGTCATAATCCAGATCAAACCGCCACAGCTTCACCGGCGGGTTCTTCTCCTTGGTAATATCCCATTCCTCCCGCTTATTCTTATCCATGCCGGTCTTCCTTATATCCGTATCCACCCCTGTCTCATAAGCCATGATGTCCGTCACCGAATCAAACAGGTTCCGGGTAACCTTCACACCCCCATACTCATGTTCCCCTGTCTGCCTCACTTCCAGACCTTCATACAAGGTAAGGGTAGCATTCGCTACATAAGGATTCCCCTTCTCCTCCAGCCGTTTCGTCACAAACCCAAACCCGGCAAACTCCCCGTTGGGCCGGTACTGAAGCTCCACATCCCCTCTGGCCTTTAGCTGCTCCTCCGTTCCCTCCACCCGGTAAGTCAGGCTGTCCTGCCTCTTTTCCACCTTGTGGATCTCAATCCTGGTAGGCGCGTCCTTCACAATAATCTGGTGCATGTCCTCCGCCACGGTCTTCCCATCCGCCCCAATGGGACGCATGTACTGGTACTTCACCGCCTGAACCTTCTTGTCCTTATCACCCTCCTCATAATACTCCACCTTATCGCTGTACACCGTAAAGGCAATAGGTTTTGACTTCACATACCCGGCCGGCGCTTCCACCTCCACCAGCACGTAGGCCCCTGCCCCAAGAGGCTGATAAGTCTCCAGATACCCCACGGTCTGTTTCTCCGTGTGGACACTCCCGTCCGGTCCGGTCACTTCCCCGTCCCGGACCGTAGAGTAAGCCTTAAAAATGCCAACCTCCGCCCCGGTATCATCCTGCATGAAAATCTGTTCCTTTTCATCATACAGAGGCACCCCATTCCCATCAAACAGGATATCCCCGCTTCCCGTCACGCCATCAGCTCCGTCCCCGCTGACATCACGCTTTGCCGCATAAATCTTAAACAGAGCCCCGTCATGGAGAATGTTCTCCCCGGTCTCCGAATCCAACTTCTCAATCCGCAGCCTGGAGCTGTAAAGCTCATTTTCAAAATCCGTATTGGAAAAGGAAACGAAATTAAACCCGCCGTTCCCCTCATGCCCAGGCTCCCGGTTCCCAATATCCCCATTGTCATTAATAACCTCCCCATACCTGGGGTCCAAAACGCTCCAGGAAATCAGGGCCTTGGCAAACTTCCGGTCAACCGCCGTGGATTTCCCGGTCATGGTCTCCACCCCGTCCAGGGTCACCCCATAATCCGTAATCTTCCCGTCCCGGTCATAATAAGTCTCATAATACACCCCGTCCTTCGTCCCTGCGTCCTCACTGACCGAACCATAATGATAATATTCCGCCACCGTCTCATTCTGGCAGTCCCTCACACTGTCCGGCTCCAGCCCGTACTTAAACACCTCAAAATCCCCGTCATGGTTGTGGGCGTAAATGATGTGGGTCTCCTCATTAAACCGGATCTGGTAACGCTCCATAAGCTGCTCCGGCGTCAGCCTGGAATCGTAGAGATATTCTGGGGCCGGAACCTTGTCATGAACCGTCCCATCTTTATCTACCTGGGGAATAAATGGTATTTCCACTTCTTTGGGAGAATCAATGGCATAGGCCTTCTGAGGAATCTTGGTAGGCTGTTGCTCCACCAGCACGTACACACCATAAGGCAGCATACGGCTCTGCCCCCAGTAATCATCCGAACCTCCGCCCCGGCTGGCATGAACCGTTGTCATATCCTCATCCACGTCATACTTCTCCATATCCCATTCCAGAGCCAGGTCAGAAGCAAAGATTGGATTCTCCTTAAAGAATCCCTCATAGTCATAGGAGCCGTCCTCTTTTTCCTTCAGCTTCCCAGTCTCTTCCAGGTCAGACCGAAGATACAGCTTAAAATAAAATCCCGGCAGCGTCTTTGTCTCCTGCTTCCCGTTATAGCCCCCGAACAGCACCGTAAATGGGTCCCTGTGAATCTCATAAGTATTATGCTCATAGGAATCCAGTGCAATATCCTTTGTTACTTTAATCGCCTGCTTGATAACCCTCTCCAAAACGACAATCGGACGCACCCTGGTATCTGAATCCTCATAAGCCTGGTACTGTCCCGGATACAGGAGCACCGCATATTTCACATAGGAACCCTCATCCAGTTCCTCCTTCCGGGTACTCACATTCACCGCCGCTTCCCGATACCGGCTGATCTCCCCATCAACCACAACCCGGAAGGTCTTTTTGCTGTTTTCCGTGCCAAAGTTCTCCCCTGATGTATCCATATGAACCACGGAACACTTCCTGTCCTTATCATAAGATACCTTCACTGGCGTCAGAATCTCCTCATAGGTCAGCGTCTCCTGGGTGGTGTACTGGGGCACTGTCTCCATAACCGGAACCTTCTGCCCCTGGGAATCTAGGATAAACTCTCCCACTCCATAAGTTTCATACACAGGGCTGTATACCGCCTTTAAGCGGATTTCCCCAGCTGCAAGGGCTTCCCTGTCCAGTTCCTTCTTCTCCACTGTAAACCGGTATCCGTCCCTCTCATACTGATCCGCTTCAAAAACCACGTAGTAATAACCATTTTCATACTCCCTGCGGATCACCAGACGGCCAGTCCCCTTATCATAGATCGCATTCCGGTTCACAATCCCCTTATAGCCATAGCGGATTTTTGCGTACCAGCTTCCGCCCCTCTGACTAATCTCATCCACCTCATAAGCGTCCCAGAAGCTGTCCGAAGCACAGTACTGAAGAATTTCCTCAATTCTCTCCCCATTGGTTTGCCCCGACAGCTTTAAAAGAGTCCACGGTCCATCCGTCAGGCCGCCTTTATACCCGGAACCTAAAAGAGCCGAAGACACTTCCTGCAGGATATAATCCTGATTCATAGCCCCCGATTCCTCTAAAGCCATATCAGAAGGGACCTCCCTCTCAATCGCAGACACATACCAATTCAGCCGGTTGACCGCCGTAACCGTCTCCATAAAAGGCTTGTCCGAATAAACAACATTCCCCTGGGAATCCTTCTTTATGATCTTATTCCCGTCACTGTCCAGCTTGTACTCCCCGCCTTTGGCTGCCTGGTAAATAATATTTCCTGCAGAGTCCCGTTTCTCCACCCGGCTGCTCCCAGTGGCTACCTGCTCCGCCTTTGTACCCTCTTTCTCCGCCACCTCATAAATCGTCACACTCTCCGGCAGCCCGGATAAAAACACATCAAACCCTTTGGTATTAAAATAATCCACCGTAAAGTCATAGGAATTCCCCTCCCACTCATTAATCCGGTGGAAGAAACCTTCCGTATGGGCGCTCCCCGACTCCGCAAGCACCACCGGCTTTCCCATGCGGTTGCTCTCCGATAAGTTCTTCCCTATCCTGGAAAGTTCGTACCCTTCGGAACGGGAAATCTCCTCCACATAATAACTCCCCAGAAGCAAAGGCCGGCCAATCCAGCCATTGCCGTTCTTCTCTACGTTATCAGAATAGAGGTTTGGCACGTTCTTAGATGTCTCCGAGGTCTCCGTAATAACCATAAAAGAA
>CAJUHR010000064.1:9100-10114 GCA_910586255.1 uncultured Lachnospiraceae bacterium | reverse complement strand
AACCGTCTGCACTACTTCGGCGGCTATTGGTAGGTTATGCGGTGGCTCTGCCCCCGCTCCCCCAACCTCTCCCAAAGAACAGAATGACTTGACAAAACGCTTCCTGGTGGGCAGGGCAGGATCCGCATCATTGCTGATGTGGATTATCACATCATCCATGGACACTTCAATCGTATGTGGATTGTCAAGGTTCGTTTGGTGCATCTGCGGTGCTATATGCTGTTCCGGAAGGTAACCCGAAACAATGTCAATGAGAACCACGCCCTGCTTTGAACGCGGGGCCTCACAATGGCCATAATTCGGTGCCGGGATCTGACCCGCTGCTGTTTTCCTGCAGCGGCTGACCCAGTTATAAAAAGTTCTTACAGCGATACCGTTTTCACAGCACCAGCCAGCATCTGTCATGCCGCTTTGGCGGCATTCATTGATAAGCCTGATCTGTTCCGCCATCGGAACACGGGCTTTGCGTGTAGCTGCCATAACCTATCCTCCGTAATTGTAGTGAAATAGTCTAACTATATTTCATTTACAATTATAGAGGAATCCAGAAGATTAGAAAATCCACAGGAATATTTGGCGCTTACGTTTCAAGTTTTGGGTAAACGTTAAAAACTGAGATAAGATATGTCATTAGCCACTGTGGGCAGAGCCGGATTTTTTAAGGTCCTGCCCTAACTTGTATTATAATGCTGCTTCCGGACATGTCAAGTAGGGCGGACAGATGTTGGCTATATTCTGCCTCTTTCATACTGCTAAAAATTCATTTTCCTGCTCAATATACTTACAGAACACAAAAATACCACATATCATTTCAGGAAGAAAATCATTCATAACTTCTATGTTCCAGCCGCCGGCTAATCCCCGGTGAAAAATTTGAATAACTACTTTGTCAAACTTATCCGATAATATATAGTTTTGGCTGTTCTGCATTATTAGCAAATATTCATTTTTATCAAATACAACCTTTGCATGATCTACTCTTGGCATACGACATAAAGGCCAGCCAACAACCGT
>CAJUHR010000064.1:0-9090 GCA_910586255.1 uncultured Lachnospiraceae bacterium | reverse complement strand
ATCTCCCTCTGCATAGCCGGGATTTGCGACTGCATATTTGTTGCCATTACCGTCAAACAAGATGTATTGGCGGTGGCGAACATTCCTCGTTTCATTCGGCGGAACCTCTAAGTTCGCTATATTTGTGTGCATAAGTATTGAACCGTTTACAGAATATATTTTTTTTTCCAAACCTGTTAAAGCACCTTTTATTCGGGCTGACACTATATCATTGAAGTATAAAGTCCCTGCTTTCATTATGTACTTCATGTTATACCTCCTTGTATCAAACAATGGAATACAGCAATACGCCGGCTGCCCCTGCCCCTAACATCACATAAATGGGATTTGCTTTCCATTTCCTCAAAACCCAAAAGCCAATTGCAAAAATAATTACAGAAATTATGTTGATTCCACTCAAATCAACCGGCAGAATTCTTTCTCCGTAAAAAGACATGATTACTAACGTAATACCGGCAGAGGCAACCATGGCTACAACAGCAGGGCGAAGGCCTGCAAGCACCCCCTGTACCATTTTTAATCCGCGAAAACGATAATAAATATAGGCAAGCGTCATTACAATCATACAAGACGGGAGGATACAGCCTATGGTGGCTATAATTGCTCCCGGAATTCCTGCAACTTGAATCCCTACAAAGGTTGCTGAATTGATGGCAATCGGCCCTGGTGTCATTTCCGCAATCGTCATAATATCTGCAAATTGGGTCATAGTCAGCCACGGGTGAACATCGACAACCTGATTTTGGATCAGCGGCATGGCAGCATAGCCGCCGCCGATACTAAACACCCCAATTTGAAAAAAACTCCACAGCAGTTCCAAATAAATCATACCTGCCTCCCTTTCCTGCCAAGATACAAAATATCAGCTGCGCCAATTATGGCACAGACCAGAATAATCAGTATCATGTTGATTTTCATGAAATGGACAGCGAAAAAAGACACAAATAAAACAACAATGGGCAAAATCCGTTTTTTCTGGAAAATGCTTTTTCCAATTGTAATTACTACATCACAGATTACAGCAGCTACTCCTGCAAGCATACCTGCCATAGCCATGTTGACGATCACATTATCGCGAAATGCCGTATAGAAAAAGGAAATGACAGAGATAATGATGAGTGGCGGCAGCACGGTTCCCAATACTGTTATCAAAGCCCCAAACACCCCTGCCACATGATACCCTACAAGGATAGACGCATTGACAGCGATTGCACCGGGTGATGATTGTGCGATTGCTGTCAAGTCCATCATTTCCTGTTCTTCTATCCAGTGTAGCTCATCAACAAATTTTTTCTGCATTAAAGGTATAATTACAAATCCACCACCGAACGTACAGGCACTTAACTGAAAAGTAGATAAAAATAGCTTTGTAAATGTATTTTGTTTCAATGTGCTTCCCTCCTTATGCACATAAGTATAACACTTGCTTTTTGATAAAGGAAATAATATAATTTTATTTATATAATAACCAATTTCGTATAAGAGTGGGATAAAATATGACAATACGGCACTTAAAAATATTCTTATCGGTTTGCAAAAATAATTTCAATACAACAAAGGCTGCCGAAGAACTCCACATGACACAGCCCGCAGTAAGTCTTGCTATCAAGGAATTAGAGCAGTATTATGGCATAGCTCTATTTGACAGAATAGGAAAAAGGCTTAAAATCACAGAAGCAGGGCAACATTTTTGTGAGTATTCTGTCCATATCGCCTCCATGTTTGACGATATGGAAAAAGGAATGAAAGACTGGGATTCTTTTGGCATTATAAGAATCGGGGCAAGCATAACTATTGGTTCACAGTTTCTTCCTTACTATGTGAAAGCATTTTATAATCGTTATCCCGGTACAGAGGTAAAAGTAACCATCAGCCCGTCAGAGCAGTTGGAACAGAAAATATGGAACAATGAACTGGATTTTATACTGATTGAGGGTATTTCCCATACATCAACTTTTGTTTCAGAGGAATACATGGAGGATAGCCTGGCTGTTATCTGCCCTGCAAACGGCAGTTTTTACCCGGGGCAGTTGCTTTCTGTGGAAGAATTTCGTCAACAGAATTTTCTTCTTCGTGAGCATGGGAGCGGAACACGAGATACCTTTGAACGGGTAGTGGAAGCAGCGGGATTTTCTGTTTCCCCTATCTGGGAAGCCACAAGTACCACTGCCCTGGTAAATGCTGTTGTTAATGGGCTTGGAATTGCCATATTGCCACATCGTATGGTAATTGGGCCAATAGAACGTGGGCTTGTTATTGCTGTCCAAGTGAAAGGGCTTAGTTTCAAACGAAAGTTTCATATCGTCTACCATAAAGAAAAATTTCTTACTTCATCAGCCAAAGCCTTTATTGAATTGTGTCGAAATTATGAAATGGATTATCCGTTACCCAAGTATAATGGGTTGTATTAGAATGAAATTCAAGTTCTAATCTTAGCTACATTTCATGCTTTCGCAAAAACATATAGAATAATGGGTATCTGTCAATCAAATTATTGTTTGTTGCTTTACCGCACATGAACATACTTGCGAGGTTTTTTTCTGTGTGGCCTTGGCCATATTGGTTGCCCCTTTGCTTTTTGGCTTTATATTATATGGCCTTAAAAAATCTGTCCAGTTTATTGTAGCCTATCCCAATATTTTGAGAAGGAGGGTAAGGGCTGTGGATAAGAGGGTAACGGAGGATGGGATGGTAGGCAGATCCGGAGTACCAGGACGGCAGGCCTCCTTGCAGCTGTGCGGGATTATTTGCCATTTTCCGGAAATAGCGTGGTTTGGGCTTAAGATTTTTTAAGAAATGGTTTAAGGATGGTTAAGGTTTTTCTGGTATCATGTGTTTTTATCAAAGAAGAAGGAGGATGAGGATTCCTATGAAAACGGATTGAGAGATTTCAAAGGAAAGGCAGGAATGGAAACCATGTTTTTAGGAGAAAGCCCGGCTCAAGAAAGGTGAGGGTTGGAAAATAAAAAATGGCCAGTTTACGCTGGACAATGGACGTTTCCAGGATTTCTGGCATAGTGGAAAGGGTTATATGAAAGGATAAAAAATATAAAAGGAGAATAAGATTATGGCGATTTGGATGATTCCAAACAGCAGGCTGGGACAGGAGGCAGTGGCTTTGAAGGCGGATACCGGGTTAAAGGAAGGAAAGCCGGAGAAAGCGGGAGAGGCTGTAACGATAAAGGAAAGTGGAAAGGTGAGTGAAGGCGGGAAGGCAGGCAAAGGGGGCGGTTTGGCTGTGGCAGAGAGTACCGGGCCGTCCAGGGAGACGGTACGGGCCGGCCAGGCCCGTCAGGCGGCTGATATAGGCCAGGTAGCGGTAACCGGTAAAGACAGGAAGGCGGGAGGCGGCACAGTCAGAATAAGAAATCTGGATCAGTATATCCCGGAAGAAAAGACGGAATCTTTTGGACATTATCAGGCAGCGCCGGATGAAAATTGGAAGTCTAAAATCCAGTTTGGCCGCCCGGATCAGCCTTTGGAAGAAAAGGGGAAGGGGGAACAGGCAAAGGATTCTCCTACAGAGGAAAGTGCTGTGAAGGGTGGAGATAACCAGGCGGAAGGCTCTGCGAATAAGAGAGGAAAGCGCTATTCTTTTAGACCATATAGGAAGTACAATATGGCTGAAGGAATCGCGCTTTTCTTGTAATGGTGTCCATTTGTTCATGAAAGGTATTATTTTGCCTGAAAACAAAGGGCGAGACAATCCTGCTATAACAGTCCCGGATCCGGGGAAGGGAGGCGATCCGGTAACTTGCCTCTCCGATCACAATGGATCCCAGGATGACAGCAAGGTTTCTCTTTTCTTTTTTCTGAGTCCTGACTTTATCAGTGAATGGGTATGGCGCCAGAGCGGTCTGAAAATTGCTTTCAGACACGCTCTAACCTTCTGGCGGCGATTTTTTCTCCGTAGGTTACGGCGGTTTCCAGGCCTTTTTGAGAGGCATTCAGGATAGGCTGGTCCATATCCAGGATTCCCTGTTCAGTGAGGATCAGAATCGTGGAACCGCCAAATTCAAAGTATCCTTTTTCTGTGCCCCGTTCTGCCACAAGTCTGCCTCCGTGATTATGGATTTTTCCTACCAGGAGAGCGCCTACTTCCATTTGAACCAGAAGGCCGAACTGTTGGGAGTCAATGACCGTGTATTGTCTGGCGTTTTCCAGAAAAACGGGGCGGGTTTTCAGGGCAGAAGGCCTTACGGAGTGGAGAAGGCCGGGAATGGATACCTGTTTGATTGCCAGGCCGCTGTCTGGGTAACAGTAGCGGTGGTAGTTGTGGGGAGCCAGACGGAAAATGAGACAGAGGCCGTTTTCGTACCTGGCTGCCAGGGCAGGGTCGCGGAGAAGCTTTTCCAGGGAATAGTTCAGGCGTTTGACGCAAAACCGGCTTTCTCTGGTAATGGGA
Source organism: uncultured Lachnospiraceae bacterium (assembly GCA_910586255.1). Lineage (GTDB taxonomy): Bacteria > Bacillota > Clostridia > Lachnospirales > Lachnospiraceae > Brotaphodocola. The sequence continues at coordinate 4,685 of CAJUHR010000064.1, read as the reverse complement.
TGTACCCTTAAGTATCCGTCACAGGGACTGATGAAATGAGAGGGCTCCGGATCCGGGTTTATGTACAGGCAGTTTCTTTTCCGGATGAAAAAGTGGTTGAAGGAGCGGTAGCGTTCTGGAATATAGGAGTCCATGGGGATACGGTGAAGCCGGATATACAAAGGGATAAGCCACCGGGACCAGGGGGAATCCAAAAATAAAGCGGCCCGCCTGGAAAATAGGGGCCGGGCCAGTGTTTTTAAGAGGGTGCGTCCCGGTGTGGTTTCATAGAGAAAGCGTACATATAAGGGATCTTTTATCATGTCTTTATACCTCCAGAACCATTCCCAAAAGGAGGGCAGTGCCTGCGGCAGCCATTCCGATAATACCTTTCAGCCTAGGCTTGGGGATCCTTATGGGGAAGATAAAAAGCAGGGCCATGGAGGCAAGGGTCAAGGCGCACAGATGAGTGGCCGGGGTCCGGGACTGGACAGCGTAGGCAGCCGGGAGAATGAGGGCGGAGACGGTGACAGGCAGGCCTAGGTACTCCGTCCGTTTCTGGTCTGTATGGTCCTGGCGGTCTTCTTCCAGGACATTGAAGTAGGCCAGGCGGATCAGGGCGCACAGAAGGTAGGCTGAGGCTGCCAGAAGGGAAAGGGGGATTTTGGGGCAGACCGTGTATACAAAGAGTGCGGGAAGAACACCGAAAGCCACCATATCGTTGAGGGAATCAATCTGGATTCCGAACCGTTTTTCCTGGTGGTTCCGGTCTTTGGTGGCGGCTATAGCCCCGTCAAACATGTCACAGAGCCCGGAGATCATCAGGCATAGGAGGGCCTGCCTGGGGCTGTTGTTTAAGAGGGACAGGATTCCGTAAAGGGCAGACAGGGTGCCTGCGTAGGTCAGAATGACCGTATAATCGTAAAAGCCTAAGAGGTGTTTCTTTGACATTTTTCGTCTCCTTTTTGTTTTTTTGGCAGGCAGTCCGGCAGGTGCCGTAAATGGTTTTGGATGGCATGTGTGCTTTACAGCACTCCGGCGAAGGCCAGGCTGTAAGCCAGAATGCACCAGGGTTTTCCCAGAATGATGATCCATATAAACTTCTTCGCGCTCATGTTGGTGAGGCCGGAGAAGTAACAGAGGTAATCATCGGGAAAAAGGGGCAGCAGGATAGAGGCAAACAGGGCCAGGGTAAAATACCGGCTCCTGCCCAGCCAGTCGGACCATTTTGTGTAGCTTTCTCCCGGAAACAGAGCCTTTACAAGGCTGGTGCCGTACTGCCTGGCAAGGAAAAAGGCGATAATGGAGCCTGTACTGATTCCAAGGTAGTTGTACCAGAACCCGCCGGCTGCTCCGAACAGAAGGGCTCCCGCGGCACATCCGAAGAATCCGGGAAGCACCGGAAGGATCACCTGAAATGCCTGGAACAAGGTGAGAACGGCAGGAGCCATGATTCCAAACCCTTTGACGTAGTCGCGGAGAGATTCCAGGGAATGGAACCGGCCCTGCATATATGCTCTGATAAACAGGACACAGAAGATGGCAAGCAGAGCCGTAAAGATGATGGTGACGGCCTTCTTCCACCTTTCAGCCTGAAGCTGTCCGGTGTTACCGGCCATGGCCTGCGGTTCCCTGAAAGGGGGCGGGACATGGCTCTTGTTTTGGTTTGGACAAGGTTTCGCGGTCTTTCTGAATCTGCTCTATTATCAGATGGACTAATTTATTTTCATGCATAATCATACCTCCTTGAACGTTTCGTTTTTCTTTCTCTCCGTCAAGGTCTATTATCCCATGGGAAGCTGAATGGTTTCTGAAGGGAATCTTAACAATTCTGAAACCGGCGTCCGGACGGTCCGGGGCGGGAGTGTTTGCGGGAAGGGAGCCGTCCTTTTTACAAGTTAAGAAATTTTAAGAACTATGTAGGGGAGTTTTCAGGTAAAATATAGAAGGAGCGGCGGAGAAAAACCAGACAGGAACAGGTGTAGCGCCGACACGTTGGCAGTATAAAAGGAGCAGCAAAACAATAAGGTTTTGTATAGAGAAAAGAAGGTGGAAAAATGGAAAAAGGGATGATTTTACTGGTGGAGGATGACGGGGATATCCGGGAGGGCGTCCGGGTGCTTCTGGAAAGCGAGGGTTATAAGGTATATGAGGCGGAGTCCGGCAGTCAGGCTCTGGAGATGGTGAACGGTGATACGGATCTGATCATCCTGGACATTATGATGCCCGGGATTTCAGGAATCAGGACTTGTGAGGAGATCCGTAAGACTTATAATGTTCCGATCCTGTTTCTGACGGCTAAGGCCAGGGAGTCGGACAAGCTTCTGGGGTTAATGGCAGGAGGGGATGATTATCTTTCCAAGCCCTTTTCTTATGGGGAACTTTTGGGGCGGGTGAAGGCCCTGCTTCGGAGATATCAGGTGTATCAGGGGAAAGGGGCAGGAAACAGCGGGGAGGACTCATCATGGCTTCAGTGGAAGGAGATCCGCCTGGACTTAGGGTTTAACCAGGTATGGGTGGAGGATAAGGAGGTGGATCTGTCGGAACTGGAATATCAGATCCTGCGGCTTTTAATGGAACATCCGAACAAGATATTTTCGGCACAGAACATTTATGAGAGCGTGTGGAAGGAGCCTTACTTTTACGGTTCCAACAATACGGTTATGGTACATATCCGCAAGCTGCGGGTGAAGATTGAGAAGGACCCTCAGGAGCCGAAGCGGATCTGTACGGTGTGGGGAAAGGGGTATCGGATTGGGTGAGAAAATGACAATCAGGGAAAGAATCTGGACAAAGTCCTGGAGCCTGGCCGGGGAACTGATTCTGTGGCTTCTCATCAGCGGCATTGGGGCAGGTGTGGTTTCCGGGGTTTTTAATATGGCAGTGACCAGAAGGATTGATGATTATTTTCTGGAAACCTCTTATCTGCAAAAGGAAGAGTTAAAGATGGTCCAGGAACTGCAGGATTATGTGCTGGCACAGGGCATAGGTGCTTCAGACCAGGGGGCGCTGTCAGAATGGGTGAAAAAGAAGTCCATTGTCTATCTGGAAATCTACCGGAATGACATGCTTTTGTATGTGTCGGATACAACGGAGGCGGAGGATTATTATGAGGACATGGAAGTGCCCTACTACCGGGAAAGTTATTTTGATGTCACGTTTGCGGACGGGAAGGCAGAGGTTTTTCTGACAGGGGCCTTTGCCTACCGCTATCAGATATATGCCATGGTGGCGTCTATGGTGCTCTGTTTCCTTATATTGATCGGCTGTTTCCTCTGGGGCGTCCGAAGGAGGATTTTGTATATACAGGATATTCACCGGGAAGTGGAGATCATGGAGGGCGGATGCCTGGATCACGGCGTCCCTGTCAGAGGATGGGACGAGCTGGCCAGGCTGGCCGGGGGGCTGAATCAGATGCGGCAGGCTTTAAAGGAGAACATGGAGCGGGAGCAGGAACTGCGGGAGGCCAACCGGGATTTGATCGTGGGGCTGGCCCATGATTTAAGGACGCCGCTCACGGCGCTGACCACTTATGTACAGGTTATGCAATCGGGGGTTTGTGGGGATGAGGCAAAGCGGGGCTACTATCTGGATAAGATTATGGCAAAGGCTGTACAGATGAAGGAACTGTCGGACCGGCTGTTCGAGTGCAGCCAGGTGGGAGAGGAGAAGGGCAGGGAAAAGGCAGAGGAGCCTATGCTTTTCCAAAGCGTGTTTATAGACAGTCTGTCGGAGATGGCCATGTTCCTGGAGGGACAGGGATTTGAGGTGGAGGCATGTCTGGAGTGGAAGCGGGACATGATTCGGGTTCGCATGGATTACATCTCCAGGATTGTGGATAATCTGGGGATGAATCTGGTAAAGTATGCGGATTCGGATGAGACGGTGAGGATTTCCACGGTTTATGAACCGGGCTGGGCAGGGATTGAGGTGTGCAACCGGATTAAAAGGCAGGGGGAACCCATTGCCAGCACGAAGATTGGAATGGGGAATGTGCGGGCTATGATGGGTGACATGTGGGGCAGATGTGAGGAGGAAGCGGGGGAGGGGACATACCGGATCCGTGTCCTGTTTCCGGCGGAAGGGATTTGACAAAAGTGTTTTTTCAGAAGGAGGATACTTATTTATGGAAGAAACCAGAATGGTTGTGCTGGAGACAGCACAGAAAGAGGATATGAGAGAGTTTATTGAAAAGCTGCAGGAGGCGTTTGCGGTTGCGGTGGTGGAGAACTTCGGACCCATGGAGGACGGCCCCATACCGGCGGATGAGGACATCTGGCAATCCGTCAATGCCCCGGGGGCGGCAGTATACCATATTTTATATGAAGGAAAGCGGGTGGGAGGGGTGGTGGTATCCATTCATCCGGATACAAACCATAATTCGCTGGAGTTCTTTTTCATCTCACCAAAGTATCACAGCCGCGGACTGGGGCTGGCAGCGTGGAGGGCAGTGGAGGAACGGTATCCGGACACCCTTGTCTGGGAAACGGTTACTCCTTATTTTGAGGTCCGAAACATCCATTTTTATGTAAATAAGTGCGGGTTCCATATTGTGGAGTTTTATAATCCCGGCCACAAGGACCCTCATATGCCAATGGGAGAGGATGAGATGCCGGGGGGAGAGCTGTTTTTCCGGTTTGAAAAGGAAATGGGGATTCCCAAGGGATAGGTCTGCGCACTTGCTGCGCTGGCCGTATCAAGACATT
>CAJUHR010000063.1 GCA_910586255.1 uncultured Lachnospiraceae bacterium | reverse complement strand
ATAATTACATTATACCAAATATAGGCGGTGATATCTACTTTTTCAGCGGCCTCCCGGTGAGCCATGTGGGGATGTATGTGGGGGATGGAAAGATGCTTCATGCAGGAAATCCTATTGGCTACGGTGACCTGAACTCCAATTTCTGGCGCAGCCATTACTACGCTACGGGGTGTCTGCGGGGGATCCCATAAAAGTAAGGATCCCCAGAGGAAAAAAGAATCTTTGTGGTTTTTTGGTATGGACTTGCGGAAAAGATTCCGGTATGGTGTGTCGCTGAGAGAAAACAGCAGCCGCCTGACAAAGCGGCAGACAGGAGGAAAACATGTCATTACAGAAACCAATGCCCGGAACCTCCAGAAGAAGGAAAGAGGACTGGGGGCGGGGAAGAGGACCTACAAGCATGAGGGGCGAGCTGAAACGGGGGATCTCCCTGCGGAGAAGACAGCTGAATAAAAAAGTGCGCCATGGAACAAAAGAGGCGCTGCAGCATGCAGAATATAAGAGAGTGGTCAGGACACTGTACGAAGTAGATTTTACGTGAAGGAAGGAGGGATGCGCTATCAATCCAGTAGACATGCTGTTTTTATACAAGCCGGATTTTCAGTTCCAGAAGGCGAAGGTTGAAAAAAGGTGTGCCTGCCAGCCGGTGAGTTTGAAGAGTTCCTGAGAAATCCCCTAGAAAACCTGCCCTGTATTCAGGACCATGTGGAGCTGATGAAGGCGGATCCGGATGGACTTTATCACTGTCTCCTTGTGACGGGGGAGGGAAGGCATGACGGCGTCCTGGTGGAATCAGAGGGCTATGGCTATGCCCGCTATGCATCCTATGTGCCGGATGCCGCCGCCCTGGAATATGATTCCCTGTCAGAGTTCGGGGCAGGGATGTCCCGGCTGGCAGACCGGATGATTCTGGAGGGGACCAGTGATACGGGAGATGGAAACTGGGTCTTTTATCTGGATCAGATACAGAAAGAGTGTGATTTTTCTTTCTCTGAAAATCCCGCATTGACAGAGCTTCTGGCAGACATACTTGTGGAGAGGCCGGAGGTGAGCCTGGCAAGTATCCGCAGTGACTGTCTGGAGCTGCGTTTTTATCCGGATTTCTGTATAAACTTGCAGGAGGGGCGAAAACAGAGCCTGGCGGAACTTGTTTCCCAGGAAAAAGATTCCGGAGATAACATGAGCCGGGAAAATGGGGGACAGGCCATGGGAACCCGCCTGAAGGATCTGCTGTGTGCCTGATGGGAAAACCTGCATCTGGTCCATGATGAGATCGATTACGGGCTGCCCCATACCATTGTGGAACTGGATGGGGGAACACTGACGGAGGCAGGAAAGAAAGCCTGGGCGGATGTGCTGGACGCAAAAGTGGTGCGGGTGTTCCAGGGCTATTCCGGCCTGCAGATGGAGCTGTCAGGCGTGAAGGCCAGCCGGCTGGATGCGTTTTCTGCCATGCTGGCAGGGTACTGCAGCGTGGAGGATTATGAGGACTGGGTGAATGAGCCGGAGGAGGAACCGATGGCTCCGGTCATCCAGGAGAGGTGATGGGAACATGTGCAAAGAGACAGTGGAAAGAAAATTTAATGATCGGAGGCAGATAAGGATATGAAAAATACAACATTGACGATGAGTTTCAACACGGAGCGCCTGGATGCCCTGACCTACCATATGGGGAAGAAGGAAGCAGATTTGCAGGCGGAACTGAAGGACTATCTCCAGAAACTCTATGAAAAATATGTGCCCCAGGCAACCAGGGAGTACCTGGATGACCGGATCGCCAGAGAGGAAAATGCCAGGCCGTCCCGTCCGAACAGGCAGAGGAATGCAGACAGGCAGAGTGAAGACAGGGGCAGCGTGTAAAAAGCGTCTGGGTGATGGCAGCGGCAGCGAATGGAAAGGCCAGGGGAGCAGGATAGACAGAAAAGAAGAGAGAAAGCCGCCTGGAAGCAGGTGATGCAGGAGGAATTCGGGCAGGATAGGTACGACACGCACATGGTGCAGAGAACGTACCCCCGGCATCCGCCCTTGTAAGCCGCCGTGTGGCCCCGTGTGCCGTTTTCGGGGAAGGGGTGGCAGTAGTTACCATCGGAAGAGAAATCCGCCTTGTTGCGGCAATTTGGACAGGGGTTCGGGATTGGGCCAGAGCGGTGTGAGTTCCGGGTCGAAAGGTGTGCAGGTTAAAGGGTTTATGCTGCTTTCGCAGCCTAAACCCGGAAAACACCGCCCGGCAAAGCCGTGCGGAAAGGCAAAAGTGCATAACTTTTTCAGGGATACAGAGATTTTTTATACCTGACTGCAGGGAAAGGGACAGAATTCCAAGCTTTTTGAAAGGGAAAAGTGAATACTGCCACAAATACACCGGAAAAAGGGAAAGGAGGGCATGGATGGCAAAAGGGACAGAAAAGGTACAGACTGGTTTCTATATCGAGAAGGACGTGCTTGCTATGGCGGATGGACTGCTGGAGGCGGCCAATGTGCGCTCCCGGAATGAGTTCGTGACCGAGGCGCTGAAGTTCTACTGCGGCTATCTGAATTCCAGAAAGGCAGAAAACTATCTGTTGCAGTCCCTGTCCTCCGTCCTGACCAGCACGGTGCAGGATACGGAGAACCGTCTGGCCCGGATGGATTTCAAGATCGCGGTGGAGTTGTCCATGCTGGCGCACATGATCGCCTACCATTCGGAAAGCCAGATCGATGAAAGTGCATTCCGGAAGCTCCATGCAAAGTGCGTGGAGGAGGTGAAGCGTCTCAATGGTGCGGTGGAGCTGGGTGACGCATACAAATATCAGAAACGTGAAAACTAAGAGGAAATAATTTTATTGATTTTGCATATGGACTGTCAGGGCAGTTTTTGTTTATGTTGGTTGGAAAAAGGAGTGAAGTGAAAATGGACAGAGAAGAGAGCTACGAGATGGTGATCCGGGAGATAACGGAGACAGCAGTGCGTGAACGCAATGAGCATTCGCCGGAGGACCAGGAACTGCAGGATAAGGTAGCCAGGCTGAGCAAAGAGATGCAGGAAAAGACAAAAGACCTGCCGGAAGATGTGAAGAAGGCCATCACGGATTATGTGGAGGCGACCCTGCTGGCGGCGGACCATGATTGCTTATATCTGTATGAGCAGGGAGCGAAGGACTGCGTGGCGCTGCTGAAGAAGCTGGGTGGGCTCTAGAAATAGATATGAGGTGTCCTGAGTGTTATTACAAATATTTAGGACACTTTATATTATGAGAAATTCTTTATAAAGAGGTGCCAAATAATGTCTAATTATGTTGAAAAGAAAAGGAAATTTTGGTACGATAATACTATTCTGAGAATAGGAGGTACTATCGTGGATCCGATTACAAAAAAATTTCTTGGGGAGTTCTGTAATTCATTTGAATTAGGGAATATGGATCAGATTAAGGTTTTTGAACATTTTTGCAATTATTGCTGTGTAAATAAAGAAAATGGTATTGTAGATATTAGATTGAATGATATGTCTACAGGAGAGAATGCCCAAGGAATTGATGGTATAGCAATTATTGTTAACCACAAATTAGTTACCTCTGTATCTGAGATTGAATTTCAAATTTTAAATAATCGTTCATTGGACGTTAAATTTGTATTCATTCAGGCGAAGACATCATCTTCTTTTGACAATGCACTAATGTTAAATTTTATGAATTTTGTTAAAGTATTCTTTTCAAATGATATTTCAGAATTTAACACATCCGAAATAATGAACTTTTTTGAAATGAAAGAATATATTTATGAGCATGCAGAGTGTATGATAGAAGCCAACCCACAATTGGCAATGTACTATGTAACTACAGGAAAATGGGTTGAAGATAGAACATTAAAAAAATTAGTTGAAAGGTATGAAACGGAATTAAAAGAGTTAAACATATTTTCAGATATTAAATTTGTTCCATGTGGTGCAACTGAAATACAATCACTTTATCGGAATACAAAAAATGTGTTATCAACAAAGTTTAAATTTGAAAAATGTGTTGTAATGTTTGGGGATGAAGATAGTGATAGTATAGGGTATAGTGGAGTTATACCGTTTAAAGAATATCGAAAAATAATTATTAATGACAGTGATTCGTTAAAACCTGTTTTCGATGATAATATACGAGATTTTTTAGGAAATAGAAATTCTGTTAATAAGGCCATATTAAGTACATTACAAAATTTAGATATTAATTCATTTTGCATGCTTAACAATGGAATTACTATTATTGCGAAAAAAGTTTCATTGACAGGAACAACAGCTGTGTTGACAGATTACCAAATTGTGAATGGTTGTCAAACCAGTCACATACTTTATGAAAATAGAAATTTGGATAATATTGATGAACTGTTAATTCCAATAAAAGTTATAGGGACAAAGGATGAAACCACACGCAACAGTATTACAAAAGCTACAAATAGCCAAACCTCTATAAAACCAGAACAATTGGAGGCATTATCTGATTTTCAAAAAAATTTGGAAACGTACTATACTACCTATGATGAGGCTCAGCGGTTGTATTATGAGAGAAGAACAGGGCAGTATAGGCTTGAATCAATTCCTAAAACCAAAATTGTTAATATTCCACAGCAGATAAAATCTGTTTCTGCGATGTTTTTGGATAATCCTCACGGAGTATCTGGAAATTATGGTGCGATAGTGAAAAAGGTAGGAGGAAAAATATTTAGAGCAAATGATAAACCAATTTTATATTATACAAGTTCTTTAACACAATATAAAATAGAGAAATTAATATCAGAAAATATTATCGATAAGCAGTATAATAAGTGCAGATATCATGCCATGATGCTTTTTAGAATATATGTATCTGGGAAAAAAGTTCCACGGTTTAATGCTAATACTATGGAAAGTTATTGCCAAAAGATTATTGATATTTTACAAGATGATTCTCGATACCCAATAATATTCTGCAAGATTGTAGACTTTATTATAGAGCAAGAAAGTATTGATTTTAATGATAGAAAGACATTTGAGAGAAAGGAAACAACGGATTATCTATTAGAAAAAACAACAGAGATGAAAAGATTCATTGATCAATAAAATGCAAAAAGATATTCTCAAGGTTATTGTTATAAGATGCTTGATGGGCCAAGGTGGAAGGGTATTATAATACTTTCACCTTTTCTTTTTGGAGAGAAACTATGGCAAAACTAATCTTCACTAGCCGCTACATCCGTGACGCTCCACCGGAACATCTGCAGAACTATGTGCGCTACATCAGTACCCGTGAGGGTGTGGAGAAGGTGGATGAGAGCAAAAAGAATCTTCCGGTTACTCCTGCACAGAAGGATCTGATTCGGCAGCTCCTGAAAGATATGCCGGAGTCCAAAGACATGCTGGAGTATGAAGACTACCGCCAGCATTCCACTATCGGCAATGCCTCCGAATTCATCACCCAGGCACTGGAACGGAACCTGGACATGGCAGCGATGAAAGAAAACTATGTGGATTACCTGGCGAACCGTCCCCGCGTGGAACGGCTCGGTGAGCATGGCCTGTTTACAGATGCAGGAAAGCCGGTGATCCTTGCAGAGGTGCAGAAAGAAGTGTCAGAACACAAAGGCCCTGTCTGGACCCATGTGGTCAGCCTGCGCCGGGAGGATGCCGCGAGGCTTGGATATGATTCTGCCAGAGAGTGGATGACACTCCTGCGTTCCAAACGTGCCATGCTCTGTAAGTACATGAAGATCGACAGTGAGGATTTGAGATGGTATGCGGCTTTCCACAATGAAGGGCATCATCCCCATGTACATTTGATGGTCTACTCGTCAAAGGACAATGACGGATACCTGACCAAAGCCGGTATCGAAGCCATGCGCTCAGAACTGGCACATGATATCTTCCGCCAGGACTTTGCACAGATCTACGAAGGGCAGAATCTGGCGCGAAACAGCCTGAAGGAGAAAGCGGCAGAACGGATGTGCCTGCTTACAGAGGAGAAGGGTGTATGTGAGAACCCAACCATCGGGGAGAAGCTGCAACTGCTTTCCGAGCGACTGAAAAATACCAGAGGAAAAAAGGTATATGGTTATCTGAAAGCGGATGTAAAACGGCTGGTGGATCAGAGCGTAGATGAGCTGGCAAAGGAGCCAACGGTAGCGGAAGCCTACCAGGCATGGGGCGAATGGCAGGATCAGATCCTGCTGACTTATTGCTCAAAGGCTCCGTCCCTGCCGCCGCTGTCCAGCCAGAAACAATTGAAAAGTATCAAGAACATGGTGATTGCCGAAGCATTGAAATTGGGTGATCGCCATTTTTTGTATGAAACTTCCATGCAGGGGAATGACCACACCCGGATCCGTCTGGATGAGCTGGAAGAAGAAACCATTTCGGATGAGGGGGAGGAAGCGGAAGCAGCTTCTGCAGTCACGGAAGACAGGAGCGTTGTGACAAATGCAGAAGATCCCCTGCTGGAACCGGAAATGCCGTTTTACGAAGAAGGAGAGAATAGGTCTGCAAAAGCAGAATGGAACAAGTGGTACAAACTGGCCCGCAGCTATCTGTACGAGAGTGAAAGGATCCCGCAGGATTTTGCGGAAGCCATGGGTCTGTTTGCGCTGGAAGCAGATTCAGGGAATGGGCTTGCCATGTATGACCTGGGTCGGATGTGGGCAGACGGTCTTGGGGTGGAGGCGGATCCGGATACGGCACAGGAATGGTACCGCAAAGCGCTGGCAGCCTTTTTGTCTGCAGAAAAGGAACTGCCGGAGAGAAAAAAGACGTATCTGCAGTACCGGATCGGAAAAATGTATCTCGCCGGTCTTGGCTGCATACAGGACAACGAAGCTGCTGCGGTCTGGTTGAGACAGGCCGCAGAAAAACAGCACAAATATGCCCAGTATACCCTTGCCGGTCTGTATGCCAGAGGCCAGGGTGTAGAAAAGGACTTGGAGCATGCATTTACTCTGTATCAGGCATCTGCCGCACAGGATAATCCTTATGCCAGTTATGAACTGGGGAAGATGTTTCAGAATGGGAGCGGGACGGAAAAGTCGGCAGCACAGGCGGAAGTTCATTTTCAGAATGCATTTTCCGGTTTTCTGGTTCTGGAGAAACAGGGCCATGATGACAAACTGCAATACCGTCTGGGACAGATGCTGCATCAGGGTATCGGTACAGAAAAAGATGAGGAAGAGGCTGTCCGGTACTGGCAGCTGTCCGCAAAGCTGGGAAATGTGAATGCCAAGTATGCCCTGGGAAAGTTCTGGCTGGATACCGGAACCGGAGATATCCGTCAGGCTATGGAATGGCTGGAAAAGGCGGCAGAGGCAGGAAATGCTTCCGCCCAGTATGCATTGACGAAGATCTATCTGGAAGGCCGGCTGGGGGAGAGGGATACCGAAAAAGCGGTGGAACTGTTGCAAAAAGCAGCGGAACAAGGGAACGGATATGCAGCATACCGTCTTGGAAGGTTGTATCTGGAAGAAAAGAACATACCAAAAGATGCGGAGAAAGCTGTCCACTGGCTTACCGAAGCAGCTGATCAGGATCTGCCATTTGCCCAGTACCGCCTGGGGAGTGTGTACCTTTTGGGGGAGGATGTGCCGCAGGATCTGGAAGAAGCCGTGAGTTGGCTGGAGATGTCGGCAGGAAATGGAAATCAGTACGCCCAGTATGCTCTTGGAAAGTTCTATCTGTGCGGTCAGCCGGGGATGCCCCGTGATAAGGAAAAAGCAGTTCTCCTGCTGGAAGCATCCGCAGCCCAGGGAAATATCTATGCATAGTTTTTGTTGGAACACATGGATTCCTTCCGGGATCCGGATCTGGTGCTGGCAGCCACCAGACTGATGCACCATCTGTCCAGAATCTTTCAGGAGGATTACCGGAGGGCATCGGGAGGCTCCGGTATGGGGCATATTGACAGAAGGCGGAGACGGAAACTGCAGGAGAAACGGATGGCACAGGGACATAGGAAGGATGACCATGAGCCGCAGCAGACCATGTAAAGACAGGAGGCGAACAGATGGGATATGTATATTTTACGGAGGAACAGAAGGAACGTGCCAATACGGTGGATCTGAAAGATTTCCTGGAGCGTCAGGGAGAGAGGCTTCTGCGCTCCGGACCGGAGTGGAGGATGTCCAGTGACCACAGCATCACCATCCGGGGAAACCGCTGGTATGACCATGGCTCCGGTGGAAAGGGCGGGGTAGCCATTGACTTTGTCATCTACTACTACGGGAAATCTTTTCCAGATGCGGTCAGCATGCTCCTAGGAGGGGAACAGGAGGAGACCTATCGGCAGAGCAAAAAGCAGGAGGAGGTCCCAAGAGGCCCCTTCACTCTGCCTGCCGTCAATGAAAATATGAGGCGGGTGTTCGCCTATCTGTTAAAGAGCTGGATGCTGGACTATGAGGTGGTGTCTGCCTTTGCGGAAAAGAAACTGATCTATGAAAGCCTGGAATCATCCAGGGATGGAAGCAGGCAGTACCACAACGCTATCTTTGTAGGGTATGACCCGGAAGGGAAGGCCAGGCATGCACACAAGAAAGGGATCTACACGGTAGGGAAAAGCAGTGAGGTTTATGTGTTTGAGGCCCCCATCGACCTGCTCTCCTATATCTCCCTGAATAAGGCCGGGTGGAAAAACCACAGTTATGTCTCCCTGTGCCTGGATCACGATGAAGCGGGGATGGAAGCGGCGGTACGGATACAGGAAAAACTGACGGAAGCCGGATATCTGGACACGGAACTGTATTTATCCCATTGGAAAGACTGGAATGAGGATCTCAAGGCGGCACATGGCATGGTAGCTGTCCCGGCAGAGGAAAAGCCGCCTCCGGAGTTGGTGGAGGAAAAGATGCTGCAGATGGCCTGATTGTTTTTCCAGCCAAGCCCTTGTAGAAAACGGCTGTTTCTCCTAATTCTAAACGGTGATTGGTAGTTGATTGGTCAGTCAGGTGCAGGGGCGTGGTATTTACTCTGAAATGCCGTCCACATAACAAAATCGTGCTTGTTGACAGAGTTTGTAGAGAGGAGAGTAAACATGCAGACGACACAGATTATAATTCTGTTGTGTGCAGGACTGGGGATGTTCGCCCTGTTAGGACTGGTCACGTTCCTGTCCAGCCATTATAACCTGGACGGGATCAAATCCAAAACAGTCGGGGACGGCCAGTATGGGACAGCCCGCTTTGCCACGGATAGGGAGGTCAAAAAGACCTATACCCATGTCCCATACGAGCCGAAGCTGTGGAGGCAGGGAAAGAACCTGCCGGAAACCCAGGGCATCGTGGTGGGAGGAAAGTTCTCCCATGGCAGCGTCACTGCCATGGTCGATTCCGGCGACATCCATCTTCTGATGATCGGTGCTGCCGGTGTGGGGAAAACGGCAAACTTTCTCTATCCCTGTATCGAATATGCCTGCGCCAGCGGCATGAGTTTTCTCTGTACGGATACCAAAGGGGATCTGTTCCGGAATTATGCAGGGATCGCAGAAAAATACTATGGCTATAAAATATCCATCCTGGATCTTAGAAACCCCACACGCTCTGACGGGGACAATATCCTGGGGATGGTGAACAAATACATGGATCTGTGGCTGGAGGATCCGGAGAACCTGGCATACAAGGCCAAAGCAGAAAAGTATGCCAAGATTACAGCCAAGACCATCATCAGCTCCGGGGCAGATTCCTCCAGTTACGGGCAGAATGCATTTTTCTATGATGCCGCCGAGGGTCTCCTGACCAGTGTGCTTCTGCTGATTGCAGAATACTGTCCAAAGGAGCAGCGCCACATTGTCAGCGTGTTCAAGCTCATCCAGGATTTGTTGGCACCTTCCCCGGTGAAAGGAAAGAATCAGTTTCAGCTGCTGATGCAAAAGCTTCCTCCAGAGCATAATGCCAGATGGTTTGCCGGGGCAGCCTTAAATACCGCAGACCAGGCCATGGCGTCTGTGCTTTCCACGGCCATGTCCAGACTGAACGCATTCCTGGATTCAGAGATGGAACAGATCCTGTGTTTTGACGGCTCCATGGATACGGAAACTTTTTGTAATTCAAAGTCAGCGATTTTTATTGTGCTGCCGGAGGAAGATAACACGAAATACTTTATGGTCAGCCTGTTTTTACAGCAGATTTACCGGGAGATGCTGTCCATCGCAGATGAGCATGGCGGGAAGCTTCCCAACCGAGTGGTGATTTTCGGGGACGAAATCGGGACCATTCCTAAGATTGAATCCCTGGAAATGCTGTTCTCCGCAGGACGCTCCCGCCGTATCAGTATGGTGCCCATTATCCAGTCCTTTGCCCAGCTGCAGAAGAACTATGGGAAAGAGGACAGTGAGATCATCATCGACAACTGCCAGGATATCCTGTTCGGAGGGTTTGCACCAAACTCGGAAAGTGCGGAGG
>CAJUHR010000062.1:11073-11523 GCA_910586255.1 uncultured Lachnospiraceae bacterium | reverse complement strand
TTCTCAACACTTCCGTGTCAAAGGGAGCCGGCATGGAACGGGTAAATGTCCAGTTCTCCAGAATCTTCGTTTTTCCCATAGATTCGTTTTCTCCTTCTTTCTTCAAAATTACTTGAATAAAATTCCCTCTGTTATTTCGATTATCCAGTCAGTACCCTCGCGGCATTCACCAAATACTTGTGCAAGCATGGCACTTGGCTCATTGCTTATGGGAGTCATTCCAAATTCATTACCTTTCCAAAAATCGGTCCGTTCTCTCTAAGCCGCCGCCGAAGGCACCGCCCCCAGACTCTGCCTCTCCATTTCCTTTTGCAGCCGCACAGCCAGAAGGGTATTCCTCTTCCCTGCGTCTGTGTTGGAGATCGCTATGGCAAGGGCCTGCCGGCTCCCCACCAAGTGGACTCTCATTTTCGCCCTGGTGACGCCGGTATAATACACATTCCGTTTCAG
>CAJUHR010000062.1:10262-11063 GCA_910586255.1 uncultured Lachnospiraceae bacterium | reverse complement strand
CACTTCAAAACCGGAATGATCACCACCGAATACTCGCCACCCTGGCTCTTATGGACGCTGGTGGCATAAGCATGGTCCAACACAGCCAGTTCCTCCTCCTGATAGTTCCTTGCTATATCCCCGAAACTGACTCTCATTTCCCTGCTCCCATCCGGCTGCATGGTAATCCCCGTTACCTGCCCGATGTCGCCGTTGGAAATCTCCTCCGTGTTCTGGGTCTGCATAACCTTGTCTCCGACCCGATAAACCGTGGAACCGTACCGCCACTCCCCCTTGTCCAAAGCACCCGGATTGGCTATCTCCTGCAGCCGCCGGTTGAGGGCATTTACCCCCGCCTCCGTGTTGACCCTGAGAGGCGAAAGCACCTGTACCATATCCGCGTTCCCTCCAAAATTCCCAAGTTCCTTCCTGTAAAGATCGCCGATAATCTGCGCCGCTTCCTTATCATCCTCCGCCTTATGAAACTGAAAATCCTCCCCAAACAGCAAAGACTTCTGATTCCGGTTGATCAGGTCCGCATTCAGAATAATCCGGGAATCCTTGGCCTGCCTAAAAAACACGTCCAGCACCGTAAATGGAATCACCCCGGAACCAATCAGCTCCTTAAACACGCTCCCCGGCCCCACAGACGGAAGCTGGTCCACATCCCCCACCAGCACCAGCCTTGCGCCGCTTTTTATCCTGGAAAACAGGACTGCCGCCAGCCACATATCCGCCATGGTAAATTCATCCGCGATCACCAGGTCTTCCTCCAGAATCTCATCCTCCAAAAGTTCCTCACCCTCCCCGGTCAGATACAAT
>CAJUHR010000062.1:4756-10252 GCA_910586255.1 uncultured Lachnospiraceae bacterium | reverse complement strand
AGGGCCTTGTGAATGGTAAGGGCCGGGTAGCCCGTACTCTCCGAAAGCCGTTTCCTGGCCCGACCCGTGGGAGCGCAGAGAAGAACCTGCTTCCCCTGCTCCTTCCTCTCAAATATTTTCAGGATCACTCCCAGAACCGTTGTCTTTCCCTTTCCAGGTCCGCCTGTGATAATGGAAACCTGGGACTGAAACACCATGCGCACCGCTTCCTTCTGCCTCTCAGCCAGCACAATGCCAAGCTCCGCCTGGACCTCCTCCAGCTCCCGTTCCACATCAAAAGCATTTCCGTTCTCCCTTAAAAGCCGTACCAGGTTCCCGGCCGCTGTCTGCTCCGCCTCCCGGTTTTTATTGAGGAAAATGGCGTTTCCGTCTGCCTGCAGGGACTTCTCCTTCAGAACCATCTCATTCCCGGCCCGGATAATGGCAGAACGCTCCACTCTCCCCCGCCCGAAGCCCTTGTTTAAAAGATGTTCCGCCTTTTGAATCACCGTCCCGCTGTCCAGATACAGATGTCCTTCCTTCTGGGCCTCCTCCAGCACAAACCGGACCGCCGCCTTCACCCGTTCCGGTGCCTCTGGTGAAAACCCGGCGCTGGCCCTTGCGATAGGGTCAACGGTGAGAAAACCGAAGCCCTTAATCTCACAGAGCCGGTAGGGATTCTTCCGGATCAATTCTACCGCCTCCAGGCCAAAATGTTCCTTGATCTTCTCCGCCTTTTTGGGAGTTACCTTATAGGGCGCAAGGTAGGCCATTAACTCCCGGATCTCCCCGCTTTCCCCGTAAGATTCCTTGATTGCCTCCAGCCTGGCTTCCGTAATTCCCTTAATCTCCAGCAGCCGTTCCGGCTCCTTGTCAAGAACCGCAAAGGTATTCTCCCCGAACCGGTCCACAATCTTTTCCGCCAGCACCGGCCCGATTCCTTTTACCATGGAAGACAGGTAACTGCTGATCCCCTGTCTGGTCTTTGGAAGAAGGACATGGAACCCT
The DNA here is from genome assembly GCA_910586255.1 of uncultured Lachnospiraceae bacterium. Lineage (GTDB taxonomy): Bacteria > Bacillota > Clostridia > Lachnospirales > Lachnospiraceae > Brotaphodocola. The sequence goes on along the minus strand of CAJUHR010000062.1, from coordinate 9,265 downwards.
TCCACCTTCAACTGCTTTCCAAACCGTTCCTTGTCCTCCCAGGTTCCTTCCAGTTCGATATCCACATGCTCCAGATCAGGAAGTTCCATGCCCACTGCCGTAAAAGAGACCCATTTTCCCTGGTCCGCCTTAATTGCGGGCATTGGAATCTTCTCCCTTTCCCTTGTCCGGTAGACTGCCACCGTATACCCGTTTCCGGGGTTTTTGTAGTTCTGCCATTCATGCTGACACACAATCATCCTTCTGCCCTCCGTTCTTTCTTATTACGTTCCTCCCACTGTGGAAACGGCAGGCAACCCTCTGCGTCGCCTGCCAGGTCGTTGGAGAACCCATTCCTCCTAAACTACCCATGTGAGATACAGATATTTCCCCTGATCCTCTGCCATAAATCCTTCATCATTAAGGAGTCCAACAAGAGTCTCCCGGTCAGCTTCGGAAAATCCCGGTATGGCCCCGGCTCTTCGGTAGCCTTTCCCGGTATGGAAGTTGCAGATCCCGTCTTTCCGTATCCAGAATTCACCAACCTCTTTCTTCATCAGCTTCATGGCAACCGCCATGATCTTATCCTTTCCCACTTCCTCATACCAGGCTGCTGTCCGGCTGCTCTTTGCCATGTCCTGTCCGGATGTCTCAGCCTCCGGTACCGTTTCCTGCGTTTCCTCATCTAAGTCCTTTACAGGGTCAAAGGGCGTCTCCCTCCCGTCCGTATTCACATTCCTAAAGCCTGGGGCATACTCATATTGGGCTTCATACTTTTCCTGCCTTTCTCCATAGGCTTCCCCATTTCCCCGAACCAGCTTAAGCCTCCACTCCTCCTTCACAAAAAAGTGGTAGACAGCCAGCGGAACCACCAGGGCCATGCCCTGCACCAGAACCCCAAGGATTATGGGTGCCGCCAACTGAATGATAACCATGCCAAATACACATGCCAGAATCATGATTCCGGTCTTTCTTATCTTCTCTATACTCATAACGTTCTCCTTCTCTCTTATTGTTTTTTACTCTTGTAGTCATGCCGCACTCCGGCACAAATGGTTTACTTTCATACTTCCAAATAAAAAACAGGGCTGGCAGAACAGATCCCTCCATTCTGCTAGCCCCATAAACCTGCTGTTGATTCTCCCCCTTTATCCCATCTTTTTAATGGAAAGGAAGCCCTTCATCCTCAATCCCGTCCGGAATGCTCATAAAGCCGTCACCGTAAGCAGAAGCTCCTCTTGCCGCCGTTCCTCTGGCTGCCCCAGACCTTCCGGCCGCTGCTGCTCCCGACGCTGCCCCTCTGGCAGCAGTACGGTTCGCAGCCGTTCTCTGTCCGGCAGCCGCACTTCTGGCTCCCGCCTGTGCGCTCCCGTTTCCTCCTGCCTGTCCTGCTCCCTGGGCGACTCCGCTTCCGGCGGTCCGGCCTGCTGCCCCTGTTCTTGCTGCCTGACCTGCTGCCCCAGCCGTTCCCGTCCTGGCTGCCTGGTTTGCTGTCTGAATAGTTCCCGTCCTTCCCGTTCCTGCCTGACCTGCCGGCTGGTTCACTCCTTCTCTGGCTGCCTGCCCTGTCCCCGCTGCCGCTGTCCGGCCTGCAGGTTGGGACATTCCTGCCCCCGATGTCCGGCCCGTTCCCTGGGCTGCTCCTGCCCCTGCCGCCTGACCTCCGGTTCCTGCCGTTCCTGCTGCCTCTGCCGCCACCTGTCCCTCATCCCGTTTCCCGTCCGCAAACTCAATGTTGTCCACATACAGGGAATTTCCATACACCTTCTCCCCGTTCCGGTTGGTGTAATTGTTATTTCTCATTTTCCCGTTAATGGCAATGCGAATTCCCTTGTAAAGATGTTTCTGGGCAAACTCCGCCCGCTTGTCAAAGGCAACACAAGGGAAAAAATCTGCCGATTCCTCTCCCTCTGCCGCTTTGTAATTCCGGTCCACCGCAAGGACAAACTTTGCTATAGCCATCTGGCTGTCCTGGGAGTAACGGATCTCCGGGTCCTTAGTAACTCTTCCTACAAATGTACATAAATTCATTCTTCATTCTCCTTCCATTATGTAATGGCACGCACCGCTGTGCGTCACCTGCCAAATCATTGGAACACATTCCAATCATGAAACGTATGTTTCACAAGCGTTCCTCCTCATAAATTAAAATATTTTCTTTCCAAATATCTTTTCTCCCTCTTCCAGAAACAGTTCCATAAACAGCTGTGCATACCGCCTATAACCAGCGTCATTCAGAACCATCTCCAAAGAAATTTCCGACCAAATCAGAAGCTCCTCCTCCGGCACATGGTACGGCCCAGTCTTAAACTCCCCGCCGCTCCAGTAAGGTTCACACGGTTTCACCATTTCCTTTAACTGGGAAATGCTCTCTGCCTCACAGACGATACGGCTCTTTTTCTGTGCCATCCCCAGAACCAGTTCAAACAGGATTCCCCTTTCAGCCTCACCGGACGCCTTTCTCTTTATATCCGAAAGCGCCTCCACAATGGCCTTCTTTAACCGTTCCTCTTTCCTTTCATCCTCCAAAACCTGCCTTTTCCCATGACGGTATACCGCCTCCAAAAGCAGCCTCTCTGCAAAATACATCTTCCATTTCCTGCTCCCTTCTCAGTTTCAAATGTCCCCACCAGTAATCATCAATCCCCTTATAGTTTCCGTTCCAGGTTCCCTCCGGCCCGCAGTCCCAACGCTTCTGGATACAGCGCAGCCCCAGCCTGTGGCAGATCTCATAAAGTTTCCGGCACCCCTCCTGTATCTGGTCCCGCTTTGCTCTCTTATGGGGGCAGGACAAAAAATCCTCATAGATTCCCGTCTCCCAGTCCGCACCCCCACACTTCTCACAGACCGGCTCCTTGTAATCTCCCTGACAGGAAACCGGCATAAGCTTGTCCATGTCATAATACTCATGAACTTCCTCAAGACCATTTTCCTTTAACTCCACAAGGCTTCTTTCCAGCTCCTTATACTGGTTCACCCCAGGTACGCCAAGAAAACTGTAACCGGACATGGCATAGGCCGCAGACGCTTTCAGGATTCCTTCCGTCACCCGCACCACCTTTCCATAAGGGTCCCCGAAAAATCCAACCGGGCTTCTGCTGCCTGTGCCCTCAGGTTTATTGGTGCTGCTGAACCACAGGTACTTCCTTCCGTCATAAGGAGAATCCAGCCGGATCTGAAAACCGATTATATGCCCGCCAATACTCCGGACCGGACACAAAATCCCATGGTTGCGGCCATAAAAGGCTGCGTCCCAGTTTTCCCGGCTGTTGACAAAAAAGCCCGGAATTCCCCTAAGGGAATGTCCCTCCTTCAATAACCTCCTGGCAATCCCTTCTGTACCGGAAACAGGCGTACTCCGAAACTGAAATTCCTCAATCTGCTCCCTGCCAAAGCCCCGGTTCAGAAGATTCCGTCTGTGGGATTCCGTCAATGTCAGAAGTTCCAAAAGGCCTTCATACACCCGACTCCTTGCTTCAAAATCTGGTTTTTCCTGCTCCCTCCGGTCATAAACCACAGGCGGCCGATAGGTTCTGTGAGACACGGTATCATATCCTGATTTCCCAAGAGCCTCCAAAATCTTCCGGTAAGCCCTCTTGTAGCGGTCTTCCCCATAAATACCCTGCATTTCCGCATACAGGGTCAGCATGTTGCCCTGGGAGCCGCAGTTAAAACAGCGGTATGTATTACAGGGATTCCCGTCCTTCAAGACACGGAAATTCATTTTTCCCCGCCTGTCTCCGCAGAACGGGCAGACGACATTGAAGGAATTTCCCTCCGTCAGCCTTTCAACCCCCAAAAGGTCTGCCACTTCTGAAATATCAAATTTCGGTTCATACACCCTCTGGCTTTTCCTCCTTCATGTGTGGCTGTCCGTAGCTTCCTATGCCGCCATTGCTGCCTCTAAAAGAACCCTTGCCCCGATTCTCAGTTCCTCATTACGGCCCCGGTAGGAGTTGACAAACCATTTCAGGTTCTGGATTCCATCCTCCCCGCTTCTGGCGATCTCTCCCAGGGTCTTCCCCCGGTAAAGCCCGCAGTTGCAGATCACGTTGCTGGCCTCCTCCATCGTCATGCCGCCCTGGCTTCCTGCCGTGTTTATAGGCAGCTGTACCGGATTGATTGGATTTATCGGATTTGCCTGGCTTGCTGCATTAGGTCTGGCTGCATTGGGTTTGGCTGTATTGGGTCTGGCCGCTGTATTCGTCATGTTACCTGCACCGAACCTGTTAGGCGCATGAGACATTCCGGCTCCTGCCCCATTTGGCACATTCGCTGTATTCGCCGTATTTATTGCATTCCCAGCATTTGCCCCATTCCTTGTCCCTGCTCCATTCCCCATATCTCCACGATTCTCCGCATTCCCCTGAACATTCCGGCTTCCCTTCTGGACATTCCTGTCACCATTGGCATTCGCCCTTGCACTCACAGAACCGGTTTCTGCCAAATTCAGCGGTTCTCCTGCGCTCTCCGGCAGCGTCACCATAGTCCCCTGGTCCGGTCCTATCAGGGATTGATTCACAGAATAAA
>CAJUHR010000062.1:0-4746 GCA_910586255.1 uncultured Lachnospiraceae bacterium | reverse complement strand
TTCTTCCGACAGATATTCCTCCGTCATCTCCCCCGATTGTTCCTCTGCTCTTTCTCCCCCATTCTGAAAACCGTCAGCCGCTTCCTGCAAACCAGTTATCGCTTCACCTTCCACATTTCCTGTCTCCTGACCGAACACAGCTCCATTCTCTACAGGTTCCCCCGTTTCCGGAAATTCCTCTTCCGGCTCCATATCATTTCCCTGGGGATACCCGTTCTCCTCCCCATAACTCCACGCTCCGTCTAAAGCCCCGTCCATTTCTCCCTGGCCCACATCAGAGCCTGGAACCACATTTCTCATATCCGGGTCGTCTCCGCCCTGGTTGATACAGAACTTATTTAACAGATAATATTTCAGACAGTACGTCCACCCGCTTCCCTTTGCCTTCTCCGGCATTTGGTGAAAACCAATGGCATGGGCCGTCACCTGGAACTGGTCTTCCCCATTCTCCCCATTGGTCCACTGAAACGTCAGATCCGCCTCATAAATCCACATCTGGTACAGGGGAATAAACTCCACAAACATGGGATTTCCCCTCTCATCCTTCTTGGTGGCTGTCTCCGATACGATGTCAAAATTAACCCCGTACTCATTCATAGCCGGCGTCAGATACCGGAAAATATCATCAATCTTCACAAAGTCATAGCTTACTTCCTCACTGTACGCCTGCTTCACCAGAGACGGAATCCTTGCCCGAATCCGCACCATTTTTTCCTGAAGCGTCAATCTCTTATTCTCCATATCACATTCCTCCTAGTATAATATGTAATGCCCCCTCACCAAAGGTTCGGCGGCAGGACGTTGGAAGGCCTTTAAAAAATGTTGCGCATTTGCCTTCCTCCTTGTATATGGCCCTGGTACTCCAGAACAATCCTCTGTACCCTTTCCCTGATCATTTGAACCAGACCTTCCACCTTCCCCATATCCGGCTCCTGAAAAAGAGCCACACTCAGCTGGTGTCTTACGCCTGCCTCATTTACCACACCGTTTAACGCCCTGCACAGGTCCGGAATCTCATCCCGGCAAAAATACCCTCCCATGCCACTAAAAACAGCCTCTTTCATATAGGTCTCCGCTTTCACCTGAATCTCCCTCAAAAGCTCCCCATATCCCTTCCTGTACGTGCTCTTAAGCACCTCCACTCCAACCTGGTCCAGATTTCGCTTCAGCCGCTTTAACAGCACCTCCAGTTCCAAACGTAAAAATGCCTGCTCACCGGCAGTCAAACAATCCCTCCTTTCTCTGCCCTTTATCCAGCCTTCTCCTGCTTAATATAAAAACTCCGGGACACACTGGTCTTTGCGTACTCCCTGCAGATATCCGGGTGCAGAATCCCCATGGCCTCCAGACTCTCCTTGTTAATGGAAGTAGTCACTCTCTTGGTGTACCCTGCCTGATACCGCACGTCCCCCAGAACCAGCACGCCCTTCTCCGCCCCTTTCAAAGCCTCCTGAACCGGGGCATAGGCGCTTTTCATCCGTTCCTCAATCTCCTTAGACTGCTTATCCAGCTCCGATTTCCGTTTCTTCAAATCCAGGTACTCCGTCACACACCCCGAAAGCTCCTTTGGCAGCTCCACCACCTGGGAATCCTTCACCCCCAGCCGGTCCCGGATACTCCGAAGCACCAGCTGTATAGGTTCCGTGTACTCCGGCGGTTTCCCTTCCCTCACGCAGCGGTTCCAAAACCAGTCCTCCTGCTCAATCAGTTCCTCCTCCAGATCCAGGTCACGTACCATGCTCCGCATGATGAAGGTATTCTCATTGTTTCCATGAAGACACAGGAAAATGACTCCCTTCACATTGGTCACCGCCATGTAATGCCTCCCCTGCAGCTCATAATGCCTGGGAATCCCGCCGTCCTCCCATTCCTCCATGTGGAAGGAAAAAGAAGTCTTGCACTCAATGATGTAGATTTCCCCATTGACCTCCACAAAAAAATCCACATTTGCCAGCATAAACGGATAATCCGGGTGGCGGAACATTTTCCGAACCGCGTAAGGCCTAAGCCCCGTCTTTTTCATAAAAATCTGCACCACCAGTTCTTCCAGCCGCTTCCCGATCTCCTTGGCTACCCAGCCGTCATCTTCGGGCTCCGGGTCCTTGCCAAAAACCTTTTCCTCATATAAATCCCTGGCCGTTTTCCACGGCGAAGTGCCAAACACCGCCGCCACATCACTGCCGCCGATCCCCTGGTAACGGTACTCCTTCCACTCTTTCTCCGTCAGCTTTGTGATGTCCTCCACCACTACTTCCGGCTCATAGCTTCGGCCTGTCATGTCCTTTTGCCTCCTTTCCGGAAGAATCAGGAAACCGCACTTGTTCCAATCCTGCGAACAGCCACAGCACGCCCCGACTCTGTCTTTTCTTTCTTCCTGCTATCCTGATAGCCGGAATGAAAATGCTCTCACTTTTCCAGCCACCTTGTCCCGATAAATCAGAACCAAACCACTGTCACTCCGTCCCAATAAACCAAGACCAGGCAATTATCACTCTGTCCTGGTAAACCAAAGCCAAACCATTACCACTCTGCCCCCAGATAACACTCAATCCATTTAATACCGGACTTCCCCAGGAATGTCATACTCCTTAAAGGGAAAGGCAAGGCACCGTGACACCTTTTCCTCCAGATCCGTCAGCGCCCGGACGCCTGCCCCTTCGCTCTGAGCCAGAAATATGCACTCACAGATTCCGCAGTACACCTCATATCCGTTGCAGCCTCCAAACCCGTGGCCCGCCTTAAAAAGCTCCGCCGTCTTGGCCGTCAGTCCCACTCCGATACCTGCCTTTTTCATCACCCTGGCGATCACATTTGCCGGGTAAGTCAGATACTCCGAAAACAGCCCCGAAAGTCCTTCCACCGCCTCCCGGTATCTGGCAAACACCTGGCTTAAATTCCGTGAGAAATCCGCAAGGCTGGCTCCGCCGGAATGCTCCAGCCTCAGCGCGTCCCCAAGAACCAGCGGCCTTCTCTCCTTCCCCATAAGCAGGGAATAGAAAATATTCGCCCCGCTGACTCCCACATCAGAAGAATGTACCTTGATCTGCGCCGACAGCTCCGGGTCGGCCACCTGTCCATACTGCAAAAGCATGTCCCGGTAAGTGTCCAGCAGCCGCCTGTCCTGAATCTCCCAGGAAGCCGTCACCAGCCAGTGGTCAAAATACCCCGAAAGAAACCGAACCCTTTCATACTGCTCCTCCATGTGGATTGCCGAAGCCTCAAACAGCTCCGGCATAGGCAGCACGGCATAATCACTCTTGTCCCCGCCGTGGACTGCCCTGGCCTTTCCCTCATGAATTCGCACCAGGGCATTTCCTTTTGTCACCTCCAGACAGTCATTTAATACCCTGGCCAGCTTCCCTCTGCCTAAATCCTGAAGGGCATACCCGGAAATGCGGGCACGGTTCTCCAAAGTCTTAATGGCCGTTGCCCCTAAGGGATAAGCTTCCTCCCCCACCTTTAAAAGAAGTCCCGTGTTGGCTCTGGTATCCTGTAAGATATCCGCCCCTTCCCTTTCTGCCTCAATCTCCCTGCAGAGTTCCGGGAATTCTGCCAGGGCAAACACCTGGATCTCATTGGTGGGAAACACTCTCCAGCACCCGCGCTCCTCAATCTCATCCAAAAACTCCAGGAATCCCTCCTTCTCCGGAAAAGCCGCCGAAAAATCATCCTGATAATTCATGCCATACCCTCCGTTTAAAAGTCCACCAGCACCGCAACCACATGGCCTGCCTGGACAACGAACTCATAACCGTCCTCATACATTTCCATGATCTCCTGTATGGACAGACCGTCTCTCCCAGGGTTCTCCCATTTTGCTTCACGCTTCATTCTTTTCTCTTCCTTTCTTTGGTTTGATATGGTAAGGACATATCCCAAGGTTTGAAATATGTCCAAAGCACCCTCTCTAATCAAAAATCATCTTGCAGTCATCCGTTGCAATACACAGCTTTCCTTCCTTATGGTCATAAAAATAGACACTGTCCGACAGTGCCATTTCGTTTTCAGGTTCCTCCTGATTCATTTCCTTAATAATCTCCCTCCACTGCTGTATGGTTTTTGTGCTTCCACAGGCGGGAATGATCATCACCTCATTGATACTGCTTGGAATCACAAGGACATCATCCCTCCATGCCCAGGCAATCCGTTCCAAAAGACCGTCATACAGAATCACGGAAGCACCATAAAATCCATACTGATTGGTGAGAACAAAAGCTGACACTCCCTTATAGGTATGTTTCAGCAGATACCTTTCCATATCTTTTAAGGATTCTTCCTCCCCCTCTTTATTCTCCCCAACCGCGTCCTCCGGGGTCAGGAGTAAAGGAATGCCAAGCCTGGGTGTATTCTCCCTGGCAATCTGAAAGATCTCCTCCTTGCTTACCTTCCACACCTCCAGGTCATGATTGCTGATCACACGGTAATTGGTCTCCCCTCCCGGTGTCTCCACAAGGTAAAATACAATTGCCATATCCAGGTATGGCTCCCAGGGAATATGCTTCAGGGCCTCCTCATTTCCCTCCATTCGTTCCAGGGCATAGACAATCCGTTCCTTCATCCTCTCAAACCATTCACCAGCCAGCAGTTCCTTACGCAGCACGCTCCGTTTCTCCAAGTATCTTTCCACAAGGACACCAACCTCTTCCTTAAGGCCGATTCCAGTCTTAAGCCGCTGGACCTTTCCCGGTTCCAGATTCAGAAGAATTCCGGTGCGCTCCCCGTTTTTAGATCGGAAGAGCGTCGTGT
>CAJUHR010000061.1:4732-11756 GCA_910586255.1 uncultured Lachnospiraceae bacterium | reverse complement strand
GCAAAGGCGCGGCGGTATTTCTGGTTTCCGGGTTATTAGCGGGCTGCGGCAGCCAGACACAGGAGACTCTTGTGAGTCAGACTAAAGCCATGCAGTCAGAGTCTGTGAGTGAGGCAAAAAACGTTTCGGGTACGGAAGCAGCTCCAGAGGAGAGTGTAGAGGCAGAGGAGAATGGGGAGACTGTTACAGCAGAGAGTGTCCGGACCAACGGCGGCGAGGTGATTGGGCTTTCGGCGTTGGAACATCAGGATAAAGGCGGGGAATCGGCTGTGTATTTCACATCTGATATCAGTTCTCAGGCCCTGGTGGATATATACGCGGCTCTTGGCACGGAGCTTATTGGTGACAAGATTGCTGTGAAGCTGTCCACCGGCGAGCCTCCGGCAAGCAACTACCTGGACCCGGCTCTGATTGCGGAGCTGGTCCGTCAGGTAAATGGCACGATTGTTGAGAATAATACGGCTTACGGCGGACAGCGCTCCGGCACGGCCATGCACTACCAGGTGGCAGAGGATCATGGATTTACGGCGATTGCTGATTTTGTCGTTATGGATGAGAACGGTTCCGTGTCATTGCCGGTGGAAGGGGGAACACGTCTTACGGAGAATCTGGTGGGCGCCCATTTCCCGGAATATGACGGATACCTGGTGCTTTCCCATTTTAAGGGACATGCCATGGCAGGCTTTGGCGGCGCCATCAAAAATATATCCATTGGCCTTGGCTCCCAGGAAGGGAAATGCCTGATCCACACAGCCGGGGCAAGCCGTACCAGTCCGTGGGGCGGCGAACAGGACCCATTTACGGAAAGCATGGCTGAGGCGGGAAAATCCGTGGTGGACGCCCTGGACGGAAATATTTTATATATCAGTGTTATGAACCGGCTGTCCATTGACTGTGACTGTGATGGAAATCCGTCTGAACCAGATATGCATGATATTGGGATTCTTGCCTCCACGGACCCGGTGGCTCTTGACCAGGCGTGTGTGGATCTAATCTATGCCTCAAAGGATGATACCGCGTCCCTGATTGAGCGGATGGAATCCCGGAACGCCATTCACGTTCTGGAGCACGGGGAAGAGATTGGTCTTGGAACCAGAACCTATCGGTTGGTGAACTGTGATGATTGACGTGCTGCATAGGGAATTCGTTTATCTCTGGTATTATTTTGACATACAGCTGCGGCAGATCTTCGGGTACTGGGCGTTGGGGATCGTTCTCGGCTCCCTGGTATCGGTTTTTTTGAAGGAGCGGATTCACGGACTGCTTCATTCTATGAGCAGCAGCAAAATGGGGCTTGTGGGAATTATCCCCGCAAGCCTGCTGGGGATCGCCTCCCCTCTTTGTATGTATGGAACCATTCCCCTGGCGGCTTCCTTTTCCAGAAGCGGAATGCGGGATGAATGGCTTGCGTCTTTTATGATGTGTTCCATTCTCCTAAACCCGCAGCTGATCGTGTACAGCACAGCTTTAGGAGTGACCGCCCTGGCTGTGCGGGTGCTTTCCTCATTTTTATGCGGAATTCTGGCAGGTCTTTTGCTCTGCCGGACAGGCAAGGGAAAGCCGTTTTTTCGTTTTGAGTATTTTGATGGTCCTCATAATCACGACACAGATCCCAATGGGTTTTTGCGCCTGCTTAAAAATATCGGGAGGAATATCCGGGTGACCGGGCCGTATTTTCTGTTTGGCATTCTGCTTTCTGCACTGTTTCAGCGGTATGTTCCTGAAAATCTGATGACGGGCCTCTTTGGAGGAAATGAGGCATTTGGAGTGCTTATGGCGGCTACGGTGGGAGTTCCGCTCTACGCCTGCGGAGGAGGAACCATTCCGCTTCTACAGGCGTGGCTCATAGATGGGATGAGCATGGGGAGTGCGGCGGCCTTTATGATTACCGGCCCGTCTACCAAGATCACCAATCTGGGGGCATTGAAAATTGTGCTGGGCATGAAGAATTTTGTGATCTATCTGGCGTTTGTTATGGTGTTTGCTTTTTCTGTCGGGCTGCTTGTGAATCTGGTAGTGTAATGATCTGCGGCAGGTAACTGGGGCGCACGAGCCTTTTGGCTGGCACGCCCCTGATATTTTTTATGCATATGATGGAACATGAAAAAGGAAGGAGACAGAATATGAGAGGGAAGAATTTATGGATTGGATATTTGCTGCCAGGAGTGATTGCAGCTGCTGTGCTGGCTGGGTGCGGCAATAAAACGGCAGATTCCCAGCTGGCAAAAACAGGGTCAGAAGAATCTGTGCAGGACCCTGCCGGACAGACGGCTTTGCAGCCTGTGCGGAATACGGAAGATACAGAATTTACACAGAGAGATGGCAGCGGAAACAACATTTTAATTGCATATTTTGCCGTAGCTGAAAACAGCGATGTGGATGCGGTGTCCTCAGCCAGCGTGGTCACTGTAAATGGCGGGGCGGAGGGACGGCTCCAGCATTTGGCGAAATTAATTCAGGAGGAAACAGGCGGAGAACTGTTCTCCATTCAGACCGCTGTAGACTATCCGGGAGATGGGGGCAAACTCATTGATTACGCGGCAGAGGAGCAGGATCAGGATACAAGGCCGGAGATTACAAATCATATTGAGAATCTTGACCAGTACGATGTGGTGTTTGTAGGCTATCCGACCTGGTGGTATGATCTGCCCCAGGTGATGTACAGCTTTTTTGACGAGTACGATTTTGTGGGAAAGACCATCATTCCCTTTAATTCCCATAACGGCAGCCGGTTTTCCGGCACCATTGAAACGATTACGGAATTAGAGCCGGGTGCAAAGGTACTCACAGACGGGTTTACGGTCAGTGAGCGGAATGTGGCAGACGCCGGGGACGATATTGCGGACTGGGTGCGCAGTCTGGATTTTTAAGAGAGACAAAGGAGGGCAGGAGAATGGGCAGAAATAAAATCTCATGGAAAGGAATGGTTGACGGAGCCCTGTTTTTGCTGCTGCTAAACCAAATGGCCTATGTGCTCACAGGACAGCAACATCATGAACGGACGGGAACGGTTATGGTGCTGTTGGTTCTGTGCCACAATCTTTTAAACCGCAGATGGTTTGGAGCCGTTGGAAAAGGAAAGTACAATTCCAGACGCCTGTTTGGGACGGCGTTGAACTTTTTAATAATTGCACTTATGTCAGCACTTTTTGTCAGCGGCGTCATCATGTCGCGGTATGTGTTTGATTTTCTGCCCATTCGCGGAGGAAGGGCCCTGGCAAGGCGCGTGCATATCATCTGTGCGTACTGGGGATTCCTTCTGATGGCGGTTCATATGGGAATGCACTGGGATGGAATGAAAAGAAGAATGGGCAATACCTTCGGAAAAGGGGAGACGGAAGGAAATCGGATGTTTTCCGCTGTTGGATGGGCGGTTTCCGTTTATGGGATCTATGCCTTTTACCGGCATGAGATCCTTTCGTTCTTATGGATGAAGAATGAATTCGCGATTTTTGATCAGCAGTCCGTCTTTTTCTTTGTTATGGATTACCTGGCAATGATCATTCTGATCGTAAATGTGACAAACTTTATTTTTAACATGAAAAGAAAGGAACATAAGGCATGAAACCAGGAAACCGATTCTTGCCGTTACTTCTTGTCGCGAGTCTTTTATCCGGATGTGCCGCGGAGGGAGGCAGTCTGACAGTAGGGGAAGATTCTGGAACAATGGTGCCGGATGCGCCTCTGGTGGTTTATTATTCTTTTTCAGGGGAAGTGGAGCAGATGGCCCGGGAGATCAGCGATATGACAGGGGGGCAGGGCGTCCGGCTGGACACGGTCACTGTTTACCCGGAAGATGACAGGGTGAGAACAGAACGTGTCAGGCAGGAGCAGGACCAGGGAGTCCTCCCGGAACTGGAATGGAACATAGAGGATCTGGAACGGTATGACACGGTCTATATCGGGACATGCCTGTGGAATGGGGAACTGCCGCCGGCGGTGAAGGCATTTTTGACCAAAACGGAATTAGAGGGAAAGACGGTGATCCCATTTGGCGCGGCGGGAGCAGCGGACAGGAAAGAAACAGAGAAAATGGAAAATCTGGTAAAAGAAGCGGCACCCGAATCGGATGTCGCGAAAGGTTTCCTTCAAAAAAGCGGGGAACCGGCTGACAGGGCAGGGACCATATCCTGGCTGGCCCAAATCGGACAGGTGATTCCCATACGAATTGAGGCGGGAGAAACAGAACTGACCGGCGTGCTGTTCCATAATAAGATTTCAGAAGAGCTGGCCGAGGGGCTTCCTTTGGAGGTTTCTCTTTATGAACCCGCTGATTTCGAGAAAGCATTTAATCTGGAGAAAGCATTGGCAGAGCCAGACAGCCGTACCAGAATGCTGGAACTTGGGGGGCTTGCCTACTGGCCGGAGGGTGCTGCCGTAGCGCTGTTTTTCCGTGACAATGTGGAGCGGACCGTGGTTCCGGTCTATACGCTGGGAAAGGTTCTGGACGATGTCCGGATATTTGAAGAGTATGAGGGCGGCATTAAGATAACACGTTTAAGTATAAACTGATGAACCAATTGAGACTTCTTTTGAGGTCTCAATTTTGTTATGGTAATACCATAAAGGAAAACCCGAAGGGATATCAATAAGGCCATATGGCGAAAACATAAGAAAGGAAAATGTATCATGAAGAAAGCAGCAGTACTTTTGATGTGCATGGCTCTTGCTTCGGCGGCTGCCGGCTGTAGCGGGTCAGGAGAAAGGAACACACCGAACGCGGCAGCCGTACAGGCACAGATGACAGAAGGAAGAGAAAGTGCCGGGGACGAATTGACTGTATCAGGTAACAGCCGGGACGCAGAAACCGCACTTCAAAATACAGACCGTGTACAAAATGGGAAAGATTTGGAAGGTGGTGATTCATCAGGGGAGTCCGGTGTACTGATCGTGTATTTTTCCGTTCCTGAAGATGTGGACATATCGGGAGTGGATGCGGTGGCCGGAGCAAGTATTGTAGTACGTGACGGGGAAAAAATGGGCAATACGGAGTACGTGGCAGAACTGATCCGGGAAACCATAGGAGGTGATATGTTCCGTATCGAGACCGTGGACGGCTATCCCCTGGATCATGACCCGCTGGTGGATCAGGCGGCTGACGAGCAGGACGAAGACGCCCGGCCCCAGCTTGCCTCGCATATAGAGAATTTAGACCAGTACGAAACCATTCTGCTGGGCTATCCTAACTGGTGGGGAGACTTGCCGATGCCCCTGTATTCTTTCCTGGAGGAATATGATTTCGGAGGCAAGACCGTGATTCCTTTTGTCACCCATGGGGGAAGCGGAGCGTCCCGAACCATTGACACCATCTCAGAGCTGGAGCCGGAAGCACAGATTTATGAGGATGCGCTGGTGATCTCCAGAAATGATGTGGCAGACAGCGCGAAAACAGTGACAGACTGGGCAAAGGGTCTGGCATTGCAGGAAAGATCGCAGGAAGCCTTGCTCCAGGAGACTGCGGTTTTGGAAACAGCAGCAGCTTCTTCCGCAGAACTTCCCTTTCCTTTAGGGCAGAGGATCGAATCGGATTCCTTTACAGGGAATGCCTATATCGAGATGATGATCGCCAATGATGAAACCTACCATTTCCCTCAGACCAACCACCTCACCTTTGAGCCGGGAGCCAGAAGCAGCTGGCACAGCCACGGGGGAATGGTGCTTCTGATTACGGGAGGCAAAGGGTTCTATCAGGAAGAAGGGAAACCGGCCCAGATCTTAAGGCCGGGAGACGTGGTGGATATTGAGCCGGGAGTGAAACACTGGCATGGGGCAGCGCCCGACAGCTGGTTTTCCCAGATCGTGATTTTTGATTCCCATTATGTGCCGGAGGAGGGAGCGGCGCCTTTGGAGGAGCCGGTTACGGATGAACAGTATAACAATCTGGAGACTCAGGAATATACAGGACGCAGGGTGAAACCAGACGATATGCTTATGTTTCAGCGAGCAGAACAGGCGGCAGCATTTGACACGTTCAGCGGCCTGGCTTATGTGTCATCTTTAATCGGAGCGGATAATGCCGCGGGAGCGCCGGATCTTCATTATGTGGTTTTTGAACCTGGGGTGATTAATAACTGGCATACCCATGAGGGCGGCCAGATCCTTATTGCCACTGACGGAATCGGCTATCATCAGATGGAGGGGGAGCCTGTGCAGGTTCTCTATCCGGGGGATGTGGCCTTGTGCCCGCCGGGAGTGAAACACTGGCATGGCGGCAGCGCAGACGCCAGCTTTGGGCATATTGCGGTAAATACCAATCCGGAACTGGCAGGCCTTACATGGTTTGACCGGATTACGGAAGAGGAATATGCGGCGCTTCCTGCAGAAAAAGACGTGGAATCAGATGATTAAACTTTGAAAAGAAAAACTGATGGAAGAATAGGAAACCGAAAGAAGGTGTGATATGGTGTGGCAGGCATGGATGTTTGGTCTGACACTCTTGACATTGACAGGATGTGTTGGCGCCTATGGGGGAGATGATGCCGCAAAAGAGGCAAAAAGTGAGATTTCA
The DNA here is from genome assembly GCA_910586255.1 of uncultured Lachnospiraceae bacterium. Classification (GTDB taxonomy): domain Bacteria; phylum Bacillota; class Clostridia; order Lachnospirales; family Lachnospiraceae; genus Brotaphodocola. Next base: position 5,248 of record CAJUHR010000061.1, on the reverse strand, counting down.
GTAGAAATGACAGAGAAAACGGAAACAGGGGCAGGGAAACATATACCGGAAACAGAGAGAATGGAGGAAGGCGGGGAGTTGGGAGAGCGAGACAGCAGCTATGTAACGGAAGGTACGGAAAATTACCGTGATTTTGTGGTGGACAGCGTACTGCATTCCCATGAACTGGGCGATATCCATTACTGCGTTTTTATTCCTGACGGATATGACGGCGGCAAGGCATACAGCCTTTACATTACCCTTCCCGGCTATCAGGGACTTTACTTTCAGGGATCTGCCATGAACCTTCGGACAGAGGAATTTGGGTTTGAAGCACAAAATTACCGGAAAGATATGATCATCCTTGCGCCGCAGCTGGAGGATTGGGGTGAAACATCTGCCAGAAAAACGATTGCGCTGACCGAGTATTTTCTGGAACACTACAATGTTCAAAGGGAACAGGTCTATATTAGCGGGTATTCCGGCGGCGGAGAAACCCTTTCCCTGGTGCTTGACAGGCGCCCGGAACTTTATACG
>CAJUHR010000061.1:0-4722 GCA_910586255.1 uncultured Lachnospiraceae bacterium | reverse complement strand
ACGGCAGCGCTGATGTGCAGCTCCCGGTGGGACGGAGGATACCAGACAATTGCAGGGGCCAAAACTCCGGTATACTTTGTGACCGGGGAATCGGACGAATATTATGGATCGGAACCATTTGACAGGGCATATAGGGAGATACGCAGTCTTTATGAAGCAGAAGGGCTTTCGGAAACAGAAATAGACCGTTTCGTGGTGCTGGATATAAAACCTGGGGCTTACTTTACAGACAAAGGCATGAAAAATCAGCATGGCGGAGGCGCAGGACTGTTTAGCAGAGACAGCGAGATCATGGGATGGCTCTTTGGCGAACATGAATCATAGGGCAGAGAGGAAGGTTAGAATCATGAGAAAGAGAAAACAAATACTTGCGGCTGCACTGGCCGGGGCCATGGCTTTTAGCCTGACGGCCTGTGGCAAAACCAATACTGCCGCAGGACAGACGGAAAGTATACAGCAGACGGAAAGCAGAGGGCAGGCAGAACCTACAGAAGAAACTGCCGATGAAGCAAATACGGCTTCAGAAGAAAATGAAAACGGGGGGACTGTGGTGCAGACTACGGCTGGTCTGGTACAGGGAACCGATGAGGATGGTATCTCCCGGTATCTTGGTATTCCCTATGCCCAGGCGGAGGAACGATTTGTCCCTGCGGCGGAGGTGACAGCCTGGGAAGGGATACGTATAGCAGATTCCTATGGCCCCATCTCTCCCCAGGGGGCAATTTCCGGTCTGGGGCAGGCAGGAAATCAGGATGGCACAGACAATAACAGCCAGAATCTGAATATCTGGACGCCCGGTGTAAATGACGGAGAAAAACGCCCGGTCATGGTATGGCTTCACGGCGGCGGTTTTTCCACCGGTTCTGCCAATGAGGAGGGATATGACGGTGAAAATTTAAGCCGCAGCGGGGACGTGGTGGTGGTTTCGGTGAACCATCGGCTCAATGTGTTCGGCTACCTGGACCTGTCTGCCTATGGGGAGAAATATAAGGATTCCGCCAATGTAGGAATCCGGGATATCGTGGACTCCCTAGAATGGATTCAGGATAATATCGAGGCGTTTGGAGGTGATCCTGACAATGTAACCGTATTTGGACAGTCGGGCGGCGGCGCAAAGGTTCTGGCTCTGATGACTTCTCCCTATGCGGAAGGACTGTTCCATAAGGGGATTGTTCAGAGCGGCGCTACGGAGACCATGGGAGTTGTTTTCAACAGCCAGGAGGCCAGTACAAGGCTGACCGAACATATCCTTAAAAGACTGGATATTACGGAGGATAATATTGAAGATATTCAGACGGTTCCCGTAGAGGAGTTGGAAACAGCGGCCATGGAGGCCCTCCAGGAAACAGGGGAAGAGCTGAAACTTCCGGCAGCCCTGGGCGGCGGCTATTCTATGGACTGGGAACCAGTGGTGGATGGAGATTTCCTTCCCACAAACCCGGTGACAGAGGATTCCTTTGCGGAGGCGGGAACGGATATACCACTTTTAATCGGCAGCAATTTAAACGAATGGAGCGGTTTTTTTGAGACGGCTCCTATAGAGCCTACAAAAGAACTGGAGACGGCACTCCGCGAAGCGTACCCGGATAAGACGGAACTGACAGCGGAACAGGTAGATACCACAACCATTCGTCTGCCGCTTTTAAAGATTATGTCCCACAAGGCAGATCAGAAGGCGGCTCCGGTCTATGCTTATGTGTTTACCTACGGCAATTCCTACCATGGAGCCGAGATTCCTTATGTGTTTCAACGTGTAAGCGGCAGCGGGGAAGAGCAGGAGCTGGCAGAGCAGGTAAGCCAGGCATGGATAAACTTTGCCAGGACAGGGAGACCAGGGGCAGGCAAAATCCCGGAATGGGAGCCTTATACCAGAGAAAGCGGGGCAACCATGCTTTTGGATGTGGAGCCGGAACTTGTTTATCATCATGATCAGGAACTTCTCTCTATTTTGGTTCCGGATTATGAATATTAGAAAGTCTGTTCCGGGAGGCGGGAAATCTGACAGGAAAACATGTGACTGGCTTCCGCATAAGCATATTTTGATGAAAGGTTTTGTATAAGAGGAGGAAGATTGATGAAAGCAAATAAATGGATTGTAGCGATGACGGCAGGAGTAATGGCTATTGGTATCTTGTCTGGCTGTGGAAATTCGGACACGCCGTCCGGCCAAAACAGAGAACCCCAGAGTGCTGCAGCGGTACAGGAAGAAAAGCGTACAAAAGCGTCTGAGACAGGAGGAAATGGTGGCGAAACAGAAGGAGCCCTGGAAAAAACAGGTACAAGCATTGCCATTGAATCAGAGAGCGCAAAGAAGGATGCGCCCCAGGGAGGAAAAACACTGGTTGTCTATTATTCTGCAAGCGGACACACAGAAGATGTGGCGAATGTGATCGCTGATGAAATGGGAGCTGACTTATTTGAACTGGAGCCTGTAAATCCCTATACCAGTGATGATCTGAATTACACCAATGCTGACAGCCGGGTAAGCAGGGAGCATGAGAATGAGGAGCAGCGGAATGTGGAACTGGTATCTGTGGAAGTGGAGGACTGGGATGTATATGAAACCGTGTTTATCGGATATCCCATATGGTGGGGAATCGCCGCATGGCCGGTAGACAGTTTTGTGGAAACGAATGACTTTGCCGGAAAAACCGTGATCCCGTTCTGTACTTCCGCCAGCTCCGGCTTTGGAGAAAGCGGAGAACTTCTGGAAGAAAAAGCGGGAGGCGGGGACTGGCTGGAGGGAATACGTTTTAGTTCCGGTGTATCAGAGGAAGATGTCAGAAACTGGGTGTCAGGACTTGGGCTGGAGCAGTAAGCCTGAAAAAACGGTAAAAGGAGCCGGGTCTCATTTGGGATTCCGGCTCGCATATGATTCATTATCTGGAGAGAATTCTACTTCAATGGAAGACAGTATCATTTGGGGGAAGGGTCTGTATAAGATCAATGGAGGAGTAGCATGTTGAAAAAGGAAATGGATGGATTGGAGTACCGGAATTTAAAGATAAATCCCCTGGAGCAGACAGTATATTATTTTGGAGAGGAGATCCCTTTGACTAACTGTGAGTTTCAGCTTTTATATTTGCTCTTAAAATATCAGGGGCAGGTATTCTCTAAAAGACAGATCTATGAGCAGATCACAGAGGATGGGGAACGGGTGGATTATCATACGGTCGAGATAACCATATCCAGGATACGAAAAAAACTGGAGGCTTATTCTGGGAGAACGGATTTTATTATTACCATTCGTGGGAGGGGATATAAATTTAGAAAATAGGGGAATGACAGTTGGAATATTGTCAGATCGTGGAGTTGGATAAAAGCAGCCGGGATTTTTAGGCTGCTTTTTTGTTAAAGAATATTTCAGAAATCTGTAAGGGAAAAAGAGTGCCTTGGAGAAGAAAGGGAGAAGGTAAAGAGAAGTTGGGGGATTAAAACTATATCAGGGGGAGTTATTCGTGCAGTCCGACCTGGAGCATGGTCTCTATCATGGCTTGAATAAACTGAAGCTGTTTTTCACTACACTCAGACAGCAATCTGGTAATGCTTTTTGCGGAGTCAGATTCTGCCTGGAAAATAATGTCATCTATGGAAACATTCAGGTATCTGCAAAGGGAGATCAGGACGGCAGCGCTGGGGATGGTCCGTTTGTTTTCAATCTCTGCTATGTATGTGGCAGAAACGTCAATGGCTTCTGCAAGTTTTTCTTGTGTCAGATTTTTGGCTATCCGGGCCGCCTTGAGCCGATAGCCCAGCTGATGATCTGGACTTTTCATGTGGTATCACCTCTCCTTAAGTGTAATTGGTAAATGGGAAATTAGACATAAACTATAATCACCAATTTATTGGTGATTATAGTGAGGTATATGTATTAGGGAGAAAAGCTGCTTTCCCAGGGAAAGTAAAGGGGATACACAACAATATCAGAATGGTTTGCTAAAAGGAACGGTATGGTGCTGTTCCTTTTTTATTTTTCAACTGATACTATATACCCTTATTAAAAAGGGAAGATATCTTATCTGGTGCAGAGGGCCGCCTGCCTTTTCGGAATTTAGAAAATTTTAAAGACCGGAGGGTAAGGAATGAATGAAGATGTTATAAAGGGCAGTTTTACCAGGTATGTGGAGAAAGCACTGAAGCGCTCTAAGAGGGATTATATAAAGAAGCAGCAGAGATGGGAGAGGATGGAAGTGCCGGCAGAAGTGGAACCGTTGTATTCTAAAGAGGAGACAGGGGAGGAAGTGGAGACGGCATTGGTGAAAACGCCGGAGGAGATGCCCTGGGAGGCGGAGATGATCAAGACCAGTATGAGAGTCTGTCTGGGGGAGCCTTTGTGGACGGCGTTTTCCTGTCTGACGGATTTTGAGGTACTGGTGGTGTTTGCGAAAGTGTACCGGGGATTTACTTTTGCGGAGATTGGAATGGTGATGGGTGAAAAGGCGGAAAAGATTGCCTCCTCCTATTCGTATGCCCGTAAGAAGATGAAGAAAGGGTGGAAGAAAGAATGATGAATACAGAGGAATTGTTGTATTGGGCCCAAACTGGAGATCTGAAAGCAATGGAGGAACTATTTTTGCAGTATCGTCCTTTGCTCATCAGCCGTTCTATGGTAGGCGGAAGATTTTGTGAGGATCTTTATCAGGAGCTTTCGATTACGTTTTTAGGCTGTATCCAAGGATTTTGTTTGGAGAAGGCTATGAGGTCTGGGCAGAAACAGCAGTG
>CAJUHR010000060.1 GCA_910586255.1 uncultured Lachnospiraceae bacterium | reverse complement strand
CTCCTTTCTCCAAGGCTGGTATTGCAAATTTTTAAGTTAATGACATTGGTTCACACCATGACTAATCACTCCGCTGATTAGTCATGAGCCAGTACAGTTATGGGGCCAAAGCATATGCCTTATCGCCACAGGCGATTTCAAATGGGCATATGCCGTTACGTTCACAGGGTACCTGTGAACAGTAACAGTTTGTCCTGAAAAAGATTGGCTTTGTTGACTTTTTGCAATATTCCGGGTATTATGTGTGTAAAAGAGGACATGTGGAATCAGCAGTATGATAAAATGTCTTAATTGTTGTGAATATAATGTTAAACTATCGATGAAGTTCGACAACAATCATTATTATAGAACTATCATCGGAAATTGGAGATGGTGGAGTGAAGTGGCGTGGCAGGAAAACGGCATGGGTCAACAGTATACTGATTGTTCTGAATATTTTGTTTTTTTTATATCTGGAATGGGTGGGATCCAGTGAAGATACCTTATTTATGCTGCATCATGGGGCAATGTTTCCGGCTCTTGTGGTGGAGAAAAAAGAATATTACCGTTTGCTGACATCTGTTTTTATGCATTTTGGAATTCATCATATTACAAACAATATGCTGCTTCTGTTTATATTAGGAGATAATATGGAGCGTGCATTGGGGAGCATAAAATACCTGATATTTTATCTGTTATGCGGGATCGGAGCCAATGTAGTATCTATGATGGTGGAGCTGCAAAGTTCCGAGCAGGCAGTAGGGGCTGGGGCGTCCGGGGCGATCTTTGGGGTGATCGGAGGACTTTTTTATGTGGTGACCATTAATCGGGGACGATTGGAGGATCTGAGCACCAATCAATTGATTATAATGATTATATTTTCTCTGTATTTTGGATTTACCAGTGCAGGCGTGGATAATGTTGCTCATGTGGCCGGGTTGGTGATTGGAATCATTCTGGCCGCCATCCTGTATCGTAAACCAACATCAAGACAAGGATATGGGGAAATATAATAGAAGGAGGTTGCGGTTATGAGGGATGAGAATTGTATTTTTTGCAAAATTGCCAATGGAGAGATTCCATCGGCAACCATCTATGAGGACGAAACCTTTCGGGTGATTTTGGACCTGGGGCCTGCATCTAAAGGGCATGCTTTGATTTTGCCTAAAGAGCATTTTAAGGATCTCTGTGAGGCGGATCCGGCAGTGACAGCGAAGATTCTTCCGCTGGCAGGAAGGATCGGCAGGGCCATGAAAGAGCAATTGGGAGCAGATGGATTTAATGTGGTACAGAACAACGGGGGATGCGCCGGCCAAACGGTGTTTCATCTCCATGTACATGTAATTCCCCGGTACGAGGGCGGGCCATCTATGGTAAGCTGGACACCCGGGAAAGGGACATCAGAGGAACTGGCAGAAATTGCAGAAGTGATCAAACAGGGATTGTAGGGTTGAAGTTCAAGAATAGGAGAACACATAGACAATGAATTCAAAAGAAGACCAATTTCGTGCCGTTTATGTGACACATGTTTCATTGATGCGGTTTATTGCGAAAAACAAAGGTATTCCGACAGATGAAATCGAGGATTTGGTGCAAGAGACATTCACGGCATACTACAGCCATTATCCTGTGGATTGGCCGGAATGTAAGGTAAGAGCCACTTTGACGAAAATAATGAAGAATCGTTGTGTGGACTATTATCGGAGTCAGGGTTCCCGCCCGGTGACTTATTACGATCCGGCAATTATGCAGGATGCTTCCCTGATAAATGACAGAAGGTTTGGCCGTGACAGTCTGAGCATTCTGCTGGAACGGCAGGAATATGAAGAAGTGGTGGAAGCACTGAAAAGCATGAAAGAGGAATGGCTGATCGTATTTGTGCTGCATGTTATAGAGGGAAGACCGATGACTGAGGTCAGCAAGATTCTGGGAATTCGGGCAGATACATGCAGGGCAAGGCTGGCCAGAGGAAGAAATCATTTGAGAAAATGTCTTTGCCCGGAAGCACCGGAGAAGTATCGTCCCACAGGAAGGAGCAAAACTTCTCCGGCAGTGAATATGCAAAAGACCAGGGAACTCCCCGAGGGAATCTGATTTATTCAAATCACATCTGCGCCTCGGCATAGGAGGAAATCAAATCCATAATTGTGGATACAGCATCGCTTAAATTGCTCTGTTCCATAGAAGCCATAAACTGATGGCGGTTGTTATAGGTGTCCTGAATAGCATCAAAGAGACTGTCATCGGTGATCTGATCTTCCTCCAGAACACAGGAAAAGCCCTGCTTTGCAAAAGAGCGTGCATTTAAGATCTGATCGCCCCGGCTGGCAGCGGCGGAGAGGGGGATCAGAATATTCGGCTTCCGCAATGCCAGGATTTCACAGATGGAATTGGCGCCGGCCCGGGACAGGATGAGATCAGCTGCAGCAAAGAGATGACAAAGAGGAGCATCTACATACTCGTACTGCACATATCCGCGTTGGCAGGACAGGCTTTCGTCCAGATTGCCTTTGCCGCAGATATGTATAACCTGATATTGCTCCAACAATCTGGGGAGCAGCTTGCGGACCGCATTGTTGACAGCGACAGAGCCGAGGCTTCCGCCGATAACAAGGATGACCGGTCGGTTGGAGGATAGCCCGCAGTAGTTAAGGCCGGTGAGCCGGTCTCCTTCCAACAGTTCCTTACGGATAGGAGAGCCTGTCAGGACAGCCTTTTCCTTGGGAAGATATGCCAGAGTCTCAGGAAAATTGCAGCAGATCTTGGCAGCGGAGGGAATACAGATTTTGTTAGCAAGGCCGGGCGTCATATCAGATTCGTGGATAATAGTAGGAATCTTATAGTGTCTGGCAGCCAGAACAACCGGCACGGCAACAAAGCCGCCCTTGGAAAAAACTACATCGGGACGATATTTTTTCATCAGACTTCTTGCCTCGGCACAGCCTTTTAAAACACGAAAAGGATCTGAAAAATTTTTCAGGTCAAAATAGCGGCGCAGTTTGCCGGAGGAAATGCCGTCATACTGAATTCCGGCACCTTCAATCAGCTTGCGCTCAATGCCGTTGTAAGAGCCAATATAGTGGATCTCATAACCTTGTTCTCTTAGGGATGGCAGAAGCGCCAGATTGGGAGTAACATGTCCGGCGGTTCCGCCGCCGGTCAGCACGATTTTTTTCATAAAAGTGCCTCCGTTTTGGATTTGATGTAACAGTTTAGAAAAGCTTCACTGTCAGGTTTCTGTCTATATATTATAGTAACCATAACCGTCAAAAAGTCAACCCTGAATTTGAACAGAAGTAGATGGCAAAACTGGAAAACTGTGAAAGTGGAGAGCGAATCTTGTGGAAAGATTAAATGACGATAAATTGAGGCAGATAGAAGCCTGGCTTCAGGAAGCAGCCGGTATGGATGAGGCAAGTCTGCTGAAAACAGCTGCGGACGCCCAGCGGGAACTGGAACAGGAAAAGAGGAACATGACTTCTGAGGAAGCAGATAGGATGGAGCAAAAATTAGACCTGGAGGCATACATTCTGATGGCACGCCTGGAAGAAAATGGCATAAGGCCCATAACCATAAAGGAATATGAAAAACGAAACAGGGGACAGAAGAGGAGCTGGTGTAAGGAAAAGCGCTTGAAAGCAGGTATGCTGGCAGCGGCTGTGGTGGGAGTGGCTTTGATAGGGGGAATAAGTTCGATAGCGAAAAGCGAGTATCGATATGATCAGTATCCGGGGCAGGATAATGGAAATGCTTTAATTAGGTATAATAATGTTATAGAATTTAGAACAGATAAATTAGGTCAAGCATATGATCAGATTGCTCAGAAGTTGGAAATACCAGTAATAATAATGGATTATATACCAGAAGGAATGGAATTTTGTTCTGCTGAGATTGATGGAACACATATGATTCTAAAGTTTCTTTATAATGATAAATATATTTATTTAAGAGAAGATAATGCTGATTCCGAAAGAACTTTATCAATTACAGAGTCAGATAGGATTGATTGCTTAAAAGTACATAATGAATGGCTCAATGAAAGTATTTCAATAGAAGAAAATAGATTAGAAAATGGTGATGTGGAATATAGTGCACATGTAAAAGGAAAAGAAGCATTTTATTATTTTTCGGGAGTTATGGAAAAGGAGGAATTTGTTAAGATTATAAAAAATTTATGTTATCAATAAAATGCTATAAAGAGGATATAGGAGGAAAAATATGAATCAATATCTAAAAAGAGTTATTGTTATTTGTCTGGTAATGGTGATGATGACGATGTCAATTATGCCAGCTTATGCACAGGTAAAAACATTATCAGAAGATATATCGGCAAGAGAATATAGTAATGATGACTTGGCAGGAATAGAAGTATCCCCAAGAGGGCAAATAATATCATCTGTAACACTTGAGTTATCGGATGAAGGATATCGAACAGTAGGAATATATTCAGAGGTGTTATGCCATGTGAAGGCCAAGAAAATTTTAATGGCAGTTATTTTGCAAAAATATGAGGATGGTAGATGGAAACAAGTAAATCGAAAAGATATTGAGTGGTTGAAAGAAGATTATCCAGATGATGATTTATCTATGGCAGTAGTGACCTATAGACTTCGTGGATTGTCTGCGGGCGATTATCGTCTTAAAGGAAACTATTCAGTATATGAATTAGAAGGCTCATTACAAGAATTTAAGACGGTAACAACACCAGTATTTGTAGTTCCGTAATTGATCAACACTTGCCTTATTAAAAGTACAAGTACAGAGTAAAACCAATATAACAAAACAAGAAACATTCCAAACCTTAACGAATAATTAAACACATTCCTTCTTTTTAATCTGCTAATATTTTTCTATACATGCACTATACGTTACCGAATCCCGACCACATGATTTGAAATGAAAGTCAGTGATACGGATTAAAAGGCTTATGAACAGAGTATTTATATTTCTATCCATAAGCCTTTTCTATCCAAATCTGGTTTTACTGCATGCTGTTAGCAGTTCTCCGATATAAAATAACGTTGGTACTCATCAGAGAACAGCTTGCTTCCCATACGCCGCACGCCCCCATAGAGATGGCGTTTTAGCAAAGGCTCAATAGCAGCAAAATTTTTAGATTCAATAATATCGATTAGTTCCTGATGTTCTTTTAAGACATCCGGAACATTGCGTCCCCGCATCACATCCAGGCGGATGAAGCGGGAGTAATCGGCCTGGGGGCGGGTCAGGTTCTCCCACAAAAAAAGTTTATCTGTGGCTTGGAACCAGATCCTGTGCATGGCTAAATCCATATGAAGAAATTCATTGATATCGAAATGCTCCGGATCCAGAAGCAAGCGGTCTGTAATTTTCAGGAGCATCTCATGGGAATAGTGGATTCGGGCAATATCCGTGGGAGTGCAGATTGTGATAAAATCACGGAGAACCATACATTCCACGGCAAGGCGCTGAAAGATCCACTGGTTAGCCGGTTTTAAGTTGATTGCCGTGACAATGGTTCCCTTGTGGGGGACGATTTGGACAAAGCCGTTTTGCTGCAGGCGTTGGAGTACACTGCGGGCAGGGGTGCGCGAAATATGAAAACGCCGGCAAAGAGTGTTCTCACTCAAAACTTCTCCTGGCAGGATGTTTAATTGAGCAATTTCGTTCTCAAGAATTGCGTATATTTCATCGTTGGTCAGATTGACTTCCAAGAGAGTCACCTCCATTCCCTCAGTCGGCTTTGGTCGGGCACAGCATTTTAACGCCCCTTTTGCCATTACCTGTTTTCATTATAGGTGGAAAAAAACAAACTGTCAAACAGCGGAAAAAAGAAAAAGAAAAGACTTGTATACAGGCATGACAAAAAAGGGTAGTATATACTGTGAATGATCACGAAGAAATCCGAAAAAGGTGAAAGAATAGAAAAACATATTGAGCATAATAAATAAAAAGAAAGAGTAAAATTGTAAAAAATAGACAAAAATAAGTAGATGAAAAGAAGAATAGGAAAAGTTGTGTTGAGAAAATACAGAAAAAGATGGTTGCTTTCACAAAGGAATTGTGGTAATATCATACCATGGTTGTATACAAGATGTCTGAGTGATGATACAAAGAGGTCTTGTGAGTTACTCAGTTAGAAGAAGTGTTTTTATTTTAAGGAGGATGAGGGTTTATGAAAAGAAAAATTGCAATGTTTTTGACTCTGGCTTTGGCCGCATCCAGTCTGGCAGCATGCGGCGGCGGAAGCCAGCCGGCAGCAACACAGGCTGAGACTACCACAGCAGCAGCGGTTGATACCACAGCGGCAGCTGAGGGCGGGGAGGCAGAGACGGAAGCGGCAGCCGGTGAGGATGCTTTTGCAGATCTCGGTGATTTTACCATGATGGTAGGACACGCGCAGCCGGAGGGAAATCCCCGCTATGTTTCTATGGAAAAATTTGCAGAGGATGTTGCGGCTAAGACCAATGGCCATGTGACTGTAGAGGTATTTGGCAACGGACAGCTTGGAACCGAGAAAGAGATGCTAGAGCAGGTTGTTGCCGGCACTGTACAGGGCATGAGAGGCGGACAGTTTGACTTCAGCCCCCGTCTTTTGATGTTTACTCTGCCCTTCTTGGCACAGAACCGCGCCCAGGTTACGGCGCTGCTTCAGAGCGATCTGGCAAAGAAGGTTTGTGCCGAGGCTGAGGCTGAGACCGGTACTGTGATTATTAATCTGTGTGATGCAGGCGGCTGGAGACAGTTTTCCAACAGCAAACATGCTATCACTAAGCCAGAGGATTTGCAGGGTCTCAAGATGCGTACCAATGGTATGAATACGATCGATAAGACCTTCATAGCTTTGGGAGCTACCACTACCACCATCCCCTATTCCGATCTGTATATGGGATTAAAGACCGGTGTGGCAGATGGACAGGAAAACCCGTGGGTGAACGTGGAAGGTATGAAGTTCTATGAGGTACAGCAGTACTTTACAGAGGTGAATTACCAGTTCCATCCGGATCCGTTCTATGTAAATGCCGCATGGTGGAACAGCCTTCCTCAAGAGTATCAGGATATTATCTCTGAGTGTGCAACCGAGATGGGAACCTACAATGATCAGTTGATTGACGAGAATCAGGAAGCTGCAAAGCAAGTAGTAATTGATGCCGGCTGTGAAGTATATGAGCCCAGCGAGGAAGAGCTGAAGGCATTCCAGGATGCGGTGCAGGTTGTGTATGATCAGTGTGTGGAAGAAGGCATCATGACAGCTGACGAGCTGAAAGAGATGCAGGATATCGTGGCAAATACCAAATAAAGAAAAATGGTCCTTGGGCTCCTGGAAATCATGGTACCGGAAGTACCGATGTATTCTGGGAGCCTTTTTGGTACAGCGGTATAAAACTGCCTGAACAGGGCAAGAGAGACAGGAAAGGGGTTGATTGTCATCGAAAAATGGAAAAAGATCGGCGATAAGGTATTTCAGGTATATTTTGGAATCGGTGTGGTGGCCATGGGGCTGCTGGCGGTTCTGGTGATTTTTTCCGTTATTGCGAGGTATTTCTTTTCCAGAAGCTGGAAGGAGCTCTCGGAGTTTAATGTGACCTTGTTTGCCTTTACTACCTTCTGGGGCATGGGAATCAATGTGCTGAAAAATGAGCATGTGATTATCGATATTCTCTATGACCGGGTGCCCCCGGCAATCAAACGATGGCTCAGTGTGGTCAACTATCTGATTGTGCTGGTAGTGGATTTGGTATTTACAAAGCAGGGTATGAATTACGTGGGGGTGGCCGGTAAGCAGATCAGTCAGGGAATGGAGATTCCCATGAAGTATATGTATGGGATCATGCCCGTGGCAGGGGCAATCTGCGCCGTCTGCATTGTCATTAAAATTATTGAGTTTATAACTGCAGACATTTCCTGCTTTGCGCCGAAAAATAAGGCGCTCACCAAGGAAACTCCATAAGAAGAGAAAGGAGCTGAGTATCTGTTATGGCAATGATTATTCTTCTGGTGCTGCTAATCTTCTTTGCAGTCCTTGGAGTGCCGCTGGCTTTTGCAATCGGCGCCTCCTGTGTTACTTATATAGTCACTAATGCCCCGACTTTTTTGTCCATGGTTCCCCAGCGGGTATGGAATGGTGCTTACAGCGAGCTGATGATCGCTATGCCTCTTTTTATGCTGGCCGGTGAATTGATGAATACGGGCGGTATTACAAAACGGATTATTAATTTCTGTTTGCAACTGTTAAAACCGTTTCACGGGGGTCTGGGTGAGGTAAATATTGTGGCATCCATGATTTTCGGCGGGATTTCCGGCTCTTCTGTGGCGGACACCTCTGCCCTTGGCAGTATCCTGATTCCGGCAATGGAGGATCTGGGCTATCCGCCAGATGCATCCGCCGGTATCACGGTGGCATCCTCCACCATGGGTATGATTATTCCTCCGTCCACGCCGATGATTGTCTATTCCATGATTTCCGGTGCATCGGTGGGAGCATTGTTTATGGCCGGCGCGATGCCGGGAATCCTGATTGGATTGACTCAGCTGGTGGTCGTATTTGCCATCAGCCACAAAAAGGGCTGGCATCCGGCCCAAACTCCTTTTGTGTTTAAGGAATTTGCCTCAGCGATTTTGTCCGGTATTCCGGCCTTACTGATGCCTGTGTTTATTATTGTGTGTGTGTCCTTTGGCGTGTGTACCGCATCGGAGAGCGCCGGTGTGGCCGTGCTGTACTCTATATTGGTGGGCTTCTTTATTTATAAAGAGCTGACCTGGAAGGCAGTGATTGAGGCTTTGAAAAAGACCCTCATATCTTCTTCCTCCATCATGCTTATTATTGGCTTCACAACCATTTTTACATGGGTGCTTACCATGCAGAAGGTTCCTCAGATTGTAGCCAATTTCTTTATTGCACTGAATATGCCTGCCTGGGGAATCGCTCTGGTGTTCTGTGTGATGATTCTGATGATCGGTACGTTTATTGATGTTAGCCCGGCAATTCTTTTGCTGACACCGATTATGCTTCCAGTTATGCAAAGCTATGGTTTTTCGGCCCTCCAGTTTGGCGCTATGATAATTACAGGACTGGCGATCGGACTGGTTACACCGCCGGTGGGAATGTGTCTCAATGCCTGCAACAAGATTAACCGGATGCCGATTATATCCATATTTAAGGGGGCTCTTCCTTATCTGATCTGCAATGTTATTGTATTGCTGGCTATCAGCCTGTGGGCGCCTCTGACCACATGGCTGCCGTTGGCTCTGGGATATAGTCTGTAGCAGGATAAAGATCGCCCCGGGCGATGAGATTTTTTATGACAATAAGAACAGCCTTATACAGAAATTCATAGAAAACCTGTATAAGGCTGTTCCTTTCGTGAAAGGAGCACAATAAGATCATGACAGAAAAATTATATTACCAGGACAGCCACCAGAAAGAGTTTACGGCCCGGGTGCTTTCCTGTGAATGGGATGAAAAAAGAAGCTGCTATGGGGTGGTGCTGGATAAGACGGTATTTTTCCCTGAGGGTGGCGGGCAGTACGCAGATGTGGGAGATCTGAACAGGATCCCTGTGGAGGATGTGCAGGAAAAGGGAGATGTGATAACCCACTATGTAAAGGAGCCTCTGGAGGAGGGAGATGAAGTTTTCGGGAGCATTGATTACGGGGAAAGATTTTCCAAAATGCAGCAGCACACAGGGGAGCATATTGTGTCAGGGCTGGTACACAAGCATTTTGGATATGACAATGTGGGCTTTCACCTGGGCAGGGAGCTGGTGACTATGGACTTTAACGGGAGTCTGACAAAGGAACAGCTTCGGATGATTGAGAGGGAGGCCAATGAAGCGGTGACGTCAAATATTCCAGTTCAGGTGACTTATCCGTCTAAGGAAGAACTTGAAGGGATGGAATACCGCAGCAAGAAGGAACTGACAGGACAGGTGCGTATCGTCACGGTTCCCGGATATGATGTATGCGCCTGCTGTGCGCCCCATGTGGTGTTGACAGGAGAGATCGGTGTGATTCGCCTGGTGGACGGGACAAAATATAAGGGCGGCACCCGGGTGACCATGGTCTGCGGCTTTCGGGCTTTGGAGGATTGTTGTGTAAAGGAGGATAACATTCTGGAAATCTCTCATCTGTTATCAGCCAAGCCTTACGAGGTGGCGGAAGCTGTAAAACGGCTTTGGAAGGAAAATCAGCAGACAAAGGACAAACTGTTCCGCATGGAAAGCCGATATCTGGATGGGAAGATGGAGGAGCTTGTGAGCTCTCATCCTGCAGACGGCCCAGACACAGACAGCAAAGGACTGGACTGCTTTCTGCTTTTTGAGGAGGAAATGGACAAAAATGCCGCCCGCCGCTTTGTGGATACGGGGATGCATCGGTTCAAAGGGATTTGCGGAATCTTTATCGGAAATGACCGAAACGGATATCAGTATATTCTGGGAAGTCAGCAGGTGAATTTGCGGGAACTTTTAAAGGAGCTTCACCAAAGATGTCCGGGAAAGGGAGGCGGAAAACCGGAAATGGTGCAGGGAACCGTATCAGGAACCAGGACATTGTTAGAAGGCTTTTTTGAGACATTGAGCCCTATGTAAAAGGGAATCTTTAGGGATACATACGGATAAATGAAATGATGCTGGGGTCAAAAATCCTCTTGCAAGCAAGCCTGCATCGGATTTTAGACCTTTTGACATTGGTAACATGAAATATGGATAAGCGTTTATAACGCCGAAAAAATGGTGGAAAACCATTTTTTCGGCGTTTTTTTGCAAATACATGAGAAGATGGCCGCGGAAAAGTATTTGACCATAAGGAGGAGCTGCTTCCGATAATACAGATTATGTACTGTTAATCTATTCCTAATTGTTATTTTGTGTTAAGTATAACTCAGAGCGTTATAATATTCAACTGATTTTTACGTTTTTTTGAAAAATGTATACGATTATTGATAAAAAGACTTCTGATAATCTGTATTATGTTATGCAACAGGTGTCAGGAGGTAATTTATGTGTCTGCAGAACAAGGCAGAAGATTAATTGTGGGAAAAGGAGGCAAGCGGCAGGAGATTTACAGCAGAGTGATGTTGGTACGTATTTATGGGACAGATCGAAGGGAGCCCTATGGAGATATTGTTCATTCAAATCTCCGGCAGCCAGTACTCTACCATAGTCTGTCTGATTTGATCTTTTCCATAGATAAGATAGCCCGCTCTTTGAAGCTGTTGGGGGATCAGGAGGAATTTCGGTCATTAAAGGACGATTTTGACAAAAGAAATGCGGGACTGCCAGCCAAATACCAGAAAGAAGTTTGGGAAGAACATCACGACAAAAAAGATTTCCGTTGGGAATCAGAGCAAAAGAGAATCCAGAATACGGTCTGTGTAGAATTGGTCGGGGGGATTCACATGAGTTTTCAGGGGCGGCTTTGGGGAAGTATAACAGAAGGCCGCTACCTATATTTCCGTAGCGCTCTGGAACTAATGTATCTGTTTTTGCAGATGCAGGAGGAACAGGAAATCCCCGTGCAGCAGGATGGAGAAAACTGGATGGGCAGGGAAAGACAGCAAGGTGAGGGCAGCAGAAAGGAAAGTCTGTATGAGGAAGTAAAATGATTTCCGTTTCCTGCAAAGGACAGGGCTGTGGAGTGAATGTCTTATCTGAGTTTTATATTGGATAATGTTAAACGGTCAATTGATTGTATGGGGCAATTATGATTGAGCTTTGTTGTCTATGGAAGTAAAAAGAGGGAGATATATGAAGAAGGATAAGGTTAATAATATTTTAAAGGGAGCATTTGCTGCGGGAGCTGTATTCGGCGGGTCGGCTATGATTTCCGATGTGGATATGGTTTATGCTGCTGAATTTGAAAATTCGGATGAGATCGGTGAGGCTATCATAGAGGAGGAGGCTCCCGATGAATTGGAGGAAGACAACAGTATAGAAAAAGAGGAGCTGGAGGAATCTGACAATCAAGAAGATTTGGAGGATGACGACAGCAAAGAAAATTTGGAAGACTCCGGCCATGAAGAAGAATCGGAAGACTCTGCCAGCGGAGAGGACGGTTCAGAGACCTCAGGAACCGAGGAAGAGGGGGCGGGAGACTCAAAAGGAGATGGTCCAGAAAATCC
This sequence comes from uncultured Lachnospiraceae bacterium, assembly GCA_910586255.1. Lineage (GTDB taxonomy): Bacteria > Bacillota > Clostridia > Lachnospirales > Lachnospiraceae > Brotaphodocola. The sequence continues at coordinate 1,142 of CAJUHR010000060.1, read as the reverse complement.
TGATAATGCAGAAGATGGCGCAGATGTTCCTGGCAGTGGTGAAGATGATTCTAAGGTTCCTGGCATTGAAGAAGGGGATTTGGGGGATTCTGAAACGGAAGAGGGAGATTTGGAAAATTCCGGAACAAAAGGAGATGACCTGGAAAATCCTGGCAAGGAAGAAGATTTGGAAGACGCCGGAAATGAGGAGGACGATAATCAGGAGGAGATTGAGGAGGAAGATGCTGCCGGAAGCGATGAGAGTCATACATCTGAAAGTAACGGCACAGGAGCAATCCTGATTCCGGGTTCTGAAGAAGTAGAGGAACTTGAGAATGATTTGGGAACGGAATCTTTGTCCGAGGAACTTGACAGCGGTTCAGAAAGCGAACTGGAGAGCGAGCTTGAAAGTGAATCTGACAGTGAGACGGAAATAGATTCGGAGTCTCTAAGGGAATCTTTGGAGGCAAGCGAGTCTTTAAGTGAGTCGCTGTCTTTGAGAGAGTCCTTGAAAGAGAGTGAATTTCTGAAAAATTCTTTAAGTAAGTCTTTGAAGGCAAGCGAATCCTTAAGCCAGTCATTGTCTTTAAGTGAACTTTTGCGCCCTTCCGTGTCAGCAAGTGAATCCCTAAGCCTTTCGTTGTCATTACGCAATTCATTACGGGAATCTTTGCGGGAAAGCAAAGCTGCAAGCCTGTCGGAAAGCTTGAGTGAATTTCAGGAGGAGAGCGAATCAGAAAGTGCTTCTCTGTCATTGCACAAGTCTTTGGAGGAGAGCGCATCTGCAAGTATATCAGAGTCTTTGAGCGAGTCTCAGGAAGCAAGGAAGTCGGAGAGTGAGTCATTATCTTTAAGCGAGTCCTTGGAAGAAAGTGAGCGGGAGAGCATTTCCAAATCGCTGAGCCAGTCTTTGAGGGAAAGTGAGCTTGAATCAAACTCATTGACAAGAAGCGAGCTGGAATTAGTTGGCTCAGAAGTGATAGAGTCACAATTGTTGAAGCTGAAACAGCGGTCCGATAGTATATCGATATCAGAGAGTATAGCGGATTCGCGAAGTTCAAGCAACTCGTTGAGTGATAGTCAAAGGGAAAGCGAATCGTCCAGTAAGAGCCAAAGCCAGAGTATATCCGCTAGCCAGAGCTTAAGCCAGAGTCAGAGTGAAT
>CAJUHR010000059.1 GCA_910586255.1 uncultured Lachnospiraceae bacterium | reverse complement strand
CGGTGCTTCGCACCTTTTATCGAAATTTGCTCTGCAAATTCCGATAAGCTATATTTTAATCAAATTAACAAAAATAGGTTTTAATCAATTCACTGAGATAATCTGGCCTTTCTAATTGGGGGAGATTCTTGGTTTCCGGAATCAGTGATATCTCCACAGCAGGGTTATATATCTTATATTCCTCCAGTCTTGAAATAATATTTTGTATTTCCTGACCGCCAACAATATAAATGCTGTTATTAATTTTTTTGAGTCCATTGATAATATTACATTTAGTATAATTGCATATTTGACTGATATAAATGGACTTTGGTGATAGACCTAAATGAGCAGCTTCATAATAATGATCAATAAGGAATGAATCTATATTATAGGAATTATAAAATCCATTTTCTTTTAATTCCTTATTGATTGAATCTTTACTGACAGCAATATTATAGAGTAGGGTACCCAGTACCGGTAGTTCCACAATCTTTTTATATAATCTTGCTGACTTGCCAGGTATCTGACAGTAATCGGAGAGGCTCAAAGGATTAATCAGCATAATCTGATCAAAGAACTCTGAATTGTTGGAACAAGCCATTATCGGGATAGAAGCAGATTCACCTGTAGTGATAATGTTTGTCCTATGTCCGATTTCTGATTTAATAAAATCTGTGATTAATTGTACAAATAGATAATTAGTGTAAGTAGTGTTTATTTTTTCAGAGCTTCCGCAACCGAGGAGATCCATGGCATAGACTGTATAATTTTTTGTAAGAAGCGGAATTAAACGATTCCATTCATAAATACTGGAAGCAGCACTTAAATCATGAATTAAAAGGATTGGTTTGCCAGAACCTGATTTTGTATAATGTATGTCACCCAGGCGCCACTTATAATAGTGAGATGTTTGCTTTTCTGAAAGCTTGCTTTTAGTGGCCTCTAATTGAATCAATTTATTGATAAAAGTAGTGGTGGTAATTGCGCTTGAGGAGAGAATCAGTAAAGTCAAAAGTTTATTTTTCGTTTTCATAAATATTCCTCCAAATTATAAAATCTCCTGCACATTGGAGTGTGCAGATAATAGGAATGAATTTTCAAATATACTATAAGTTAAGTATAATACAAAATAGTGTTTGTTACAACGAAAAATTTAGAAACATTTTAAACATCTCTATGGGTTATATATTATTTTCCACATTTATATAAATAGTAATTAGAAATGTTTCACGTGAAACATTTAGAAAAAAAACAAGCTTTTATTTTGTTTGTACATAGGAAAATAAATTAAAGTGTGGTATACTGTTAAAGGTATGTAACAGGTATATTTGGACTGTTATGAGGATGATAAAATAAAAGGAAGAAAAATGGGAAGAATAATAGCTATTGCAAATCAAAAGGGTGGGGTAGGTAAAACGACTACAGCAATCAATTTATCGGCATGTCTGGCAGAAGCCGGCCAGAAAGTATTGACAGTGGATTTTGATCCGCAGGGAAATGCTACCAGCGGATTAGGATTTGAAAAAGGGTATATGGATAAAACAGTGTATGAGCTTTTGATGGGAGAGTGTAGGATTGATGAGTGCATTATTCCCGAGGTTCAGGAAAATCTGGATATTCTTCCCTCAGATGTTGATCTGGCAGGGGCAGAGATTGAACTATTAGATGAGGAAGAAAAAGAAAAAAAGCTTCGCAGAGAGCTGGAAAAGATAGAGAAGAACTATGATTTTATTATTGTAGATTGTCCTCCTTCTTTGAATCTTCTGACAATCAATGCTTTAACTGCAGCAGATACGGTACTAGTGCCGATTCAGTGTGAATACTATGCATTGGAAGGATTAAGTCAAATTATTCAAACTGTAGATTTAGTAAAAAAGAAATTAAACAAAAAGCTGGAATTGGAGGGTGTAGTATTTACAATGTATGACGCCCGGACAAACCTTTCCTTAGAAGTAGTAGAAAATGTTAAAAATTATTTAAAAGGAACGATCTATAAGACAATAATTCCTAGAAATGTGAGACTGGCAGAGGCGCCAAGCCATGGGATGCCGATCAATCAATATGATACCAGATCGGCAGGAGCAGAGAGTTATCGAATGTTGGCAGCGGAAGTGATTAGCAGAGGAGAAGTTTGATATGGCAAAGGCAAAACGTGGATTGGGAAAAGGGTTAGGTGCATTTTTTGGCGAAGAAGTAGTCCAGGAAGTATCCAATGATCAGTTAAACGAAAAAAAAGAACCATATAAAACGGATGGAAAAGATGGGGAACTTTCTGAAGAAAAAGAACAGGAAGAAGGCGGAGAATTTTTTTTAAAGCTATCCAAGATAGAGCCTAATCGGGAACAGCCGAGAAAAGATTTCGGGGAGGAACAGCTTCAGGAATTGGCCGATTCTATCCGCCGGTATGGAGTTCTTCAGCCTTTGCTGGTACAGAAAAATGGGGATTTATATGAAATAATTGCCGGAGAGCGCCGTTGGAGAGCAGCAAAGCTGGCTGGAGTAAAAGAAGTGCCGGTTGTTGTACGGGAGTACAATAAACAGCAAGCTATGGAAATTGCGTTAATTGAGAATGTTCAGAGGGAAGATTTAAATCCTATTGAGGAAGCAGTTGCATATCAGAGATTAATGCAGGAATTTCATTTAAAACAAGAAGAAATAGCAGAGAGGGTCTCAAAAAACCGCTCAACAATTACAAACAGTATGCGTTTGCTGAACCTGGCACCTGAGATACAGCAAATGTTGATTGACGGACTTATAAGCAGCGGACATGCCAGAGCATTACTGGCAGTATCAGATACTCAACAACAGCTGGAATTGGCAGACAGAATTGTGAGAGAACACCTTAGTGTACGGGAAGTGGAAAAATTATGTAAGGCTTTGGGAAAAGCTCCCAAGGAGAAGAAAAAGGTAAAAGAAGATGAAGCTCTGGAATTAATTTTTAAAAATCTGGAGGAAAGAATGAAAACAGTGGTGGGAACAAAGGTCAATATTAACCGAAAGGATCGAAGCAAAGGAAAAATTGAGATTGAGTATTATTCAGAGGCAGAATTGGAAAGAATTGTAGAATTGATTGAGACAATAGGATAGGAGTAAATTAATGGAAGATAGCATATTGAATCATTTGGGAATTGATCCTTTATATATAATACTTGGACAGGCAGCATTGACGATCATACTTATGATTGTTGTCATTATATGTATTTTTAAAATAAAAAAACTATACCGCAGATATGATTATTTTATGAGAGGAAAGGATGCGGAAACTTTAGAAGATATTATTATCGGCCATATCCAGGATATTCAGGAATTAAAGTCTCAGGACCGCGCTAATAAGGATCAGATTCGTGTTAATAATAAAAATATGCGGGCTTCTTTTCAGAAATTTGGAATGGTAAGATATAATGCTTTTAAAGGAATGGGGGGAAATCTAAGCTTTGCCTTTGCATTGCTGGATTATACAAATACAGGTTTTATTATGAATTCGGTTCATAGCAGAGAAGGATGCTACCTTTATCTAAAAGCAGTTGATCGGGGACAAACAGAGATATTATTAGGAAATGAAGAAAAAGAGGCTTTGGAACAGGCTTTGGGATATAAACAATAAAAATATTTTGGTTCTTATGGGGACAATATAATGAGGGAACAGAAAAAAAACAAAAATCAACAACGGCAGGAATGTTTTGAAGAAATCTATATCCGAACATATCAAAATGTATGTACACATGTCCGTTTTTTGATATTAGACAGTGAGAAGGCAAAAAAGCTATTAATACTCACTTATGCGGATTTATATTCCAATATAGAAGATATATTTGGAAAAGATAATATCACAGAATGGCTTAAAAAGAAAGCCGATGATATTGCAGAATTAAAGCTGGGAATTTCTTCAGAGCAAATGGCAGCTGCCCATATGAGAGAACAAAAACAGGAAAATATTTTAAATGTCAGCTCAGATAAATCAAAAAAACTAGATGAGACATCTTTATTTTTTGAAATTTGGGACTATTTAAAGCTGGATGAAAATCAAGATTCTGGAAAAGAATTTTCCAAGCTACGTATTATTGCCCAGAATATTTTTTCCTGTATATTGTTGACAGTAGCAGTGGGAGCCTTGATAATAGGAGCAGATAAGCTTAAAGAGCAGATTGAAATATTAAAAAAGCCATTTGTCGAATCTTTGCCGGTAGATGTAGAGGACAGTTCAGAGGCTCAGAAAAATCAGAAGAATCATATAAAAATAGCAAATAAAATTGTATATTTATCTGATATCGGACAGGTATTGTATTCGGTTCCCTTGGAACAGACAGAATGGGCATCTCAGGATCCGGAGAATCTTGAGGTTCAGGTAAGCAGCGATGGATGGGTTTATTATTTACCTTGTCCTGAAAGAAAGGAATCCGTACTTTCAAAAGTATCGCCTGATTTATTTCATACGCTTTATCGTATGAAAAAAGGAAATGATGAGATAGAAATTATTTCCAGAGAAGTAGATGATTATTATATTCTTGACGATAAAATATACATTGAATGTTTTGAAAGAATACAGGTTATTGATTCACAGGAGGAATTTGATAAAGTAATTCCGGGAATGTATGTACACAGAGAAAATTGTGAATTTTATCTTCGTGATATGTTGGGACGTGATCTTGAAAAGGAGAATGACGGAAATATTTATTATGGAGACCGAATACTGCAAATGGATGGAGATCGTATTGCAGATGTGATTGCAGCAGAACGGATAAACAATGGAATAAAATATGAATTAAAGTCTGTGGATAATGAAAAAAATGAAATTTACAGGAATGTAAACGGAGTAGATGAGTTATTTATTCAGGAAGAAAATGGTATTGACAGCTTTTGTATTTCCGGTGATTGGCTATATTACAGTGCCTATGTCAGAAAAGGCGGATCCGGAGCTCATTATAGCAAGGTATTTAGGAAATCTTTGACAGAGGATAAGAAGCCGGAAGAGGTTCATGATGAATTTACGGGCCGGATTCTGCAGATGTATTATTGTCAGGATAATGGCCAGATCTATGGAAATTATATTCCGAAAAACTGGAAGAATAATCATGGTGTAATTGCAGTGATCGCTCCTGACGGGCAGATGAGCTATCTTGAAGATACAATAGAGCGTCAGGGAAGAGAAACAACCGGAAATGATGTTTTGGAATTTGTTATGATGCGGGATAATCAAGTGTATTGTTACTGGAAGGACTATCAATGGGAGAAGGGAAAGGAGCCGATACTTCTCTGGAGAGATGTTGTTATAATTCCTAATGGAAAGAGGAACAGAGTTAAATAAGAAAATGCCTTTGACTGATTACAGGTCAGCCAAAGGCATTTTCTATTCGTCAAAAATAACAACTACATAAAATCCCCGGTCATTTTCCCGGATTTCCTTGATAATACCTTTTCTTGACTTTATGCGGTCGCGGGCCGCAAAACAGCCGGACATAGCAACAGCCGGTTCAATAATATAGCTGTAGGTGACGCCTTCCCGTTCAATGACTTCCACTTCATCTCCCGTTTTTACAAGGCCCTGGCGTTCCATTTTAAATTCGATTTCTCTCATTGGTGGGACTCCTTTATGATGAATTTTGCTTGTGAATAAATATAATTTATTATCTCACATCTTTATTTAAAATTCCATATACAGAAATAATAATATTGAAAGGATAGTTACTGTTCATACCATAACTAATCACTCCGCTGATTAGTCATGAGCCAGTACAGTTATGGGGCCAAAGAATATGCCCCATCGCTACAGGCGATTTCAAATGGGCGTATACTGTTACGTTCGCAGGGTACCTGTGAACAGTAACAAAGGATACATTAGTAGTAACCATTATTGAAGATACTGTGGTAGCAGAATGTGCACTAATGTGTTATGATATCTTTTAAGCAAGAAAAATAACAGAAATTAATGAAGGGATTAAAAAATTGAAAAGAGAAGAGTTGCTGATTGAACGATTAAAAAAATATGGAGAATCAGATATGTATCCGTTTCATATGCCCGGACATAAGCGAAGTTCCCAGGGAGTATTAGGTAAATTTCCTGATCCTTATTCGGTTGATATTACAGAAATAGAGGGATTTGATAATCTGAATCATCCGGAAGGAATATTAAAAAAATCTATGGAGTTTGCGGCTGAGGTTTATGGTGCGGACAAAACGTATTATTTGATTAATGGGAGCAGCGGAGGAATTTTAAGTGCGGTCAGCGGAGTGATTTCTTCTAATGAGAAGATTATTGTAGGGAGAAATTGTCATAAGTCAGTTTATCATGGAAGTATCCTCAAAAAGTCAAAAACAATATATATTTATCCACAAATATTAAATAAATTGTGGATAAGTGGTGGGATTTCTGAAAAAGATGTGGAAAAAGTATTGGAGGAAAATCCTGATGCGAAAGCTGTGCTGGTGGTTTCTCCTACTTATGAGGGCATTGTATCGGATATCCAGAAAATTGCCGCGATTGTTCATAGGAAAGATATTCCTTTGATTGTGGATGAAGCTCATGGGGCGCATTTTTCTTTTGGAGGATCATTGTTTCCTATGTCTGCATTAGATTGTGGGGCTGACATTGTTATACAAAGTTTACATAAAACATTACCTTCTTTTACACAGACGGCTGTTCTTCATGTAAAGAGTAAATACGTGGATATAGAAAGGCTGGAATGGTATCTTCAGGTTTATCAGAGTAGCAGCCCTTCTTATGTATTGATGTCAGGGATTGAGAGCTGCATTTTTGAAATGTACAAGAATGGAGATAAATATTTTGCAGAGTTTATACCTAAGTTGAGAGCATTAAGAAAGAGGTTTGCCGAGATGAAATGTCTGCGGATTTTGGATGATTCCGTGAAGGGAAGCTATGGTGTATATGATTTGGATCAATCTAAAATTGTGATTTCCTGTAAGGGACTTTCGATTACAGGAGTGGATTTGGCGCGGATATTGAGAGAAAAATATAATCTGGAAATGGAAATGTGCGGAGTAAATTATGTGGTGGCGATCACAACATTTTTGGATATGAATGAAGGGTTGGATCGGTTAAAAAGAGCACTTTTGGAAATTGACAAGGAATTATATAAAAGGGAAGAGGGAAAGAATTATGAGGTTGATGAAAATATATATAAATACTTAGGGCAGGATTGGAAAGAAGATGATAACTGGTGGGCCGAAAAACAACCGGAAATTGTGACCACACTGGCAGATGCAATGGAGAGGGATTTTCAGACACTGGAAATATCAAAAAGTACGGGTTATGTTTCTGCGGAATTTGTTTATCTCTATCCTCCGGGAATACCGATTGTGGCGCCGGGGGAGCGTATAAATAGAGATATATCAGAAAAAATATGCTGGTATAAAAAGATGGGACTTCCAGTTCAGGGAATGGCAGACAAAAAAGCAGATTATTTGCGTGTGTTTGCATATTAAATATCATGATATTAAGGAAAGAGTGAAGAAATATGGGAAAAATACTTTATCTGATGGGAAAAAGCGCATCGGGAAAGGATACGATTTATAAGCGGCTTTTAGAAGAATGTAAGGAGCTTTTTCCGGTGGTTCTCTATACAACCCGGCCAATGAGAGATGGGGAAAAACAAGGAGTTGAATACTACTTTACTACAAAAGAACAGCTGGAGGATTTTGGACTTTCAGGGAAGATAATTGAACAGAGAATTTATCAGACTGTTGCAGGCCCATGGATTTATGCCACTGTGGATGACGGGAGTATGGGGAGAAATGAGAGGGATTATCTGGCGATCGGTACATTGGAATCCTACAAAAGGATGAAGAATTATTTTGGAGAAAGTATTGTGGTGCCTATTTATATTTCTGTGGATGACGGCGTGCGGCTGGAAAGAGCTCTTACCAGGGAAAAGCTGCAGAAGGATCCCAATTATTTGGAAATGTGCAGAAGATTTTTGGCAGATGAGGAAGATTTTTCAGAGGAAAAGTTGAGGGAATGTCATATAGAAAGAATTTATAGAAATGAGGATTTGAATGGCTGTATTGAAGAGATAAAGAAAAGCTGCTTTTCACATATTTGATTTTATGGTATACTTCTTCGTATGGGAAAGGAGAAAAGATGCCTGGTTTTGGAGAAATTCTTGGACACGATCAAATCAAGGAGCATTTTAGGAGGGCCATCGAAACAGAAAAGGTTTCACATGCCTATATACTGAGCGGTGAGTCAGGAATGGGGAAAAAAACCCTGGCTAAAGTTTTTTCGTTGACCTTGCTGTGTGAAAGCGGAAAAAGCGACCCTTGTATGAACTGCCATTCCTGTAGGCAGGTATTAAGCAATAATCACCCGGATTTGATTTATGTGACTCATGAGAAGCCGTCCAGTATCGGAGTGGACGATATTCGGAAACAGATTAATGATACCATATGGATTCGTCCTTACATCGGCCGTTATAAAATATATATTGTTGATGAAGCGGAAAAAATGACTGTGCAGGCTCAGAATGCTCTTTTAAAGACTATTGAGGAGCCGCCATTTTACGGGATGATTCTTTTGTTGACAACCAGCCAGGAGATATTTCTTCCTACAATACTTTCCCGGTGTGTTCAGATGAAGCTGAAACCTTTGCAGGATTCTTCCGTAAAAAATTATCTTATGGAAAAGCTGGACACAGAGGAAGAAAAGGCAGATATATATACGGCATTTGCCAGGGGGAATTTAGGAAAAGGAATTTCGATTGCCTCCTCAGAGGATTTTCAGGCAATGTATCAGGAAATGCTTCATCTGATGAAAAATATACATTTGATGGATATTTCAGAAATGCTTGATTTTATCCGGAAAATGAAGGAGGATAAGCTGGATGATGAGGAATGTCTTGAGTTTATAGAAATGTGGTATCGAGATGTTTTGCTCTTTAAGGCAACGGGGGACAGGGAGCTGCTTATTTTTAAGAATGAGTATCCGTCAATTGAAAAAATCAGCAGTGAGAGTAATTATGATTCTCTGGAGAGAATTTTAAGGGGAATAGAAAAAGCCAGGACACGTATGAATTTTAATGTTAATATGGAATTGACAATGGAGCTTTTGTTGTTAATCATAAAGAATAACAGACAATAAGTATTGGATGAAAAGGAGAGATAAATATATGATAACAGTAATAGGAGTCAGATTCCGCAGCGGCGGAAAGGTATATTATTTCAGCCCGGGAACTATGGAAATCAAGAGCGGAGATCATGTGATTGTAGAAACTGCCCGGGGAGTGGAATACGGATATGTGGTTTTGGGAAATCGTCAGGTGGAGGATGAAAAGGTAATCCAGCCGCTGAAATCAGTGATCCGGATGGCTACGGAGGAGGATCACATAAAGGAGCAAAACAACAGGAAAAAGGAAAAAGATGCCTTTGGAATCTGTCAGGAAAAGATTCGCAAGCATGAACTGGAAATGAAGCTGATAGATGTGGAGTATACCTTTGACAATAATAAGATTTTGTTTTATTTCACAGCAGACGGACGGATTGATTTCAGAGAATTGGTTAAGGATCTGGCGTCTGTCTTTAAGACAAGAATTGAGCTTCGCCAGGTGGGGGTCCGTGATGAGACGAAGATAGTAGGAGGTGTGGGAGTCTGCGGCCGTGAGTTGTGTTGCCATTCTTATCTTTCGGAGTTTATTCCTGTGTCCATCCGGATGGCCAAGGAACAGAATCTTTCTTTAAATCCTACCAAGATTTCCGGTGTGTGCGGCCGATTAATGTGCTGTCTGAAAAATGAGGAGGAGACCTACGAATATTTAAACAGCAAGCTTCCCGGGGTGGGAGATTTTGTTACTACCGATGACGGCTTAAAGGGTGAGGTACACAGCGTCAATGTGCTTCGTCAGCAGGTGAAGGTTATCGTGGTAGTGGATCATGACGAAAAGGAAATAAGAGAGTACAAGGCAGATCAGCTTCGTTTTAAGCCGAGAAGAAGAAAGAAAAAGGCAGAGGTGGAGGATGCGGAGCTGAAAAAGCTGGAAGCGTTGGAGAAAAAAGAAGGAAAATCAAAAATTGATGAATAGTGTAGAGATTAGGGATGATGAGAGAATCGATGATCTTCAGAGAAATCATTACCGGATTATTCAAAAGAAAAAGGGATTTTGTTTTGGAATGGATGCGGTGCTTTTGTCAGGATTTGCTCAGATGGGGGAAGGAGAGACTGTGATTGATCTGGGCACCGGTACAGGGATCATTCCTATTCTTCTTGAAGCAAAGACAAAGGGAAAGCATTTTGTTGGTTTGGAAATCCAGGAGTCTGTGGCTGAGATGGCTTTGCGAAGCGTACACTTAAACGGCCTGGAACAAAAGATTGAAATTGTTCAGGGGGATATCAGGGAAGCCTGCCGGATATTCGGTAAGGCTTCCTTTGACGTGGTAACATCCAATCCGCCTTATATGATAAATCAGCATGGAATGAAAAATCCGGATCCGGTAAAGGCAATATCACGGCATGAGGTTCTCTGTACACTGGAGGATGTGGCGAGAGAGTCGTCCATGCTTCTAAGGCCGGGAGGACATTTTTTTATGATACACAGACCCAGACGTTTGACAGAGATTATCTGTGTTCTCAGAAAATATGGACTGGAGGCAAAAAGAATAAAAATGGTTCATCCTTTTGTGGACAGGGAAGCGAATATGGTAATGATTGAGTCCGTCAGAGGAGGACATCCTATGATGAAGGTGGAGGCGCCTGTGGTGGTATTCGAGAGGCCTGGAGTATATTCGGAGGAGATTCGCACTACTTACGGATATTGAGGAATGGAAGGAACAGGAAAAATATGGGTAAGGAAGAAGGAAAATTATATTTATGTGCAACGCCGATAGGAAATCTGGAGGATATTACATTTCGGGTCTTAAATACACTGAAAGAGGTTGATTTGATTGCGGCGGAGGATACCAGACATACGATCAAGCTTCTCAATCATTTTGGGATAAAAACTCTCATGACCAGCTATCATGAGTATAATAAGGTGGACAAGGCCAGGCAGCTTGTGGATAAGATGAAGGCGGGTGTGGATATCGCACTGGTGACAGATGCCGGTACACCAGGAATATCAGATCCGGGGGAGGAATTGGTACGGCAATGTTATGAGGCAGGAATTAAGGTCACTTCTCTGCCAGGCCCGGCGGCTTGTGTGACGGCTCTTACTCTCTCTGGACTAAGCACCAGAAGATTTTGTTTTGAGGCATTTCTTCCGTCTGATAAAAAGGTGAGACAATGGATTCTTGATGAGCTTCGTGAGGAAACCCGCACTATTGTGGTGTATGAGGCGCCTCATCATCTGGTCAGGACCTTAAAAGATCTGGGAGAGGTATTGGGGATGGAAAGGCCTGTCACCCTGTGCCGGGAGCTAACAAAAAAGTATGAGGAGGCCTTTCAGACGACCTTTTTGGGGGCTTTGAGCCGATATGGGACAGAGGAGCCGAAAGGGGAATGTGTTATCGTGATTGAGGGGAAAAAAATTGCAGAGATACAAAAGCAACGGAGAAAATCCTGGGAAAATATGAGTATGGAGGAGCATATGGATCTTTACATGGAACAGGGAGTGGAGAAAAAAGAAGCCATGAAAATGGTTGCTAAGGACAGGGGAATCGGAAAGAGGGAGGTTTACCAGGCTTTGATGGGAAAATAGAATTTTTGGTGTTTGTTTTTTGATTCAGGGTCAATCAGTGAAGTGATTGGCCCTGATATTTTTATGCCATCTGATCTTTTTCAATCATAATATCTAAAATCGTTTTGTCTGTCTGGACCATGCCTGGGTTGCTAACTCTTCCAATATTGCGAATTGCCTGTTCCGGCGTGTAACCACAGATTCCGTCCGTAGGCTGGAGAACTACATCGGACATAGCCAGGGAGGCAATCGCTCAGCTTAATCAATTTGGAATCAATCATATTCAATTGATTCCCTTTTATCCCGGAGCGGCTTTGGAGGAGGATATTCACATTGCAGTGACCCCGGATGAGATGCGCTATGTTCCTGACTTTATTGAGACAAAGATCAATTTGGGGCAGAGACCTTGTACCTCCGGTATGATGATTGAGATCGCTTTGAGGCTTGGATTGGAGCATCTTCTTGAGACGGACAAATTTAAAAGCTATTTTCAGTCTATTGCCACCAGTAATTACAGCTTTGATCAGATGTTCAGTCGTTCTATCCGATTGGAAAGCCAGTTTCATATTCTGATGGAAATATTGGAAGATGGGATTATCGGGGTAAATGAGAAGGGAGAAATATTTGCCTGCAATAATCACGCGGAGGAAATTACAAAAGTCAATTCTTCTTTAATAATAGGTAAGAGATGTGATGATGTTTTTTCTTATATTCCTTTTTTAAAATGTCTTTTGGAAAAAAGGACAATTCCGGCAAAAATTATGAAGATTAACGGAGTTAATGTCAGTGTGGAAATTATTCCTGTTTTGCGTCAGGAGAATTGTATCGGGGCATTTGCCTGTCTTCAGAAATTTAATGATGTGGAGGCGCGTCAGAATGAGCTGCGCAGTCAGCTGATGAGTAAAGGTCATGTGGCAAAATATGGTTTTGATGATGTGATTGGAGAAGCAGATATAATACAGAAAACAAAGTCGGTTCTTAAAAGGATGGCGGCCAGTGAGAGTCCGATTCTTTTAATCGGAGAGACAGGAACAGGAAAGGAGCTGTTTGCTCATGCGGTTCATCGGGAATCAAAAAGAAAGAACGGGCCGTTTATTGCCATAAATGTTGCGGCGGTGCCGGAAAATCTTCTGGAAAGTGAGCTGTTTGGATATGAGGAGGGAGCCTTTACCGGGGCAAAAAAGGGAGGGCGTCCGGGATTGTTTGAGTTTTCTCATAAGGGAACCTTGTTTTTGGATGAGGTGGAGGGAATGAGCCAGGCTCTTCAGATAAAGCTTTTGAGAGTTCTTCAGGAAAGAGAGATTATGAGAGTGGGCGGAAACCGCGTGATTAAGATTGATGTGCGGATTGTGGCTGCCACCAATGAATCTTTGGAAGAAAAGGTGGAGGAGGGAAGCTTTCGGAGAGATCTCTATTACCGATTAAATACGCTTCCCATTATGATTCCTTCTCTTGTGGCAAGAGGGGAGGATATGTTTCTGATTATGGAACATATGAAGAAGGAACTGGGAGGAAAATTTGTATTCACTGAGAAGCAGCAGCCTGTTATGGAGGAGGAGTCGGAAGCTTTTTGGTTTGTTATGGAACAGCTCTATCAGGCTTCAGAACAGCATGTGTCCATCGGAAGAGAGAGGATCCTGACTGAGGCAAGGGAGCGATATTTTCCTATATCTCAGAAAGAGGTGAGAGATATACTGACAGATATGGCCGGGCAAGGACTGGCTTCTGTTGGAAGAGGAAGAGGAGGAAGCCGGTTAATGCCTGCAGGGAGAAATCTGTGGGAGAGGCATCGGAAAGTGTGTAGTTGAGTATATAAGTTTTGCCGTATGAACAGTTGTATTTAAATAATCAATTAATTGACCAATTAACCAATTAATTCCTGTAATATTGGTTAATTGGTCAAATTTAGTTAACCAATTCATTTCAAATGCATTTAAAATTATTATGATGTCTGAGTGGGTTCTATAAAGTCATGATTTTAGAAATCAAAATCACCCCCATAACAATAGAAATTATTATAAGATTTAAAAGAAATCAGTAAAAAATCGGGAAAAAACGAGAAAGTGAGAAAAAATTTAATGTGAAATTTTGGTAAAGGGGATTTTTGGCACGGTTTGTGCACTATAAAAAGGCATAAGGCAATGAACAATGGGTGCAGGAGATTAAAGATGACTGTATACCAAAAATAAAAAGAAAGGATGAACCAGTATGAAGTACTCCCTTTTCATGAAAAGTGTACTCGCTGCTACTATCCTAAATTTAGTGCATAT
>CAJUHR010000058.1 GCA_910586255.1 uncultured Lachnospiraceae bacterium | reverse complement strand
GAATCCTTATCAGGAGAACTCAAATTCCATAGACACAAAATTATTTACGCCCTCGTCCAGTATTTTCTGATCTGCCCTGGCATCCTTATATAAAAGCAGCCCCAGGCCCTTTTCATTCACCATGGATACCCGGCACTCAATCTCATCTGCCCGCAGCGTCCGGATTTCTGCATATCCCATCTGTTTCTTCCTCCCTTCCTGTGTCCCTTTGGGCTTATGCCGCTTTTACCGTAAACCGCCTGGATGTGGTTGTTTTGGAAAAATCCCGGTATATCTCCGGCTGTTCCTCCCGGATCCTTTTGGCGTCCAGTTTTGTAGTTTCCACATTCGTCCACGTCACCCGGTACCGGCTGTTCCACGCCGCCTCATTGTCTTGCATGAAGCATTTAATTTCCTGCTCGATCTGCCTCTGCTCCTTTTCCAGTTCCCCGATCCTCCCCAGCAGCTCCTCCCGCCGTTCCAGCTTCTCGTCAAAACCCAGCAGCGGGATGGCGCTTTTCTTCCTTGCTGCAGGGAAATACCGGGACAGCACCTCGTCACAGGCCTTCGTCCCATCCGGCTCCGGCATCACCCGGGGGAGCACATGCCGGTTCCAGAAGGCTTCCTCCACCGCCACCAGCTTTTTGATCACATCCTCATCCCGGCCCACCTTCCGGTACAGGAACCCGCTTCCCAGGATCACCACCGCGATATACCATTCCTTCTTCCCGGTCACTGCCATATAGTGCAGGCACTGAATCAGGTAATGGGGCGGGATTTTCCCGTCCTTCCACTGGTCTGCCTGGTAGGCATTGGCCGTCTTACATTCCAGTCCTGCATCCTCGCCTACCACCAGGCGGTCCACATCCGCCAGCATGAACGGGTACACCCCGCTCCGGTACATCTTGCGGGATCTCCTGACTTTTAATCCGGTCTCCTCCGCAAACCGCCTGGCCACATAATCTTCCAGGTCGCGCCCCTGCCTCATGGCTTCATTGTCCCGGTCTTCCACCACATCCGAAGTCTTGTCCCGGTAAACGCTCATAGGACCCGCATAGGGGTTCAGTCCGCAGACTGCCCCTGCATCTGAGCCCCCAATCCCCGTTTTCCTCAGCTGCTGCCATTCCTCCCTTGCCATGCCTGCTGTTGGTATTGTACTGTACATCCTCTTCCCCTTTCCGGCCGGCCCTTTCTGGGTTCTTATGGCCTCTTTATAATAAGAAGAAGGGAAGTGCCCCATTTGGTACTTCCCTTCCTGTCTTCATCTTTTCCTAATTAGAATCCTATCGTTTTTTGCTTTCTTTGTCCGGATAATCCCTAGAGGGTTGTTTTTCCTCCTACTTTTATCTATTGCCTGGCTTTTCACCAGCCGTAGGCAAAGCCTTCACGCAAGAGCCATCAGAAAATGCCAGGATACCTCCCCCATTTCCCGGCAGCCCCGGTCATTCCCGGACCGTCACCACCTTCACCTGCCCTTCCTGGGCGGAAACCTTAAAAATGACCCGGTATTTTCCTGCCTGCAATTCCTGGTACCGTCCTCCTAAGACGCTTTCTTCTTTTCCCTTCCGGGGCTGGAAAGGGGATGACCTTTCCCCCAGCCCCAGAATCCCTTCTTCCAGGCTTTCCAGCCAGGGAAGCCCTTCCCCTGCCTCCCCGGAATTTTCATAAGCCCTCCGGTAAATCCTGTCCAGATCCCGGTATGCTCTGGGGTACAGCTTAACCAAATAACTCATCCTCATATTTCCTCCTCAGCCCCATCAATGCCTCCCCTGCATCCGCCAGCGATTCCTTCCCTTCCGCTTCTTTCTCCGCATCCAGGATATCCCCTGCCAGGCTGGACGCAGCAGCCAGTTTTTCATAGTACCCGATTTCCATCAGGACCAGCACCCCATACCCATTCCTGGTCAGGAAAACCGGCTCCCGGCTCCTGCGGCAAAGTTCCGTAATTGCTTCCGTATCTTGCAAATCCGTCACCGGAATGATCTGCGGCATCACGCCACTCCTCCTTTATCCCAGAAATATATTAATGATTACCTTAATCAGCATCATTGGCATCTCTCACTTTCCCCCTTCCTTTTCTCTGCCCTATTCAGGCCGCTTTCATCAGGGAATACGCCTTATCAATCAGCACATTCCCGTCCACCGTCCTGGCAAACAGGTTTTCCCTATAATTTGCCGTCTCCCGCAGGGGCTTAGCATGGGTAGCAAAATCCGATACCGCATTGACAAACCGGTACCCGTTCTTCCCCACATGCTTTAAATCCGGCGCATCAAAATACCTCATCTTTACTTCTTCCTTCATCCGGAGCAGGTTCTTTTTCTGGATTTCTGTGGCATTCCTCGCCAGTGGGAATAAGGCGTCAATGTACCCGTATATCTGCCTGTCCGAAAGCTTCTGCCGGCTTAACTGGTCAACCGCTTTCCCCAGCTCTGTCATGTACCGGTTCGCATACAGGAGCGTGTGCCGGGCGTCCTCCATCTTCCCCCGGATGTCCCCCACATGGTTGGTGGACCAGCTCCTCTTTGCTGTGGCCAGGGCCAGGTTCAGCGTATTCATGCACACCACCCGCACCGGGGTCATAGCTACTTTGATTGCCCCGGAACCGTCATGGGCGTTCATAAAAACCAGGTAGGGCGTGATCTCATCCCCGCTGATGATATACCGCTGGGGAAGTTTCGCCAGGATCCAGATCCTGCGCCCGTTCTGCAGGGATCCCGCTGTTTCATAAGTAATGCCCCCGCCTAACAGATTATCTGTAAAGGCGAAGGCATCCTCATTCTGGACTACCTGGTACCGGTCTGTGACCACCCCCAGGACGCGGCTGTCCGTTTCCCTTAAATTTGCCCAAAACCCCGGCACCGGGATCCCGTCACTGGTTACAAGCGGTTTCTGGATGACCCGCCAGTCCAGCCCTGCCGCTGCCAGGGCTTCTTTTGAGCATGGGGCATCCTCTACCCGTACCCCCAGCCCGTGCCAGGGTTTCTCCCTGGTGTAAAACATGGTTTCCACTTCTGCTGCCATAACATTTTCCTCCTTGAATTGGAATGGTCCGGTATAGCAGGAAAAGATACCATACCGGACCGGTTATTCTGGTTCAGAAGGATTATATATATCTGAAAATAATGTAGATACAACTTTTCTTGCCATTTATATCGAAAAGATTAAACCTTTCCTATTCTGTCCTTAAAAACCTCCTACTGATTTTTCTTTCCTAAAGTCTCACATATTAAAACAATAGCCGCTATTGGAATCGCCACAACTCCTAAAAACATGGCCACTCCTATTCTATATCCATAAAACCTGCCTCAATTTCGTATAATGTATACCCGCTTTGACCACCATAGCTTATTGATAGCCATATAACTTAACACAATATAGATCAATATAAGTACTGCTTCCATTTATATCTCCTTTGCATGTTATGATGCGATTCCTCTACCTGATTTCCTATCACATCTAAGGTCTTATGCTAATATATTGCTTTGTTGTACTCCTTCCAGAGAATGCTCACGATTTTCACAAGGAAGAACCAGCGTTTACACAGCATAAATCGGCTCAGGAAACATCATAAAATTATTTATGACATTTCCTATAAAAATCACTTCGCACTATCAATATGCTTTTGGATAAAAAGGATATTCTCCTTCTCCACCTGGCTAAACACAGATTCACTGAAATTTTCAGGTGCAACTGTGCCTTGATACCAGCTTTTAGAGTTGAAATATAGGTTCAAATCTTCTGATGTGAACATCCTTCCATGACGTGCATATATTTCATTTTTGGCAATCCTAAGTTCTGACGATGAAAATCCTGCTATATCCCACTCTGTAAGATATCTCGTGTTGCTTTCGGGCAAAAGATATTCCTCAACGCCCCCACTATAATCGTCAGGTTTCGCATTCCCTCCATATATATAGCCATCTTGCATTATAGGATATTCATATACGAAAACTACTTTTTCAGATGTCCAAAAACTGGGGCTATATTCAAACTCTATTTCCATTGAATTCACCGGGACTTCAAAATAAACAGACATGCTTATCTTTCTTCTGGAGGATAATCTCTCTGCGAGCCCTGCATCATCCGCCATATAAATGCCTTTGCAAGCATAACCATCAGCATAGCAATTAAAATCCCAATATGCAGCACTAATGTCAGAATCGCCTATGTTCTCAAAAGTGAATGTTGCGTAAATAAATTTGTTTCCATCAACAGGCTGTATGAATGGATTATCCGAAAAATATTCACCACATCCATCATAGGAAACTAGCGCATATCTGTTTTTCCACGTATCTCCAACACTATATTTACCTTTTTCCCCTCCTCCCTGTAGATCTTCTGGTGTTTCCTCTTCCCGCAATTCCGATTCTGCTGCAGACTCTTTTTGATTGGTTTCTTTATCATCTGTATTTTCTTCTATTGATGGTATCTCCTTGGTTTCTTGTGATACATCATTTTCAAACCTTTCACCATCAGAGCAGGAGACAGTCAAACCTATTGCTAGTACAACAAGTATAGTTATTAGACACCTTTTCCCCACATTTTCCCCTCCTTCAAAATGGTTCCCACACCTCAGGCAATCCCTCATAATAATAATCCCCACTAAAACAAACATTCCATCCAAGGCTAACAGAACCTTCTCCCAAGTCTGATGAGTAATCCGGATATCCTTCTTCCTCCACAATAATATGGCTTGGATCCACCCAGATTAACGTCAGCTTATAAGTTCCAAAGTTCAAACGTCCTACAGTACTGCTTATCATTTCCATATTCCCGGCTATGTCGCCTGTATGGTAACTTTGTCCCTGTACTGTATTCCCTTCAACCTGATAATGATCCCCCTGCCATGTAATATTTAAAAGTGCATCTCCATACTCGTTATGCCATCCATAAAGCCCTTCCAAATTCCGGACGGATGGTGTCTGTTCCTGCACAACTCCATTTTCAACCCACGCTCCTGTAGCATCTACCCGATACCCATCTGGGGTAACTGTATCCAACAGGCAATACCCTTCTTTATTAAAGTAATAGCATTTATTATTAACCCAATGCCATCCGTCTGTCCAATAACTTCCATCTTCATTCTCGTACCAATACCCTTTTTGATCCTGTTGCCATCCTGATGCATATACAGGATTCGCCATCATGCAACTTCCTGCTAATATTATCATTAACAGTGCCCTTTTTCTCATTCTCATCTTGGTCTCCTTTACCTTTTATAACCTGGATTTCACTTCCTTTAAGTTTTCTACATTCTTGAATATATTTCCAAACAAATCATTCTACATTGAAGTTTTCAATAAATATCATCATCTTGATCATCAAAACAATCATCACTGTATTCCCTTAGCTGACGGGCATTTTGCCGCATTTTTTCCGCTGTATTCCTATATTCTTCCCTTTTTTCCTCTGAAAACCCCTTTTCTTTCGACATTCGATTCGCGCTTCTGCCCATCTCCTCCACAACTGCAGCTGTTCCCTGAAGAGCCGCACGTCCTACATTTTTTCCTATTTTATTCCAATCCATTTTTCTCCTCACTTTCTTTAAACATTTTACATTTTTCTAACCTATTTTTAATATATTCCGAAAGAAAAATCCTGGTCTGGATCTACATATCCTTCTCCATGGCACCTCGGACAGATCATTGTGCCACTTCCTCCACAAATCGGACAATCCCATCCACATTCAAATCCTGATTGTTCCTGCGTGATACACTCAACCTCTCCTTTTCCCATACACTCCGGACATTTTTTTCTCTTAGTACTTTTCATTTTAACTCCCCTTCCTGTAAATTTATAAAATCCATTTTTTTATTACCGTATAATACAGAAAAATCCCGATTGAGATAAATGTTAAAACCCATTCCCTACTCAAATTAGCGTCCTCGTTCATTTTATAAAGTTCATTTATATGGGCTAGATAAAAAATACCAACTATAACGAGAGCGGGAATACCCTTTGAACCAATCCAGATCCCTATCATGCCGCCTAATATGTAAACAATCAATGTCTCTATAATATTCCTTCGCATCAACCGCTCTATCATTTCCTGCTGTTTTTTTCGCCTTTCCTGCTCCTCCCGCCTTCTTCTCTTTGCCTCATGATCCTCAGTAACAAAATCTGATACATTTTTTAATGCTTTGGCTCCTCCTATTATTTTTCCGGCAGATATTGTCGCTTTCAAAAGCGTCCCCCACATAGTTTATCCTCCAAGGTTAATTTATTCTTTTTCTTATCTAAAATCAGAATATTCTTAATTTTCCCCTTTTTCCATAACACTACTATTTACACCTCCTTCAATATATGCTCTATAAATATACAAAATATAGCTATAGATAATTCTACTATAAATATAAAAATATTACAATATAAAAATGAGATTAGGAGAATCAGTTTATGCAGGAACTCAACTTTCAACAGATCGGAAAAAATATCCGTTCCGCCCGCCTCCAACAAGGTCTTACCCAGGAATACCTGGCCTCCCGGATTGGCGTGAATGTCTCCCATATCAGCAATATCGAAAACAACCGGGTCAAGGTATCCCTTACTGCCCTCGTTGCTATTTGTAATGCCCTTAATCTGACCGTGGATTATATTTTGAGACGGGAATATATTACAACGGATGCCATTGATAATGAAATCCTGAAGGATCTGGCTTCCTGTTCCCTGGAAAAGAAGGAAAAGATTCTTAAAATTATTCAGATTCTTTAAATTCCTCTATACCAAGCTACTCCGGGTACTGGTGCAAGGCTTCCTTCACAATCTGCCGGAATACTCTCTGCCTCCTGCTCGTCTCTGACATATTCTCATGCCGCTTCTTCCAGGTTCTGTAATTGACCGTGTTCACCGCAAAATGGACATGGATATTTTCCGTATCTGTTTTGTTATGGACCGCATATGCCACCTGGTAGCCTTCCTGATAGATATCCTCTGCCATCCTGCTGGCCACAGCCCCAATATCAACCCCCTGTTCCCTGATACCACTAAGTTCATCCTCACTAAACTGATAGATCTCATGATCCAGATACCGCACAAATCCCTTTCTTCTGTACAGCGTCCTCACCGCTTCAAATGACTGTACCACTCCCTTTGCTCCCATCCACTGCGGAGCTCCCCAGGCGCCCTTTGCTTCCAGTTCGTCCTCCCGGTCTTTATTCTTTCCTTCCCGCCAGATATAACGGATTTCATTGCCCACTTCCCGGGCCGCATCATATCTTCCTTTTCCCGCCCTGTTAAGTAAGATTCCTCCTTTATGCATCCTGCCCACACCTTCCTTTCCACTATTTCAACAGTTTACTGGCTTTTCTTTTAAGCTCCGGATCAGAGCTGCCATCTATCATCTCCACAAGCTCATTCATGTGGTCAATCCGGACCAGTATATCCTGCATCAGCCTTCTCATTCTCTCGTCTGTATCCTGACTCTCGGCACATGTTAATAAATACCGGCTCAGTGACATGGATTTCTTTCTGGCCACTGCATTCAGCCGTTTCTTTTCCTCACCGGTACATGAAATTGTAATAGATTCTGTCTTACCTTTCTTATTATGCTTCTTATTCATATTCACTTCCTCCTCTTGTGTTTCCCTATCATATAGGGTTGTAATCTGTGTTCCAGGCCCTTTAGCATGTACGCAAAAGTTTATCCATTTTTTGGTTTTTCCGTTTTCTTGCCTGGCCCTCTCTGCCTAAAACGCGGCTGGAAATATAAGATACTTTTGACTTCGCATGTTTCATGCGTATAGATTATCAATATGTTATCCTTCCATTACTTTTCATAACCATTCATGACATACCATTCCTATCTATTTTTACAACATATGTATAATTACTTTCGTCCAGTTCAATCTTCCCTGCCAGCCTTCTCTGATCGAAAAATCCATTGTAAATTCCCTTTTTTATGTCTGGCCACACAGAAAAACGGCTTGCTTTTTCTCTCCTTCCCCAGCCATACAGAAAGATACTTACCACACCTTTTTGCATTTCCAGGAATGTTCATACATTTCCATAAGAGCAAAATTTTGCAGCTATAAAACGCATTACTGGCGCGTTTTTGGTATACCAAACAATCAAAAAGAAAGGAAGATAACCACTATGAGCAGCAAATATCTCACACTAAAGGAGTTTTGTGAACTGACAAGAATCAGCGCTTCCACTGCATACCGAATGATCCGGAACGGCATGCTGCCCGCCACCAAACTGAACGGAGGCCGATACTGGAAAATTCCGGCAGATTTTGTGCCGACTTATAATCCAGATTCCGGACGCATTGAACGCTGATATAAATAATAAAAAAATTTAAAAATCGTGTAGTTTCTGTGACTCACAGCTACAGAAACTACACGATTTTTAAATTCCTATCATATTAACTATTATAATCAACATTTTCCGGAATAGACATAATTTTTACACTCCCTCAAATCCGTCAGGAAAGCACTTTGCCAAACATAAAATCAACATCCTCTTTTGGCAGCCATGATGCACATCTTAAATAATTTGAATAGATCCTCAATGTACTGTTATCTACCTTATGCATATGAACGATACTTTTTATAGCAGTTTGGACATCCTTTTTTTGTATTAATGTTTGCCGCCAAGATAGCTTATACTTTTTCATTAACGCCTTTACTCCAATTTTACACGGCTCGTCATACATTTTGTAATATATATTCCACATTATTTTTTTATAATCCTGCACCTTTATTCCCATTTTACTATTGATTTCTTTGATGGAAACTTCCCCATTATTCTCACCATATTCCCGGTATTCCTCTATATAATTATCACATATTTTTTCCAATGTTTTTCCCAGACTTTTTCCCTTATATATCTGGCTGCTAATACTGTTAATTGCCTCCTGGTTATTAGTAAGATTATATTCTGCTAAAAATTCCTGAATTATATCGAAATGTTTCTGATTATGAATCTTTCGCTCATTGAGCACATAATTTAATATAGCTTCTTCAGGCTCTACAGTATCCTTGTACATATCACGAATCCCTTTTATTGTCCTATCACAATCTGAGTTTTTATAACATTTTTTAATAATACTTTCTATAGCCTTCTGATCATTCAACAGTTTGCATTCTTTTAATAAAACTTTCGCGTTTTCGATTTCGTTCTCGTCTTCAACACATTTCCAATCATACACAAAATCCAGCATTCTTTTTCCCTGATAAGCATCCCCAAAAAATTCTTCGGGACTTTTAAAATATCCTGCTTCCAGAACAAACGGACGATAAATAATCCATTGATAAAAATCAATCTTTGTCGAGGGGTAATACTCACCCGGAATCATTCCCCAGTCCTGAGGCCATTCATCCAGATACTGATTTATAAACATTAGCAGATTTTCTTCGTAACGTTTCTTATTCTCATTACCCTTTAAGATTCCCACTTTCGCAAAAAGGCTCTGATAAAAGGCT
Organism: uncultured Lachnospiraceae bacterium; assembly: GCA_910586255.1. Lineage (GTDB taxonomy): Bacteria > Bacillota > Clostridia > Lachnospirales > Lachnospiraceae > Brotaphodocola. Next base: position 5,234 of record CAJUHR010000058.1, on the reverse strand, counting down.
GTTACCAATTTATAAATATGGAACATCTTCTCATTATTTTTATACTCCGCTTCCATCCGCTCATTTGCCATTTTTCTATTCCTTGACCATATCGTCCACCCTTCTGAATCAGGCTGAAAATATTTTTTTGTAGGAACATATTCTCTATGAATAGGAACCCTATTGCCTTGTGACCAAATTCCAATTATGGTGTTTGCAACGTAAATAAATTCCAGACTATATAGTGCCAGATATTTATAGCTGGGTTTGGAATAATATCTTACATATTCATACATCAGATATAGATAAAAATGAAATTTATTGTTATACAGCCCAAATTTCTCCAAGGAATTTGGGGTTAGTTCCCCGGTCAATATAAATTTGCTGTACTGTTCATGTACCTTTGCCATTTCCATTAAAAAATCATCAATATATATTCCTTCTTTCCCACTCAGCATTTTATTCTCATAAACTTTTAGTTCTTGATATTGCCTATATAATAGACCCATTGAACCATCTACCAACTTAACAATACGGATCTTCCCCCAATCCTTAAGTTTTTCCCAAAATGTTCTATTCGTAATATTCTTTTTTTCTAACAAAACAATACTTTTTAATATAGAAATCAGTTCGACATATGCCAGCTCGTATTCTGCTACCTTGGCTCTCCCCCCACGTACCGATAATTCCTTCTCTTTCCTGCAACGGTGCATAGCATCAATCCCACTTCCTTGCGAAGCCTTGATACGAAAATGACTGTCCCGTGTATTTAATAATGCATCCTTCAAACCAATTTTTTTCACTAAATCCTGAATTAAAGAGGAATCTTTCTGGATTTCAGGCATATCTATCTTTTTTGCCAGATATTCTATACACGACTCATAGCTGTATGATAGAAATCTGCTATTGTAATAGTAAAACCCAAAAATCCCCTGGATAACACAATTATTATAGATATCCCGAAACACGCAAAAATATTCTTCTGGAAATGCAAGTTTTTTCTGCATATAACATCCCAGACAATTCATAATATCACATCTTCTTTTCTTCTGATCATCTGCATCACCTTCATCCAAATTAATGATTTTCCAGACCATCCTGTAAATAATCTCTTCGCCCTGGTCGATCATCCCATATAGTTCCCCCATCAGTCTTTCGGATCTCCTTTTTGCCATTCCCAACAGCCTATCAAACTCCATAATATCATCCCTCTCTTGTGCAATTAATATATTTTCATTTGTTATACCACTACTATTTTATCATATTACTGGCAAAACAGACAAAAAACATCTAATTTTTCAAGTTCTAACCCCATTTCAAAACGATTTGTTCGATTCGTTGTATAATTACACAAAAATAAAGGAGGAATCCAGCATGAGAAATTTAATAATCAATGAAGCTATCACGTTAACCGATCAAGGTATCTTGGTAAACGAGAAACCGACACTTCCCATTATAATTAAGGAAGTAGTTCTGTGCTACAATTACTCTACAGACACCATGTCGCCAACCATCACATGCAACTACACTATTGAAAATGTGTCTCTGGGTGTCCACAACCGTTTCCACTGTTCCTACTCTCCAGGCAAACCACTTGCCAGCTTGAAAGAACTTAAAAACAATGGAATTGTGTTTAAGGATAAGCCTATGGCTCTTGCCATCCTGGCTGCGGTTTATAAATATTTCTTCCGCAATTCGCCAGCCCTGACAAAACAATCAGATCCACCGGTCAAAAGATTCTTTATCTCTGACCATGCCAGATGGATCTACGCCAGAAAACAATGGGTTTACCTGACATCCGAATTCGGCATCACAAAAGACGGGATTGATAAACACTGGTACTGTACCACTCAGAACGCTTACCTATATTATGATCCAAAACTATCCGCTAAAGATGCCTATATTCAACTACTAAAAGCCTTGAACCTGGATTTTAGTTCTGCTGCCCCCATCTTAGCCAGTTCCATCCTTAGCCTGTTAAAGCCCATGCAGAACAAGATGAATCTATACCCCATTCCAGGATTATTGATATCCGGCCCGACCTCCTGCGGCAAGACAGAACTGGCAACCGGCTTAACCCATATTTTAACGAACAAAAGCGGCCTATTAAGCGATATTTTCATTTTACAAAATTCTTCCAGAAACCTGGATCGGGCTATCAATAACCTTTCCGATTCTACAATAATTTTGGATGACATCAGGCGTTCCCCATCATATTCCCTGAGGGAAAAAATTTCCGCCGCCTTAGACAGCTTTATCCGCACCTGTTTTTCATCAGACAGCAAAAAATTTTTGCTCCCTGTAATAACTGGGGAAAACGGTACATTAGATCATATGCCGCTTTCTTTGAGAAACCGTATTATTGAAGTCCCACTTGATACAGATTCTGATTCTATCAGGAATCGCCAAGAACTGATTGCAACCTTTCATGAATCAGCCTTGCTGGTTCGCACCTTCTTCCGGCATTTTATCCAATACCTGGCCAACTGCTTTAGCTGTGAAACATCCTTTCCATCCGTTGCTCAATTAAAAGAAGATTTTTCGAAAATATTACCCACCCCGGAACAGAAATCCCGGGGATATGACAACCTGTTTCTTTCCTATATTGCCTTTGATATTTTATTAAAATATAGCAAGCATCAAAATGTAGCTAACAAAATTCCCATAAACGATCCGATACAGGCATTTCTGAAAACCAATGATTTTAAGGGAAAATATATAACTGTATTAAAAAATATATATCAAAGACAAAATATGCTTGATCCAAAAAGCCAGGCAACCTGTTTATTATTATCCTTACTAAGAAATATACGCATATATAGAGCCTTCACACAAGACCAAGCATCCTACCGTGACTCTAACAGCCCCTATATAATATTCCGTTGCTATAATGAATACGGCCATCACGCAATTCTTGATCTTACTCAAGGCTATTCCGGCATTTATATAGATGACACCCGCTCCCTTGCGCAATATCCAAGGGGAAAGGCATCCAGAACCGTACTAATTCTGCACTACGAAATGTTTTTTGACATGTTTTCCGAGTATAGTGAAATATGTCAAAGTGTCGGACAGTCGCTTCCCTACCGGTCATTCAATCATTTCCTGGCCAATTTGCGGGATCAGCATATTTTGTTAGGAAAATCAAGACATGACCCTGAATATCCCAACCGTATTCACTATAAAACAACAAATTACCCCTGTTATGAAGCTGATGATAATGGTCGGAAGCAGCCAGGAAAGACATCCATCCTGGTGTTCAAATTAGAAGGACAACTAAGAAAAGATATTGATTCCTTATGTGATTACAATTATTTATTCCCCAGAAAGGATGAATTTAAATATAATGATATAAAAGCTTGTACAAAAATTTTACAAAGCTTAGTCTAATTGCTATGAAAACCGTATATCAATATAATGCAAATATATATTATTTCACAGGAAACCAGTAAGATAAATTTAAGAAGGAGGATTCTCATGAAACAAGGTACTTTAATTTATAACCCTGACACTTCACGCTATGATGTCCGTTTCGGGCTCACCGATTACTATGGCGGGTTGCATTGTGGAACAAGCATGGATGTCATGGTTGGGAGAAAATGGGTACATACTCGAATTGAATTTAAAAAAAGTTGGTATTTAGTAGGTATTGAAACGACAATACTTGATGGATTACGAGTGCGAATTTAATGAAAGGAGAGAATCACAATGACATCAAAAGAATTTTATTCTTTCTCTGACCTGCTGGAAATTTTCCCCTTTGGGAAAACTAAACTCCGCCAGTTAATCAAAGCCGGGGCGCTTCCTGTAATCAAAGTTGGGAAACAATACATAACCAGCAAGGAAGCCATCCAACGCTGGACCTTAGAAAATATCGGAAAAGAAATCCTATTTTAACACTTTGCTTATCGAAAGTGGCTGCAGAGAATATATCCTCTCTACAGCCACTCATTTTCAACTCTAGGAGGAATAAACAAATGGAAAACAATTCTACAAAAAGTCCCCGCAGGCCAAAAGGGATGGGCAGCATTCAGAAAAAATCAAATGGCTCATATTTAGGTAAACTTCGTATAACCGGATACGACACATTCTACTATACTGGGAAAACAGAAAAAGAGGTACAGAAAAAGCTAAATGAATTCAAATCCATGACAGAGCGGGAAGAAATCATTCCCCGTAAGCAGACCGTTAATTCATATATTACGAACTGGCTGACAACCGTCAAAAAGCCCTCCATGAAACCTGCATCCTATGACCGCCTTGAGAGAACCTTTGAAAAGCAGATTAAGGATACAAGAGTAGGCAGAAGCCAACTTGGCACATTATCCAGCATGGAAATACAGACTCTGTTAAACTCCTACACCAAAACACTGTCCTACTCTACAATAAAAAAAGTACATGGCCTTCTTAATAGCTGTTTCCGCTATGCTGTAGCAGTCCGGGATATCTCTTACAATCCCGTTGATGGTGTATTTCTTCCCAAGGAAGAAAACCTCACGATTCGAACCAAGAGCATTCAGATTATGCCCGAATCCGACCTCCAGCGACTGGAAGAATCTGTAAATTCCACCTATTCCAACGGACAGCCCCGATACCAGTATGCCGCTGCATATGTTTTAATCGCCAATACGGGACTCCGCTCTGGTGAAGCCCTGGCCCTGACATGGGACAAAGTTAATTTGTTTGCCAGGACAATCACCGTTTCACAAAATGCATCCCGTGTAAAAAGAAGAGGAGGCGAATCAATCAAAGGCAGCGAACAGATCATCACTACCACCAAAACGAAATCCGGTATTCGGCAGATCCCGCTCAATCAAAAAGCTTTATCAGCCCTGGAACAGTTAAAAAGACAGCAGGAATGTAAACATATCCAAACAGATTTTGTTATTGCTACATCCAACGGGAATATGGTAGTACAGAATTCTTTTTACCGGATCTTTCAGAATATGCAAAAATCACTGGGAATAACTCCTATACCTATCCATGCACTTCGGCACACATTTGCCAGTAACTTGATCAATGCTGGTGTGGATATAAAAGTTGTCAGTCAGCTACTCGGGCATTCTTCTGTTAAAATTACTTATGATACCTATGTCCACACCGATCTGTCACGTGCTTTTTCTGCTGTGACAAAATTAGAGTAGAAGATCTGGTGCCCTATCGGTGCCCTATTTTTCGGTTTTCACCGGTTTATACCGGCTCCTGACGGATTTTTCTATGTGCTCTGTAAAATCAAAAAAGAGGCTCGAACTGCT
>CAJUHR010000057.1:14459-14741 GCA_910586255.1 uncultured Lachnospiraceae bacterium | reverse complement strand
CACGGTCTCACAGAAGTTGGTCAGCACATGGGGATAAAAATTGGACACTCCGATGGCCTTTAATTTCCCCTCCCTGTAAGCGTCCTCCATGGCCCTCCAGGCGCTGAAATAATCCTTCATGGCCTGGTGCAGAAGGTAGAGATCTAAGTATTCCAGCCCTGACTTTTCCAAAGAAGCGTCAATAGCCCTTTTGGCCGTCTCATAGCTTTCCATATCCTGCACCCACATCTTGGAAGTGATGAAGAGTTCTTCCCTAGATCGGAAGAGCGTCGTGTAGGGAAA
>CAJUHR010000057.1:10328-14449 GCA_910586255.1 uncultured Lachnospiraceae bacterium | reverse complement strand
TCTTCCCTGGTACAGATTCCTTCCGCGATAGCATCACGGACCGCTTCCCCCACAGCATCCTCGTTGGTGTAGGAGGCCGCCGTGTCAATCAGGCGGTATCCGGTGCGGATGGCATCCAGCACCGACCTCCTGCATTCCTCCTTATCCCGCACCTGAAACACACCGAACCCTTCCATGGGCATTTTTACTTTATTCGTTAATGTGACAAATTCCATTCCTCTTCCCCTCTCTTTTTGTTATTTTCTGTATGGGAATGATTATAAAGCACATTTTCCCTAAAGTACAATGCCCTTTCTGCAATCTGCTATCATTTTAATTTATAGCGGCACATTTCTATGAATCCTGACTGCCCGCGGAAACCAGCCATCTGTCCCCCAGTCATATACACTTCCAGAGAAAAGGTGCCTGCATACTGCTCACAAGAAACGTCCGGATACAGTTAACATCATAACATCTACTTGTCACTCTCAATCCCTGCCACGACAAACCTCCCATCCCGTTCCTGATAGCTGCAGGTAACCAGGAGCACCATTGCAGAATCCTTCTCAAACTCAATACCCGTCCCATAGAACCCAGCTTCCTTAAGCCGTTTAAAAAAATCCGCTTTTTCAGCTTTCGTCTCCGGTTTCCGTTGATAAAACAACCCCTCCGGCTCCGTCCAGTCCTCTTCTTTGGCATACAAAACCGAAAAAACCTGAAACCTTCTATGTTCCCACAAACTGTCAAGGCAGATAACCGGATGATTCTCCCAATAGCTTTTCTCCCGGTACTTTAACAAATCCGCAAACATGCTTCCATTACGCATATTATGGCCATACAAAAATACACACCCTTCCCCTCCCAAATCAAAACCGGAGCCTGCCGCAAACGGCGTTCCTCCATATGATTTTTCTCTCTCGAAATTTCTGTGGAGATAATATTCCGGATCATCCGGCGTCCACATGACCGGATAGTCAATTCCTGTCCCGTCAATGGAAACCCAGCCTGCCAAATCCCCGTTTTTTTCCAAAAGCCCCTTATACTCCGGCAGCATGTCCTTTTCCCCACGGAATGCATATTCCATCACTTCTGTTTCGTCCCGTACTGTTTTCACCTCCTCCGCCAGTCTGAGAAACTGGATCTGCTCCTCTCTTAAATCCCAAATCCTTTTCCAAAAAATACCGGTGACTCCCACTATGGCAAATAAAAAACACATGAACAAACCGCGTTCCAACTTTTCAAACATACATCCTCCCTGTCCTCACTGGCAGCCAGTCAACCCACACACAGCAACGAACCACATAACCATAGGAGTATACCTTATGGCCCAAAGCGCCCCTTCTCCGAAGAAATCTGTAATGCAGTGCGCCCTTTGGGTATGGCTGTCTGGTTTGTTGCCCCATGTGAATAAAAGCCAGAAGGCAGAACTGTCAAATCTCCCCTCCGGCCTTATCTCATGCACTCTGTCATAAGGAATTTCTACTGTTTACTTTACATTTCCCAGCGTTTTGGAATTCTCATTTTCAAACGGGACTTCCGACAGCTCTGCAACTCCATTTTCGCTTCTGAAGTAAACCACATCCATCAATTCCCGTTCCTGATTCTCCTTAGCAAAAACAGTCTCTACAGCTATCGTCTCAGATACAGATATTGAATCTGCCCCTAATGCAATCATACTTCCTGCTGCCAGCATAGAAATAACCGCTAACTCTAACATGGTTCTAACAAATGCGTAAACAATCGCTAAACTCATCTTACTGTTTTCTTACCATCGCTTTCCCATAACAGCCAGGAAAAATACACAAACCTCCCATATATCCATCTGCAGATTCTGTTCTCTGTCAAATACGATTCCTCAGCCAATTCCGGATTATCCTTCCGCCATCTGGTCTGCTCCAAAAATTCCCCCACATCTTTATAGACATCCAAAGACATTCTTGCTCTCTCCAGTTCTTTGGCACATGGATCGTCAATCTCTACAGCAAATTCCCTCCACAAAATTTCCACAAGTTCCTGATCTGAAATATCCCACTCCTTACCAGTCATCCGTAAATAAATCCTCCACCCTCTCTATTTTTCCCCCATCTCCACCTCCGCGGCTTGATTCATGCCCTTTACTCTCCTGTATCAGTTCCGTTCTATCCAAGCCACTTTGTTCCCTTTGGAATCCCATTTCCACACTTTCCCGCGATTTCACCCTATCCGTTTCCTTACTCCCATCCCTTGCCAGCTTCTGCTCCTCACTTTGGTTCTGCGGTTTTTTTCGTCTGTCCGAATCCTCTGTTACTCTTCCCCCTTTTCCCTTTAGAAAAACTCCCTCTGATTCACCAGGAACCTCTGAAAAAGCCTCCCCGCCCTTTCGTTTTCCCTCTCCTTCCCCAGAGTTTCCTTCTCCGTTTTCAGCCTCCAACTCCCTCTTCCGCCACTCCGGCACATGGCTCTCCGTCTTCTCCAACACCAGATTTTTCGCCACCGGGTGCCTGGAATAATCAAATTTTCTCACCTTCAACACCTTCTGCCCCCGGATGATCACAAGAGCCTGATCCAACGGAAACCGAAGCACCTCATCCGGCAGAAGCAGCATGCGCTTCCCAACGGAACTGGTCTCCGAATAATCCGGTACATAGTCGCTCATACGCATGGAGCTTAAATTCTTCCGTATAGAAGCCACCCCCACAGTCACTTCCCCCGACCGATTGCTGAAATACGTTGCCGTAGTCATGTCATTACACCCTAAAAACAATGACGTATCGCACCCGCCCAGAATCTCCTCCCACTGCCCATCCGGATACCGATTCTGTAACTGAGGGATATTCTGATACATAATACTCATTCCCAGATCCCGGCTCCTGGCCGTAGCCAGCTTTTTCTTAAAATCCGGCACCACCCCAATGTTGGGGAATTCATCTAAAATAAAATGAACCGGAACCGGCAGCTTACGGCTCTCCTGCCGGTCCGCAAACCGCACCAGCTTGATACACAAGAACGACACAAACAACGTTGCCAGCACATCATAAGTAGAATCCTGATCCGAAGTAATACAAAAATAAGCACACCGTTCCTTCCCCGGAAGGGTCAGATCAAATTCCCGGTAACTGGTAATCTTCTGCACCTTCTCATTCTGCATGATCTGCAGCCGGGTTCCCAGCCCCAGCACCGCATTCCCCTTCACCTTATCCGCCTTAGAAAATAACCGGTACGGCCCCTTAGCCGGATGACTAGTGGGCAGATTATCAAAAATCCCATCCAGCGCCTCCAGGCTCTGATTGATCAGCAGCTTATACGCCTCCGCAAAGCTCTTATCCTTCTCCTCATACTCATGATACACATACAGACAGAGCGCCTTTAACAGATCCATCTCCGTGTTGTCATAAAAATGGTCAAACTTGTCCGTAGTATTACGGATCACCACGTCCACAAAGGTATCAATCAGCCCGCCCCCGTCAATCTCCCCCAGACAATCCCAGGCGTCCGAATTGTCCAGGTTAATCAGGTTCCACTGCCGCACTGTGTACCTCTGGTCTTTCAAGTACGTCGCCGTATCCTCATACAGCTCCGACTTGGGATCAGTCACAAACATACTCTCCCCACGTTTCACACACTGGAGAATCATATTCCTGGCAAATGCCCTGGACTTCATGGAACCCTGGGAGCCGCACACAGCGATATTTCGGTTCAGCCTGGAATCTCTGGGAAGACTTAATACATGTCCGGTCTTCAAATCCTGCCCCAAAATAATCCCGTCCACCTGCCTCACATCCCTATCCTCACGGAGTACGACCTTCCGCTCCGAGTCCTTCATGTATCCCGCCGTCCCATAGGTTCCCAGGCTCGAATAGCTGAAATTCCGTTCTTCATCCGTTCCCGCAAGTCCTCCTTTCTCACTCCGAAACAGAATCAATCCCGCAAAGACCAGGAGCAGAAGCAACGCCAGAAACGTACATTTCCATCCCGTCACGGAAAACAATGCCCCAAACAGACACCGAAGCGGATTCAGACTCACATTGCCTGCGTCCGTTAAAATCTGCTTAAAGATTCCCCCTGCATACAGCGCCAGCAAAAACAATGCCCCAAGCCCAATTACCAGCTTTTTTCTCTCTGGCAATTCCTCTCTCTCCTGGTTTTCATGTTCTCCCATATCT
>CAJUHR010000057.1:0-10318 GCA_910586255.1 uncultured Lachnospiraceae bacterium | reverse complement strand
TTTCACAAGCGTTCTTCCTACATGGTATCGGCACGCACCGCTGCGCGGTACCTGCCAAATCGTCAGAACGCATTCCAGTTGTGAAACTCCGTTTCACAAGCGTTCTTCCTACGCAGCCCCCACCGCATGATACCGGTATAGGTTCCCGTAGTAAGTGCTGATCGTGCTGGACGCATTGTAAAGTGCCGTAATCATCACCGCCCGGATATTCCGAATCTTGGACGCTGTTTCCGACATACACCGAAGGACATATTGGACATGAAACATGGTCAGGCTCTTATACCTCTCCTTCACCTCTGCCGCTTTCCGTTCCTCCCGGTTGACCCGGATTGTCCGAGCTGTGGAAGTCAGAACCTCCGAAGCGATCTCCACCAGCTCATCCAGTTCGTCTGTGTCACCCAAATCATGCTTCAAAATGTCATACTCAATCTGTCTCTTAAATTCCTCCCTGATTCCCTGATAGGAAGATAAGATTAGAGAATCTCTGTTGTAATCTTTGTATGTAATCTCTGTATTTGTCCCCCTAAAACCTGCAACACACTTTTCTATATTTCGGAAATGGGTATCCCCAATTTCGGTGGTATACCCCTCCTTCAGTAAGACCTCTCCCTCATACTTCTCCATTCTATCATCAATTTTTTTCACCTCTGCCATTCTCTGTTCCTCTCTGCTGTCTCCCCTTTCCCTCTTATGCCCGTCCATTCTTCCGATTTTTATTCCAATTTCCTTGTAACTCACTGCCTTCTCCCCATTCTTTCCCTCTCCAGCCTCTTTTTCCCCATATTCCGCCCTACCTTCTTCCCGTCTATCTATCCCGTCTTTACCTCCATCCGGTTCTCCATCTTCCGGAAATGTCAGCCGCTTCAGCACTTCCACATCCAGGGCCAGAAACAGAACATTAGGAATGATAATTCCGCCCATATTTAATTTCCGAAAAATCCGTTTCACCACTCCCAGCTTCTCCAGCTCCACGATTGCATTGGAAGCGTCCCTCTTACTGATCCCAAACTGGTCCGCAATCTGCTGGTAATTCCGCTGTAACAGATCCGCCTTAAATTTCTTTTTATATCCCACAAGCTCCCCGGTTCCCTCACTCCGTACCTCCGCAGCACGATACCAGTACACAATGTCCGCAAGAATCACAATGGCATTCAAATAGGGTTTCCCACTCTCTTTGCGAATTGTCTGATACCAGGCAGACGGAATCACATTCCCCGTTATCCGCATTTGACTAAGCTGGTCCACCGTTTCATTTCCTGTCCTATAAATAGACTCCATAAGATTATCCTCTCCTTTTGTTCATTTCCATACGCTGTTTATTCCTGATCTAAGATTCCCACCCCAGATACCAATACACCTTCTCCGGCCGGATCGCCTCTACCTCAAACCGCTCCCCCAAGGCCTCCCTCACTGCCTCCGCCTGATAAGTAAAACAAAACACCCTGCCTCCTCTGGCCGCCCCCTGTAATCGAATCCTCCTTAACTGCCTTAAATCCAACAAATAACAAAAATACACTCTCTTTCCATTCCCATCCGTCCCTGCCTCCAGCCCAAAGGGATTCTCCCGAACCTGAGAAAGCGCCCCACATAAAAACTCTCTAAGCCTCCCTCTCCCCTCTCTACTGCACAAAAGCCGTATCTGCACCGCCGCCTCCTTAATCAATGGAACAAAATAAATACCCTCATAAGTTTCATCCACCTGATAAAGATTCCCCTTCAGTCCCCCGTCACTCCCAAGAATCCTTCCCAGCATATCCATATCCCTCCCCATCATCACAGCCCCATAAAGCCTGGTCTCTCCAAACCCAAACCTCCTAAACCGCATTTCCATCCGGCCCCTCAGATTCCTCTCAATCTTCGGCGTCCACTTCATCAAACTGTCCATGGTGTTGTAAACCACAAAAGCCTCATCCCCCACCAAAATTCCACAAGCACGGGACCCGGATACCTCCTTGTCCGTCTCCAACTTCCACTCCGCCGTTCCATAATAATTCCCAATCTTTCCTCCCCTTCTTTCCCCTACCCCCATAGAAGAATATGGAGAGGGATAGAACCCAGGGAACAGCGCCGGCTTGTCACTGGCAAAAATCCCAACCCCCATACGGTAAAAATAAATCCACACCATACTCATGCGGTGGAGCCGCAACCGCTTGTCCGGCTCGCTCTTTATATGGTTCGTTGCCCTAGAACCAGAAAGAAACAACTCCACATCCTCCCTATACATCTCCAAAAGATACCTCTTCCCCTTTGCCCGCAGCAGATATCCCCGTATCCCGTCCTTACTCCGAAGCTTGACCTCCCCATCCCTTTTCAGCCTGGTAAGAAGAGCCGCCCCATATTCCTTAGAGCCAGCCGCCTCCCCCATCCAGTCCGCCGGTATCTCCCCGCTTACCGCCGCCAGTAAAAGCACCTCAGCCCGTTTCTCCCTTCTTCTCACGACCACCCCTCATTCCTTTCCGTAATGTTCTATTTCCTACCCTGTTGGCTCTATCCCTGGGTAACTTTTCCTACTTGTCAATCCCCAACTTTTACATGAAACACGGCATTTTTTGACAACTCTTACCCTGTCGATTTTTCCTTGGTGCGGAAACTGCCATTTTTCGATACCCCGTTTCCCCCATAAAACGCCTTAAACCAACCCCCAAACAGCCCCTTATCCATAAGAAACACCTCCGTCCAGTCCCCGTCTCCCATGACCGTGGTGTGGTAAGTATCCAGATACAGTCCCCCGTCAGACTCCAGGAAAAAGGTTCCCAGAGCGTCCACCACCTGCTTCTCCTCAATGTTGTCATGGTCCCTCACCCGGATCTCCGGCTTCCCCTTATCATACACATGGCAGAAACAAACCACCGCCTCTTTAAAAGCCGGAATCTCCAGCCCCTCCTTCCCTCTCTCCCCGCACCACTTCTCCATAGCCAGAAACAGAGGCTGGTAAATATAATCTGTATACTTGCTTTTCCTATGAGGCAAAAGAAACGGCAGCTCCGCCCTCAAAATCCCCTTCTCATACTCCACCCTAATCCAATGACTCCGTATCAATCTCTCCTGGTAATCCCTCTGCCTCTCCGGCTCCGCCACGCTCTCCATTACCAGACGTCTCAGCTTCTCCGTCAATCTCTCCGCACAAAGGGAAGCCTTCTCCACTTCCTCCCCATATCTCCCATACTGAAAATCCGAGGCAAACCTCTCATAAGCCGCCTTAATCCCCCCGGCCTCCGCCAGATGTTCCTGCATAATCCCCGCCAGCTTCTGAGCCTCCTTCAGCCGGTCCCCGGCCAGTCCTTCAAATTCCGCTCTTCTCTCTCTTTCGATAATATTCCACCTCCCCGCTGTTTCTCACCAGACAGAATCCCACCACATCTGGTATCTGAATCTGCCCCATTAACTCCTTATCCTCTATGACCACGATATGCCTTCCCTCCGGCCTCCTCATTTTCCCATAAATCCCATTCACCAGCTTCACATCCCCAATGCCCACATACAAGATGTCATAAATCTCACCGCTGTCAAAAAACACGATCCGCACCGGAAAGTCCTCCCTCTGTGCCAGAAAATGACTCTCCACCTTCCTTTTCCCCACCATATCCCCAAGCACCCACAAAGCCCGAATCGTCCCCTCATCCTTCACGGAATACGCAAACCCGCTGGAAGAAATCAGCCCCGTATAGGGATTGCGGAAAATCTGCCGGTTCTTCTCCAGCCTCCTCATGGCCCGAATCACCCCGGTTCTCTCTCCCGGAAAAAATAGTTCCACCTGCCCCAGCTCCATGACGTTATACTTCCGTATCAAATCCAGGACCTTCCCCGACATCTCCTCCGGGTTCCGGTATGTACCCATGGTTTCCCTCACCTCCTGCCACTTTCCTCTTTACTCCTGTCTCTTCTCTTTTGTTCCGTTCTCCCTTGTCCTGATTCTCCATGGAACACTTATGTCCATTCAGCCTATTCTCCACCACTCTGCCTTTTCCCATAAGCCCCGCTCCCAAGCCTTGCCAATCCCTCCTTTAACTCCTTCAAATCCTTCCTGTCTGTAGTAATCAGATCCTTCTCCAACTGACTTGCCTTAAACTCCAAAGTCAGATTATTGCTGTTCGTAGAAATCATCCCCTTCCCCCTCTCAAAATGTACAATCTCCATCCTCTCCGCCTCTGACAGATGAAGAAGCTCCTGCACCTTCTTGGCCTCATCATTCTCCAGATTCAGCACCACCTTTGTCTTGCAGGCATTGATAATCCCCCTCCCATACTTCCCGTCCTTCAGCGCCATAAAATCCGACAAATCCTGGGTAGCACACACCGCCGACCCCCCATATCCCCGGATAATCTTAAAAATCTCCAGCACATACTCCGCCGCCAGCTCATTAGAAGACGCTCCAATTAACTGCCACACCTCATCCAGAAACACCGCCTTCTCCACTGTCCGGTCCTCCTTCACCTTGGACCACACATAATCCAGAGCCACAAACATCCCCACCGGCAGCAGATCCCCGGTCAATTCCGAAATATCCAGCACCACATACTTATTCCCCAAATCCACATTGGTCTGCTGATTAAAGCTGGAAGCCGATCCATGAACTAGCCGGTTCACAATATTGGCCATCCGCCTGGTCTCCGGCTTCTCACAGAGAATCTCATACACATCCCCCAAAACCGGCATTTCCTTATACCTTCCATTACTCCCATGTTCCAACAGCGTCCCATTCTCATGAGTAATCCCCTTCCGGTAATACGCCGTCACCAAAGCCTCATCCAAAAGCTGCTTCTCCTCATGGTCCATATCCGGCACCAACAGGGAAAAGAAAATATGCAGATCCTGAATTTTCGCCGCCAGCTCTGACCTCTCCAGCACCGCCCCGTCCAGCAAATCACTGGCCTCTTTATCCCTCTTCCGTATCTCCATCACATTGATACAATTAGCCGAAGCCGAAGAAATCTTAATAAACTCCCCACCGATATTGGTACAGGCCCTGGCAAACTCATGGCCCTTGTCCGGTGCAATAATAAACACTTGAATCTTTTTCCTCCTCATACGCAGCGCCATCAGCTGCAGCAGAAACGTCTTCCCCGCCCCCGTAGTCCCCATAATAGAAATGTTGGCGTTCTTGTACACTGCCGAATTAAAAATATCCACAATCACCAGAGAACTGTTTGCCGTATTCACCCCCATAAGAATCCCGTTCCGGTCCGACATCTCAAAAGACGTAAACGGATAACAGCTTGCCGCCCCGGATGTGAGCACATTCCGTTTCGACCTCTCAAAAATACTCCTGTCCAAATCCAGCAGCGGCAGCGCCGACCGGAACCCCTGCTCCTCCTTAAACACGCAGGAAACCGTGTCCATGTCCTGGGCATTCAGCAGCTTTTTCATCTCCTTCGCCCGCCACTCCACCTCCCTGGCGCTGTACCCCGTCACCGTCACCAGCACGCACAGATAATAGAACTCCTCACTGGAAGACAGCCCGTTCTTCAAGTAATACCCCGCCTGAATGGACTCCGCCAGATCATCAAAATCCGAGTTGGTATCCGAAGCGTCCTTAATCTTAGACCGGTTCAGCCGTATCCGCCTCCCAATCCTCTCCAAAGTCTTCCCCTTGTCCTGCCTGTATAAAAACAAGTCCACATCAATCCCCTCCCCGGCATTGATTAACAATGACATCCACCCCGCCGGAACCCGGAACCGGTAACGCCCCGAAGGAATAAACAGATAGGAGTGGTACACCCCGTCCAGCACCACATAATTCCCATGCCGGAAATCCAGTTCCTTCGGAGCCACGCACTCCCCAATGGGAATCCGCCCCACGCTCTCCTCCCCATTCTCCCGAAAATACCACTCCGCCACCTGATTCAGCCTCTCCCCAAATCCCACCGTCTGGCCGGTTTTCCGATTCAGCAGGGTATAAAGAAGCTCCGCCGTCTCCACCGTAGGATTCTCCGAAAGAACCACCTCATTCCCACACTGGTACAGATACTTTTTCGCCGTCTGGGCATAAGAATTCAAAAGCCCCACAGCCTCCTTCTCCCCCTTCCTGGCCTCCACCTGGAACACCAGAAAAAACCGCCTGGTTACTGCCTCCTTATACCCAACAGTACACAAAAGCTCCCCATAGTCCTGCTGTAACATCCGGCACCTCTCATCCGTCTCCGTCCTCATATCCTCCCGCAGATCCTCCAGATACCCGGAAATATCCGCCTTCTTGGAAACCGACTTTATCTGCAGTTTGGGCGGCGCAATCTTCAAATATCCCATAAACGAATAGATAATGTTCCTCTGCTCCCCCGCGCTCCGGTGAAGGAAATTAATAGGCAGCACCTCCAAAATCTTCACATACCTGCCATCCTCCGTGTAAATGATTCCCTCCTTGATCGCCTTAATGGGAATCTCTTTGCCGGCTCTGGTAAAAGGCAGGTCATACAGCGTTCCTTTTTCCCTTTCCTTCTGAACCGCCCCGCCTCTTCTTCCCTTTTGCCCCCTTCTCTCCCCTTTTTCCGCCCTGCGGCCTATCCGACTTTTCCTTTCTCTCCTTAGATCCCTCTCTGCCTGCCTTAGTTCCCTCTTCCACTGCCGTTTCTTCTCTGCCAGCTTCCTTTTCTCCTCCGAACTTCCCCTTTCCCTATTCTTTTCTTCCTGTATTTTCCCCTCCCATCTCTTTTCCTCTTGGCGCTTTTCTCCCTGTCCCCTTTCTTCCCTGCTCCATTCCTCCTGGTGCTTTCCTTCCTGCCCCTTTTCCTCCCGAATCCATTCCTCCTGGCTCTTTTCTTCCCTGCTCCATTCCTTCCGGCTTTCTCTGTCCGTTTTTACCTTCATAACCGCTGCACCTTTCTGGTTCATCACTTTCCTGCTTTCCAAGACTGCCTCTCTTTTCATGTTGACCCCCTTCCTTTTTTCGTCCCCTCACCTTCTGATCCCTCCTTTTCCTCCGGTTCTGCTCCATCCGGTAACGCTCATCCGGCGGCCCCAGATACCGTCTTTGCTTTATATACTGAAAAAAGCTGCCAATAAACGCAAACAGGCTCTCCCCCTGCACCCCGATCACGCTTAAAATCATCACCGGAACCAGAACGATCATGCCAATGTACATCTTTACCCTTACCGTTGTATTCAGCGACAACAGAACCGGCACAAGAATCAGCAGAATCACTCCTGTCTCCACCGCATTCCTTGTCTTAATCCGCCCGGACAGCAGCGTCCCCTCCTCAGCAAAATTAGGGGGTATGGTATAAATGTCAATCCGGTCTTCCTGCTCCATAACTCTCACCCTCTTTCCTCAAACCTCAAAAATAAATCATTTCCCATGTCTCCTGATTACCCGCACAGCCCCATAGAGACTAATCGCTATCCCCAAAACAGCAATTAACAAAACAATCGGCACTCCGCCTTGCCCTTCCAAAGAGGAATCCCTTTCCAAAATACCCAATTCTAATTCCTCATTTTCACCAGCTCCCCCTTCCGCTGTTTCCAGAATCTGCTCCAGCCCCTCATCTCCACTCTCCCTTGCCTGTATTTCCTCCTCCGCTTCATAAGTCACCTGATACACACTCCCCGGACGAACAAAAACCCGACACAATGTTACCCCATCCGTATCCACATCCATTTCCTCCGGTTCCACAAGACAGTCAAACTTTCTCCCATCCGAATCCGCCTCCACAGACACCACCTGATACTTCCCCGGCCGCAGCTCCTGATTCGCCATATAATCACTTTCCCCAGTCAGCGAAATAGCCGTCTCCCTGCCGCCCTCCATTTCCTTCACTACAATCCGTACCCGACCGCCAAAGCCTTGAAAAACCTCACTCCGCACAGCCAGGATTCCTCTCCTTGTGTCCGTATCGGTAAATTCCTCCTCCCAATCCGCACCCATATCCCCATTCACATTTCCCTTTTCCACATTCTCTGTAATCCCCGGCAAATCCCCTCTTGTAATCTCCCCTTGCCCTTGCTCCATCCCCCTCATCAACTCACTGGCGAAACAATCCGCCGGACATATAAAGCCCACGCACAATCCAACCGCCAGCCCCATCACGCCTATCTTCCACAGCCGTGCCAAACTCCGCTTTCCTGTCATTTTCCACCACCTTCCCCTTTCCACACAAAACCGCTTCCATACAAAATACAAATCCCCCATATCCTTTTCGCACCCATTCTCCCCATTTTATCATTCTTATCCCCCCTACTTCCCAATCAACCAGATACTCCCATCCGCCAAATCCCTGGCATACGACTGAATGGTAGCCGGACTGTACAGATTCCCCGTCCTGGTCCGGCTCCCAGGGTCAGCAATGGTCAGATACCCATTCTCCGTCACCCCGGTCAGCACAATATAATGCCCGCTGCTCCCCGAAATCGTATTCTCCGCGCAGATCACCACCGCCATTTTCCCGTTCTTAAGCCCCTTCACCACCTCATTCATCCGTTCCCGCTTCATCCTCTCCACAGAAAGCCCCCAGTGAGCAGCCGCAGCAGCCGGAAATGCATGGCTTGTCCCTTTCCCCTTCACATAATACCCTCCGGAAATGGCAAACCTCCCCGTCATCTCCGGTGTAACTCTCTCCCCTGTCAAGGTAGAAATCACAATAGCCAGTGCCGTAGGCCCGCACCCGGACGACCGGATATTACTTCCCCCATAAGGCAGAGAAGCCCACGGCTCCTCCCCCTGGTTGTAGTAAACCGCCTCCCCCACACAGCCGGCCACCGTATCATACGCAATCCGGTCCCCCTCCGTGGAAATCGTCCCGGTATAAATATCCTCCGAAGCCCCTTCCCCCAGCACGAAATTTTTCCAGCTTGCCGCCCGCAGCACCAGGTCCTGAACTCCCTCCGCCCCCTGGCTGGCTATCTGAAACAAGGTCAGCACATAATTAAATGACGTCTGATCCGTAACCCTCCGGTACTCATACCCCGTTTTCACCTCCGAAAGCTCCGGTTCCAGCAGCACCACAATGGCATAATCCACAATCTCCCTTTCCACCTCATCATCCCCGGACCCTTCCGTCTCTGTATGGGTCCCCGTCTGTGTCCAGCCCAGAAACTCCGAAGCCCGCTCCTCCACCAGAGACTTTAACAACACTCCCGATACCTCCAGACTTCCACTCACAATCCCAGCCTCTCCTGTCCCATCTCCATTTCCACTCTCTGCTCCTTGTATTTCTCCCCCTGTTTCCACTCCCCCTGTCTCACCAGAATTTCCACCATTCCCATCAGCCTCTCCAGAACCCTCTCCTTCCAGGCCTCCATTCCCATTCCCTTGAACCATATCCGTAAAAATCAGATACCCCTTCACTTTCTCTACATAAGCAGGCGTCTCCCCATTCTGAGGAATCCGATACCCAGCCCTTTTCACCGCCCCCGGCCCCGCATTGTAAGCCGCCAGCGCCAGATCAAGCCCATTAGGATACGCAGAAAATGTCCGTAACATCTCCTGTATGTACTTCGCCCCTCCCATAATATTCTGCTTCGGATCATAAGGATCGGTCACCCCCAGGTTCCTTGCCGTGGCCGGCATAAGCTGCATAATCCCCACAGCCCCTGCCCCCGAAACCGCATTGGGGTTAAAATCCGACTCCACCTTAGCCAGCGCCTTCAAAAGCGCCTCCGGCACTTGGTATGTAGCCGCCGCCAGAGCAAAATACTCATCATACACACTGGTCAGGTTCCCATCCATTCCGCCATAAGAACCATACCCGTTAAATCCCACAATCCGGCTCCCACTCCACTCCTCCTCAATCAGCACCGCCAGATAACGACTCAGCTTCGGCTTCAATACCCTTTCATACTCATCCGTCTCCACCTCATACCCGTCATAATCCTCCCAGTTCTCATCAAAATCCTCCCCGATCTTTCCATACAGAGAATCCCTCTCCCCCCCAATCAGCCCATAAATCTCCTCCGCCAACTGAGAATCCTCCGCCAAAAGGGTATCTATCTGATTTTTAATGTTCCGGTACTCCGCCTCCCTGGCCTGGGCCACATACCCATCCGCGTCCCCAAACCCCAGATAAGCCAAAATAATCCCCACCCCATTGACAATCACAAAAACAAACAAAAGAACAGACAAAAGGATCGAAAGAACCACCTTCCAAAACGTCTTACTTGTAACCAGCGCACCCACGGCCGCCCCCAAAGGCCCTGCCAGCGCACTTCCCACAGCCATGCCCCCAGCCGCCCCGCCTGCACTGGCCGCTGCCATAGCTCCATGCGCCGATTGTACCGCCTGGGCGATCCGTTCCGCCTGCCCCGCTGCCCGGGCTCCCCGGGCAGCCATTTCTTCCGCTTTATCAAGCGGCCCATTGTCCCTCCAATCCTCCGACATAAACTCTCCTTA
>CAJUHR010000056.1 GCA_910586255.1 uncultured Lachnospiraceae bacterium | reverse complement strand
ATAAAAAAAGTCAATGATTATAAGTTTTTTTCAAAGAAAATGAATTTGCCATTTTTCATGGCGGCATACAATTAGCCAATCTGTTTTGGAAAGTTTGAAAACGACTATACCAAGCAAAACAGAACAAAAAAAGATAGGAGCTTTTTTTCCCACCTAGGCCACCTCATCACCCTTCACCAGCAGAAATTTGATAAGTACGCTCAAATTAAAAAAGCCATGATGAGTGAATTGATAACCGGAAAAATAAAATTAGTGTAAACGGAAAGAAGGTTGTACAAATGAGTATTGGGGATACGGAACGTGCGACACAGAATCGGGTAGTGGATTTCTTTAGGAACCGGTACATTCTTGATTATGAGTACCTTGGCAATCTGAAAAGTGAGATGAATAAAAACATCCGGGAAGATCGTCTACGTGCGTATCTGCGTATCTGCGGTTACGGCGAAAAGCTGATAGATGGAGCTGTGACAGAGTTGGTTAAGACGGCTGACGATATGACGCAAGGATTGTATATTGCCAATCAGGAGGTTTATCGTCTGCTGAAATATGGCGCCAAGATCAGAGAGACTCCGGAAAGCGCCCCACAGACAGTCTATTTCATAGATGCGGAGAATCCGACCAATAATCATTTTTCCATTGCAGAGGAAGTTACCGTGGTAGAGTGCCAGGAGAAGCGGCCGGATCTTGTGATTTACCTGAATGGCATTGCCGTGGCGGTGATGGAACTGAAAAAGAAAAGCGCGTCAGTATCCAATGGTATCCGACAGAATCTGACTAATCAGAGAGACGGATTTATAGCCCCATTTTTTACTACCGTGCAGTTCTGCATAGCAGGAAATGAAATAGAAGGATTGCGTTATGGGACAACACTGACGAAAGAAAAGTACTACATGGAATGGAAACCAGATGGCTTCCATGAAAATGAAGAAGAACGGGATCCGGAAGATATCCGTATCATGGCTTACTGTGAGCATATGGACAATCTGCTTTTACAGCAATTGTATCAGCTATTTGACAAGAAGCGTTTTATTGATTTGATTGAAAATTTCGTGATTTTCGACAAAGGGAAAAAGAAGGTATGCCGTTATAATCAATACTATGGGATAAAGCGCACACAGAGCCATCTTGCCAAACAGAAGGGCGGCATAATCTGGCATACCCAGGGCAGTGGAAAAACCTTGACCATGGTCTGGCTGTCCAAATGGATCTTGTCTCACAGTGACGATGCACGGGTTCTGATTGTGACAGACCGTGATGAACTGGATGAGCAGATGGAGAGGACTTATAAAGGCGTCAATGAAAAAATTGTCAGAACAAAAAGCTGCGATGATCTATTGCGCAGGCTGAACGCCTATGATGATTCGCTGCTATGCTCTCTGGTACAAAAATTTGGCAGACGCGGCGGGGAGGCAGATTATGACAAATATATCGATGAACTTAAGAAGGCTCTTCCGTCTGGTTTTGAAGCAAAGAGAAATATGTGTTTGTAGATGGAGAGAATATCAGTTTTGATGATCCGGAGAGCGGGAGCCAGATGGAAGATTTGATTTCTGAACTGACAGAATTTTATGGCTTGTCCAAACAGGCCACCAAAACTAGAATGAGTGAATTAGGATTCCATTGTGTGGAGAATGTTCCGGGAAAGGCATCGGATCATTTCTGGAAGCTTGAGAGGAGAAGCCGACAGGACAAAAATCATTCGGGGAGTAATTCTTAATGTGAGAAGATCAAGCGCAATATGGGATATTGCAATACTTGTTCTAGATAAAGTCATAACAATGGATGATTTGAATGGCTTCAGCCAGGATTTTCAATTGCACAGCAGGAAACTATTGTCCGGCAAGGGAAAAAAGGATATAATGGAGAAAATCCCCCATATGACGCCTGCAAGGGCGGTCTGTGGACAATAAGAAAATGACAGATATCAAACAGTCTGGCAAATACAACCTTCTGGAAGGAGAAATCTTATTATGTTAGAAATCGGAACAAAAGCGCCGTCCTTTTCCCTGCCGGATCAGAACGGACAGATTCATACTTTAGAGGAGTACCGGGGCAGAAAAATTGTGCTGTATTTTTATCCTAAGGACAACACGTCCGGCTGTACAAAGCAGGCGTGCGGCTTCGGGGAGTTGTATCCTCAGTTTCAGGAAAAGGGAGCCGTGGTGATTGGGGTCAGCAAGGACAGCGTGGCTTCCCACAAAAAATTTGAAGAAAAGTATCAGCTTCCCTTTACGCTTCTCTCAGACCAGGAGCTTTCCTGTATTCAGGCGTATGATGTGTGGAAGGAGAAGATGAATTACGGAAAGGTGTCCATGGGGATAGTCAGGACGACCTATCTGATCGATGAAAACGGGGTGATTGTCAAAGCTCTATCTAAGGTAAAGGCGGCGGACAATCCTTCCCAGATGCTCGGAGAGTTGGAAAGGCTGCAGGAGCCATGAAAATCATCATCTCGCCGGCCAAAAAGATGAATGTGGATACGGATTCCTTTGAGATCAGCGGGTTGCCGGCGTTTATGGAGGATACCAGGGTCCTTATGCAGGCGATTCGTGATTTGTCATTTGCGGAGGCAAAGGCTTTGTGGAAGTGCAATGACCAGCTTGCCCGGTTAAATTACGATCGCTTTCAGTCCATGGAGCCGGAGCGGGCCCTGACGCCGGCGGTGATGGCGTATGAGGGACTTCAATATCAGCATCTGGCTCCGGCAGTGCTCACAAGGGAGGCTCTTTCCTATGTGGAGGAGCATCTTTGTATCTTGTCGGGATTTTATGGCCTTTTGCAGCCCTTTGACGGGGTCACCCCTTACCGGCTGGAGATGCAGGCCAGGCTGTCTGTAAAGGACTGCAAGGATCTTTATGAGTTCTGGGGCGACCGGCTATATGAAAGGCTGCGTACTCTTAACGAAAGCCTTCCCGATGGGGACCGGGTGATCATCAATCTGGCCTCTAAGGAATATTCCCGGTGCATTGAGCGCTATGTCACAGAGGAGGATCGGTTTATCACTGTCGAATTTGGCCAGCTGATAGAGGGGAAGGTAAAGCAGAAGGGGACATTGGCAAAGATGGCCCGGGGAGAGATGGCGCGCTTTCTGGCGGAAAAAAGGATAGTGGTTCCGGAGAAAATGAGGGATTTTTGCCGATTGGGATTTGCCTACTCGGAGGAATTGTCAAACGATAATAAATATGTGTTTGTCGCGGTCTGAAGAGACAGCTCCGAACAGCTATGAAAAATACATCAAGGTGAGAAAGGGAGGACAGGCGGCGTGGTTGAGGCAGTTGCAAAAAATATTTACAGGATTGGCGTTTTGCTTCCGGGAAATCCGTTAAAGGAATTGAATAGTTATTTTATCCGTGGTGAAGAGAGAGACCTATTGATTGATACAGGATTTAGATGCGAGGCATGTCAGAAGGCCTTAGAAGACGGATTGAGGGAATTGGAATCGGATCCTGAAAAAAGGGATGTGCTGGCAACACATATTCATTCGGACCATTCCGGCATGGCGGATCTGTTTATCGGGAGAGGCAGAAAGGCATATATGGGCCAGATTGATCTTAATTACCAGAAAGCCACATTATATGGAAAAAGAGAGAAAAGCTGGCGGGAGCAGTATATACAGGAGGGCTTTACAGCAGAGGAAATCCAACACATTCTGGAGAGCAATCCGGCTGTCACCATGGCTCTGCCGGATGTGGACGACCGGTTTGTTGGCATGAAGGATCAGGAAATAATTGAGGTTGGAGAATACCGCCTGCGGCTGCTTTTGGTTCCGGGACACACGCCGGGAAATATGATGGTGTGGGCCGAAAAGCAGGGAATTTTGTTTAGCGGCGACCACGTGCTTTTTGACATCAGTCCCAACATTACCCGGTGGGAAACCAGCGATGATTCTCTGGGAGATTACATTCACAGCCTGGAAAAATATCAGAAGCTTCCGGTAAAGCTTACCCTTCCGGGTCACCGCAAGACGGGAGATTATGGAAAACGGGTTGAGGAATTGTTAAATCATCACCAGAAAAGGCTTAAGGATACTCTGCGCATCGTAAAAGAAAATCCAGGCCTGACTGCCTGCGACATTGCGGGGAAAATGACATGGAAGATCCGTGCAAGGTCCTGGGAGGAGTTTCCCCTGGTTCAAAAATGGTTTGCAGTGGGAGAGTGTATGTCCCATCTGGATTATTTAAAGAAGAGAGGGCTTATTTGCCGGGAAAGAGGGGACAAGAATTGGCATTATTCCTGAGCATTGACTGAAAGAGAACAATAAGATACAGATAAAAACTTTTTAACATCAGTATTAAAAGTTTGGAGGGATTTTTCATAAAAATGAAAAATTCCTCTATTTTTAGGCATTTTTCCACATGATTTTTGTGCAAAAAAATGGTAACTTCTTATCGTTGACGAATAAGTTTGGGGTTGCTACTATAATTACATAAAGTAAAAAACAGATATCTGTGGAACCTGTCGGCATATGATTCAGGTAATGGAGAAGGAGAAAGAAAATGAGAAAAAGGGCATTGGGATTATTTCTGTCAGTGGTAATGGCGGCATCCGTTATGGCAGGATGCTCCGGCGGTCAGAAGGAGGCGGCGAAAGAAGGGGCGCCGAAGGCGGAGAGCAGTCAGGGCAGCGAGGCGGCAGGAGAGGCAGCCGGCAGCAGGGGAGCCGAGGCAGAGATTAGCTGGCCGGAGAATCCCGTTCAGATCATCGTGGGAGCCAATGCGGGAGGCGGCATCGACACGGCAGCCCGTCTGATTGCAAAATATATGGAAAAAGAGTTGGGACAGCCTATGGTGGTCAGCAATGTGGCCGGCGGCGCGGGAAGCATTGCTTCCAACCAGGTGAAGGAAGCCAAGGCGGACGGATATACCATGCTGGTGTGTCACGAGGCTTTGCTGACTAACAAGATTTCAGGAGTGACGGAGTTTGACTATGACGGCTTTGCCTCCGGAGGTATTCCTTTTAAGGTCTATACCACCTGCCTGCTGAGCAAAAAGTATACAACCTTTGATGAGTTAAAAGAAGCGGCCAAGAACAATCCGGGGGCCGTGAAGTTTGGAACCGAGCTGGCCACCAATGATACGGCAATCATTGCCATGATGGAGGAGGAATTTGATCTTCAATGTCAGCTGGTGGATGCAGGCGCCGTGTCGGACCAGATCGCGGCTATGATGGGAGATCACATTGATTTTATGAAGGCTCCGGTAGGCCTGGTAAAGGATTATGTTGCCTCGGGAGATTTTCATTTGCTGGCGTTCTTCAATGAGGAGAGAAATCCGGATTATCCGGAGGTTCCTACCATGAAGGAGCTGGGAGTGGATTTTGTGGTAGATAAATTTTTCTTCTGCGGTTTTCCAAAGGACACGGATCCGGCAATCATCGCAAAGTTCAGCAAAGCTCTGGAAAAGGTTTGTGAGAACCCGGATTTTCAGGCAGATGCAAAAAATGTACAGTATGCGGTAGAATATGTGGCGCCGGAGGACACGGACAGCTATTTTGAACAGTGCAAGGTCCGGCTTCAGGAGTATCAGGATACTCTGGACAGCCATTATCAGTAATTTTTATAGGAAACGCCATAAATTTTTTCTTTATGGAAGGGCAGTGAGAGGAGGATGGGAATGGATAAAAGATATAAGGATGTAGTCGTTGGAAGCATTCTGGCAGTACTGTCGGTAATATACCTGATGCTGTCCTTTCAGATTAAGCTGACGAATATTGACCGGGTGGTAGGTTCCCGGATGTTTCCGCAGATCTGCGGCACGATTATTCTGATTTTAAGCATCTGTCTGATTGCGGGCGGTATAAAGAAAGCCAGGAAAGCAGAGCCGGAGCCGGCAGGTGAAAAAAAGAATTATACCAGGACTATTCTGGTTCTGGGAAGCTATGCCGCGTACATTTTTCTGATGGACAAGATCGGCTTCACCATAGCCTCGATTATTTATCTGTTCAGTCAGATGGCGGTGATGGGAAAATGGCCGGCAGACAAAAAATCAATGATTCTGTATCTGGTTATTTCTGTTATTGTATCAGCAGTAATCTTTGTAACCTTTAACAATGTGTTTATGTTGATTTTGCCAAAGGCGGGCTGGTTCTAGAAAGGGGGAAAAGGGAATGGGCGGTCTTTCAATGTTTGCTGAGGGCTTTTCTCAGATTATGGAGCCACAGATTATGCTGCTTTGCCTGGCGGGAGTAATTCTGGGAATCTTTTTCGGGGCAAGCCCCGGGATGACCTCGTCTATGGGAATTGCACTGATTCTCCCGGTGACGTATGGGATGGATATTATTCATGGCATGTCGATTCTTCTGGGGATCTATATCGGTAGTATTTCCGGAGGTTTGATTACGGCGATTTTGATTAATATTCCCGGCACGCCGGCATCGGTTGCCACTACCTTTGACGGACACCCTATGGCAGAAAGGGGAGAAGGCGGGCGTGCTATCCGGGTAGGAACTTTGTATTCGCTGTTGGGCGGACTATTCAGCCTGGTGATTCTTTTTGCTATCTCTCCTTTGCTGGCAAAATGGGCTCTGCGGTTCAGCTATGAGGAATACTTTTCCATCGGAGTGCTGTCGCTGACACTGATAGCCAGTCTGTCGGGAGGCTCCGTGATCAAGGGAGCCATCAGCGCGCTAATCGGGATTCTCTTTACTACCGTAGGTATGGCTCCGGTGGATACGGTCCGGCGTTTTACCTTTGGCATCCGGGATCTGGATGCAGGCTTTAAGCTTTTGCCCCTGATGATCGGCGTTTATGCGGTCATGGAGGTCATCAAGGCGGCAGATGAGGCTAACCAGGAGAAGATGACGGTTCTCAGATATAAGTCTAAGGGGCTGGGAGTCAGCGGGAGAGAGTTTCGGGAACAGATGAGAAACTTTGTGGTGTCCGCCGGAATCGGAACGGGAGTTGGGATTCTGCCGGGCCTTGGGGCGGCTATTTCCAATCTGATTGCCTATTCGGTATCCAAAAACACCTCCAGGCATCCGGAGAGGTACGGTACCGGATGTATCGATGGTCTGATTGCCTCGGAAACGGCCAACAATGCAGTGTCAGGAGGAGCGATGATACCCCTTTTGACTATGGGAATCCCGGGAGATGCGGGGACAGCCATGCTGCTGGCAGCTTTTATGCTTCATGGGATTACCCCGGGTCCTCTTCTGTTTTCCTCCCACGGCCATGTGATTTATGCCATGTTTGCCATTCTGATCATTGCCAATATTATGATGTTTGTGGTGCAGCTTTATGGGCTCCCCGGTTTTCTCAAACTTTTGATGATTCCGCGGAATATCCTGCTGCCGGTGGTGATGGTGCTGGCCAGCGTGGGGGCGTTTGCCATGAATAACCGGGTTTTTGATGTGTGGTCCATCTTTATGTTTGCCCTGGTGGGATACGGACTTAGCAAGTTTGAGTTTCCGCCGGCTCCGGTAGTGCTGGGGTTTGTGCTGGGGCCCATTATTGAGCTGAACTTCCGGAGGGGGATGATGTCATCCTATGGAAATTTTGCAGCGTTTTTTGCCAGACCGATTTCCGGAACCGTGCTGGTGCTGACTTTGCTCATTTTGGCCTATCAGCTTTTGGCCGGATTCAGAAAAAGAAAGAGTGTGAAGGTGTAAAAGGGGTAACAGTTTAAAAATTATAAAACAGTTACCGGAACGGAGGAAATGATGTCTGAAAATAAACCGATGAATCTCGTGATTATTTTGAGTGACCAGCACAGCAAAAGGATGCTGGGCTGCTACGGAAATGAAAAGGTAAAAACGCCTAACCTGGACCGCTTGGGAGCGGAAGGAGTATGCTTTGATAATGCCTACTGCAATTCTCCTATCTGTGTGCCATCGCGGGCCGTGTTTGCCACCGGTGACTATGCATCCCGCAATGGGTACTGGGACAATGCCCACGCCTTTGGAGGAGAGGTGAGGAGCTGGGGCGGCAGGCTTTTTGAGGAGGGATATTCTGTTACCACTATCGGAAAGCTGCATTATAAGAATGAATCCCCTGAGACGGGCTTTGTGGATCAGCGGATTCCCTTAAATATCAAGAATGGGGTGGGAGATGTCTACGGAGCCATACGGGATAAGGAGATCACCCGCTATCAGTTTCGGGATGCCCTTTTGACAGCCGGCGCAGGAGAATCTGACTATATCACCTATGACCGGGAGGTTGCCCGGAGAGCGGCGGCATATCTAAAAGAAGAAGGAACCGGAAAGGAGAAGCCCTTTGTGCTCTATGTAGGCTTTGTTACGCCTCATTTTCCGCTGATTGTTCCTAAAGAGTATCTGGATCTCTATCCGGATGAGGAGGCCATCAGAAGGCCCATTCAGTTTGAGCCGGAGGAATGGAACCATCATCCGGTGGTGGAGGATTACCGCCGCTACTGCGGCACCGAACAGGTCAGCAGGGAACAGGCCATTCACGCCATCCGTACATATTATGGACTGTGTTCTTTTATGGACGAGCAGGTGGGAGCGGTGACGGAGGCTTTGCGGGAGGCAGGGCTTGAAGACTGCACCAGAGTGCTCTACAGCGCGGACCATGGAGATACCATGGGAGACCATGGGGTTTATTTTAAATCCACCATGTACGAGGGCAGTGTGGGAATCCCCATGATCATGAAGGGACCCGATATACCGGCAGGAGAGCGGAGGGATACCATTGTCTCTCTGGCAGATGTGTATCCCACGGTATTGGAGAGTGTGGGAATCCAGGCGGATGAGGCGGACAAAAATCTTCCGGGAAGCTCACTGCTGGCTTATGCCAGGGGGAAGAAGGAAGAGAGGACGGCTTTCTCGGAATATTATTCCCAGGGAATCTACACAGCCATGTTTATGCTGAGAAAGGGACCTTATAAATATGTTCATTTTGTGGGAGAGAGGCCTCAGCTTTTTGACTTGGAAAGAGATCCTCTGGAGAAGGAGGATCTGGCAGAAAATCCGGTGTATGAGACCTTGCTGGTCGGGCTGTATGAGGAACTGAAAAAAATCGCGGATGTGGAGCAGCTGGAAATAGAATCCAAGGCAGCCCAGAAGCGGCTTTTGGATGCTCACGGAGGGCAGGAGGAATTTTTGAAAAGCTTTAAGCCGACTTTGTTTTCTCCTATTCCCAGATTGGATTGAAGAAGGATTAAGTAAAGAGGAAAAGAACGCCGCACAGGATCGGAAACTGTGCGGCGTTAGAATGAGGTAAAAAATGGATGAGAAGGAAAAGGTGTTTCATCAATTTTCTCCGCTGACCTGCCAGGTATTTTCCTATATTTTAAAGCACAGGCCGGCAGCCAGGGCGGATATCAGTCATGGGCTCAATAAGACGGCTATGTCCGTGAAGCGGGCAGTGGAATGTCTGGAGGAAGCCGGGCTGGTGGCAGAGTGTGGGATCGGTGAGTCCACCGGAGGAAGAAAGCCTATTTTATATACAGTGAATTCCTCCCGTTACTATCTGGGGGCGGTAAATATTTCTACCACCTACTGTGAGGTGGCAGTGATGAGTCTTTGTATGGAGATTCTGGTTCTGAAGGATTTTCCTTTAAATCCCCAAAGTATGCCGGATAAGGCCATGGATCAGGTGTCAGAGCTGTTTTACCAGATTTTAGAGGAGCTGAAACTGGAAAAGAGGCAGATTCTGGGAGTAGGGGTCAGCGTGTTCAGCTCTCTCAACCGGGAGTCCGGCAAGCTGATCCGGCCGATTATTCAGTACCTCAATGAGAGATGGGTGGACTATCCGGTGGTCAGCCAGCTTGAGGAGCGTTTAAAGCTGCCCATCCAGATTGAGAAGGGAACAAATGCGGCAGCCATGCTGGAATACGGATATGGAAAGGCCAAGGACAGCGAGAGAATGCTGTACATTCTCTGTGCCATGAATATTCGGTCAGCGGTAGTGGTGAGAGGGGAGCTGCAGAGTATTGCACCCTATTATGAGGATGCATTTGGCCACATGACGATCAATTATGACGGGGAACCGTGCCAGTGTGGAAAATACGGCTGTGTGGACTGTTACACCACCATCCCGGTTATCATGGAACAGTTTCGCACCGGAATCAAGAAGGGAAGAAGCAGTATTTTGGCAGAGCAGATGGATCAGCCGGGTTTTTCCTTTTATGATATCTGCCGTGCCTCGGAGGAGGGGGATGTGCTTTCCTGTGAGGTGCTCACATCCGCGGCCAGCATGCTGGGTCTTGCCCTGTCAAACTATATCGATCTGTTCTGCCCGGATATGGTGATTCTTTCCGGATTGCTGGTGAAGGAGTCATCGCTGTATTTTCAGGTGGCAGTGGATACGGCCAAACAGAAATCCAGCTATGGAGTAGGGCGGGAGAGTATACGGTTTGAGCGGAGAGGGAGCTTTCCCCATTCCATTACCTGTGGGGCAGGGGCAATTTTCCTGGAAAAGTTGCTGGAGAAGACCTAAAAGAACTATGTCAGACAATATTGTTGACAGACAAGATGCAATGAAATGTTAAAAATCTTTCTGAGATTTTAAAAATAATAGCTATTGACAATTTGTATTTATCAGAGTAAAATAGGAATAATTCCTGATATCTGCGTGGCAGGCAGGCCTTCCACAAAGAAAAGGTGAGAAAATCATAAAAAGCATGCACTGACACGAGGAGATTTCCGGAGAGGAAGGCAGGTAAGAGCGGGCAGAAGCTTGTATTTTTCGTGTCCGGATGAGGAAATTGTTTGTCAGTGTATCCGTTTAAGGATACACTTTTTCTTTTGCGCGGAAATTTACAAAAGAGTCTGTGCGCTGACTGTACGGATTGACTATTTAGAAGGGGGTGTTTTATATGGCGCTTAATCAGACACCGGCGGCAGAGAGGGTTCATATCGGATTTTTCGGGCGGAGGAATGCAGGAAAGTCCAGCCTGATGAATGCGGTTACCGGACAGGAGCTGGCAGTTGTCTCAGAGGTGAAAGGAACCACTACGGATCCGGTTTATAAAACTATGGAGCTTTTGCCGCTGGGGCCGGTTATGATGATGGATACCCCCGGCATTGACGATGAGGGGGAGCTGGGCGGTTTGCGGGTCAGAAAGAGCCACCAGGTACTCAACAAGACGGATATTGCCGTGCTGGTGGTGGACGGGACTGTGGGGGAGACCGAGGAGGACAGGGAGATGGCTGCCCTGTTTCAGGAGAAAAAGGTTCCTTATCTGGTGGTATATCACAAGGCGGATCTTTTGCCGGGGACAGCGGAGCAAAAACATCAGGTTCCGGGAGTGGGAGAGGCCCGGGTGCCCTGCGGCAAAGGCGCCTGTCCGGTTCTCTATGTCAGCTCCAAGACAGGACTTGGCGTGGAAGAGTTGAAGAACCGTCTTGCTGCCATGAAGCCGGCAGAGGAGGAGAAGGACCTGCTGGAAGGCCTGGTAAATCCGGGGGATTTCGTGGTTCTGGTGACACCTATTGATAAGGCGGCGCCGAAGGGACGTCTGATTCTGCCGCAGCAGCAGACGATCCGCGCTCTTTTGGATCACGGCTGTATTTCCGTGGCGGTCAGGGAGACAGAGCTGCAGAAGCTTTTGGAAGGGCTGGGGAGAAAGCCGGATCTGGTGATTACGGACAGCCAGGCATTTGCCATGGTGTCACAGATTGTGCCGGAGGATATTTTACTGACCTCCTTCTCCATTCTTTTTGCCCGCTACAAGGGGAATTTAAAGCAGGCGGTGGCAGGAGTCAGGGCTTTGGAACGGATTCAGGATGGGGATCGGATTCTGATATCAGAGGGCTGTACTCACCACAGACAGTGCA
Organism: uncultured Lachnospiraceae bacterium; assembly: GCA_910586255.1. Taxonomy (GTDB): domain Bacteria; phylum Bacillota; class Clostridia; order Lachnospirales; family Lachnospiraceae; genus Brotaphodocola. The sequence continues at coordinate 3,409 of CAJUHR010000056.1, read as the reverse complement.
ATGACATAGGCACGGTAAAGCTGCCGGGCTGGATCCGAAGTTACACAGGCAAAGAGCCGGAGTTTGTCTATACCTCGGGAACCGGATTTCAGGAAGATTTACGGCCTTACAGGATGGTTATTCACTGCGGTGCCTGTATGCTCAATGAGCGGGAGATGAAGTACCGCCTGGCTTGTGCCGAAGATCAGAAGGTGGATATGACTAATTACGGGATCGTGATCGCTCATATTCACGGGATTCTGAAGCGCAGCCTGATGCCTTTTCCGGATATTGCAGCCCTTTTGGAGGACTGACCCATTATGGAGGAAAAGGAGAAAAACGGCGGTATCCGCAGAGCCTTAAAGACAGCTTTGGGAATTCTTATCCTTTTGGCCGCCTGGCAGATGGCAGCCGGTTCCGGAATCTGGAGCGCGTATGTGCTGCCTCCGCCCGGGAAGGTGGCCAGGGCTCTGGCAGGAATGGTTGAGAGCGGCGTCCTGCTCCGTCATATAACGGTCAGCAGCAGGCGGGTTTTGGCAGGATTTTCCATCTCGTTTGCGCTTGCTATGGCGGGGGGGATTCTGGCCAGCCAGGTTTCCAGGGCCGAGGAGTATTACGGCGGCTTTCTGGAATTTATGAGAAATGTTCCGCCCATCAGCCTGATTGCCCTTTTGATTCTGTGGTTTGGAATCGGAGAGACGTCCAAGATTATTATTATTGTTCTGGCGTCATTTTTTCCCATGTATCTCAATATACGAAAGGGATTTCTCTCCGCCAGCAAGATGCTTCTGGAAGTGGGAGATGTTTTCCGGCTGACCGGATGGCAGAAATTTTTAAGAATCGTCCTTCCATCGGCAGTTCCCGATATCCTGGTGGGAATGCGCATCGGGCTGGGGTACAGCTGGCGGGCGATTATCGGAGCCGAGATGATTGCGGCAGCCAGCGGGCTTGGATATCTGATACTGGATGCCCAACAGATGTCCCGGTCGGATAAGGTGATTGCCGGGATCCTGACCATCGGAGTCGTGGGGATTTTGTGTGATAAAATATTCTCTTTGCTGATCGGCAAGGTGGCCTGGGAAAGAGGGGCAGGTGATAACAAATGATAATCAGCGGCCTGAAAAAAAGCTATCTGGTATCCGGACACTGCCTTTATGTGCTGAAGGGACTTGACCTGGAGCTGGCAGACCAGGGGATTACGGTTGTGCTGGGAAGAAGCGGGTGCGGAAAGACCACGCTTTTGCGGCTGATAGCCGGTCTGGAGCCGGCGGACGCAGGGAAGGTCAGCGGTTTTGAGCCGGCGGATGCAGGAAAGACCAATGATCTTGAGACCGCCGGTTCAGAAAGAAGTACCGGTTCGCAGGAGGCGCTTCCTTCCCATAAAGCCCGTGGGAAGGAAACTGTCAGGAAGGAAAAAATCGGCGTTATCTTTCAGGAGCCGCGGCTGATGCCCTGGCTTAGCGTGGAGCGGAATATTCTGTTCGGAGTGAAAAAGAAGGAACGGAATAAGGAAAAACTGTCCTATTTACTCCGGCTGACCGGACTTACAGGCTTTGAGAAGGCCCGACCCTTTCAGCTTTCCGGAGGAATGCAGCAGCGGGTGGCTCTGGCCAGAGCGTTGGCCTATGAGCCGGATTTTCTTTTGATGGATGAGCCCTTTGCCGCCCTGGATTACTTTACCAGAGCCCAGATGCAGCAGGAGCTATTGAGAATCTATCAGACGGAGAAAAAAGGAATTTTGTTTGTTACCCACAGCATTGAGGAGGCTCTGACCGTGGGTACTCAGATTGTAGTTTTAGAAGACGGGATCTGCAAAAAAAGCTATGATCTGAGAGAGGCGCCTTTTCCCAGGGATTTGCTGTCTGAGGAGATGGTGGAATTAAAGAGAAAGCTTATTTGGCAGATTGAAGAACAAAAAGGGAGGAATTAATTTATGAAAAAAAGAGTGATTGCATGGATGCTGGCAGCGGCAATGGTCTGCGTTTCCCTGGCAGGATGCGGGGGACAAAACAGCGACACAGGCACAAAAGCTGCAGCAGAGGATAAGACCACAGCCGGGGAAGCCTCGGGAGGGGAAGATACCGATGCAGAGGCTCCGGATGACAAAGGAGCGGATGCTGCAGAAGCAGGAGGCGCCTCTGCACAAAAGGATATGACAGCGTCAATCCTGGCAGAGGAGAACGGGACAATTTCCGTAACCTATGTAAAATCTCCTTTAAATGTACCGTCCATTGTGGAGAAGGATCAGGAAATATTTGCAAAGCGGTTTGGAGAGCTGGGATATGGTATTTCCTATTCGGATCTGACCACCGGGCCGGAGCAGACGCAGGCCCTGGCATCCGGTGATATTCAGTTTCTCTATGCAGTGGGAGCTACTTCGGTCATACTGGCGGCTTCCAATGAGGCGGATATTAAGATTATCAGCACTTACAGCCGTTCTCCCAAGGCTTTTAAGCTTTTTGGAAAGGACGATTCCATTCAGTCGCCGGAGGATTTGAGGGGAAAGAAGGTGGCAGGGCCAAAGGGAACGATTCTCCACGAGCTTTTGGTGGCATATCTGGCAGGTGCAGGAATGACAGAGGAGGATATTGAGTTTGTATCTATGGGGATTCCGGATTCCCAGGCAGCCCTGGCTGGGGGAAGCGTGGATGCGGCTCTGCTGGCAGGCCCCACCGCGTACAATATGGAAAAGGATGGCTTTCCGGTGATCACAGACGGAACCGGCCTGACGGAGGCAACTATTGTGGTGGCCACCAGCGGCGCTTATATTGACAGCCATCCGGATGAGGTGAAGGCATTTTTGGAGGCCCAGAAGCAGGTTTTGGACAGTATTCAGGCAGATGAGGAGGCGGCTATGGAGGCCACGGCAAAGGAGACAGGACTGACCGTGGATGCAGTGAAGGAAATGTATCCGATGTATGATTTTAATATGGAAATCCATGATTCGGATATTGAGGCCATGAAAAAGACAGAGATTTTTATGAAGGATAACGGGATGATTGAAAATGATGTGGACATCGAGTCTCTGATCTGGAAGGCAGAGTAGGGTTGGTTGATGGAGGTGCCGCAAAATAAGCGTACAGCCGAACACGGGAAACGGCTGAGGGCTTGTTTTGGGGCACCTCTTTTTATATGGCTTTTTGACCTGTGTAATCGGGAAAACAGGCAAGTGATGGGTGTGGTTATTTGCTGCTCCGGGCGGTTGGATGGCATCATCTCGATAGAGATGATACCTGCGCCGATTTGCGTCCGACCGAAGGGCGGACAATTACTAAAGCAAATCGTGTGCATTCCCCGGAGAGGACATGGTATAATGTCACCAACTGGAGCGAAGCGGAAGTTGATGACCTGCGCGAGCATCAGCGAGCTTCCTTGTGGTATAATGTCACCAACTGGAGCGAAGCGGAAGTTGATGACCTGCGCGAGCATC
>CAJUHR010000055.1 GCA_910586255.1 uncultured Lachnospiraceae bacterium | reverse complement strand
ATCAGACTGCTACCAATGCTTAAATTGTAAGGTTATTTAAATCGAGTTATACTAGAATAACGTCAGCTGTTCATAATCAGCTCTCCTCTCCAGGAGGCAGGGCGTTTTATGAAGGATATGCTCTGCCTGTTTCTCATCCAGAATCCATGGAGCGATCTCCTCTTCTTCCAGGATCAACGGCATCCGGTCATGGACAGGCTTCATGGAAGCATTGGCCCCGGTGGTGAGAATCACAAAACGCACTCCGTCCTCATATTGTCTGCAGCACCCTGCCATAAACAAAACCGGTCTGTCCTTTCTGTAAAAGGTGTTCTTTTCTTTCCTCCGGTTCCACTCGTAAAACCATGTGGCAGGAACCACCATGCGTCCATGGCGGATACTGTCACGAAACATCGGTTTCTCCATAGCGGATTCACATCTGGCGTTAAAGATCACCTGTTTTCCCTGAAACCCGGGAAATCCCCATCTTTGCCACCCACAGCGCAAATATGCTCCTCTCCCTTCCAGAACAGGAGCCGTCTGGGTGGGATAGATGTCCTTCTGGGTAATTCTCTTAAGGGCAGCCATGGACTCCTGCCGCAGCTTCTCATCCACCTTCCGGATCAGCTTTTCGATTTCCTTTGCTATCTCATCATCCACATAATATCTGCCACACATAAGCCTCTCCTGAACACTTTTTCTCTCAAAATAGTATAACAAGTTTTCTCTGCCAATTCAACGTTAAACGAGCGTATATACAGAACTTTCATGATCCAAAGATAAAATATCCTATTAACAAATAGTTCGTAATAACCGCAAAAAAGCTGAGAGCCACGATTGCTATGGACTGCAGCTTTTAAGGAAACTAAATGGTATCAAAGTATATTGTGCGCCAACTAATTTTTATTTATATTTGTATGCAATGATGTTGGGGGCAAAAGGTCTTTTGCCCCCTCTGATACTGGCAAACAAAATAGGAATATTGACCATCCAGGTCAGAATACCTACGGACAAAGGAACCGCCACTGCCAGGGAAGTGGCAAGTCCTGACGAACCACCCGGCGCAATATGATTGGGAATGGTAAACATGACCGGCCCGGTTGCCGTGATCAGACATCCGGCAATGATATATCCAAGGGTCAGACAGGCATGTTCAAAAGTTTTGATGAAATATTCCTTGAAATCACCGAAAAGAAGAATTGGAGCAGCTGGACCGGTTAAAAATTGAGCTGGCGGAAACGAACAACCGACTGGCCGAGCAGGAAAAGCAGCAGCTTCTCATTGAAACCTGTCAGGAGTTTGGACTTTCCCGGGAGGACATTGTCTCCAAAATTATGCAAAAATTTTCCAAAGAACGATCCGATGCCGAGCAGGTTGTCAACCGGTATTAGGGAGCTCTGGTTTAATCCTTTCTCCGGAAGAAAAGAAATCAGCCAGTGCTTCGCGACAAAACAAACGGATATTCTACTGTACTGCCCTCTTTCACTGCATCCAAAAACTGTTTCACGATTTCCCCATACAAATCGTTAACAATTTGATAAACTATTTCTAAACTTTGAAAAATGTTCTTATTCGCCACTTGCAAACCGTGAAATTAAATGCTACAATCTTCATAATATAAATAAACAGGGGAGCTTGTGTTTGCAGGCTGAGAGGAAGTAATCAACTTCGACCCTTGAACCTGATGCGGATAATGCCGCCGGAGGAAGCCACGAATACTTGTACTTTTTTCAGGAGGCATTCTATCTGGATGTCTCCTGTTTTTTATTCACTTTTAAGGAAAGGATGGTGAAAACGTCATTCGCGGTGTGTCTGCGGCGGGCTGAGGGGGAGCGCCCTGGGCCTTGTATAACAGCGATGGGAAGCCGTGTTCCGGCGTGAGAGGAGGCCAGTAAGCCTTGACCGATGAGACTTGCGCGGCATATGGCTGCGCTCTTTGGAGAACGATGCTGTTGTGCCGTTCTCACACTGTTTTCAAAGGAGATTATTATCATGAGAGCAAACCAGATTAAAAAACTTTGCTTTGCCACTGTTTTGCGCGCTGTGCTGCCGGGGACAATGAAACAGACCGGTATTCTTGAGAAAATCGTATCGGAGGTTCCTCATGCTGACAGAACTGTTTGACAATGTGCGGGAAAAATGTCCTCTTATCCATAATATCACCAACTATGTCACGGCCAACGACTGCGCCAATATGCTGCTGGCCTGCGGAGGATCACCCATCATGGCAGATGATATCGGTGAGGCAGAGGAAATCACCGCTGTCTGCGGCGGGCTGAACATCAATATCGGCACGTTGAACCAGCGTACTATTTCGTCCATGTTTGCCGCCGGAAAAAGGGCCAATGAGCTGGGACATCCCGTGGTGCTGGACCCGGTGGGGGTGGGGGCGTCCACTCTGCGGACAGAAACAGCCCTCCGGCTTTTGGAGGAAGTGAAGTTTGCGGCGATCCGGGGAAACATCTCGGAAATCAAAACCCTGGTCTCCGGAAACGGCACCACCAAGGGAGTGGATGCGGATGTGTCGGACAAGGTAACGGCAGAACATCTGGACGAAGCAGTGGCTTTCGCCAAAGGCTTTGCCCGGAGCACCAAAACGGTTATTGCCATTACCGGGGCCATTGATATTATGGCGGACGGAGAACGGGCTTTCTGTGTCCACAACGGCCGGCCGGAAATGTCTACTGTCACCGGCACCGGCTGTCAGCTCTCCGCCCTGACGGCGGCTTTTATTACCGCCAATCCTAACAAGCCCTTGGAGGCCGTTACCGCCGCCGTGTGCGCCATGGGATTGTGTGGGGAAATCGCCTATCAGCGCATGACCGAAGCAGACGGCAACGCGTCCTATCGAAACTATATCATTGATGCCATGTACCGCCTTTCTCCGGCGGAGCTGGAGAAAGGAGCAAGATTTGAAGTGTGGTAAAAAACATATGCTGCTTTACGCCGTCACCGACCGGGCCTGGTCCGGGGAGATGACCCTCTGTGAACAGGTGGAGGCAGCTTTGAGGGGCGGCGTGACCTGTGTGCAGCTACGGGAGAAGGGGCCGGACGAAGCGGCGTTTTTTCAAGAAGCCAAGGAGATCCGCACCCTGTGCCGCCGGTATGGCGTGCCCTTTATTGTGAATGATAATGTGGATATCGCTCTTGCCTGCGGTGCAGATGGCGTTCATGTGGGTCAGGAGGACATGAATGCGGGAGAGGTTCGCCGCCGGGTAGGGGACGCAATGATCCTGGGCGTCTCCGTCCATACGGCAGAGGAAGCCTGTCAGGCTGTCCGGGACGGCGCCGACTATCTGGGTCTGGGGGCGGTGTTCCCCACCAATACCAAAACCGATGTGGAGCAAATGCCCTATGAGACACTGCAAGCCATCTGCGGCGTGGCGGGAGTACCTGTTGTGGCCATTGGGGGTATCAATCAGGACAACCTTCTTAGGCTGTCCGGCAGCGGTGTAGACGGTGTGGCCCTGGTGTCCGCCATCTTCTCAGCAGAAGATATTGAAGGAACCTGTCGAAAACTGCGGGCACTGTCTGAGGAAATGGTAAAGGCATGAAGATCAAGCGGTAAATTGGAGGCACCACCTTTTACCGCTCTATAAAAATAATGCAAAGGAGACAAGTCATGAAAACAGCATTATCAATCGCTGGGACAGACCCCAGCGGAGGCGCTGGAATTCAAGCCGATCTGAAAGCAATGACCATGAACGGTGTTTTTGCCATGAGCGTCATCACGGCGCTGGTAGCCCAGAACACTACCGGTGTGAAGGAGATCGTGGAACTGACGCCTGCATTCTTAGGGGCGCAGATTGATGCGGTGTTTAAAGACATCCCGCCTGATGCAGTGAAGATCGGTATGGCAGCTTCCTGCGGACTGATTGAAAAAATCGCGGAGCAGCTAAAATTCTATCAGGCGAAGAACATTGTGGTAGACCCAGTAATGGTAGCCACCAGCAGCGACCGGCTGATTTCGGAGGAGGCGGTGGACACGCTGAAAAGCTGTCTGTTCCCCTTGGCAACGGTGGTTACACCCAACATCCCCGAGGCAGAAATTTTGTCCGGTATGACCATCAAAAGCAAAACAGACATCGAGGACGCTGCAAAAGAGCTCTTTGATACCTATGGCTGCGCCGTACTGCTCAAGGGTGGGCACGGCATCAATGATGCCAATGATTTTCTCTACGCGAACGGTGTAGGGACATGGTTTTTTGGAACACATATCGACAATCCCAACACCCACGGTACCGGCTGTACCCTATCCAGCGCTATTGCCGCCAATCTGGCCAAAGGGTTCAGCTTGTCCACATCCGTTGGCAGGTCGAAAGACTATCTCTCCGGCGCGCTGGGAGCCATGCTGGATCTTGGCCGTGGCCGGGGACCCATGCAGCACAATTTCAATTTGACCGGTAAATTTGCCTTGGGAGCCGAAGAAGAAGGGGGCAAATCAAAGTGAGAAATTACACAACACAGATGACTGGATAGACAGTGGAAATGCTCCATTGATCCGGAAACCGCCACATCCATCCGTGCTGACCGCAAGCCGGAGCAGGAGGCGGGGATTAACCGCCGTCCTCTCACACCACCGTGCGTACCGTTCGGTACACGGCGGTTTCAATAGTTGACGTGCACGGACTGATAGGCTGTGGCTAAATCATAAAAGTCACTACTTATCAGTCTTTATTTTGACATAGCTCGTTTTACTGTTTCTTCCTCTCCATCCATCTGCCTCATTTATCATGCATGATTCCGTGTAGTTATCGGGCTTCGACTTGCTATGCAGCCTTACCCTCATGCATGACCTTATATGAGATTTCTGTTCGTCAGACCAGAGATTTGCCCATGAGTTAGTCTGTTCCTCACATCCGGCTTCCTTCAGATTCGTGGTCATCCACGACACCCTTGCTTTCGGCTATATCCTTCCCACTACCGGGCGGATTCGGGACTTTAACCCGTTGGAAACGTGGGCCTGTTTTTTCCTTTATGCTTCGATGTATTTTCCCCGAATTAAATATAGCCGATTTTTGCTTTTTAACCTAAATTCCATGGCAGAATCGTTCCTGCTCTGATCCTGACGTGCATTTACGACCTCTTATTCTCCCTGCAATCTCCCCTTCTCACCGGTTCCAAACCACTCCAACAGATAGATGATAAATGCCCTCACCGCATGGGCAGTATAATTTCTCTGAGGCAACAGAGTGTAAAAAAGCCGGTTAACCTGTTGGGAAGCAATCGAAAAAAACAACAGCCGCCTGGAAGGGATGGAATAAACGATACGGTCGCTGATAAATGCCGCCCCCAATCCATTATCCGCAAACCGATATGCCGTGACCAGCTGGGATAAGGCCATCTTGACCTTGGGTGTAAATCCGGCCTCGTCAAACATGCAGATGCTGCGGTCATAGAGGTTGTTTCCCCTTTGGAGCAGGATAAACTCCAGATTCTGAAATTCCTTTAAAGGAATCCTGGGACAGTCTGACAAAAGGTGCCGCCCTGCCTGCACATCCTCTGCTGATAACGCTCTCTGCACCAAACCCTCGGCCAGAGGTATATCCACGGGAACTGCCAGCAGAATATTGTCAAAAAAGGCCGGCTGGTGTTCAAAGCATTCGATATGCTCCGGCGCGCAGCTGAATGTCAGGTCAAGCTCCCGCCGCTCCAGACGCTTTGCCAGCCTGGCGGAGCTGTCCTCCGACACCTCAATCCGGATGCCCGGATAGCGTCTGGAAAAGCCTGCCAGCACCTCCACCAGCAAAAAGCAGTTCAGATAATGGGTTCCGCCGATATGCAGACGCCCCGTGCGCAAATCATGCAGATCCTCCAGCTCCCTCCCCAAATCGTCCTCCAGATATTTCATCCGCTCAACGGCCCGGATGTAGGCCTCTCCGGCCGGAGTCAGCCCCAGAGGCCGCCGGCTGCGGTCAAACAGCGCCGTGCCCATTCTCTTCTCCTCCTGTCGGATTGCAATGCTTAGAGCAGGCTGGGTAAGATAGAGCTTTTCCGCCGCCTTTGTAAAGCTGCCGTCCTGATAGACCTGATAGATGTATTGCATGTTCTGCTCCATATATAAATCTCCTTTATGGAAGTATAAAAATCATAAAATTGATTATATGTTATTTCTGTGTTATTGTAAAGATACAACAAAAAAATATTTAATAGCACAAAAAAATCAGGAAAGGAGAACAAATATGAACATCAATGCATTGCTGATGGATGAGAAGGACAACGTAGTGACCTGCGTGGCGGCCGTCTCCAAAGGGAGCCAGATCGTCTATCAAAAAGGCGCCCGGGTATGTACACTGACTGCGGAGGATGACATTCCTTACTGTCACAAAGCAGCTCTGGAGGATCTGCCCCAGGGAGCCCAGGTACGCAAGTATGGAGAAATGATCGGGCAGACCAGTTTACCCATTGCCAAAGGACACTGGGTCAGCCATGAAAACATTTTCAGCGTGCCGCGGAATTATGACAGCGAGTTTATTGGTCGAGTTCACGGGGCGGGGAAAACGGATAAAAACAGGCATCAAGCTTGCTTGTAAGACTGATTTTATCCGTTTTTCCACATCGGGCGAACGCACGATGCTTCTTGTTCGGCGTAAGACGGACAAGAAGATGCCCCCGTAAACAGCAACAATTATATTCACTAATAGGAGGAAAATATAATGCAATTTTGGGGATATAAACGCAAAGAGGGCCGGGCAGGCATCCGCAACCATGTGCTGATCCTTCCCACCTGCGCCTGTGGAAGCGAGAGCTGCCGGATAGTAGCAAGCCAGATACGGGGCGCGGTCAACATCGTATTCAACACCGGCTGCTCCGATGTGGCAGCCAACACGGAGATGTCGCAGAAGGTACTGACCGGGTTTGCCTGCAATCCCAATGTCTACGGAGTTATCATCATTGGCCTGGGCTGTGAGACCGTGCCTCACCAGAAGCTCAAAGAAAGGATTCAGAAAATGACCAGCAAGCCGGTGGTCTCCTTTGGTATCCAGGACGAGGGCGGCACCCTGAAAACCATCGAGAAGGCCGTCCGGGCAGCCCGGGATATGGCAGCAGAGGCCGCAATGCAGCCCAAGGAGCTGTGCGACATTTCCGAGCTTCTTTTGGGCATCGAGTGCGGCGGCTCCGATGCCACCTCCGGCATCGCCAGCAACCCTGCCGTGGGCGAGCTCAGCGACCTTTTGGTAGACCTGGGAGCTTCCACACTGATGAGCGAATCTATCGAATGGATCGGCGGGGAGCATGTTCTGGCCAAGCGGGCGGCAACCCCCGGGATACATAACCAGATCATCCAGATCTGCAAGGACTATGAGGACCACTTAAAGGCCGCGGGACAGGATTGCCGGGCCGGTCAGCCCACGCCAGGCAACAAGGCAGGAGGGCTGTCCACGCTGGACGAGAAAAGCCTGGGCTGTATCCGTAAGGGCGGAACCCGTCCCATTGTTGAGGTGCTCCGTCAGGCAGAACGTCCCACCAAGTCCGGGGCCATTGTCATGGACACTGCAGGATATGACATCTCCTCCGTCACATCCATGGTAGCTGGCGGGTGCAATGCCATCATATTTACCACGGGCCGCGGAACTCCTACAGGGAACGCCATCGTACCGGTTCTAAAGGTCACTGCCAATGCCCATACCTATCAGTGGATGGAGGACAACATGGATGTGGATCTGAGCGCTGTCATCACCGGCGAAAAGACTTATCAGGAATGCGGAAGGGAAATGCTGACAGTGATTAATGACATCTGCAACGGTAAGCTGACCAAGGCCGAGGCGTATGGATTCTCGGATATTGCGGTGGATCATGTCTGCCGCTTCGTATAAATACAATGGCGATTGCCTCAAGAAAGGAAAAAAATATGACTCCCTTAACGATCTGTATAGTTATCTGCGTGCTGACCATGATCAGCTATGTGTGGGGCAAGCTTCCCATGGCTCTGACGGCTATGCTTAGCATGGTGGCCTTTATCCTTACCGGCTGCCTGGATCCCAAAACCGCCTTAGGCTACTTCGGCAATACCAATGGCATAATGATTGTGGCCATGTTTGTGGTGGCTGCCGGCTTCACCCGCACCCAATTCGTGAAAAAATGCGCTGCCAGCGTAAACGGCATTGCAAAGGGTTCTCTGATGATGGTGATGCTGGGCTATGTCCTTGTTACTGCCCTGCTGGCCCAGTTCATCCAGAGCTCGGTCATTGTATTTGGCATCATGGCTCCCATGATGATTGCCAGCTGCGAGGAATTGAACATCAGCCCCTCTAAGACCTTATTCCCTCTGTCCATTGTCAGCATTGCCACCATCTCCGCCCTGCCCTTAGGAAGCGGTGCCACCCAGGCGGCCGAGCTTAACGGCTATCTGGAGGCCAACGGATACACCGATTTTGTGGTAGCGCTCACCGACCCCATGAAGGCCCGACTGCCTATGCTGATTGCAGTGATGATCTATTGTATCTTTTTTGCCACCCGGTTTGCCCCCAATGCACCGGTGGTCAAGGCCACAGGCATTGAGACCCGCAAGGATAACAAGGAGCCTTTGTCTCCTTTCAGGGAGCGGGCCGGCTATTTCGTCTTTTTCCTTACTACCGTGGCACTGATTCTCCAGCCCCAGCTCAAGGTTGACACCTGGGTCATCTGCCTGACCGGCGCACTGTGCATGGTTCTCTTCGGCGTGCTGACGGAGCGGGAGGCCATTGCTGCCATCAACTGGCCTATGGCGTTTCTGTTTGTAGGTGCGCTGTCCATGGGTGGCGCTCTCACCGAAACCGGCGCCGGTGAAGTAATCGGCGGCATCCTGGCCGGCTTTGCCAACCGTATCAACAACCCATACATCATCGGCTTTGTGTTCTTCATTGTGCCTTTCCTGCTGACACAGGTGATGATGAACCGCACAGTCATGATCATTTTCATCCCCATTGCCATCCTGGCCTGTAAGGCCATGGGCGCCAACCCGGTGGGTATTATCATCCTGGTTCAGTCTGCCTGCCTTAGTTCCTTCATGACTCCCATGGCTACACCTGCCGTTCCCATGTGTATGGCCAGCGGCGGCTATAACATCCCGTCCCTCATCAAGCAGTCTGTCCTTCCCGCAACGATCCTCTGTATTGTTTCCGTGGGCTGGATCATGACCGTGTTCCCCATGTTTTAAGGAGGTTATGTCTTATGTTGGAGATTAAACAGTTCCCTGCGGATATGAGTGCCCTTGACATTGATCGGACAGACCTAAAGCGCTGCCTGATTTCCGGGCTATTTGAAGAAAAGGTGGAGGCTGCCGGTCAGACGCGGCGCTTCTATACCTATATCGCCCCAGGGCTGTGCAGCAATCAGCCCTGCCTGGTGGTGGCTCCCCCCGAGGACGTGTCCGTACAGGAGTTTTTGGAAAAAGGTTTTTGGTTAAGCTTTGCAAAAAAGCATCAGATCTTTCTTCATATTCTGGAACCGCAAAACGGTAAATATCGCCTGGACGGCACGGACTCCGCCTACATGAACCGGGTCTATGTGGAGATCCAGTCCCGGAGATTCTATATCACCATGCAGGACAACATCTACGCCGCAGGGATCGCAGGCGGCGCTGCAGTAGCCCAACAGGCCGCCATGGAGATGGCCAGCGAGTGGTCCGGCCTTGCCACCTTCGGCGAGATGGCGCCCGAGGTGCTTCAAAGCGCCAACCGGCTGCATACCGGCGAGAATACAGGCAAAACCGAGCTGATAGTCAGCGGAACCAAGGCCCAGCTGCCCGTCTGGATGGCCTGGGGCATGAATACCGGCGACAACGCGGCAGTGTGCGGCTATTGGAAGGGGCAAAATCACTCAGATGACGAGGCCTTTTCTAACCAGTGGGCAAACGAGATCTACTTCCCCGGCCGCGTCTGCAAAAAGAGCCAGGTCAATGAGGAGAACATCGCGCAGGTGCGGGTGAGCAATGGCTATACCGGCAATCTGAGCGAGGAATTTTTCACCGCGGTCTGGAAATATCTAAGCCTGGCCCGCCGTCACCGCTGCTTTTCTCAAAAGGCTCTGCGCAGCTATATGGATCCGGATGCCTACGGCGCTAAGCTGCACACCATAAAGCTGGATGGATTTACCAGGCGCTGGTATGAGTATGTGCCGGAGTGTGCCGATGGCAGCACAGCGCCCGTTCCGCTGGTGGTGTGTATGCACGGCCGGGGCGGCAGCGCGGAAAGCTTCATCGACCTGTCCGGCATGACCCGGGTGGCACAGGAGCGCGGCTTTATCGTGGTATTCCCCGAGGCCTCTGTCCATCAGCAGCGTCCCGGCGGAGTGCGTAATATCCTGTTATGGAACGGAGCGTACCTGGATAAGCCCATAGATGATGTCTCCTTTGTGCTCCGCATGATCGAGGATGTAAAGAGCCGGCATACCATTGATTCCTCCCGCATATACGCCTGCGGCCAGTCCAGCGGCGGTATGATGACCTCCGAGCTGGCCATCCGCGCTCCCCAGGTATTCGCTGCCGTTGCCCCCTGGTCCGCCATAAAAAACCCGGACCTGGACTGCCCGCCGCCCGAAAAGATCGATCCGGTTGTCCCGTATCTCTTCCTGTTCGGAGAAAACGACTGGCTGTGCGTGGACCGAAAAAACGGCCGATTAGAGTATCACGTTGCGCCGGACATTGCCGCTTTCCTGGAAAATCTGATGCGTATTTATCAGCTGAATGAGACGCCTCTCAGGTATGTCTGCGGCGAGATCAGCTACTATGTGTATCTGAATGCCAAACGGGTGCCTCTCCTGATCGTTGGCACGGTAAAGGATATGTCCCACGCCAACTATCCCCGGGAAAGCTGGATCTCCTACGATGAATTTCTGGTCAAATTCTCCAGACGCGCAGACGGAACACTGCTGTATATGGGTGAGCCGGCCATATAACATATCCTGAGAGATCCGCCTAAGCTGTGATTAGTACGCCTGAAAAACTTTCTATATGAACATCCATGTCCACGTAAAGTATGGTATAATTCATTTGATAGTCTCCGTTTGTATGCGGTACTGTCTGTTCCCTTGAATCAATACAAGGAGGTAAATGAAAATGCAACACAAGTATCCCAACCTGTGCAAGCCCATCACCCTGGGCGGCGCCACCTTCCGCAACCGCATGTTCTCCGCCCCTATGGGAGGCACCGACATCACCAATGACGGCTGCATCGGTCCCAAATCCACTGCCTTTTATGAGCTGCGGGCCAAGGGAGGTGCAGGCGCGGTCACGGTGTCTGAGCTGATGGTCCATCCCTCCACTGACGGCTCTCATGCCTATCATTTGGACGAGTCCATCCTCAATTCCCTTGCCTGCGCCACCTACACCGCTGACGCGATCCGCCGTCATGGAGCCATTCCCAGCATAGAACTGTCTCATTCCGGCATGTATTCCGGCACCTACATGACCGACAAAAACAAACAGCACGGCATGACCCAGTGGGGGCCCTCTGCCTGCACACGCCCTGATGGCGTGAAGGTAGGCCAACTAACAGTGGAGATGATCGATGAAATCATTGCCGCCTACGGGCATGTGGCGGCGCTGGCCAAGCGGGCCGGCTTTGAGCTGCTCATGATCCATGGCGGCCATGGCTGGCTTATCAACCAATTCCTCTCCCCCATGTTCAACAAGCGCGGCGATGAATACGGCGGTTCCCTAAAAAACCGATGCCGTTTTGCCGTCAATGTGCTAAGAGCCGTCCGGGAGGCAGTAGGCCCCTCCTTTCCCATCGAGTTCCGCCTAAGCGGCGCGGAGTTCGTGGAGGAGGGCTACGGCCTGGAGGAAGGGGTCAAAATCGCCCGGCAGCTGGAGCCTTACATCGACCTGCTCCACGTCACCGCTGGCACCTATCAGCGCACCTTCGGCATCACCCATCCCTCCATGTTCACCGACCACGGACGGAATGTATATCTGGCAACAGAAATCAAAAAACATGTCAAGGTCCCTGTGGCCACTATCGGCGGATTAAACGATCCTGCCCAGATGGAGGAAATTATTGCCTCCGGCAAGGCAGATGTAGTCTACATGGCCCGCGCCCTGCTGGCGGATCCCTTCCTGCCTAACAAGGTCATGGCCAACCAGGACGATGATATTGTCCGCTGTCTGCGCTGCTTTACCTGCATGGCAGAGCGGGCGGCCACCTCCACCCGGCGCTGCACCGTCAATCCCCTTATTGGACGGGAGTGGGAGGGAAACGAGATAACTCCTGCCCCGGTATCAAAGACAGTTCTTGTGGCAGGCGGAGGCCCCGGCGGGCTGTATGCTGCCTACACTGCTGCCCGGCGCGGCCATAAGGTAATGTTGTGCGAAAAGGAGGACGAATTGGGCGGTATCTTAAGAAGTGAGCAGGCCCTGCCCTTTAAATACGAGATGTACCAGCTGGCAAAAACCTATGCCAGATTCTGCCAAAATGCCGGGGTGGAGATCCGTATGAATACTCTGGTTGACCGGGCATATGTGGACAATATGGCCCCGGATGCCCTCATTATCGCCGCCGGCTCCCGTCCTCTGGTACCTCCCATTCCAGGGCTGGATGGGGGCAATGTGGTGATCGTCAACAATTATTATAAGGAAAAGGCCAAAGTAGGAGACAATGTGGTGATATTAGGCGGTGGCCTTGCCGGATGCGAATGTGCCATCCATCTGGGCCAGGAGGGCAAAAAGGTCCATCTGGTAGAGATGAGAGATATGCTGGCCCCGGATGCCAATGTCCGCCACCGCCCTCTTCTGTTAAAGGAGGTGGAAAAATATGCCGATGTCCACACCGGCTTTAAGGGTCTTCGCGTCACAGAGGAAGGCATCATCTGTGAAGACAGGGAGGGCAGGGAGGTACTAATTCCCGGCCGGAGCGTGATCTGCGCCCTGGGCCAGCGCTCCCGCATCGATGTAGTGGAAGCATTAAACGGTTCTGCCCCCTTTGTCCGGGTCATTGGCGATGCGGCCAAGGTTTCCACCATCACCAATGCCGTCTACTGGGGTTATCACGCCGCGCTGGATATTTAAGATGCCGGATTAAAACAGGGCTGCCGCAAAATGACAAAGAAATCATCACATTTTGCGGTAGCCCCGTAATATTTATCCCAATGTTTCCTGTCAGCTTCTTAACCGGTTCATGACATGGAACATTTTCCGAAGATCCACCGGCTTGGCCAGATGTTCGTTCATTCCCGCGTCCTTTGCCAGCGCCACATCCTCTTCAAACGCGTTGGCTGACAATGCTATAATCGGCACGGCTTTTGCGTCCGGCCTGTTAAGGCCGCGGATCACCCGGGTAGCCTCATATCCGCTCATAACCGGCATCATTAAATCCATGAGCACACAGTTAAAGGTTCCCGGGGCGGATGCCGCAAAGGCATCCACGGCAGCTTTTCCGTTGTTGGCGGTCACTACCTTTGCACCTGCCTCCCTGAGCATAAACTCCATGATTTCGCAGTTGATCTCATTATCCTCCACCAAAAGAACCCTCATGCCGGCAATGCTGCCCCCCGCGGTAGAATCCCCCTCCACAGACTGCCCGCTCCACGCCTGATCGATCTGGATAGGCAGAATAATCTCAAACACGCTCCCCTTTCCCAGCTGGCTCTCCATCTCAATGGTTCCCCTCATCTGCTCTATCAGCTTCTTTACAATGGACATACCGAGCCCGACACCGGTATAATGGGTTCTTGCATCCTGATGCTCCTGGGTAAACGGCTCAAAAATATGCTTTTTGAAATCCTCCCCAATGCCGATTCCGGTATCCTCAATCACAAACCGGTAGCTTGCAGTCCCGTCCTGGCAGTCAATTTCCTCTGCCCGGACAAACACAGAGCCTTGGGGACGGTTATATATAATGGCATTGTCAATGACATTCAGCAGGATCTGCTTTAGGTGCAGCGGATTTCCCACAAGCCTTCTGTGCTTAAGCTCTGCCTTTTCTAGCACCAGCCGGATTCCCTCTTCCTCTGCCTCAGGAGATAAGATTGTAATGCAGTTTTCCAATGTGTCATAAAGGTCAAAGGGCTCCTCCACCACGGTGGTTCTTCCGCTGTCTAGCTTGCTGACCAAAAGAACATCGTTTACCAGAGACAAAAGATGCTCCGTTGACACACGGATTTTTCTTTGGCACTCGCTCTGCAGCTTTGGATCATCATGGCTCTTTTCCAAAATGGCCAACATTCCCATAATTCCGTTAATAGGCGTGCGCAGATCATGGGACATACGGGAAAGAAATTCGCTTTTTGCCGAATTGGCCCGTCTGACCCTCTCTAAAAGATCCATGATGGCCTGTTCCTGCTTTTTGCGCGTCACCATAATTTCCGTAATATCCTGATGGTATCCGTTCAGGCAGGCGCCCGGTTTTTTAAATGTTTTGTCCGGCACACCGCCGCAGCGAACATAAATTTTTCCAAGATTTGGGTGCTTCCAGGGATAGATTACCTCCGAACGCCCGGTTTCCAGCATCTCCTGCACGGCTCCCTGCACCATCTTTACATAGTCCGGCTCAATGTTTTCAAACCATCGTCTGTAACACTCCTCCGGATCAATCTCATCCGGCACTCCAAGGAGAACCCGCATGGTCCGATCCGCATACATCCTGGGCTCACATCCCTCCTCCAGCTCAATGGTCCAGATACCGGTTCGGGCTCCCTCCAGAATACCCTCCAGACTTTGCCTTGCCTTAAGCTTATACTTTTCCTCCTGCTCCACCACGGCATTTACATCCCGCAGGGCAAAAATCACCATGTTTTCCTCCGCTGTCTTTTCCGTGGCGGAAAAATGGATCTCCATGTGTTTCATCCCATAGGAATTATCCCTCACCTGATACCGGACATAGAACTTTTTCTTTGTCTTTAGCTGATCAAGCACATGGGCTTTTTTCGTCAAAGCGCGGAGCCGTTCCTGATCCAGGGAGGCCACACACCGGGTAATATACCGATCCATAGCCGTCTGATAGCCGTCCTCAAAGCTGATGGCCCAATCCATCCCTGCCTGTTCGCTGTCCCGATATATCTCACATGCACCTGTATCAAAGTTCACCTGATAAATTCCCAGATAATCCACGCTGAGGGAATGAAGAACATTATAGCTTCTCTTTTGAAGCTCACGAAACAGATTGCGCCGTTTCAGGGAGGAGACGATAAAGTATGCCGCGGTCTGGAGCATATTCGATGCGTATTCCAGAGATTTTACAGGAGGATTGTCCACCCCGTAAAATCCGATAAGCTTTTTGCCGTCATAGAGGGGGACCACCACAAGAGAATGGATGTCCTGCTGCCTGAGAATCTCAAACTGAAGAGGATCCGATTCCCTGATATCCTCCAGGCTCTCAATGATAATATGCTTTCCGATGCTGAAATTCCGATACCAGCTGGCGCACACCTTTGGTGGAACATTTTGAAGATTCTCCTTTTCAGGCTCCACCCCGTCTGCCGTCCACTCATAGGTGTTGTCATCCCCACCTGCCTCGTTCCTCTCAAATATATAGGTCCGTTCCCCCTTAAGCGCTTTTCCCAGGTGTTTTAGCAGCACCTCAAGCGACTGATCCGGCGTATCCTCCAGCAAGGCCACACGAAGGCCCTCATTGATGACAGCCTCCAGATTCTGAACGCTCTGTATACCGCTGTGCTGCTCACTGTTCCTGACATCCGGCACACCTTCGCCGGCTTGTTCAAAAAGCTTTTTTGAATCCCCCATAAACCTACCCTCCATATGAACCGCTTCCCACTCAACAGCTTCGCCGCAAAAGCAGCACGCGACAGTTCTGATATGCTCTCTTTCCTTTTCTGATAGTATAACAAGTTTTAAAGAGCAATTCAATGTAAAACCGCCATATAAACAAAAGTTTTGAAAAGCTTGGGTTACTGTTCACGGGGAGCATCTTCTTGTCCGGCTTACGCCGAACAAGAAGCATCAGCCACAGCTTTGGATAAAAATAACTGACAAAAATAGCAGCCATTCATACAACGCCAGTACGGCATTGCAGAAATAACTGCTTTTTTCCCTGGTATGGTCTTTTGACTCTGTTTTTAAATCACAAATTCCAGTCTATCTGCTCTTTCCTTTTTTTCGCCATTTCATTATCTTCCAATACAGATATCACATCCCGCAGTGTATTTTCATCCCCTACATTCCCCGGAAAAATAATATAAAACAGCCCCGGAAAGCGGCTCTCATCTCCTGCTCTCCATACCGGAATCCCTGCTGCATGATGGCGGTAACTTTTTGGCTACTGGTCCATCAGCTCCTTTTTTGGAATCTGCGCTTTCCACTCCTCCTCACTCAGCCGGTCATAATGCCACCAGGTATCTGGCTGTTCTTCTGGCCAAATCATCTCATCCCATTCTCTGAGGCAATATAGGGAACCGGCCGGTCATAGAGATGGGGATAAAAGATGTCAAAAAGATCATAAAAATCCAATGATCCGTAATCCTTCTCACTCCAGTCGCAGAGAAACAGGTTATTCCATCCATAGCCAACAGGAAGTATATAACTTCTGTTGTATTCCCGACACTCTTCGTCTAAGGGCAATACCCGAAAGGCAGTATGCTCCGGCGTATTACTCAGGGTAAGAACAAATTCTTCCTCCGAAAAGCAGCTTCCCTCAAACATCAAATATCCTTCCTCTGTATATTGCCAGAAGCTTGCCGGATAGCTTGCGCCGCCTTCTGTTTGAAAATTTCCATTTTCATCCGGTTTGTGACAGGCTCTAGTATAACTCGATTTAAATAACCTTACAATTTAAGCATTGGTAGCAGTCTGA
>CAJUHR010000054.1 GCA_910586255.1 uncultured Lachnospiraceae bacterium | reverse complement strand
ATCTGTATTCTGTCCGGTTATATGGATTTTCACAATATATTTCACCTCATAAATCTCTCTCGTGTTGATGGGATTAAAACTGTACACTGCGAAAATCTTTGCGGTATTCGTCAATGTGCATTGAAAAAGGGTGTGGAAACATGTGGTGGCTGCCCAGACCTGGAAATATGTCAGACAGTTGGAATGATCATCTCAAATAGCCCCGATGCTTTAAAAAATCTGAGAGGATAGCTACGCCTCAGTTTGACAGCTTACAGCCTGTAATAGTTTTAATCAGAGAGCAAACCAAGATTCAGAGGAAGAATGATTTCATGAAAAAATTTTGTCGAGAAGCAGAACAGATCATGATGGAGCGTTTCGGAAAAGATACAATTATCGCATTGGCAACAACGGAAAATGCAACTCCTTATGCGCGATATGTAAATGCCTATTACGAAAATGGTTCATTTTATATCATTACTCATGCACTCTCGAATAAAATGAAACATATAAATGATAATTCCGTTGTTGCAATCGCCGGTGAATGGTTTACAGCACATGGGAGAGGCATCAGCTTAGGCTATTTTGGAAAAAAGGAGAATTGTGTGATTGCTGAGAAGCTGAAAAAGGTCTTTGCTGCATGGATTAATAACGGTCATACTGATTTCAACGATGAAAATACGATTATATTATGTATTCAATTAACAGAAGGAATTCTTTTCTCACATGGAACAAGGTATGACATGAAGTAGGTAGTGAAACAATATTTAGAATCTGAACACAGGCAACAAGCAAGTCCACACCTTGCGATTCCCAAGTCTCGTTTCATTTTTCATCCTCCATAAATTCTCTATTTTACAGCTTCCTTATTGGAAAAAACATGAATCCCTTTCCGGTCTGAGGACATGTAAAATCATGGATCGCGCCCACCAGAGCAATACCATGCTCCTGCAGATATTGTATTACATCCGGAAAAATGTCATCATTTTCACATTCCACATAAATATACTCATAGCCGGGAATTACCCACTTTGTCCAGCCATTCGGAGCTTCCGCGTCCTCATTACACTCCACCCCTGCAAGGTAAAGTCCTTTTTTAAAGCCTTCCCAGGGCTGGAAGGAACGGGAGAAGTCAGACATTGCGCCCCATATTCCACAGATGTTTCCACTTTCATCTCTCTTTGCCAGATGCTTTATTTCTCCAAAATGGGAATTTGCTTCATCCCATAGCCTCTGAATAAAGCCGGCTCCGTCTGTTGTCGCCCCTTCTTTTCCGATTACAATAAAGGACTTTTTTTCGCATCTTTTGATTTTCATTGATTTGTCACTCTCTTTATTTTTTCACATGGTTAGCACAATGGTATTGTTCAATGACTGTGTGCCCCAGTAATATAATTGCTTTTGCCGGACATGAACTTAAGGGGCTGTTTTATATAAGTTTATTTATTTTACCACCATTACCAAATTATGTGAAGACCTGAAAATAAAACCATCTCGAAATCGATGTTACTGACATTGGGTGTGAACAGTAACACTGGAATAATTCAGAAAAATCAAATTATATTACAGTATAATGACAAATCCAAGAATTGGTGTTATAGTGATTACAGTTAAGACCGCGATGTACCAGATGCTTTTCTGGTCATAGCTGCAGCGGCCCGGATACAGCCTGGGACATGAACAGAAAACAAAGAAGGCCGTTGATTGGCATACGGAACATGTCTGCTGTAAGGTCTCTTAAAGATATTTGCCAAAATGATCGAGGAGGTAACGGTTCAAGGGCTATCTGAACTGTTACATGAGGAGAAGGGAACTGGAGAAAATGAAGCTGGGAATTATCGGCTCCGGCTTAATCGTACAGGAGTTTTTGCCTTTACTGGTAAAGCTGGAAGGCCTTGAGGTCTTAGGCATATTGGGGACGCTCCGCTCCATGCTCAGAACAGAAAAGCTGTGCAGGGAGAATAGCGTGCCTCATGTATGCAGTAATTTTGAGGAATTATATGAAACGGGCATTGATACGGTTTATGTGGCAGTGCCAAATTTTCTGCATGAAGTCTATTGCAGGCAGGCGCTGGAAAAAGGTCTTCATGTAATTGTGGAAAAACCAATGACCAGCAATGTGCGGGAAGCTCTTTCCTTAAAAGAGCTTGCCATAAGGAAAGGTTGTTTTCTGTTTGAGGCAATAACCACATTGTATCTTGATTCTTACAGCAAAGTAAAGGAATGGCTTCCTCGTATTGGGGATGTAAAAATTGTCCAGAGCCAATACAGTCAATATTCAAGACGGTATGACGCCTTTCGTGCCGGCAGAGCGCAACTGGGGACGCCGTTCTTCCATAAAGGAGAAACTGGTGATGCAGGAAAGCAGACTATTTAAGATTGTGTACTATCTGCTTGACAAGGGACAAGCCACTGCCCCGGAATTAGCAGAAAAATTTGAGGTGTCCGTCAGGACCATTTACAGGGATATTGATTCTCTGAGCGAAGCCGGCATTCCCATTTATGCAGAAACAGGCAGAAACGGCGGGATTCGTTTAATGAATGATTTTGTTCTGAATAAGGCTGTATTATCAGAGGACGAAAAGAAGGAAATTCTCACCGCCTTGCAGAGTATAAACGCCACACCGAATATTGACAACAGCCAGACATTGCAAAAACTCTCCGCAATGTTTCATGTCAGCGGGGAAAACTGGCTTGAGGTGGATTTCTCCCGGTGGGGAAATAAAGAAGCTGACAATGAAAAATTTGAATTACTGAAATCGGCTGTCATTCACTGCAGATCTGTTAAAATCCACTATGCAAATTCCAGTCAGATTATAAGCGAACGGGTCGTGGAGCCCTGCAAACTTGTCTACAAATCAAATGCATGGTATCTGAAGGCCTTTTGCACAGAAAAACAAGCCCTACGGATATTCAAACTAAATCGCATTTTAGATTTGGAGCTTTTAAATGAGTGCTTTCAGCGCCGGGATTTTCTGGAACCGACCGAAGCTTCTCAGGAAGAATATAAAGAAATTGTCCTTCGTTTTCCCAAGGAAATGGCGTACCGCGTTTACGATGAGTTCGATAAAGCGCAGGTTCAAAAGCAGGCCAATGGGGATCTGATTGTTTCTGCAAAAATGCCGGAGGATGCATGGCTCACAGGATTTCTGCTTTCCTTTGGAACTCAGGCAGATATACTTTCCCCTGCTTATCTGCGGGAGGTTATTGCAGAACAGGCAAAATTGATATATGAAAAAAATAAACCTTGACAGAGGATGTCAGGATATCTGTGATATATTAAACTACGACAACTGAATATGGATGGCAACCGCTGAGACTGCTGTCAAACGGCTGTCATCCATGAATCTTAAACATATGGGAAAATGGAGGTAATGAAAATGAACGAGATGAATCAGAAATTTTGTCAGTGCTGTGGTATGCCCATGGGAGAAAACAATGAGCTGTATGGGACAAATGCTGATGGCAGCAAAAATGAGGAGTACTGCAAATATTGTTTTGAAAAGGGCAAATTTACCTTTCAGGGCACCATGGAGGAGATGATCGAGATATGTGTGCCGCCTATGGTTGCCGCCAACCCGAATATGAGTGAAGAGGAAGCCAGAAAAATCATGCTTGAATGGTTTCCTGCCTTAAAGCGTTGGAGCAATTAGTCATGGGCATGGGCAGCAGCAATGCTGCTGCCCCACCGGATATGTTCAAGACTGGCAAGGCTCTCTATATCCCGGTTAATTCCAGTCTCAATCAGTTCTGCAAGAACCTCATTGAAATCCGCAGAAGAAATATTAGACCACCTAAGAAATCCGTTCAGCTTGTTCCAGTCCTTCTATATATTTAAATACGGTCTTGGCATCTAAGGACGTTCCCACAGAAATCTGCCTTCCGTCAATGAAAAAAAACTCCCCGGCCCGGAATACTGCAGGCTTTGCCTCCTTTTGTATACGATATTTTTCTCCCATACACGGCAATTTGCCATCTAATTGCGCGCTGAAAGATGATTATTCCATGATAGCTCTTTCTCTACTTGTAGATGTGCGCAGTAATATTATTTTGGATGCAGCTGTCAATACGATAAATGATCTTTCGGCTGCATTTTTATCCGCACAGCTGAAAGGCCGATATATAATCAAAAACAAGTCCGTTATTATAGAAAGCCTTGGACGATATCAGGCACCGGCTCAAAAGTCCATTATTGTCGCTTTTAAGGCAACCGTAAGATCGGTATTTGAATTACATTGAACGTAAAAGCCAAATAGCGAATGTGTTCTCTCTGTCTGTGTTTTCTTCCAGAACAGCAGTTATCTGCCTAAGGTCGGATATCTCCTCCATATTTTCTTGCATCCATTATACCGAAAAAGTCTCGACAATGCTGACACATTTCGATAACCTTAATAAATCTGGAAATATATTACCTTGTTTTATGTCCCTCCCTATGGTACAATAAAGCGGAATTGATTTCCAAAGAATAAATGAACAGAGGGAGAATGATTTATGGATTCTGTAAATGCACAAACCACTTATGAACAAGAGGTCGATTTAAAGGATTTGATTTTTGCAATTCTTTATAAGTGGAAAATTATCATAGTAACGGCCATCGCTTTTGCAATCCTCCTTGGTGGCGCAAAGGGCATCCTTACATACAAAAATCAGAGCGACCCTTCCTCCATCGCAGAAATGGAACAGGCCTATCAGGAGGAACTGGCACAGTACGAAGCTGAACAGGCTTCCTATGAACGGGAACTCGAAAATATTTCCGATAACATTATAAGTCAGCAGGAATATATAGAAAATTCCGTCCTAATGAATTTAAGCCCCTACGATGTATGCGAAGCCAGAGGCGATTTGTTCATAAAGACTGACTATGAAATTATGCCCGGTATGGCCTATCAAAATGTCAATTACACCGATTCAATCCTGCAAGCCTACCAATACATCATGACCAGCGGCACATTTCTTGAAAGTATCAATCCCTCCTCCAAGATTGATACTCACTATCTGCAGGAATTAATCTCCGTGGAGAGAGGCCGGCTCAGTACCCTTTCCCCAAATGGAAGCGGGGCCGCCCTGACCAATGCTGATATCAGCTCTCTGACAAATCTGCTTTCCATCCGTGTAAGGCACACCAATCAGGAGGACGCCGAAAAAATTCTCAATGCCATGTTGGAACAGCTGGATTCTCTTCACCGGCAGATCGCAAAGGATATTGGAGAGCATACGGTAAATGTTTTGAATACCAGCTTCAGCCGTACTGTTGATTTAAGTCTTTCAGACAGACAAAAAGGAGAGCTTCAGCGTTTGGAAGCATTGCGTACCTCTTTGAACGAAAAAAAGACGGCAATGGAGGAATTAAACAAACCGTCTTCTGTAAGCTCCTCCAATTCCGCATCCCTAAGAAGCGCTCTCAAATACGCCGTTCTCGGGGGAGTATTGGGCGGCTTCCTCATTGTATTTTTTATATGTGTATGCTTCCTGTTAAGTGATAAGCTGTATTCTCCCAAAGAGCTTCGCAACCGCTTTGGCGCCAAAATTCTCGGCACATTGCCCGTTTCGGAAAAGTCTAAGAAGGGAATGATTGACCGGTGGCTAAATCACTTGGAGGGACGCGGCAACGGAAATTCCGCTGAAAATGAATATGAGCTGATTACCGCAAACATCCAAAACTATACGGATAACATAAAAACATTGCTGGTATCCGGCTGCGCTGCTTCCGATTCCATTGTACAGGTAGCCGATTATCTGAAAACACACATGCCCCATATACAGGTCATCACCGGAGGCAATATTCTTCAGAATGTGGATGCGGTTCAGAAATTATCCGAATGTGACAGTGTGGTGTTAGTTGAACAATGTAACTGCTCCACATATCAGTCCATCGAATTGGAGCTTGAAAAGGTTTACGATTTGAAAAAAGAGGTTATTGGATTTGTTGTGTTTGAGTAGATTATTATGATCTGGCAGATGGCCTGCCCCCAAATGAGAGAGTTTTCTTTTGGGGGGCAGGTTATTATTTTAAAAGCTTTTGTTATTAACCTAACCCGGGGCTCATAACAGTAAACTTCATTTCTGTTCCGTTAATCTGACTTCCCATGTAGCCTTCTAAAAAATCAAAGTATCCATTTGCTCCCGATCTCTTTTCCCATACGTCTGTCGGATCTTAAATTCTTAACAGGCACATAATCGGAAGCTTATAATAGTTTTTAAGCACATTTTTAGTCAATTCATTCGTCTTGCTTTTCTGACTGAAAAGCTCCATTATTTCTTCATTAGTATAGGGGTCAAATGCCATAAGAAGTGCCTTTTCCAATTTTTCAAAAGTTCATGTATATGCAGATGCTCCTGGCAGCTCACCCCAACTCATCCAGCGCCGGCACATCCTCCTCAAATCTCTCCGCTCCCAGCTCGTCAATTCGGGTATTCCCCGCCTCCCCATACTGGTACAGCTGATCAAAAAACTCGATTGCCGCCCGTATCTTAGTCCGCAGCAGATACCCGCCTGCCTGGGTAGCTTTGGCGATGCTTTCCAGGGAGACATCCGGGTTCCACTCATAGGCACGGCCGTGAAACTCCTGAACCCGGCTTAGAATCTGGTGGATCTCATTCTTAGTAAGAGGAAGCAGCTGCGGAGCCTTTATCAGGAGATTGAGCACTGTTTTGGCGGGTTCCGTTTCACCAGGATAAACCGCTTCTAAATTCTCAAATTCATGTTTACCGTCAATGACATCCTCCACATAGGAGGAGCTTAAGGCGAACATACTGAAAACCGATTCCATCCGATTGTCCGGCAGCAGGAAACGGGCCATGTTCCGGTAAGCATTTAAACGGGCCTTTTTGCCCAGACGGCCAATCAGCTCTGCCTCATCAACCAGAATGACCCATCCGTTATAGCCAAGCTTTGTAAATAAATGGCTCATAAAAGCGAAATAATCCCCGCAATGCTTTGTCTTGCTAAAGGACGTAGAATATTTTACCGGCTGGCCAAAAATCCGCTTGTAGATCTGCTTTAAGGGAACATTGGCAATAAAATCCCCCTCCAGGTCTGCCTGTAAGAGGAATTTTTCCTCCTGGTCCTCGGTATTCATGTAGGCCCGCAGCAAATAGTAGAGCTTATCGGTTTCCAGCTCCTTGGCCGCATAGGGAAGCATCTCGCCTGCCAGCGGACTGTTGGGAGTCATCTTTTCCAAGACCTGCAGAAAGCCAGGCTGCTGTCTTTTGGGAAGATACGTGTTGCTTATCAGCTTCTGATAAACCAGATACAGCTTATCCATGGGTGTTTCCTTGCTGAGAGAAAGGTAGGAAACAACCATATTGTTGGAATGGGCCAGATTAAATACCGTATTGAGCAGATGGGTTTTCCCTTCTCCGTACTTTCCGGAAATGACTATGCCATCTGATTTACCGTTTTCTGAAACCCGTTCCAGGCGGCCGGAGATTTCTTTCATAATCTGGGGGCGGGCTTCCGAAAAGTACTGTCCTACCGCGCGGGAGGGAATACCGGATCTCAATGCTTCTATCACTCGTCTTGCTTCCATATCAAACATGGCATTCACCTCCAAGAGTTCTGTCGTTTACCAGACGCGGGATGCCAATACCGCCAAATTCC
This sequence comes from uncultured Lachnospiraceae bacterium, assembly GCA_910586255.1. Lineage (GTDB taxonomy): Bacteria > Bacillota > Clostridia > Lachnospirales > Lachnospiraceae > Brotaphodocola. Next base: position 9,455 of record CAJUHR010000054.1, on the reverse strand, counting down.
GCATTTTGAACGATTTCATTGGCATCTTCCAAAGAGATCACAAATGCGGGACAGTCCATGGAGCTGGCAGCCTTTGCAAGCTTTTGGGACATGGAAACCAGCACTTCAGGCGAATAAACCTGCGTGGCCAGCCGGTCTAAGTCCGCGATATCTGCAAAACGGTTAAAATGCTCTCCCACAATCTCATTCTGAATCCGCATCCAAAGAGCCTGATAGGATTTGATCCCCATATTGTCATTGTCAAAAAGCTCCCGGTCAAAGCCAAACAGAAACATAATATTTTTCAGACTGTCAATTTCATCAATCAGCTGGCGAATGCTTTCATAAGTGTCCTCTCTGCGCAACTTAGTATAGTGAAGAGGGGCCAGACTTGACCGGCTTATGAGAATCTCCATATCATCTATGGAAATAATCAGCCCCTTATATCCGCTCATGCGGATCACCTCACAAAGGGACCGCAGCATATGTCTTGCATTGTATCGGGTAATACGGCTGGGCGACAGTCCCAGAGCCCGGACAAGGGCAAGCTTTACGGTGCGGTCACCCTGCATCCAATTCAGCAGAAGCTCCTGGTTTTGTATTTCCAGTAACGGATGTCCCAGTATTCCTCCGGTCAGAAGGCTGCAGGCCAGAGCAAAATTATTGTCCATAAGGGGATTTTCCAGAAACATTTTCTTAAGCTGCAGACGTATCTCTCTTCTGGTAATCGCGTCTCCCATATCCTGGGAAGACAGATAGTCCATAAATGACATATTTTCCGGAATATCGTCCTGGCTGTAGCCCATTCCTTCTATAACCTGGCCTGCGCAGCCCTTCAGACAATCCATAATATCACATTGGCGAAGGATTTCCAAATAGATCTCCTTAAAGTCATGAAGCCAGATCTCTGTTGCGGAAAAATACACGGTTTTGTAGTGCTGTTCCTCTGCCATAAGGGAAAAAAGCCGGAGAAAATGGCTTTTTCCGCTGCCAGGCTTTCCTGTAATGAATTTTATCTTGCTCCCGCCTTCGCTAATATACTCCTGCAGGTATTTCTCCTTCCAAAAGTCAGCAAGAAAATCAATGCCTGCCGATAATTCACGGATAAGCGGACCCTTATGAGGGGCAATTCCCTTTAACAAACATTCTTTGTCAGACAAGGCTTCTTCCGGATGCACCTGTTCGGACGTGCTTTCTGAAACCATCGTTATATCCTCTCCTTTCATTGCACTTGGTTCGTGACCGGATTATCGCTATCCACAATCTCACCACGCGCATGCAGAGAGCATGGACAGTGGGCGATTAATACACCGGAATTTTCACAAGTCAGTACTCACACTTTGGATGCCATCATAAAATATCGCGAAAGCAGACAGGCATCAAACCTCGGGCTTCTGAGGATCGAAGAACTTGATTGTTGCCAGGAATTGTTCCTGCCCTTCCGAGTCCAGAATACGGATTGCTTTGGAAATGTTGCGGCTGGAGCCGAACTGAAAACGGCGCCCGTTTTTTGTCATCTCCACATCCGATGCATACAATCGCGCCAGATCAAAGGCAAAGCTTTGCTGATCATAATCCTTGCGGAACCTGCCCATGGGAACAAGAAATTTGTAGAGACTGGTCAGATAAATATCGGAATTTGCCCGCTTTTGCAGCTTTAAAAGCGCCAGATCATAGGCATCCGCCAGTTCATTCACAAACACCTGAGAATTAAAGACCGCTTTTTTCAGACGATCCTGTCCCGTCTTTACCATCTGGACAAAGCTGCGGGGACGGACACAGGAATAACGTTTCCGATCCAGATAAACATCCTGATTTTCCGCATCCAGACGAACCTTGTAGGGAAACATTTCATATATGGGATATTCTCCCGTCACATCAACCTGATTTTCCTCACATTGCTCTAAAAGCTGAGCGGCAAATGCTCCGCTTTCGTAATATTCTCTGCTGTCAAAGCCATTCACTGCCTCCTGTATGTTTCCGACAATGTCTTCCTGCTCTTTTAATGCACCGGAAAAAGCCGCGAGATTCTTGCTTAAGTCTTTCAAATCCCCGGCTTCCGTACCCTTTGCAATCGCTTTATATAATTTTTGAAGCGCACTGTTGGTATCCTTCATTCTTTTTTCTAATAACTGCAATTCTCCATATAAATCTTCGTAGTTCATAAATACCTCCCGGCTTATAATGGCTCTTCATCTAAAGACAATCCCAATATCTTGTGTTTTTCACAAACCAGTATACTAAAAAATCCCAGCCTATTCAACATATTTCAGCAGTTTTTTCACTTTTCCGATGCGTATGAAATCAGAATGTGGTATACTGTCCACGGAAGAGCTGTTCTTATTGGCCCCAAGGACCTCGGCTTTCTTAAAAACCCCTGCCAACATCCACCATAAACATGGAGAATTTCAATGAATCTGTATCCCTGGCAAAAAGAGTGTATCAAGGCCTGGCAGGCCAACCATTACCGCGGCATGGTCAATGCCATAACCGGTACCGGGAAAACCTTTATGGCTCTATACGGCATCCGCTTTCTGGAGAACCATCTGCCAGCCGGAGCTTTGCGCGTAAAGGTTGTGGTTCCCACATTCGCTCTGACAGCCCAGTGGGCTCTTGCCATGCAATACGCCCTTCCCGACTGCAAAAGCCGCCGGGAAAAGCCAGGAGTGTATCACAGTGACCAGGCAGATGACCCCAATCGGAAATACATGATCTACATCATTAATTCTGCCCGCTACACTTTAGCCCGCCACATTCTCGCAGACATCAAAAACGGCTATGCCGTATTGCTGATTGCCGATGAATGTCACCACTGCGCTAGCCCGGAAAACCGAAAAATCTTCGATTTTTTGTCCGCAGGTATAGACCTGACCAACAAATATTTTTCCCTGGGCTTGTCTGCCACTCCGCAGGTCTTAGATTATGATACGGTTCTGGTTCCTGCATTGGGAAAGGAAATTTATCGGTATGGATTTTCAGAGGCTGTCCGGAAAAATAATATTTGCAAATTTTTTATCTACCAGATCGCCCTGTCCTTCTCTCCTGAGGAGCTGCAGGAATATCAGGAGCTGACTGACCGCTTGGCCAAGACCCGCCAGCGGCTTCTGGCATGCAATCCATCCCTGAAATATCTGGATCGTTTTCGCTTTTTTGGGGCTTTAAAGCAAATGGCAGGAGAAAAGAATAATACCTCCCAGACTCTCTCCGCCCTGTATCTGAATTTGTCCTACCGCCGGCAGGCGCTGAATCACATGGCATCTTCCAGGCTCTCCTGCCTTCAGAGCCTGATTCGGCAGTTGGATGAGAGAACCCGGATCATTGTTTTCGGAGAACGAATCAAACAGGCCGAGATGGCATACCGCCTTCTCTCAAGACAGTACCCAAATCAGGTGGGCTGTTACCATTCACAAATGGATGGTCAGGCAAGAAAAAATGCCCTGGCCCGTTTTCATGACGGAAATCAGCGCATATTAATCAGCTGCCGGGCTCTCGATGAGGGAATCGATGTGCCGGATGCGACCGTTGGCATCGTACTCTCCGGTTCCTCTGTTGGCCGCCAGCGAACCCAGCGCCTGGGACGGATTTTGCGGAAGCAAAGTGGGAAGCATGCCGCCTGTCTCTACTATTTTTATGTGCGGGAATCGACAGAGGACAGTGTATTTCTCTCTGACCAGGAGGAAAATGCCGCGGTTTGCGATCTGTTTTACAGCGCCACAGAGGATGCCTTTATCCATCCTGACTATGAAGCTGCTGCCGCTGCCTTTCTGGATGAAATCACCCAAAAGGAATCTGATGAAAGCTTTATCAACGAGATACGTTGCTGCCTTTTGGCTGGTCTTGTCCGCTCTGACTGGCTGCTAAGCCCTGATGTTTGCAGGGAAAAGGCCGGTCAGGCCGGCTCTCAGCGGGAGAAAAATTATTGGATTTGTATGAGGAGGATGGCGATGAGGAGAAATAATACCAATAAAACCAGATTTACTGATTCCTGACAGGTCTTTCCTGTAGCAATGGGCTTTTTGCAGATTTCTATGAACTATGTGAACAGTAACCCTTTTTGCCCATTATTTTTTCTTCAAGCCCAGTACTGCCTTGTTTTCTTCCTTCCTCTATGATACAATAAAATACAACTGAGTTTAATTTTTGATGGCCTGCTTTCCTGGCTGGGGAGCAGGCCATTAAATACCTTAATTGACAGGAGAAAAAAATGCCAAAAGTTTCTGTTATCATGAGTACTTATAATGAAGCTCTGGAATATCTGTCATCTGCAATTGAATCGGTATTGAGACAGACCTTTCAGGATTTTGAATTTATCATCCTTTTGGACAATCCAAAAAACAAGCAAGTTCATGACTGTGTGTATAATTATGCCAAAAAGGATTCTCGGATCCTGGTTGTGGAAAATGAAGTGAATCTGGGACTGACAAAAAGTTTAAATAAAGCTATTGGCATCGCCCGGGGAACCTACATGGCCCGGATGGACGCAGACGATATTATGGCAAAAAGCTGCCTGGAACAAGAGTTGGATGCAATGCAAAAATATCGGTTAGACTTTATATCCGCTTCCAAGATTAATATAGATGAAAATGGGAAAAAACTAGGCACCTACATCAATGATTTATCCCCCCGGCAGATGAGAAAGCTTTTGCCCTATGACAACAGTGTCAATCACCCTACCGTGATGGTCAAAATGGATATTATCCGCCGGGAAAAGGGATACCGTGAGATCCCATCCTGTGAAGATTATGATCTGTGGCTCCGCATGTTATTTCATGGTTTCCGCATGCGTATATTGCCGAATGTCTTTTTATTGTATCGTATGCGTGGAAATGGAATTGGCGGCAGCAATTCCTACCAGCAATATCTCTCAAAGCGGTATTTGCTGCAAATGTGCAAGCAGGCAAAAAAAAATCCGGCAATTTGGGAGGAGCAACACGCATATGAACATTTTATAAAACAGCAGGACACCTCCTCTCGAAAAACAGAACAGTTTAACCAGGCATACAAGCAGCTGTATCAAGGGTTACATGCAGTGAGCCATAAAAATTTTCGTCAAGGCATTCCTGACATTCTTCGGGCTGTTTGTTCAGACAGGGATATTTTATGGACTATGAAAAATAAACTCTGCTACCAGATACGCAAAAAACTTGTCACAAAATTTGTAAAGGGTATGGAATAGAATACCAACCTCTAAAAGAATCGAGGTGCTTTTCATGGATGATTTAGCTTTGATTATCCTAAACTATAACAGTACAGAGGATACGATTCTCTGCGTCAATCAATTGCTCTCTTTTAAAAGCGACTTTCACATCATTATTGTGGATAATCTTTCCCCTGACGGTTCCTATTCAAAGCTTCGGACTGTACTGGAGGGCCTTCCTTTTGTGGATCTGATTCAGGCCCCCTCCAACGGTGGCTACAGTGCCGGCAACAATCTGGGGATCCGGTACGCCGCCAGTCATTATAGTATAAAAGTTATAGGAATACTGAATCCGGATGTCTATATTCCGTCATTGGATATTTTAAAAAATATGAAATCCGCCTTAATGAGCAATGATAAATATGCCATTATTGGCGGATCCGCCCTAAACGGCAATGGAGACTATAATCCAAATTCATCTGCCTGGAGTATCCCCTCCTCGACAGATTTAATCCGAAACCACTTTATTCTCAATCAACGACACACAAAGGTGCAGACACTGAAAATGATTGGAAACGGACTGGCACAAGCGGAATGTGTTGTGGGCTGTTTTTTCCTCGCCCGTTTGTCTGTTATACAGGAATTAGGATTTTTAGATGAGAATGTGTTTTTGTACAATGAGGAGAACATTCTAGGAATTAAATGTAAGCGAAAAGGTTATATGGAATTGGTGGCATTAGATCAATTCTATATACACAATCATAAGGAGCATTCCGTGCAAAAGCTCTCTCTGAAAAAACTGATTTCCGCTTCAAAAATCGGGTATCAATCACGGCAGTATCTGTGCAAAACTTACTATTCTCCCAGACTTCTCCCCCTGTTGTGGATGGTGGAAATGGGAAACCGAATGTATTTATTTCTTTCATATATAAAGAATCGCATAAAACCGAACCTCTGAAAGCAGGTATTATCATGTCATACCAAAAGACTGCATTAACAAAAAAGAAAAATCTAGGATTTAATACAATTCTCAATGTCATTAAATCCGGATTATCCGTTTTATTTCCTCTGATCACATATCCTTATGTACTCAGAGTTCTGGGCGAAGAGGGCGTGGGAAAGGTTTCTTATGTCGCCTCTATCATAAGCTATTTTTCACTGATTGCCATGTTGGGAATTGCAACCTATGGTATTCGGGAAGGCGCCAAAAGAAAAAACCAAAGAGCAGAATTTACTAAATTTGTCAATGAAATATTTACTATCAATATATACAGCACCATCCTTGCTTATGTATTGTTGTTGGGTACTGTACTTTTATTGCCGGAGCTTCACAGCTATTCCAAATTGTTGGCCTTACAGAGCCTGTCAATTGTTCTGACAACCATGAGCGTTGATTGGGTAAATACAATTTTTGAGGATTTTTTTCTTATTACAATACGAAGTATTTTTACCAATATGTTAACCTTAGTATTGCTGTTTCTTTTTGTACGGACACCAGATGACTATTATTGGTATGCGTTGCTTACAGTCATAACTAATGGCATTGTTTGCGTCTCCAACTGGTTCTATGTCCGAAGATATGTAAAACCAAGGATTACCTTCCATCCAAACCTGGGACAGCACATGAGGCCATTACTTCTATTGTTTTCCAACTCCATTGCTATCTCTGTCTATGCTAATTTTGATACTACTATGTTAGGGTGGATGAAAGGTGATTATTATGTGGGACTATACGCCGTTCCCGTAAAGATCTATACCATTATGAAAAGTATGCTTGCCGCCATCTATGTTGTCGCCATTCCACGGCTTGCCGCCTATATCGGTGAAAAAAAACAACAGGAATATAAAACCGTGTATACAGATTTATGGGGCTATCTGTCGATTCTATTGATCCCCTCTGGAATTGGTATTCTATGCATCTCCCGTGAAATTATGATTCTTATGGGAGGTACAAAATACGCTGTAAGCACTCCTACGCTTCAGATCCTTTCCATAAGCCTGATATTTGCTATTTTTGGTGGGCTGATCACGGCGGTTCTCAATATTACTATCGGAACAGAACGGGATAACCTTGTGGCAACCGTGATTAGCGCAATTATCAATTGCGGATTAAATCTTATATTGATCCCTGCCTTTAATCAAAATGGCGCCGCCTTCACCACACTGCTGTCAGAGGCATTTGTCTTTGTATATTGTTTTGCAAAAATAGAAAATAAAAATAATTATTTGGATTTCTCCATAATCCGGAAAGCGATCCTGGATGCTGTTCTGGGTTCGGCTATCATCCTCATATTTTCATTTATCATAAAGCAGTTTATTGACGCGCTTCTTCTTCGGATGATCACTATTATAGGCGGAAGTATTATCCTCTATGCCTTGAGCCTTTTTGTTCTGAAAAACCGCTATTTTGCAAATGTGCTTAACATTGCAAAAAAGGGGTGGAACCAAGCCTTAAAAAAAATCGGAGGAAAATTATAATGAGCTTATCAGATACAAAAATTATAATGTTTACAGAAGGAGATGCCAATTCGGTGGATACCTGGTCCAATATCCCCTACTTTCTTTCTCAAAACCTGGAGCAAGCTGGCGCGATTGTCTATAAAACAGATATCAGCCCTTCCTCCAGCCCCAAAGCAGAAAAGTTTCTATTTCTTTGCATAGACTTTGCCGCTCACTGCCTGAGAAAAATCATTGGAAATAATCCCGTATACGAGTTATGCCGAACATCCATTTATTATCGGTCTGTTCTGCGAAAAATGGAAAAATCCCTTGTTCAGCATCCGGATGTAAACGCCTGTCTGGCTCTTACCTTCAGCTATTCAGGGGCTCTTCTTGCCAAATGCCCCCCACGCACATTTATGCTTTGTGATTGGCCAATCGAATATCTGATCAAAATACAGCAAAACAGAAACCCGGGAATATTAGAAAAAATTGCTATCAAACGGCAAATCAAAGAGATATCAGCTGCTGACCATGTAATCACCTTATTCCCCGATGTGCAGAAATACATGGAAGAGACATACAAAAGAAAAATACTGTATCTGGGAAATGTTATCAATTCTGAACTGATCGATTTTCCCGATCAGGAGACAATTGATAAGAAAATCACTGGCAGCCATTATCTATTTATCGGCAGGCAAAAATATATTCACAGTGCAATTGCTTTAGCCCACGCTGCCGGGCAATATAACAAAACTCATGATTCCAAGATCCATATTGACATTATCGGGCTTACAGAAGAAATGAGCCCATTATTTTCTGCTAGCTATGTCCAGTGTCATGGTTACTTAAGCAAAGGAAATATGGAGCAAAAGAAGCTTTATTATGATTTAATCTTTCGTGCAAAAGCTATTGTAAATACCACTGAAGGATGGAATGGCATGTCCTCCCTAATCGAAGCCATGTACTACAACACTCCGGTCATAATTGTTCCCAACCCAAATATACAGAAAACCTTTGGTGACCAATGTAATTTTGGTGTTTACTGCAAAAACGATACAAGTGAGGAAATTTTAAAAGCTATTTTATCCATTCAGTCTATGCCTGATAAAACCTACGCCTCCATGTGCCGCCAGGCTCACAAAAAAGTAGAAACCTTTACATGGGCAGATTATGCCAAAAAGCTTCTGTCTCTTATACAAAATCATTAGACGAAAGGGTACTACACATGAAAATCTCCTTAAAAAAATATGCTGCCTGGATTCCTGCAATCTTAATTGCCATCGCAATTTTTTTGTTTTCCAGCCAGCCAGCTGATGAATCCACAACCACCAGCAACGGCGTCATTCGCATTCTGATTGATTTTGCAGGAAAACTGAATATTGTTGACCTGGAACACACAGACCCTGATATCCTATATAAGATATTGCAAACTCCTATCCGAAAGGGTGCCCACATTACAGAGTTTGCTGTCCTTAATCTCTCTTTGTTATTCGCTTTGTCCTTCTGGGATATGAAGGGAGTGAAATGGGTTCGAACCGCTTTCCTTCTAACAGTCCTATATGCCTGTACGGATGAGTTTCACCAAATCTTTGTACCAGGACGTGCCGGACTGATTCGCGATGTGCTTATTGACAGCATCGGACCGACTGTGATTATGGGAAGCTATGTTTTAGTGCGGTTGTTAAAAATGGGGAAAAAACATATTTAGACAAATTTTCATATCTTTTATTTGTTAATAGGCGGAGCAATATATGCTGCGCCTTTTTAGATTTCTTATTGACTTCTTATTAAGCGCAGACAGACAAAAAGACGCTCGCCTGAATTATTCCATTTTAGGAGGAAAACTTCCGATAATGGGGATTATTAGAAGTTGGGTTTTGGAGGTTTTTACTATGGA
>CAJUHR010000053.1 GCA_910586255.1 uncultured Lachnospiraceae bacterium | reverse complement strand
ACGATTCCATGGCATCCTCTTCTCTCTTTTTGCTATTCTTATTTTACAAACTCAATCCTTTTGTCTAAGGGAAGCCCAAACTGTGTACAGCTCCCGACAAAAGCATCCCTCTCAAACTCAGGATACAGCCGGGCCATCACAGGCAGAATGTCGCGAATCTGCAGATGACCGCAAAACCCCGAATCAGACAGTACAACACCGATCTGTCTCTGATCCTCCTCGGTGATCTGAGCCCGCGGCTTTCCGAAAAGTTCTATCTGGCCCCCTTCCGTAAAGATCAATCCCAGAATCGCCTTGAAGGTGGTGCTCTTTCCGGCTCCGTTGGGCCCAATCAGGGCTGTCACCCGGTTTTCAGGAACAGCCAGAGAACAATCCAAATGAAATTTAGGATAATTTTTTACTACATTTGTCAGCTTAATCATTATGATTCCTCCAATATAATATGAAACAGCTCTTCAATCTCCTGATTATTCATTCCGCAGCTCCGCCCTTTTCGGATAGCATGCTCCAATTCCTGCTCAACCTCTTTTCTTTTTTCTTCCAGAAGCTGCTCCTGGCTGGCGCTGGTGACAAAGCTTCCCTTTCCATGTATGGTGGCTATAAAGCCTTCCTGTTCTAAGGTATCATAGGCCTTTTTGACTGTCAGGGCGCTGACTCTCAGCTCCCTGGCCAGTGTCCGGACAGAGCGAAGGGCGGTGCCTTCCGCCAGATCCCCATGAATAATCCGGTCCTTCAGCTGCCCTGACACCTGCTCATAGATGGGCTCCATAGATGAATGGTTAATAATAATCTTCATGTAGGCCTCCTCTCGTGATAACAGTATATAACAGCCAAGAAGAGTTGTCAACTGTTATATGCTGTTATCTCAAAACTTTTATCATATCACTTTATATTACAGCCTATAGGCAATGTCAGTAACTTAAAAATTTGCAATACCAGCCTTGGAGGAAGGAGGGAGACAGCCGCCTGCTAATCAAAAGATTTTGACTTTGCAGAGATTTAGATAGTCCTTAACAAATTCTCCGTGACTTTAGATTCTTAAGAAATCACTGAATAAAATAAAGCATAGGCAGCTGCTTCTTGACTTTAATCTGTTAAATTGCTATAATCTCTAAGATATATTAGGGATAAAAACTCTTGTTGCTTTAAGCAGGATAAGAAAAACATGTGCAAGAAGGAGGACTTTGAGATGTCTTATGTAGACGAAATTTATGCCAAGGTTGTTAAAGAGAATCCGGGAGAGACCGAGTTCCATCAGGCAGTCAAGGAAGTACTGGATTCTTTGAAGCTGGTAATCGATGCCAATGAGGAGAAATACCGCAAAATGGCTCTTTTGGAGAGACTGGTGGAGCCGGAGCGAATCATCTCCTTCCGGGTGCCGTGGGTGGATGACAAGGGACAGGTACAGGTAAACAAAGGATATAGGGTACAGTTCAACAGTGCCATCGGCCCCTACAAGGGCGGCCTTCGGCTTCACCCGTCCGTAAATCAGGGCATCTTAAAGTTCCTGGGCTTTGAGCAGGTATTTAAAAATTCTCTGACCGGCCTTCCCATCGGCGGCGGCAAGGGCGGCTCCAACTTTGACCCTAAGGGCAAATCCGACCGTGAGGTGATGGCCTTCTGCCAGAGCTTTATGACAGAGCTGAGCAAATATATCGGCGCTGACCAGGACGTGCCGGCCGGTGACATCGGAGTGGGCGCCCGGGAAATCGGCTTTTTGTACGGTCAGTACAAGAGGCTGACCGGACTTTATGAGGGTGTGCTGACCGGAAAGGGACTGAATTATGGCGGTTCTCTGGTGAGAACCCAGGCTACCGGCTATGGTCTGGTCTACATTCTGGATGAAATGCTAAAGAACAATGGCAAGGAGCTGGCCGGCAAGACAGTGATCGTCTCCGGTTCCGGCAATGTGGCCATTTATGCCACGGAGAAGGCTCAGCAGCTGGGTGCTAAAGTGGTGGCCCTGAGCGATTCCAACGGCTACATCTACGACAAGGACGGAATCAAGCTGGATGTGGTAAAGGATATCAAGGAGGTCCGCCGCGGCCGTATCAAGGAATACGTGGATGCCGTTCCCACAGCCGTATACACCGAAGGCAAGGGCATCTGGACAATCAAGTGCGACATTGCTCTTCCCTGTGCAACCCAGAACGAGCTGAATCTTGATGACGCCAAAGCTTTAAAAGCCAATGGCTGCTTTGCCGTTGCAGAGGGCGCCAATATGCCGTCTACCAGAGAAGCCACGGACTTTTTCTTAGAGAATGGCATGCTGTTTATGCCAGGCAAAGCTGCCAATGCCGGCGGCGTGGCCACCTCCGCTCTGGAAATGAGCCAGAACAGCCAGCGGCTTTCCTGGACCTTCGAGGAAGTGGACGCAAAGCTTAAGGATATTATGGTAAATATCTTTGCCAAGGCAGATGACGCGGCTAAGCGGTACGGCGTAGCCGGCAACTATGTGGCCGGCGCCAATATTGCCGGATTCGAGAAGGTTGTGGATGCCATGATGGCCCAGGGAATCGTGTAAGATTGTATAGGGAATCAGAATTTTGATAAAAACACCCTTGAAGCACAGCATTGATCGCTGCTTCAAGGGTATTTTTATGCTCCTGCATGTATTTCCCGTAACGGTTTGCAGCAGTATGGACAGCAGGAAGGCTCAGCCTTTCTTTTTCACAAGATGGAACTGGAATGAGGAGTACTCCGGCACCTCCCGGTTGATGGGTAATCCGGCATTCATAAGAGCTGCTCCTGAGAGAAGCTCCTTACTTCCATTGATGGAATACATTGCATCCGGATCCAGCCCTTTTGCCCGGACATATTCCTGGGGACCATTGCAGGTCAGGTTCGTAACCACCACACTGAGGAGCGCCTCCTTTTTGTCCTTGGTCACATGCAGCCAGGCAGTCATGTTCCCTGCCTTAAAGGGATTGGTCAATCGGTAAAAATCCCCCTTAAAGGTAATGTGATAGTACTTACGGAACAGGTCGCTCTGCTTTTTGCAAATTTTCTGCTCTTTTTTGGAAAGGTGAGTGGCATCCAGCTCATATCCGAAGGTGCCGCACATGGCTACCACTGCCTTTGTCTCTAAGGGTACAAATTTGCCGCTGTCGGAAATATGAGCACCCATGGTACAGGTAGGATACACAAAAGATGTGCCGTAATGGAGCTTCAACCGATCAATGGGATTGTTGTTGTCGCTGACCCAGTACTGAGGATAATAGTGAAGCATCGCCGGGTCATAACGCCCGCCTCCGCCGCTGCAGCCCTCAAACAAAATGTCCGGATGGGTCAGAATAATCTCATCCATCACCCGGTACAGTCCCAAAATGTAGCGGTGATAAACCTCTCCCTGCTTTTCGGCCGGCAGGTCATTGGACCAGATATCCGCAAGGGAACGGTTGATATCCCATTTTACATAGTAGATATTGGCGTCATCCAAAATCCCGTTGATCTTTTCGATCAGATAATTCTGCACTTCCCTGCGGCTCATATCCAGAGCCATCTGATTGCGGCTGCGCACAGCATGTCTGCCGGGAATCTGCATGGTCCACTCAGGATGGGCCCGGTAAAGGTCACTGTCCTCGGATACCATCTCCGGCTCAAACCAGATTCCGAACTTCATGTCCAGGGCATTGATCTGCTCAACCAGTTTGTGAAGGCCGCACTTAATCTTATTCTCATTGACATACCAATCGCCTAAGCCACTGTTGTCATCGTCCCGCTTGCCAAACCAGCCGTCATCCATGACCAGCAGATCCACCCCCATATTCTTGGCAGCCCTGGCAATCTCCACCAGCTTCACATCATCAAAATCCATAAAGGCTGCTTCCCAGCTATTGATCAGCACCGGCCGCTCTACTTCTGCCACAAACTTGCTTTTGCAAAGGTTGGTACGGTAAAAATCATGATAGAGATGGCTCAGGCCCGTAAAGCCCTGGCGGGTAAATGCCATCACCACCTCCGGCCCCTCAAACACTTCACCTGGCTTTACCTCATAGAAAAACTGCTTGGGGTTGATTCCCATCACCAAGCGAAGCTGATCATACTGGTCCAATTCCACCTCTGTCAGGAAATTGCCGCTGTACATCAGAGAAAATCCGTAGCAGTTGCCGTAATCCTCGGAGGTCTCCCGGTCACAGAGGATCACAAAGGGATTCTGCTGATGGCTGGAAGAGCCACGGACGCTGCCAATGGTATGGATGTGGTGAGTCATAGGCTGCCTCTCCACCTGGCGCTCCTGTCCGTAACGGCCCGGCAGGCTTACCAGATCCATATCGGCCCCGTTCAAAAAATCCAGGCAGACGGACATGATTTTTCTCAAATGAACCGGCTTGTCTCCGCTGTTGATCACCTTTACTGCCCGCGTAATGATGTCTGCCTCTTCAAACACGCCGTAAAGAAGCTCTACCTTTATGTTGCTTGTCTCATCTAAAAGAGTGATCTCCAGACTGTCTGCCGTGTCCTTCTCTCTGGCAAAAACGCAGGGAAGGGTGTCTAACCGATACTTTCCCCTGGTGATCTTATAATCCACAGCCTTCCCGTGGTAGGAATAACTCCCGTCACTGTTGACCACCTCAATGCTGGTTGTGCGGAAATCTCCCTGTTGCTGGGTGGAAAATTCCTGAGGCTGGGCATCTAAGGAGAAGGTCCGGGCATTGCGGGATTCATACGGATTACCGGAAAAGCCCCGGTCATACTGCATAACCTGATAATTCATGTCCTCATCCGGAATCGCAGGCCCGTAATACAGATGCAGCAAATAGTCCAGATTGCCAATCTTCATCTGGTAGGATGTGTTCCTGGTGTGAAGAGTGATTGTTTTTTTCTTCTCATTATAAAAAATTGCCATGTGACGCTCCTTTTGTGTTCCGGAAAGGGCTGTGCCCTCCGGACACCATATTTTGTATGAGGATAGTTTATCATATTTTCCACGAAATTCCTTTATATTAATGAGAGAAAAAACAGGAAAAATGTAAAGTAGAGGTGTTGTTTTTTGTCTAAATGGTACGCCATACCCAGGATACCATTCTGACAAGCTATCTCAATGATATGAGCAAATATAACCAGCTCAATGCGATCAAAAAGACAAGGCTTGCCTATGGCAATATTACATTTGTCACTGAAAAATGTGACATACAGCCTCTGTAAAAAGCAGAGTTTTTTTAATATAATGATGATATGAAAACAAAAATGCTGCAGGGCAATAAAAACAAGGTGGTAACGGTAAGATGCGCAAAGAAATACTGGAAGGAAATTGCACGAATAAACGGGAAATTTTTTGGTATGCCATTCCTGCATACGGCCATATTTATTCCTCGCTTTATCTGGCCCGGTGCCTGTCTGAGAAGGATTTTAGGATAGTGTATTATTCCACAGAGGAATTCCGGGAGGTAATTGAGGCCAATGGCTGTGTATTTCGTTCTTACCCGATTCGTCAGGAGGAGCTGGAATTATCTGACGGGCAGAAAATTCTAAAGCTGTATCGGCTTTTGCTGGAATATACAGATAAAATGCTGCCCTTTCTCCTTAAGGATGCCGTGAAAGACAGACCGGCCTGCGTTATTTTTGATTCTCTTGCGCCCTGGGGGCGGCTTATTATGGAGCAGCTGCAGATACCTGGCTTTAGCTTTTACAGTATTATTGCCTTCCGGCAGGTAGGGGATAAAGGCTTTCGGGCCTACTGCAAGGGCTTTTCGGCAGATTTTCTTCGGTATGCCAGCGAAATCCCCCGGGCCGTAGGTCTAAAACGGCTGCTGGTAAAAAAATACGGCAAAACAAAGCTGGGAATAAAGGACGTGCTCATGAACAAAGGAGTTGTGAATCTTATGGGATATTCCCGCTTGTTTCAGCCCGGCGGTGAAAAATACGGAAAATCTTATCATTTTTTAGGGCCTCTGGCCGTACACAGAAAGGTTATCGAGAAAAATGATTTTGACTGTCCAAACGGCAGGATAATCTATATTTCTCTGGGAACGATTTTTAACCGGGACGAGCAACTGCTTGAACAGCTCGTCAGACAATTCGGACGCAAGCCGGACAAGACTTCCCAATCCTGTGAATATTCTGTGGTCATGGTATGGGATGAATGGAACGGCAGCCAAAAAGAATGCTTTCCAGATAACTTTATTGTACGGAAATTTGTCAATCAGGGGGAAGTGCTGAAAAGGGCAAGCCTTTTTATCAGTGCAGGAGGGCAAAACAGCATCCACGAGGCCCTGTATTACAGCGTTCCCTGTCTGATATGCCCCCAGCAGGGAGAACAGTTAGTGAATGCAGAGCGCTTTGAGCGGCTGGGCTTTGGAAGAATTCTTCGCGACCCCTACAGCCTGCGCCAGGAAGCCTATTTGGCCATGAAGCTTAGAAATACCTGGGATGAGGACAAAAGAGCGGCTGCCATTCGTACTTTTGCAAAGAAGGAAGCGAAAATATTTCATCAGCTTCTACAGAAAAACAGCTTATGATACAGCTGCTACAAGAAGGGAGAACGACCATATGGAAATAGATGTAAACAGGACAGATATTGGCCATAGCACAGACACTCTTGACAAAACGGCCGATACCCGGGACACCGTGTTAGTGACCGGTGCAACCGGTTTTCTTGGGGAATATCTGATACGCCGGCTGACCAGGCAGTATCGGGTTCTGGCGCTGGGCCGAAACCGCCAAAAAAGGGAGCTTCTGGAAAAATGGGGAGCCATTTTCTGCCCGGGAGATTTCACTGACAGAGAAAGCTGCGGCAGATATTTTGCCGGCGTGCGGTATGTGATACATGCAGGCGCCCTTTCTACCGTCTGGGGCCCGTGGGAGGATTTTTATCGTACTAATGTGCTGGGAACCTATTTGGTAGCGGAATTGTGCCATGAAAACAAAGTTCAGAGAATGGTTTATTTGTCCTCCCCCAGCATTTATACGGAAAAAGAGGATCAATATGACATAAAGGAAAACCAGGCGCCGGTCAAAAATAATCTGAATTATTACATTAAATCCAAGCTTATGGCAGAAAAGGTGGTAGAAAAATGGCACCAAAAAGGGCTGGAGACTGTGATTTTGCGTCCCCGGGGCCTGATCGGAATCGGGGACACCAGCCTGGTTCCAAGACTTTTTCGAGCCAATGAAGGAATCGGGATTCCACTGTTTCGGCAGGGAAAAAATCTGGTGGATTTAACCAGCGTGGAAAATGTGGCTCTTGCCTGTCAGCTGGCCATGACAGCCCCCGGAGCCAATGGTCTGACATTCAATATTACCAACGGGGAGCCGAAGGAATTTAAGACCCTTTTGGAAAAATTTCTAACCGCGGCAGGCCAGTCCCCTCATTACCGGATACTTCCCTTTTCCATGGTCTATGTGATGGCAGCCGGTCTGGAATGGATTTACAAAAATTTGTATCGAAAAGGAGAACCGCCTCTGACCCGGTATACAGTGTGCACATTGGGCTTTTCCCAGACCATGAATATTGACCGTGCCAGAGAGATTCTTGGATATGAGCCGGAGAAAAAGCTTGATAAGACCATTGAAGAATATGGAAAATGGTGGAAAGAGGAGCGCCAAAAGACGGGCCGAAGGATGCCTTCATGGAATGGCAAAGGTCCGGGACGAATCACCCGGGTGATCCGATATGACTGCGGCTTCTGCACCAATGATCTGTCCGTAATATTTTCCAAAAAGAAAAGGGAAAAAAGACAGTTTCCCGCCACGGCCACATTGATTTGGCACCGTGAGCTTGGAAATATTCTCTATGACACCGGTTATTCGGAGAAGATTTTTCAAAAGGGCTTTGCCCTGGGATTATACCGTTTTTTTAATCCCGTTTCTCTAAAATCGGAGGAGAGAATTCACAAACAGCTTATGCGGGATAAAATCTCTCCGGAAAGTGTGAAAACCATTATTTTATCTCATGCCCACCCGGATCATGTGGGGGGTCTTGAATATTTCTCCCGGTATAGCCCAAAGCTTATCACATCCCCGCAGGTTCGGGCCGTCATGGAAGCCCCCGGCTTTGTTGGCCTTATCAGACAGTGCATCCAAAAAGGTTCGCCGGTCCCACGGTTTGCCCGCCTTTTTCGCCCTCTCTCCTCCTTTACAGATATCCGATGGCAGGATTTAGAGAAATATCATGGTGAGCATTTTCTTTACAATTATTTTGACACAATTTACGATCTGTTGGGAGATGGAAGCATCATGGGTGTGGAGCTAAACGGGCATTGCAAGGGGCAGCTGGGCCTGTGGATTCCCGATAAATGTCTGTTTTTGGCCGCGGATGCCTGCTGGGGAAAAGACCTTCTAAGCCATACCCGGCAAATGCGCCTGATTCCCCGATGGATCCAGGAGGATTTTTCAGAATACCGCCGGACAATTGTCCGAATTTGCCGCCTGAAACAGGATTACCCTGCTATTCATGTAGAGTTTTCCCATCAGGCTGGAAAGGAGAAAATCTATGAGTGAGCAGCTTCAAATACTGAAATATTATCTTTATTATAAATACCTTCTCCACTTTTCTGACAGGAAAAGGCTGCTTTTGTGGCAGCAGAAAAAACTGCGCCGCCATCTGGTATTTGTGGGAAAGCATGTGAAAATTTACTGCGGCAAGAGAAATCTGAGGGAATATCCTGTTGCTGACAAGGAATTTATGATGAAGCATTTTGATCAGATAAACACCGCGGGCATCCGGCGCGAGGAGGCGGAGGCCTTTGCCGTAGAAGCAGAACGGGAACGAAATTTTGTACCCAGACTTCACGGCGTGACTGTGGGCCTCAGCTCCGGAACCTCGGGAAAGCGGGGAATCTTTCTGGTCTCTGATAAGGAGCGGCTTCGCTGGGCGGGGTATATTCTGGCCCGGTTTTTGCCGGGGAGTATTTTAAATACCTATTCCATTGCATTTTTTATGCGGGCAGACAGCAATCTCTATGAGTCCCTGAAAAGCCAGCGGATCCGGTTTCATTTCTTCGATATTTATCAGGATATGGAGGCCCACAGAAAGCGGTTGAAAGAGATACAACCGGATATTTTAGTCGGGCAGCCATCGGTCCTTCTGATGCTGGCAAAAAGCATGAGGGACGAACTGGGTCCCATCAATCCAAAGGTGATAATCTCCATTGCCGAGGTGTTGGAGAAAAGGGACGAGGAACTGTTAAAGAAAATATTTAATGTGGATATTATTCATCAGGTATACCAGTGTACGGAAGGATGCCTGGCAACCACATGCCGTTTGGGCACTCTGCATCTGAATGAGGATATTGTACATATTGACCGGGAATATCTGGATGAGCGGCGTTTTGTCCCTGTTGTGACAGATTTTGAGAGGAAAACCCAGCCCGTAATCCGGTATCGCCTCAATGATATTCTCGTAGAAAAAACGTGCCCTTGCGGATGCAAAAGCCCCTGCCTTGCCCTGGAAAAAATTGAGGGCCGGGAGGATGATGTGTTTGTCTTTTCCGGAAAGGACGGCCAAAAACACACCGTATTTCCTGATTTTATCCGCCGCTGTGTGTTGTTTGCCGACTCCCCGGGAACCAATTGCACAAGTGATTACCGGGTTGTACAGGAACCGGAGGGAAATATTTTGGTATACGGAGATTTTGAGGAGGACGAGAAGAAGCGGATCCGGCTGGAATTTGTCCGGCTGGCAAAAGACCGGGATCTACTGCTGCCAGAGCTTGCCTTTCTCCCCTACACCTGTGAGCCCGGCAGAAAAATGAAACGTATTGAGCACAGGACAGCTGGCTCAAAGGAAAAAAGAAAATGCGCGTCTGACTGAATTGTTGCAAATTATGTTACTGTTCACAGGCAATGTCATGATACCAGGGTCAAAAGGTCTAAAATCCGATGCAAGCTTGCTAGCAAGAGGATTTTTGAACTTGGGAGGCGCCTTCTTATCCGCTTTCCCCCGCCCCATAAACTGTAACCAAATTATCACGAAAGGAAGATAATCAGAGATGAAAAGACATATGGCACAGACATCCCTCTCGGGAAACAAAAGGACACAAACAGAACGAGGCGTCCGGATAGCCGGCATGGGCCGGGCGCTTGCCGGAGAAAAAATCACCTTTGGAAACCAGACAAGATACCGGCTCTCTCAAGGACAGAGCCTTTTGGATCTGGCAGAGAAAGCGGCTAATGAAGCTTTGTCGGCAGCCGGAATGAATATCAAGGATATGGATCTCATTGTATGTGCCATGGCGACCCCTCTCCAGGCAATCCCCTGCAACGGAGCGCTGATCCATGAGCGCATGGCAAAAGGACTGGATATTCCTGCCATGGATATCAACACTACCTGCACCAGCTTTATCTCTGCTGTGGATATCCTCTCTTGTCTTGTGGATTGCGGACGCTACAGTCGGGTGCTGATCCTGTCCGGAGATACAGCCTCAGCCGCACTGAATCCTCAGCAAAAAGAAAGCTATGAGCTGTTTTCTGACGGGGCGGCTGCATGTGTTCTCACAAAGGCTGAGAAAGGAGAAGCCTCCGCCGTCTTATATGGATGTCAGAAAACCTGGTCAGAGGGCGCGCACGATACGGAAATCCGGGGCGGCTGTGGATTGATGCCTTCCTTCTGTATGGACGAGGCCAATCGGGAGGACTATTATTTTGACATGAAGGGCCCCCGTATTTTAAAGCTCTGCGCCAGAAGACTTCCCGATTTTCTAAATCAATGTCTTTTTGAGGCGGATATCCATCGGGAAGAAATTCGCAAAGTAGTGCCCCACCAGGCAAGCCGGGCACTGGATATTATCATGCCACGGTTAGGCTTCCCCAAGGGAAGCTATATTGACCGGGTCAGCGAATATGGCAACATGGTTTCGGCCTCTGTGCCCTTTGCCCTGTGTGAAGCAGTAAATACCGGTGTGATTTGCAGAGGAGACACAATTCTTCTCATGGGTACGGCAGCCGGACTCACGGTAAATTTCTTATTGATGAGATATTAGAGTTGTAAATTTCCCTGACCTATAGTATGATAGGTTTAAATGGAGGTGAGAGAAATGAGACGACATGTTTCAGTCATAATCGTGGCGGCTTTTTTTGCATCTCTGTGCGCAATGCCGGCCTATGCCCATTGTCATGAGGGCAGGCGTGTATATCAGCACCATGAGGCTGTGTGCGAATCTGTCTGCGAGGATGGGTATCTGTGCGGAGTGGACGGACATTACTGCATTGACCACAGAGAAGATGAAACCTGCAATGGTTATATTGCATGTGAGCCTGTAAGAAGAAGTCACCACCACCATGGACGGCATTGATCATAGGATTCCGGAAAAATATGTCATTCTGATATTTTTTTGGACTTAAGATGGTTACTGTTCACAGACGCGCTTTGATTATAGCGGCATATGGAACCGGCATGGTATAGACAGTAGCTAAAATGCCTCATTATTCGCTCTGGCTAATCAGAACGTTACCGGCGGATTTTCCTTAATCCGGAAAATCCGCCCTTTCATAATCCGAACCTACAAATCCAATCAGCAGCGAGGTAAACCAGCATGCATAAATATTTACGAAGTGTCGGTTTTGGGGCATACCAGAAGAAAAAAGAGATTTCCAGACTTTTGGACGACTTGGCCAACAATGCAGACAAGTTCAAACGTATTCAGATAGAACCAGACAGCAATCTGTGTGAAATTCGCGGCGAGGTTGCATCCGGAATGGGCATTGCAATCCTAGGCGAAACCGATGAGGATGGTATATTCCACAGAGAATATTATTACCCCTATCTTATATCCAATGATATATCCTCTCAGGTGGAGTGCACCGTTCAACGCCATACGGAAAAGGAAACCTTCGGCGGACTGTTGGATGAGACGCGAGTAGGAATTTCCCTGATTTTTTATCTGGACAATGGGTTTGAATATCTGGAGCGCAAACTGGACCGGGCCTCCCGTAAGGTAAAGGCCGTAAGACTCACCGGGCTCTCCAGTGAAGGAAAGATCCTTCTTCCTCTTCACAAGACTCGCAAACAGATTGAAAAAGCCAAGGTTGCAGCCAAAGATCGCTCCAGCCTTTTAGAGGCTGCCCGCAATGGCGATGAGGACGCCATGGAAACCCTGACTATCGAAGATATTGACATGTATTCTCAGATTTCCCGGCGCATGATGAAGGAGGACATCTATTCTATCGTGGATTCCAGCTTCATGCCCAGCGGAATCGAATGTGACCAATATACGGTAATCGGCGAGATCGTCCGGGTGGACGAAAAGCTCAACAGCATCAGCAATGAACTGGTTTACGACCTGGCTTTAAATTGTAATGATATGATTTTTCACGTGGGCATTGCACGGAAGGACCTGTTGGGAGCGCCAGTAGCAGGGAGGCGGTTTAAAGGGCAGATATGGATGCAGGGCGTGGTTGAATTTGATGATTAATGTATTTATTGCGGAACTGGCCCTGCGCTTTTTTCTGTCTATTAAAAGTTCTGATTATACTTTTTACATCGAAACTGTCGATTCAGCGGCTATATTAGGCTGTTGAATTTTTTTGTGAGGTGGAGAAAGTTACTGTTCAAATAGCTGCGTATTTACCGCGTTGACCGTATGGTAAGCCGGGCCAGAAAGCAAAATTCCATCACCAAAGGCGATTTTCATGGATTTATGCAGGTTGCTGTGAACGTATGTGAACAGTAACTGGAGAAATAAGTTCAGAGATGGTGGCTTCAAAGATGGTGAGATCAGAGATGGTGATGGAAATTCTGCTTGACGGCAAGAGGTTTTACGAATATAATATTAGAAGGTTCTGCAGACCTAATCATATTCTGTGAACCTTTTAAAGAGCCGAATTTTGTTTCCGTAGCTCAGATGGATAGAGCGACCGCCTCCTAAGAGAACCTACAGCGGAAACTTTTTGGAGGACATGAAGTAGCAAGTCACACACAATTTTATACACGTTTCCGTAGCTCAGATGGATAGAGCGACCGCCTCCTAATATCCCGGTCATCAAAGTCCGTGGAGGTAAAAAAGCTCTTTTCATAAACTTCATATCGTTCGAGTCCTCGTAGCTCAGCTGGATAGAGCACACGCCTCCTAAGCGTGGGGTCGGAAGTTCAAATCTTCTCGGGGACGCTGGAATGCCGTAACTTCAAGGGTTGCGGCATTTTTGTTCCTCCAGGGATTCCAACATAACCTCCTTTCATGGCTGTATTTTCGACCTGCCGCCTGTGGGGGAAGTCTTAAAAGGAATCGAACCCCCTGGCGGGAAAAACAAGGTCTGCTAATCATTTTGCTAATTTGTACTTTTATGTACTCCCGTTGCATCCCATGTTATCCTGTGTCGTTTCATGCACCGAGCATCTTTTTTGCAAGCTGCGTCATGATCTGGTCGCCGTACTGTTCAATGAATTTCCGGGTGAAAGCGTCCATCGCCTGCGGGGAAGATTCCAGCTGTTTCATCATAACGTCCGGGTTGGGCACGGAGTCGCCCTCTCCCTGAAGGCTGCGCTCCACGGGGCGCATATCGGGGTTGGAGTAAAAAGCCGTCTCAAATTTCTGTGCGTTGATCTTGCGGTCTTCGTCCAGGATATGTGCATAGATTTCCGTGATCATGTCAATCTGTGCATGGCCGGTATCTCCCTGGGTGGCTTTGAGATCCCCTTTGTTCAGTTTCAGCTTGTAGGTCGTGCTGGAGTGGCGCAGGGAATGAAATACCACATTGGGCAGGCCGGCAGACTTTTTAAGGCGTTCAAACTGGTTGCCAATAATGCGGTCTTCGCAGGGCCTTCCTGTTTCCTGAGCCAGTACCAGGTTGTAGTCTGTATAGTCCGGCCCCATGAACTCTTTCAGCCTGTCCTGCTTTTCCTTCCAGTCGCGCAGGATAAGGGCAAGGGTTTTGGGGAGCCATACCTTACGGATGCTGCTTTCTGTTTTCGGCTTTTTCAGGACAAGCCTGGTGGATGATTTGCCGCCCATCAGCCTGGGGAATACAAAAAGGATATCCTTTTCCCCAAGTGCGTCAATCGCCCTCTGGTCAACACGGGTAAGTTCCTTTTCAATCCATACATATGCGTTATCGTTTGCAATGTCTTCATCTGCGATGTGGAGGCAGTCCCAGGTCAGGCCGGTGATCTCCCCCATCCGCATGGAGCAGGCAAAAGCCAGATTGATCGCAATGTAGAGTTTCCCATCCTGGCAGTTGTCGAGGGCCTGGCGGATGATATCCGCCGTCCAGATTGCCCGGACTTTCTTTTCCCGTTTCGGCAGGTCGGCATCCTCAAACGGATTTTTGCCGATGATATCCCACCGGACTGCCTGATGGAAAGCGCACCGGAGGAGCTTGATAATCTTTTCGATGGTGCAGGGCGTCACATACTCCGTTTTCGCATGGCGGTATGGAGTATTTACAGGGGCTGTTTTCTGAAGCTGCTGGATATATTTATCCACAGTCCTTTTGTTGATGTCCTGGACAACAAGGTTTCCAATCAGCGGATTGATATAGTTGTTGATCAGCGCCGTATTGCTGGCGTAGATTGAAAGCCCCCATTTCTTTTCTCCATAAAGCTCCACAAACTCCTTTAAGAAATCCTCCACTGTTGTTGTATTGGGCGGGATAAAAGTTCCGTTATCAAGATCGGCTTCCACCGCTGATTTTCTTTTCCTCGCCTCTGCTTTGGTGTTGAATGTTTCCCATTTCTGTCTTTTCTGCCCTTCCTGATCTGTATAGGTGTAGACGACAGCATGTTTTTTTCCTCTTTTTTGAATTGATGCCATATATACAGGCTCCTTTCTTTTTATGTTTCCCGGCTCCCGTCAAGCCATTCATCAAAGGATTTTCTGGAGATACGCAGTTTCTTTCCAATGCGTACCGTTTTGAAAGCTTCCGCAGCGCAGAGATTATATATTGAGCGTTTACTGACGCCGAGTATCTCTGCCGCTTCCGCGACAGAATAGCTTCTTTTTTCCGGATCGGGTTTCGGAAAATTATCTGTATGTTCAGCCACAGTGACCTCCTTTCTGTGTGGCTGGAAAGAGCCTACGGTTCCTTACCTATATAACTTACGAAATCAGGGCCAGCCACTTCAACAAAAAAATAAAAACAAGACGTTCTAATTCTAAAAAATTTGTTTGATCCCACATGGCGCCCTGGGCCACTTCCTGCGCCGGAGTTTCCGCCGCGTATTTTCAGGCCGTGCTGTGCAGTGATTAAGCAGGGGCAGGCTTTTTATGGCAGACCTGTCCCATGCACCTGTATAACTCCCAGTACCATGCTATGAAATTGTCAATGTACGTTCTATGGCATCTTTTTAAATGACCTATATAATAATAAAATAGGGTGAAAACCAGATATTTCTGCAAGAATCAGAAATTTTTTAAATTTCTTTCATACTATATATAGTTTTAAGTTGTTGACTGATTCCATATCTTGTGTTACACTTCCCTTGTAATTGATTTTTGTGCGCATCCTTTTGTGGATATAGTCGGAATTGCCTGTATATGGCAAACTTCCGCATTGCACACGCCGTTAAGTTTGTATGATTGTACCAGCAGTATCACTACGCCCTGTGAGTGATATACCGCTGGTTTTTATTTTGGAAAATTTTATTATCTCTTTTCAGAGCAGGAATGACACGGGTTCACAGGAAACTGCGGACGCCAGGAATAAGAAAGTCATTCCTGCTTTTTTGCTGCCTGAAAGCCGGAAGGCATATAAGGATACAACAACATTCACAAGAAAGAAAGGAAGGTGGAGAGCGATTGCAGAAAGTAAGATGGCTGGATCAGGACTGTAACAAATGCGGCAGGCAGCTAAACAGCTGGGATGCCCGGTTATCAAAAACCCTGGCGTACAAATACCCGTGCTGTGAATCCTGTATTGCCGGGGAATATGATATGTCGGCAGAAAGACTGCGGGACCGTATGGAAGACTATTTTGGGATGCGTCCCTGCCAGGGATTATAAGGAGGAACAAAATGAGAGAAAAAGAACATGAGGAATACAATGCTTTGACAAAACGGCTGCTGGAGGAAGGATATAGCGCAGAGCACCATCCGGACTATGTAAGGGTTGACGTACCCATGTGGCAGGAAAAGACCCTTGATAATTATGAAGGGGGATTTATCTATGAACGGTGGTGGATATTTGAGCAGACCTTTAAGACACCCTGCGGCCTGCAGTGCAAAGGGCTCCAGTGCCACAGCAACATGAGCTACATGGGGATTGAGTGGACTTTTGAAAATGATATGGCTACCATCCACTGCCCTTATGAAAAGAAAGAATGTAAGCTGAAACATGAATATCTTCAGGAGCATGGCGTACTCCGGTATGACTGCGAGGTCCACATGACGGAGGAAGAATACTGTTATGAGGGGAGTGTGGAGCATATCCTGAAACTGCATGACGATGAGATACGGAGGCAGGAGATCAGTTTCGGACTGCAGAAGAAAGGACGTGTCTGCCGGGAGCATATGCGGTTCAACCGGGATACGCTGGAATGGGAGATGAACTATGACCCTTATGACTGCGGACGGAACAGATGTGCAGGGATGTGCCCGGTCCTGGGGCATGAGCTGGATAAGAAAAGGGGAAATGTATTTTATGATATAAAAATTTCCTATCTTAGAAATGACCTAAGCGGCACACTGTTTGAAGGGCAGGTGGATACCCAGATTATCAAAGGGAAAAAGCTCTTTGACCATCCGGTGAGCATGGATATCTGCAAGATATGCGCCAGGCTCTGCCAGGACAGGATAAAGGAGAAAGTGCGGAACCACTATTTTACGGAACTCTTTTTCTCTGAATACCACGGCCGGTATTTTTCCTTTGAGATCCAGAACGTCCGTGCAGAGCGCAGGGAGAGCCGGGATCTGATGCAGGACCTGGAGGATATCCGGAACGGAATCCAGATTGTGCATGCTTCCGATATGGAAAAACGGGATTCAGAGAATAAAAGGGAGAGACGGCGGCAGTCACGGGAGTCCGCAGTCAGGCGCCTGGAAAAGAAACTGTTGGAGAACGGATATGAGAGCCTGGAGGAATACAGCACAGACCGGCGCCATGCAGACAAATGGCTTGGGCCAGAAAGGATAGCAGAACTGGAAAAGATGCGCCAGCTAAAAGAAAAGGAGGAAAAAGAGCAGCCAGTACAATTAAGCCTGTTTGATATGGAGGCTTTATAAGCAATAGAAAAGATTGTTGGTTGGGATCTGCAATCCTGTTTTTCTTTCCAGTATTTTGCATTCGGCCACTTATACCATTTCGGTTGTGAAATTCCATAGACAATGATATAATTTCCTATA
>CAJUHR010000052.1 GCA_910586255.1 uncultured Lachnospiraceae bacterium | reverse complement strand
GGCGGGCCCGTCTATCCCGGCGATAGCGGCGATCCGGGGCAGGTTCCGGTGATTCCCCTTCCCAATCCCGGCGAGGGCGGACCTGTCTATCCAGGAAACGGCGGCGGCACTGCATGGCTTCCCGGCTGCCCGTCCTCCTGCTGCCCGGGCAGCTCCTGTCAGTATTTTGGTCAGGTGCGTTTTCTCAATGCATCCACCAATCCCTTTACGGTCAACATTTCCATTGACAGTACCAACTATGCCATCAACTCACGCTTTGGCACCCTTACGGGCTATGACTGGATCTCCGATGGCTTCCATACCGTAACCGTGCGCCGGGCCACCACCATGCGCAACATTCTGCTTCAGCAGACCTTCCCGTTTGTGGCCAATCAGAAGGTAACCATGGTTCTGACGGATTCAGATTCCGGCGGTCTGGAGCTGATCCGCGTGGTTGACACCGGCTGTACCAACCTTCCCTCAGGCTCCGGCTGCTACCGCTTTGCCAATATGTCCTACGAAGGTTCTTCCGTTGACCTTCTTCTGACCAATGGGGAAACCGTGTTCAGGGATGTCAGATTCCAGAATGTCTCCTCCTACAAGCAGGCAGTGGCAGGCACCTACCAGTTTTATGTTGCCAATTCCAACAATTACGCCTTTGTCCGGGAGCTGCCTATCATTGTAATCGGCGCCATTGCCACAGGTTCCGGCATACGGCAGCCTCTGGTTTCCTTCTCCGCCAATATTACTGCAGGGAAAAACTATACCTCCTACCTGATCGGCAACACCTGGTCCGGAAACAGTCTGAGAGTGCTTACTGTGGAAGATTAAAATTCTCCACAGAACCTATATATTTTCCAGCCCCTGAAAGCTGTCGCGAAGAATCTTGCAGGAGGAGGCCATCTGCTGTGCTTCCTCCTGCGACAGCTTTAAGCTGAGAACTCTCTGGACGCCATTCTGATTGATGATACAGGGTACTCCCGCAAACACGCCGGTCTGCCCGTACTCTCCCCGAAGCATGGCAGACACAGTCAGAACGCTGCTCTCATCCCCCAGAATAGCCTTGGTAATCCGGGTCATGGCCATTCCTATACCATAATAGGTGGCGCGCTTTGCCTCTATGATACGATATGCGGCTCCCTTTACTTCCTGTGCAATCCTGTTCAGCTCTTCCATACGCACCGGACTTTTCTCATCCTGCAGAAGATCCCGAACCGGGCATGTGGAAATCATTGCCTGACTCCAGGGCACAAACTCGCTGTCTCCATGCTCCCCCATCACATAAGCGTGAATATTTCGGGGATCCACCCGAAAATGCTCGCCTAAAAGATACCGCAGCCTGGCTGTATCCAGGGCTGTCCCTGTACCTAACACCCGCCTGGGATTAAATCCTGACAGTTCACAGGTAATCCGTGTCATCACATCCACAGGATTGGTTGCCACCAGAAACAGCCCGTTAAAGCCGGATTCCGTCACCGGCCCCACGATGGACTTAAACACCGCCTTGTTGCGTTTCAGCAGCTCCAACCGGGACTCTCCCTCCTTTTGGGCCACACCGGCACAGATTACCACAATATCCGCATCCCGGCAGTCCCCGTAATCTCCCGCGTAAATCTTCATATGAGATCCTGCAAAGGCCAGACCATGATTTAAATCCATGGCCTCCCCCTCTGCCCTTTTTTTGTCAATATCAATCAGTACCAGCTCATCGCAAACATTCTGGTTCAAAAGACAATACCCATAACTCATCCCCACCAGACCGGTTCCAATCAGCACAATCTTTCTTCTGTCCGTTCTCATAACAGCCTCCTGTTTTTATTTGTCTCTGCTCATACTTGTGCCCCGCTTTTTCCCGGTTGGGCGCTGACGGGCAAAGCTTTTACAGTAACATACTTTCCCCATATGCCTGAAATTCATGCAGCTTTTCCCTCTTAAATCCTTTAAAATCCTTCCCCGCCAAAACAGTATAATACATAAAAAACAGACCGGCACAAGAGCGCTCCCGCGCCCTCATACCGGTCCGCCTGTTTTTACAAAAAATATCCTTACAGCCGCATCAGCTTTTTCTCCATCAGTTCGCTGTTATTGCTGTGGACAATGGTATCCTCCTTGCTGATCAGCCCCTGTCGGTACAGACTTAAAAGGCTGTTGTCCATAGTCACCATACCCTCCTCCTGAGAAGTGGCAATAATATTGTCGATCTGGTGAATCTTGGATTCCCGGATCAGATTCCGAATGGCGTTATTAAAGAACATTATCTCAAAGGCCGGATGCTCTTTCCCGTCAAGCCCCGGAATCAGCTGCTGGGATATGACCGCCTGCATTACCATGGAAAGCTGCGTCCGGATCTGCTGCTGTTGATTGGGCGGGAAATTGTCAATAATACGGTCAATGGTGTTGGCCGCCCCCACCGTGTGCAGAGTGGAGATCACCAGATGGCCGGTCTCCGCAGCCGTCATGGCTGTCTTGATCGTCTCGTCATCCCGCATCTCCCCCACCAAAATCACATCCGGGGCCTGCCTAAGAGCCGCCCGCAATCCGGACACATAGCTGTCTGTGTCCGTCATTATCTCCCTCTGGGTCACCACACTCTTATTGTGCCGGTGGAGATACTCTATTGGGTCCTCCAGAGTGATCACATGGGCATTTCTGGTGCGGTTGATCTCATCGATTATACACGCCAGAGTCGTGCTCTTTCCGCTTCCCGCCGGACCGGTTACCAGCACGAATCCCTTAGTCATCCTGGCAATGTCAATGACGTTCTGCGGAATACTCAAGGTGTGAAAATCCGGAAGGTCAAAGGTAATCACGCGGATAATAGCAGCCAGTGACCCTCTCTGGCGAAATACATTGGCACGAAACCGGGACAACCCCGGTATCGCCATGGAGAAATCGTCATCCCCATGCTTTTTCGCCCGAGACATATCCCGGTTGCCGGCCAGCATGTAAAATTCTTCGATAAGGGTATCCATCTCCTGCGGAAATATCTTATTTTCATCATGATTGATAATACGCCCTCCCACCCGGTAAGACAAGGGCATACCAGGTATCAGAAAAATATCCGCCGCCTGTTTTTCCACTGCCACCCGCAGTAATTCTTCCATTTTCATAATCATTCTCTCCTGCTCTGTAATTCTGTAACAGTCCGGCTCCGGCCGCAGCCTCTTATTCCCCACCACTCCACACGCGGACAGACTGGTCAATCTCATACTCCTCCTGAATGTACACCTTCCAGGAAGCCACCTGAGCGCTCCTCTCCTGCCAGTCCACCGTAAGCTCCACCCGCAGGGCCTGACCTGCATCCATGGGGATATCGGTCAGAAATCTTCCCGAATCCTCCTGATAATAATCCCCCACAGCCTCTAAAACCTGCTTTTTTGCCTCCGATGGATCTTTCTCTCTGTCTGCCTCCCTCAGAGCCTGATCCACCATGCGGACAAACTCCTCTCCCTGTCCGTCTGCCTGGTAGTAAGCCTTCACTGCCGCCGCGTTTCTGGCTGACAAAAGCTCATCTCCTCTGGCATTTCCCAATGACAAAAGTCCGAAGGTGGCCAGGCACAGTACGATAAAGATCAAAATCAGGGAGGAACTGCCAATATTCGCCTTCCTTTTCACTTCATAATCTGCCATTGCTTCCTATCCCCCTACTCCTCTGGCCGTCTGTACTTTTTTGCCTCCAGGACGAACACCACATGACCGCCGGAATCTGAAAGCAGCTGGGCGGCCTCTCCCTTATAGGAAATCTCCGGTGCATCGGACCGGTTCTTCATGGTAACAAGGATGGTTGACATTTCACCTTCCTTTAAAAGCTCCACCTGAGCCACACGGCTGGAAGGCAATATCTCATCAGAAAACTGCTCATCCTCCGAAACATCCGCTGCAGCTACCTCAAACGGTTGTCCGTTTGCAAAGCCCTCCGGCTCCCAGTCATCATTCAAAAAAGCCGTATAGATCACCCTGTCATTCCCCTCCGGCGTTTTCCACCGGGAAAATCCCAATCGCTCTGTCAGCCCGTCCTCTCCCTCAGCTTTCCACACTTCCACAATAGATTCTGCCATGGTGACTGCCTGGTTTAAATCCCGTCCCTGGCGGCTCATGCGCTCCGATGTGGCAAATGCAAGGATACACTGAGAGGCGCAAATCACAAAAAAGAAGACGACCACTATCATCTCCATCAAAAACAGCCCGGAACCGCTCTTTCCTCCTGCTTTTCCTTTCATTTTGCTCCTCCCACGCTCCGCAGAGACAAAAGAAGCCGTCCTCCGCCGTCCCCGGCGGTCTCCACTGTCAAGAGAGACCCCTCCTGGGTGAAGGAAAGCCCCTCACATTCCAAAATCGGAATACCATCCGGCAACCCCAGCCCACTGTCCTGACGGGTAAAAAGCTCCCGGATACTGCCGTCATAATAATAAATCCAGCTTATATACCGCCCGCTGTCAAAATCCTGGCTCAGCTCCAGCACAGGGGTGCCGTCAATATCCACAACCCGGGCCATACCTGCCTCATCTCCCTGGCGGACCTTGTTGGCAATATACTGCAAAGCCACACTGCCGGTATAATTATCCGCCATGCGGCTGCCGATATTTTCATACACCTTTCCTCCGGCAAGAACAGTGAAAAGCGCACACATAACAAACACCAGGAACAAAAGCATGGTAAACAAGGTTCCCATGATCTGTCCCTTCTGCTCTCTCTTCTGCTGCACGGCACTTCCTCCTTATTCTCCTCTCTGCACCTTATCGTCTGCCGGAATCACCGTAATATCCGGCATCAGATTGGATGCAAATCCGTCATAGAACACATAGTACCGGTCCTCGTCAATCTGAACCCCATAATATTCCTGCAGATACTGCACACTGGGGGGATACCGCCCCTCAATGGCATAGCACTGAACGCAGGCCCTGGTAATGCCGTCCCGCAGAGTCTGGGCTCCCTCCGCCCGGGCCCGGGCCAGAAAGGAATCCATTCCCATAAGAAACATTCCCACCACCATACCGAACACTGCCGCGGAGATCACACAGCCTGCCAAAAACCTCCAGTCCCGTTTTCGCCTCATGACCGTCCTCCTTCTGCCAAGCCGTTATCCGATGCCTGCCAACACTCCTGCAAGGGGAAGCATGACAGACAAAAGAATCAGTCCCACCACCACAGCCAGCACAGCCACCATGGTGGGCTCTAACCGGGCAATCATATTGTCAATGGAGGCATCTGCCTGCTGCTCATAATCCTCCGATATCTCCTCCATCACCTCGTCCAGACGACCGCTGCGGGTTCCCACCTTGATCATCTGAATGTGAAAGCCGCTGAACAGCCCGGTCTGCTTCATGGCCTCAAAATAGCTGGTCCCCTCCTGAAGCTGTTTTGCGCAAGCCTGAATAGTGGCCGCGATTTTGCTGTTATCCACCAGCTCCTGAGCCAGCTCCATACCCTTTTCCAGCTCCATACCGCTTTTTAAGGTCAGCGCCAGCACAGAGGTAAAACGGCGGCCTGCCACCGCAAGCATGGTCTTGTTGCGCCTTTTAACCCAGTCCTTTAGCTTATCCACCCAGCCGAACCCGTGGCCGGCTCCTGAGGCAATGGCTGCGGCTGCGGCTATGAGAGCCACCAGCCCAAACAATATGAGCGCCGCGCCGCTGAATATGGCTCCGAACCGGGACGCCGCCACAGACACCGGTGACAGCCGCACTCCCAGCTGGACGTAAACCTGCTCAAACACAGGCATTACCTTGGTGAACAGCACAAACAGCACCACCAAAAGCATGGTAGCCATCATCACCGGATAGGTAATGGCGTTGCGGATATTTTTCATCATAATATATTCTTTTTCGTAGTACACGGAGAGAGATTCCATAATCTTGTCCAGAGTACCTGTCTGCTGTCCCAGCTTTGCCATCCGCACTACATAAAACGGAAAGCATCCGGCCTTCTCAAGAGCAGTAAAGAAGGGATCTCCCAGCTCTACATCCACGGAAAGGTTCTTAAGCATCTCCCTCTCCTGCTCCGTCACCGCGTCCTCCGCCATAATAGCAAGCCCCTCATACAGAGGGACCGCCGCCTTCAAAAGCAGAGACACCTGCATACAGAATGCGGCCAGCTCCCGGCCGGAATATATCTTTTCAGCCTTTCCTGCCATGTTTTCCTCCCGATCAGTAAGAATACTTTTCCTGATAATTGCTGCCATTGCCTACATACTGCTTGGCGCTCTCGCTGCTTCCCCCGGTGGACATGAAGGTGGGATCCATGTAGGACCATTTCTGCCCGTCAAAATGAATCACATTGTCAATCCAGCCCTCTCCGTCAATGTACACACTGACCCAGGCGTGATAGAGATTCCCCGTGTAGCCGATGACCAGCTTGGTGGGAATATCCTGGGAGCGCAGCATGGAGGTCATAAGAGCCGCATAGTCAAAGCAAATGCCGGTACCGCTGGCAAGTGTGGAGTCCACATTGGGCAGATAACCGCTCTGAACCGTCTGAGCCTTCCCGTAATCGTAGGTCACATGACCAATCACATAGTCATACACTGCCTTTACGATCCCCAGCTGATCCTTTCCCGCCGCCAGCTGAGCCGCCACAGCCACAGCCTGACTTGCGGAATTAAAATTCACATACTGGTTAGGATACAGAAACGGCGCAAATTCATTGGTCAGGGATACGGAGATGGTCTGGCTCATCAGCTGAGCATACTGATTGCCGCTGACATTCTCAAAAACCTTCACCGAGTAGGTCCCGTTGCCCTCTGTAATGGGATAAACCTCATAGGAATTTCTGGCATTCAAATCATATGTATAGGTAGTGTTTTTGGTAATCTGCACCTTAATACGCTGGCTTCCGCCCCCATACTTTACCATCAAATAGCCGTTGCTGGTATTGGAGGCATCAATGGTGGCGCCTCCTCCGCTGAAGGTCACAGCCCCGGAGGCATCCGGCACACGGGCGGATAAGGGTACCTCATCCTCATTGATGGTGATCACCGAAGATGCCTCCTGACTCTGGGCCAGAGCCGCTGTCCCCGGCATGGCCATGGTCATGGCTGCCGTCAATATCACTGCACTGATTCTCATTTTTCCGGATCTTCTCATAAATAAAACCCCTCCTTACTTCCATTCCAAAAAATCTCTGTTAAAAAATCATTGGTCTTAATATTACTATTTATGAAAATCTGCATAAATTGCAGGTTCTTTGTAGCAGTTCAGGGGTTATCTGAACTGCTACGGTTCTTTCCTCAAGAGCAGCAGCGCTGCCGGACAATCTCATATGCCAGCACGCCGGCTGCCACAGATGCGTTCAGAGAATCTATATTTCCCTTCATGGGAATGGCCGCCGCCATGTCGCATTTCTCCTGCACCAGCCTGCTCACCCCGTTTCCCTCATTGCCCACCACCAGGCCTATGGGTCCGGTCAGATTCAGACGGTACATCAATTCCCCGCCCATATGGGCGCAGACAAACCAGATTCCCTGCTTCTTAAGCTGCTCAATGGCGGCAGCCAGATTCGTCACCTTGGCCACAGGCGTGTAGTTGAGGGCTCCGGCGGAGGTCCGGGCCACCACAGCCGTCAGACCTGCCGCCCTGTGCTTGGGGATAATGACGCCGTGAGCCCCCGCCAGATTGGCAGTGCGGATGATGGCGCCTAAATTGTGAGGATCCTCAATGCCGTCAAGCAAAAAAAGGAACGGCGCCTCCCCCTTCTCCTCGGCTATCCGCAAAATATCCTCCACCTGAGCATACTCATAAGCCGCCGCCTGGGCAATCACCCCCTGATGCCGGCCCGTCTCCGACATCTGATCCAGACGCTCCTTCGGCACAAAACTGATGATGCTTCCCTGCTTTCTTGCCTCTCTGGTAATGGTCATCACCGGCCCGTCCTTACAGCCGTCCTGGACAAACAGCTTATCCACCGTCCTGCCTGAACGGAAGGCCTCAAGCACCGCGTTTCTCCCCTCAATGGTCAGCTCTCTGTATCTCATGATAGCTCTCCAATCTTCTTAAGTCCGTCATGAATCAGCCGAAGAAGCCTCTCATGACGGCCGGTCAGGTACAGATGCCCTACAAGAGCTTCAAAACCTGTGGCCATCCGGTAATCCCGCATGGTGGCATGCTTTGGCATGGTGGCGGATCTGGCATTTCGCCCTCTTTTATAGACAGCCAGCTCCTCCTCCGACAGCTCCTCCAAAAGAAGCCCAATCATCTCCGCCTGGGCCCGGGCCTGTACCAGAGCCGCGGTTTTTTTGTGCATCTTGCTGACCTGCCGGTTTCCCTGATTCATCACTCGCGCGCGAATCAAAAGTTCATAGACCGCATCACCGATATAGGCGAGAGCCAGCGGGGAGTAGCTCCCCGCATCCACCTTCTGAAGCTGCAAAGCCTGTTCGATCATGCCCTCTTCCATTTGACGCCCTCTCTGGTATCCTCCAAGACAATCCCCATCTCTAAAAGCCTGCCGCGGATCTCATCGGCCAAGGCAAAGTTTTTGGCCTTCCTTGCCTGCTGACGGGCCTCAATCATGGCCTCGATCTCCTCATCCAGCGCCACTGCCTCCCTCCGGGTGACAATCCCCATCACATCGCAAAGCTTCTCTAAAAGCTCCTTCATAAATCCAATATATGCCGGGCTGCTGTCGCCGGAAACCGTGGAATTGCTCAGCTTCACCAGCTCAAACACCGCGGCGATGGCATCCGCCGTGTTAAAATCGTCATCCATGGCAGCCTCATACTTGGCGGCAAGCTCCTTAGCCTCCGCCACGAAAGCCTCCTCATCCCGGCTCAACCCCTTTGCCGGCACCTGACCCGAATCACTTTCCCCGGCTTTGCGCTCTCTCGCCGCCTTCTCTGCCTCCCCCAATCTCTCAGCCCCCGTAAGGATTCTCTCCAGACCGTTTTTGGACGCCTCCATCAGCTCCGCGCTGAAATTTAATGGGCTCCGGTAGTGGGCGCTGAGCATAAAGAACCGCAGCACCTGCAGATCGTACTTCTCGCTGATCTCCCGCACCGTAAAGAAATTCCCCAGAGACTTGGACATTTTTCTATTGTCAATATTCAAAAAGGCATTGTGCATCCAATAGGCGGCAAAAGGCTTTCCGTTAGCCGCCTCCGACTGGGCAATCTCATTCTCGTGGTGGGGAAAGATCAAATCCTCGCCGCCGGCATGGATATCAATCTGGTCTCCCAAATATTTTTTAGCCATGACCGAGCACTCAATATGCCACCCCGGACGCCCCTGGCACCAGGGGGACTCCCAGTAGGGCTCCCCCTCCTTTTTGGGCTTCCACAAAACAAAATCCGAAGGGTCCTCCTTGCCCTCCTCCCCGGTGACCTTAATCTCCCGAAATCCTGACTGAAGCTCGTCTAAATTCTTGTGGGACAGCTTGCCGTAATCCTTAAAGGAACCGGTTCTGAAATACACGGTCCCGTCCTGAGCCGCATAGGCATGCCCCGTCTCAATCAGCGTGTTGATCATCTCTAACATCCCGTCAATCTCCCGGGTGGCCTGAGGATGAGCGGTGGCAGGCTTCACGTTCATGCCGGCCATATCCTTTTTGCACTCCTCAATATAACGGCAGGAAATCACCTCCGCATCCACACTCTCCTCCACGGCCTTCTTGATGATCTTGTCATCCACATCCGTAAAATTGGACACATAATTGACCTGATAGCCCTTGTACTCAAAGTACCGCCGCACCGTGTCAAAAACGATCATCGGCCGCGCGTTGCCGATATGGATAAAATTGTAAACCGTGGGACCGCACACATACATCTTTACCTTTCCCGGTTCAAGGGGAACAAACTCCTCTTTTCTTCTGGACAGTGTGTTAAATATCTTCATGGCCGATACTCTCCTTTTTCACTCTTTTCTCACTTATCCCGCAGCATCATTTTTGCCGCGGGCCGCCCTGTCTTTTCTTTCTAAATCTCCTGCCTGCCCCGGCACCCGGGGCAGCCCCCCTTATCCTGTCTCATCACCCGGTCGTCCTCTACCATATCGCAGAGCTCATAGAGCAAGGCCACGGCCTGAGCAGCAATTCCCTGACCGCTTCCCGTAAAGCCAAGACCTTCCTCTGTGGTCGCCTTCACGCTGACCCGCTCCGGCACAAGATGAAGGGCTTTGGCGATGTTTACTGCCATGCCGGGCCGATAGGCCGCCAGTTTTGGTCTCTGGGCAATGATCGTTGCGTCAATATTTCCCACCACATATCCCTTCTCCTCCAAAAGGTTTCCCACCTTCTCTAAAAGGGCTATACTGGAAATCCCCTTATACTGAGGGTCTGTATCGGGAAAATGCTGCCCGATATCCCCTAAAGCCGCCGCCCCCAAAAGAGCGTCCATAACAGCATGAACCAGCACATCCGCATCGGAATGTCCCAAAAGCCCTTTCTCATAGGGCACCTTCACTCCGCCCAAAACAAGCTCTCTATCCTCAGTCAGCCGGTGCACGTCATATCCCTGTCCGATTCTCATAATCCTTCTTCTCCCTTATGCCCATATCATAATGTTGGGGTCAAAAGGTCTTTTGACCCCTCTGATACCGGATTGCTCCGCACCTTGTGTTCCCGCAATCCTCCTTTTCCCGCAGCGCGGATTTTGATTTCCGCTCACAGGCTTTTCGGACTCAGACAATGACCTGCAGCCTTTTCTCGATGCACCGCAGATGAATATCTGTCTGACAATAGCAATCCTCCCCGTCCGCATGAACCGGCATAGGGCGCTCCACATGGATCCACACCTCCCGGCATCCGTAAAAGCGCACACCCTTGTGGTGGACAGCCTTCCCAAGCAATGCATCGGCAAGCACCGGCAGCAACCCCCGTTTTGAGGAATTGTGAACCACGCATATTTCCAGTAGTCCGTCTGCTCCGTCTGCCTTAGGGGCAAAGCGGAAACCGCCTCCCTCAAAAGGATGAATATGAGCTGATATAAAGTAAATGTGATTAAATTCTACTTTCTTTGTTCCGTCTAACAGCAGGTATCCCTTTACCGGAGCCGCCTTAAAAAACTGCCAGAGCCCCGGCAATATATAAATAAGCTTTCCGGAAACCTTCGGTCCTGTCCGCTTTTTCCGGCCAGAGGCAATTCTCCTGCTTCGGCTCTCCACCAGAGTGTGACACACTGCCGCATCCAGTCCCAAACCGCTGCTGACCGCAAACCGGCGGTGTATCGGCGAACCATTCTCATAGGACAGCACGCCATAATCCAGCCAGACATGGCATCGGGAATTTAAAATTTTTTTCAGGCACCGTCCCGGACTGCGGGGCAGCTTCAAGCTTCTTGCGAAATCATTGCCCGATCCGGCAGGAATATACCCAAACAGGACCTGCCCCTCAAAGGACAGGCCGTTTAAGATCTCATTGACTGTTCCATCTCCTCCCACCGCCACAATCGTACAGGGCTTCTTATTCCCCTTTGTCAGGCGGCTGGCAAATATCATGGCATCTCCCGGAGCATGCGTTATCAATCCCTCATACTCGATCCCTGAACGCTTAAGCCGACATTCCAGCTTCCTCCATACTTTTTCCCCATGACCCCTATTGGAACTTGGATTCACGATAAAATGGTACATGGAAACCTCCAGATAATGCAAAAAACCGTTACCACTGCTTTTTGTACGGCCGGTGCTCAAGAGCATCGACCTGTATGTTTTGCTGTGCAAAACTTCTCTACAAAAAAGTATACCATAAAATCTCCAAAATGCCTAAGAAAATTTATATAAAATATCCGTTATATTTTATCACCCCAGAGCTTTCCGGTTCACCGGTTTTCTGCTGCCTGCGTAATTCTCTCCGTAGACAAAGGAATACACCATACAGGCCAAAACTATAGCTCCCATCACATCTATGGCCGAGTGCTGCTTCAAAAACACGGTGGAGAGGCTTATAGCCACCATCAGGAAAAGAGAGCCTCTTCTCATACCCGCTTTTTCCCGCAGGACGCAGCTGTTCATCACCGCCGCGTGAACTCCTAAGGAATTGTAGACGTGGATGCTGGGAAATACATTGGTGGAGGTATCCGCCCCATGAACCAGGGATACCAAAAAGCTGCATAAATTCTTTTGCGGATCCACATGCACCCGCAAATCCGTCCCGTTAGGGAAAAAGGTACAAATCAGCAGGCTGATGGTCATACCTGTAAACAAAAAGGTGCACAGCCGGTAATACTCCTGTCTGCTGGTAAAGAAAAAATACATGACAGCGCCAGCCACATAGACAAACCAGAGCAGATACGGCACGATAAAATATTCGTTAAAAGGGATGTAATCATCCAGCCTCACATGCATCACCGAATAGTTCCTCACCACGGTCCGCTCCAGATACAAAAACCAGGGCAGATAAATAAATCCATAACCTAATGCCCAGATATGACCGTATTTCTTTAACAAGTTCTTCACTTGACTTCACCTTTCTCCTAAAAAGCACTTTCCCGGAATTATAGCACACTCCAAAAAAGAGTACAATAGTGTTTCAAAAATGTTTAGAAAACCGACAGAATTTTCCGATTCTTTTATTTTTTTCTTTTCATATGGATTTTAACAAAAACAAAAGGTCGTTTTCTTCCCTATTATATGCAGCTTTCAACATAAAAAACTTCCCTTTTCTTCTACACCTGGAAAAACAAATGGCAATTTCATGATTTTAGAAAAATTCACGGTTGTTTTTTGTCATAATTCATGTGTCCATGGGGAAAATAGAAAAAGGTTTTGGTTCACAGATAATTCACAAAGTTTTTAGCACTCACCTCTTGACGTGGCTAATAATTTGTGTTATAGTTCATGTATAGCAAATAAAACACATCAAACAGTTGTCCGGCCAACGGCCCCGACAGCTGCCACAATAAAAGGAGGAATCAGTTATGTTATTTACACCATCCAGAAGACACACAGGCTTTGATTTATTTGACGACTTTTTCAATGACCCGTTTTTCACGGCTCCTGTCAGCCAGCCCATGAACACCATCATGCGCACGGATGTGAAGGATGACGGAAGCAACTATCTCTTAGACATTGAGCTTCCCGGATTTAAGAAGGAGGATATACGCGCCGAGTTAAAGGACGGCTATTTGACCATCAGCGCCTCCCGCCAGGACAACAAGGACGAAAAGGACAAAAACGGCAAGGTGATCCGCCAGGAGCGCTACAGCGGTTCCTGCAAGAGAAGCTTCTATGTGGGAGAGACCTTAAAGCAGGAGGACATTCACGCTCACTTTGAAAACGGCATCTTAAAGCTTATGTTCCCCAAGGATGCCCCCAAGGCTGTGGAAGAGGCTCCCAGATATATTGAAATCAACGGCTGATGCTGATTTTTACTGCAAGAAGAGCGGCACGATAAAAACTGCAAGCCGCCGCAACGCGACCCGTTCGCATTGCGGCGGCTTGTCTGTCTGTTTGATCCGCTGCCTCTCAGTCCAGTCCGTTCTTCACCGTGAACACCGCCAGCTGGGTCCGGTCCTTCAGCTTTAGCTTTTCCAACAGGCGGGATATATGATTTCTCACGGTTCCCTCCGCCAGAAAAAGCTCCGCCGCGATCTCCTTATTATCCATTCCCCGGGCCACACACCTCATGATCTCCCGCTCTCTGGGGGTAATCCCCTGCACCATGACTGTATTGTCCCTGACCGGAACTATCTGCCTGCGCATCTCCTCAAAAACACTGTCCCCAAAGACTCTCACCCCGGCGCAAACCGCTTTCACGGACTGAATGACCCGGCTGTCCTCCATCTCCTTGAGAATGTAGCCGTCCGCTCCGCTTCTCAGCGCCGCCTCCACGGTCTTTCTATCATCAAAGGTAGTCAGCACCAAAATCTTTATTTCAGGAAAATCCTCCTTTATCTTTCTGATCCCCCAGCTGCCGTCATACTCCGGCATCCGCATGTCCATGAGCACCACATCCGGCTTCTCGGTTCTGCACAGCTCCCATGCTTCTCTTCCATTGGCCGCAAGCCCTGCCACCAAAAGCTCCGGATCGCCGGAGAGAATCGCCCAAAGCCCTTTGCGCAAAATCTGAATATCATCTGCTATCACTACCCGAA
This sequence comes from uncultured Lachnospiraceae bacterium, assembly GCA_910586255.1. Taxonomy (GTDB): domain Bacteria; phylum Bacillota; class Clostridia; order Lachnospirales; family Lachnospiraceae; genus Brotaphodocola. The sequence continues at coordinate 3,778 of CAJUHR010000052.1, read as the reverse complement.
TCATACATCCGTTCCATCCTTTCTGCCGGCAGGCATATATATATCTGGAATCCCTCTCCCGCGGACGACAAAAATCTCACCTGTCCTCCTACTTCCTTCACCCGGTTCCTGATTCCCTTGATCCCATTGCTCTCCACAATGGTCTCACAGCCCTGTCCATTGTCAAAAATATACAGCAAAAGCCGGTCCGGCTCAAATTTCAGGATCACATCCATATGGGTGGCGCGGGCGTATTTCAGGCAATTGGTTATGGCTTCCCGCAGACATTCATACACCGCCATAGACAAATGAGAATATCCCGGCCCGTCCTCTCCCTGGACGCTCACCTCCACCTCCATCTCCTTTACCTGTTTCGCCAGCTGATAAACTCCCTCCGTCACCAGCCGGCCATCCGTCCCCCGGCGCAGCTGGTTGATGGAAACTCGCAGCTCCCGAAGACCGTCCGCAGCCAGCTCCTGGGCCTGGGTCAGATATTCCGTTACCTGGCTGTCCGCTTCCCCACCGGGCCTTAGAACCTTCCCGGGATCCCTCTCCCGCCGTGTCTGTGCCTGTTCCCACTCCACCCGAATCAGACGCAGAAGAGACTGAATCATTGTGAGAGTGTGTCCAGTGGTGTCATGAACCTCCTGGGCGATTCGGTTGCGCTCCTTTTCTATGGCAAGCCTTCTGGCCGACACAGCCAGCTCCCGGCTCTGCCTCAGCCGTTCATAGTACTCTCCCACATCCGTCAAAAGAAAAATCCCAGCTGTAAACTGCTTGTCCTTCTGCCTTTTAATATACTGCCTTATCCGGATTTTCCCCCCGTTTTCCAGGGTAAATACCGGCTCCCTTGCGGACATTTCCCTCTCCGGCTCCATCTCAATCCCCTGGCCGGACATCCGTTCTCTTATGATATCAAAACTATCTCCCTCCCGGATGCCCAGCCACTCTCCGGCCGATGCATTGCAGTAAGCCACGGTCCCCCGCTTATTGTAAATGACAACTCCCTCTGCTATGGAGGAAAAAATCTGTCCGAAGGCCAGACTGTTTACATCCAAAAAATCATACCGCAGCACGGCCAGCAGCATGAGAAAGCTGGACAAGGCAAAGGCCAGAGGCGTTAAATCAAAGGAGGTGCCGGCCCATCCGGACAGGTACAAAAGATTGAACCCCAAAGGAACCGCCGCAGATAAAAGGATCACCCCAAGATGGAGTGCTGCCACCCTTTTTTTCCAAAATTCTCCCAGCACGGCTCCCATTCCAAGAAGCACACAAAAGTAGGTATATGCCATATGAACAAAAAACACCCAGCCGTACACCACCCGATCCACCTGAAAATACCGGTAAAACTGATGGTGCCACTCATTTGTCAGAAATATAAGGTAATTGCATATGGATATTCCAAACAAAAGCGCCTTAAGCTTCCGGCCAGGCTCACGTCCGCAATAGGAAAAGGAAAAGATCAGCCAGGCAGGCCCAATAAGGCTGATTCCCAGATAGGAAATTCCGTAGGCTAAGTATTTTGTCTCCTTTGTCATGGGAAATCCCAGAAAAAGCTGCGGCACACACCAGATGATGACCAAAAGCTGGCAGGCCGAAAGGGCCACGGTCACCCGGCTGCGCTCCGCCTTTAAAAGCAGCCAGCCGCAGCTTGAAGCCGATAGTCCGATTGTAAACAGGTACAGAATCATGAGCAGCATCTGTATCCTCTCTCCTCTCTCCCGTCAATTATACGCGGGGGGCGTGGACTTCTTTTTCCACACCCCCATTATAGCTTTCCCATGGAATCCTGTCATGAAACCTTCGGATTCCAATAAATAGGCCGCCGGCATCCTAAAGCAAAAAGGGAGCTTCTCTGCTCCCCCGGATTTGCTCTATTCCAACCGGAATTAAAACCCTTTAACATGGCCTTTTAGCTTAAACCGGTCCACAAGGCTCTTCATCATCTGGGACTGGCTGGACAGTTCTTCGCTTGCAGCCGCGCTCTCCTGGGCAGTTGCCGAGTTTGTCTGCACCACACTGGAAATCTGGTCAATCCCCATGGTAACCTGGGAGATAGAATCAGCCTGAGCGCTACTGGCCTCTGAAATCTGTTCGATAATGACTGTCATTTCGTTTACGCCATTAACTGCCTGATACAAGGACCTGGCTGTCTCATCGGCAATCCGTGTTCCGTTCTCCACTGCCTTTAATGAATTTTCAATCAGAACAGAGGTGTTCTTTGAGGCCTCCGCACTCTTGCTTGCCAGATTGCGGACCTCATCGGCCACTACGGCAAACCCCTTTCCGGCAGAGCCTGCCCGGGCGGCCTCCACGGCGGCGTTAAGGGCAAGGATGTTGGTCTGGAAAGCAATATCTTCAATTGTCTTAATGATTTTACCGATCTCATTGGAGCAGTTGGTGATATCTCCCATTGCCTGTATCATCTGCTGCATTTTTTCGTTGCTCACATGCATCTCCGTGCTGATGCTGCCTGCCTTTGCATTGGCCTGCTGTGCGTTGTCTGCATTCTCCTTCACCTTGCTGGAAATTTCATTAATCGTGGCCGCCAGCTCTTCCACGGAGCTTGCCTGTTCCGTTGCCCCCTGGGAGAGAGCCTGAGCACCGCTGGACACCTGTTCGGACCCGCTTGCAACTTGAGCAGAGCTTTGGTTGATTTGCAGCATAGTGTCGTTAAGCTTGTCCGCAATGCCCCGGAAGGAGATAAGCAGAGGATGGAAGCCGCCCGTATATTCTTCTTCACAGACAGAATCCACCGTAAAATCTCCGGCCGCCATTTTGGCCAGGAATTTATTCTCATCATCAATGATGACCTGAAGCTTATGAATCAATCTGCGTACCTGTTCAGCCAAAACCCCCAGCTCATCCTCAGAGGTATAGGAAATCTCCACGTCCAGATCCCCCTCTGCCATTCTTATGGCAGCGCTCTCGATTTCGGAAACAGGGGTCTTAATCAGGCGTATAACCACAAATGAGAAGAAAACTCCCACAAGGATGATGGCGAGCATAACCGCTGCCATAAGGAAAATGGAAGTCCTGTAAAGGAAAATGCTTTCCTCTGTTGCGGCATCACTGCCTTCTGTATTGTAGACAATAATATCATCAAAGGCACTGTTTAAGGAATTGTAAAGTTCTACACATTCCCCTTCCAGAATGGAACGGGCTTCTTCCAGGCGGCCCTGTTTGGCTAACGCCATCATCTTTTCATCTGCCTCATTGTACTGATTCCAGAGACTCTTGGCATTGTTATAGAAATCTCTTTCCTCCTCGTCAATTAATCCCCCATATGTGGCCAGGAGCGTATCCATCTCTTCTTTTTCCTTTTGGAGGTACTGAAGGCTGGATGCTTCTACATCATCAGAAATCGCGGTAAGATACCCCAATTCATTGAGACGGATATTGGAAATGGTTGTGGTCAAATCCCTCGCCGTATTAATGCTGGGAAGCCAGCTTGTGGAAATATCACTTGTCATCTCATTTATCCGGCCCATAAGAAAAAATGACATACCGCCGATTATAAACATGCCAAGCAATGCAACTCCTATAAGGATATAAAGTTTAAGTCGAATTTTTAAATTCTGTATGTAGTTAATCACATCTTTAGCCTCCTTACTTTTAATCGGATATTTTCTTAATCGTATTTTACGATTTTACGGGCCGTTTTGCAACCGGATTCTTCGGAATTTTATATTGTCTTCTGTGGTGAGGAAAATCTTGTTCTGCAAAAACACTCTGCTACCTACTTCTCCCCCGCAAACCCATATCCGCCTTCTACATTATAAATCCCGTAAAACGGCAA
>CAJUHR010000051.1 GCA_910586255.1 uncultured Lachnospiraceae bacterium | reverse complement strand
ATCTTATCAAAGATGGAAGGGAATTTGTAGATACGGATTATTTCCTACTTACGGAAAAACGGATAAAAGCAGGCGTCAAGCTTGCTTGTAAGACTGATTTTATCCGTTTTTCCATATCAGGCGAACGCACGATGCTTCTTGTTCGGCGTAAGCCGGACAAGAAGATGCCTCCGTAAACAATAACTATTAGGAAAAAGAGACTTGGGAAATCGTCAAACAGTGCTTGAAAATAGAAAAATTTAATATAAAATTAAGACAGATTTCTGTAGCCTAACAGGAGTTATAAACAGGTCAAAAACAAATAAATTTTTGAATAAAAAAGCTGTATTTCCAGAAAATTCTGATAGATTTTTCTGGAAAGCAGACCTAAGAAAGCTGCATTTTACAAGGATTTTGGAGAGATATGGTTTATTTTTCTAAAAAAGAATCATGCATCTATCCGGAATAAATCGGAGTGTTTCAGATATATGCAGCAGTCCGTCAGGAAAGGGAGAAGATATAAGAATGGCAGCAGTAAACAGGGAACACAAAGACCGCCTGTTCACGTTCCTGTTCGGGGAGAAGGGAAATAAGGAGTGGACGCTAAGCCTGTACAACGCGGTGAACAATACGCAATACACGGATCCGGACAGCATAGAGTTCACGGCTATGGAGGATGCCGTTTACATGGGGATGAAAAATGATATCTCCTTTATTCTGTGCCATATGATGAACGTGTATGAGCAGCAGAGCACCTATAACCCGAACATGCCGGAGGATTTCGAGATCCGGGAGTTTTTGATTGGCCACAAGGCGGAGGTGAAGGACATGTGCATTACAGAATATAATGAAGCGGGGACTTTGCAGATGATCCGTGAGGAGAGCCGTGAAGAGGGCGATCTGATCCGAGCAAAGAAAACAGCCAGCAATATGTTAAAGGACGGGGATTCCATAGATAAGATTGCAAGAATTCTGGAATTGCCAGCAGATATAATCCGTTCCTGGAGTGAGGAAGCCGGCATGCTTATATAGCAAGGATTCCTAAAAAGAACTATGTAGATATCAGGATGAGAAAAAAGCAGAAAATAGATGCGCCATATGGCTTTAGCTATGAGGAGCATCTGCGTTTGCTGGTTTTTGCGACAAAAGATTGAAAAGCGCGGGGGGCATTTTGAGCCATAGCGCGATCTTCCAGATTGTCTAAAGTGACGTAGGCTTGGTTCTTCTGCATCAATTGGCGCAAGATGGTGGTTTTCCCTACCTGCCGGGGCCGGTGATAAGAACAGCGGCATATTCTCTGGACAGAGACACAATGATATTCTCCAAATTTCTGCGAATATAGTTCATACGGGGCACCTCCTGGCTAAAATACGATATAATCTTATTATAGCCGGGAATGTAGAAAAACCAAGGAAAATTCTTCGTAAGTAGGTAATCATCCGTATCTGCCAATTCCCTTCCATCTTTGATAAGATAATTTCATCTCACTCCTTCCTCCGCCTTGCCCTGACACAAATATCAGGCACTGATATTCACCAAAATTTCCGCAATGCTGTACTAGCATAAACTCGTTTAATATACATATAATATGTTGACAATATAAAGTATATTGCATATAATCGATGGAAGGATCGTTTTGTATTATGTGAAAAGCGGAGGTGTGTTATGGCAACTGTAACGAATTTAAATATACGTACAGAGAAAGCTGTGAAAGAAGCGGCAGAGAATATTTTTGCAGAACTTGGATTAAATATGACTACAGCAGTAAATATGTTTTTAAGGCAGACAATACGGGAAAATGGCATACCTTTTTCTTTAAAGCTGAATACACCAAATGAAATAACAATGGCTGCCATAGCAGAGGGAAGGGGGATTGCTGCCGACCCAAATGTAAAAGGGTATAAGAGTCTCAGTGATTTGAAGGCGGCTTTGGATGAAGTATGAGGGAATGGATAAGGTTCTAATATTGATGATTTACCGTGTCGGTACGCATTCGGAACTGTTTTAAAAAGAAAACAGGCTATCATTGCAAAACGGTATGATAAATGCCTGGATGACACAAGTGCCAAAGAGCCAGGAAAAGTGTTGAAAAAGCAGACATATATGTCGAAAAAGAGTAAAAACAAAAAACAGAAAGGAAAAACATGGCTGCAAATAATTACGATATCATTATTATCGGCGCCGGTCCCTCGGGGATTTTCTGCGCCTACGAGCTGATTGAGAAACGTCCGGATCTGAGGATTCTGATGATCGAGAAGGGGCGTCCCATTGAGAAGCGTGTCTGCCCCAAGCGGACGACCAAAACCTGTGTGGGCTGTCAGCCCTGTTCGATCACAACGGGCTTTGCCGGGGCAGGAGCATTTTCGGACGGCAAGCTCTCTTTGTCTCCGGATGTGGGAGGCAATCTGCCGGAGATTCTGGGATACGACAGGACATTAAAGCTGATTCAGGAGTCGGATAATATTTATCTGAAATTTGGGGCAGATACCAATGTCTATGGGGTTGACCGGTCAAAGGAGATCGAGGAGATCAGACGAAAGGCGATTCAGGCCAATTTAAAGCTGATTGAATGTCCGATTCGTCATCTGGGCACGGAGGAGGGGTATAAGATCTATACCCGGCTGCAGGAGCATCTTCTGGCACAGGGAGTTCATATTGAGTTCAATACCATGGTCCGTGACATCCGGATTGAGGATAATCAGGTGAAGGGAGTTGTGACGGATAAGGGGGAGAGCTTTTATGCCTCAGAGGTGGTCGCGGCCATCGGAAGGGAAGGCTCGGACTGGTTCAGCCACATCTGCGGTGAGCATGGGATTGAGACAGAGGTCGGCACGGTGGATATCGGGGTGCGGGTTGAGGTGAGGGATGAGGTGATGCGGTTTCTCAATGAGAATTTGTATGAGGCAAAGCTTATTTATTACACGCCTACATTTGATGATAAGGTGCGTACCTTCTGCACCAATCCCTCCGGCGAGGTGGCTACGGAATATTATGAGAACGGACTGGCCGTGGTCAACGGACATGCCTATAAGTCAAAGGAGTATAAGACCAATAATACCAATTTTGCGCTGCTGGTTTCCAAGAATTTTACAAAGCCGTTTAAGACGCCCATTGAATATGGAAAGTACATTGCCAGGCTCAGCAACATGCTTTGTGACGGAAAGATTCTGGTGCAGACCTTTGGAGATTTCCAGCGGGGACGCCGCACCACGGAGGAGCGCCTCTGCCGGAATAATCTGATCCCCACGTTAAAGGACGCGGTTCCCGGCGATCTGTCTCTGGTTTTTCCCCACCGGATTATGGTGGACATTCAGGAGATGCTGCTGGCGCTTGATAAGGTCACTCCCGGTATTGTCAGCGATGAGACCCTGCTCTACGGCGTGGAGGTGAAATTCTATTCCAACAAGGTGGTGGTGAATCCGGACTTTGAGACTAGTGTCCGGGGGCTGCGGGCTGTGGGAGACGGGGCTTCTGTCACCAGGGGCCTGCAGCAGGCATCGGCCAACGGGCTCAGCGTGGCCCGGAGTATTCTGGAAAAAATGGATTCCTGATGATTTCTTCCAAGGGAGGTGTATGGGTTTGAAGGATAAAGAGCTTTTTTCTTCCTCCCCTTCCGTCCGTTCCAAGCGTATTTTGTATACCCCGTCCTCCTTTGCCAGGACCTCCTTACTGCATCTTCAGGAGGTGGGAACTCTGCAGGCAGTCCGGCCTCACACAAGCAGCCGGAGCAATTTGCTTTCCTACCTCTGCTTTGTGGTCCTTTCCGGTGCCGGAAAGCTGGTGTATGAGGGGCAGCAATATGAGCTGACAGCCGGGGACTGTGTGTTCATTGAATGTCAGAGGATCTATGCTCACAGCACAGAGGAGAATCTGTGGGAGCTGCAATGGTGCCATTTTAACGGTCCCTCTCTGCCGGCTATTTATGAAAAATACCGGGAACGAGGAGGCCGTCCGGTATTTCGTCCCACGGATGCAGCCGGAAGGGAATCACCGGAGGCCGTTACAGGAATTTTGTCGGAGATTTTTTCTCTGGCGGGCTCTTCGGATTACATCCGGGATATGCGCATTAATGAAAAGCTTGGGGGGCTGCTCTCTGTTTTGATGGATAATTCCTGGCATCCGGAGGAACAGCATCTGTCCAGGAAGCGTATGGAGCTGCACCAGGTGAAGGAGTACCTGGACAGCCATTTTTTGGACAAGATCCTTTTGGAGGATTTGGCCCGGATGTTTTTTGTGGACAAATTTTATCTGTCCCGGATATTTAAGGAGGCTTACGGGGTCACGGTCATTGCCTATGTGGAGCAGAAGCGGATCACGAAGGCAAAGAGTCTTCTCCGTTTTACGGACATGACCATGGATGAGATTGCCGCCCAGGTAGGGATGGGTAACGGAAATTATTTTTGCAGGAGATTTAAGAAAACGGAGGGAATGTCTCCCGGGTGTTACCGGAGGCTGTGGTGAAAAGGCACTGCTGCCGCCGCGGAGTGTGGGGACTGTGACAAAAAGGGCACTGCTGCCTCCGGAAAGTCCGGGGGTTGCGCTGAAAAACCAATATTGTGCTATTTTTGTTTTTGATATGATATTTAAAACTGCCAAAACAGAGGTACAATTTACTCGTACGGAACAGATATATCGTCTGGCAAATAACTATTTCAAAGCACGCGAAAAAATATTCTGTGTGTTTGGTGCGGTTGATTGCCGAAAGATATATAGTTCTGACAAAGAAATCTGTAAGCTGCACAGTGATGCAAATTGTGCAAAAAGTGTCACGAACAATGGAAAGACGAGGAATTGACCTATGAAAAAAGCATTGATTACAGGAATCACCGGGCAGGACGGCTCCTATCTGGCAGAGCTTTTGCTGGAAAAGGGCTATGAGGTTCACGGAGTGATCCGCCGTGCTTCCGTATCCAATACGGCCCGCATCGATCATCTGGCAGAGCAGATCACGCTTCATGAGGGAGATCTGTCGGATTCATCTTCTCTTATTCGGATTATTCATATTGTAGAGCCGGATGAGATTTATAATCTGGCGGCTCAGTCTCATGTTCAGGTGTCCTTTGACGTGCCGGAGTATTCCGGGGATGTGGACGCTTTAGGAGTGCTCAGGATCCTGGAGGCCTGCCGGATTCTGGGACTTGAAAAGAGAACCAGGATATATCAGGCGTCAACCTCCGAGCTGTACGGAAAGGTGGAGGAGATTCCTCAGCGGGAAACCACCCCCTTCCATCCCTACAGCCCCTATGCGGTTGCCAAGCAGTATGGCTTTTGGATTACCAAAGAATACCGGGAGGCATACGGGATGTTTGCGGTCAATGGGATTCTTTTTAATCATGAGTCGGAGCGGCGAGGGGAGAACTTCGTCACCCGCAAGATCACCCTGGCGGCGGGACGGATTGCGGAGGGCATCCAGGATCATCTGGAACTGGGAAATCTGGATTCTCTGCGGGACTGGGGGTACGCCAAGGACTATGTGGAGTGTATGTGGCTGATGCTGCAGCAGGAAAAGCCGGAGGATTTTGTCATTGCCAGCGGTGAGCAACACACAGTTCGGGACTTTACAGAAAGGGCGTTTGCCGCCAATGGAATCACCCTGCGCTGGGAGGGCAGCGGCATGGATGAGAAGGGATATGATGCCGCCACCGGCCGGATGCTTGTCTGTGTCAATCCTCAGTGGTTCAGACCCACGGATGTGGACAATCTGTGGGGAGATCCGGCCAAGGCGAAAAGGGTTCTTGGATGGAATCCTCAAAAAACCAGCTATGCCCGGCTGGTGGAAATCATGGCTGCCCATGACCGTCAGCTTGCCAGACAGGAAAAGGCTATGGGAGGGACTGCGTGATGATGGAGAAAAATGCCAAAATATACGTTGCCGGCCACCGGGGAATGGTGGGCTCCGCCATTATCCGGGAATTGGAGCGGCAGGGCTACACAAACATTGTCACCCGCACCCATCAGGAGCTGGATCTTTGCCGTCAGGAGGCGGTGGAGCGCTTTTTTGCCGAGGAAAGGCCGGAGTATGTATTTCTTGCGGCGGCCAAGGTAGGGGGCATTGTGGCAAATGAAGGGGCGTTGGCGGATTTTATGTACGATAATATGATTCTGGAGATGAATGTGATCCATTCGGCCTGGATGAACGGCTGCAAAAAGCTGGAATTTTTGGGCTCCTCCTGCATTTATCCCCGCATGGCCCCTCAGCCCATGAAGGAGAGCTGTCTGCTGACATCGGAGCTGGAAAAGACCAATGAGGCCTATGCTCTGGCCAAGATTTCTGGTCTAAAGTACTGCGAGTACCTTAACAGACAGTACAAAACCGATTATATTTCCGTCATGCCCACCAATCTCTATGGACCCAATGACAATTATCATCCCCTTCACAGCCATGTTCTTCCGGCTCTGATCCGCCGCTTCCACGAGGCAAAGACAGAGGGACAGAGGGAGGTTGTCTGCTGGGGAGACGGCTCTCCGCTCAGGGAATTTCTCTATGTGGACGACCTGGCCAATCTCTGTGTGTATCTGATGAATTATTACAGCGGCGATGAGACGGTCAATGCGGGAACCGGCAAGGAGCTGACTATAAAGGAGCTGGCCAATCTGGTTGCAAGAGTGGTCGGGTATGAGGGGGAGATCCGGTGGGATGAAACCAAACCCAACGGAACACCTAGAAAGCTTCTGGATGTGTCCAAGGCCACGGCTCTGGGATGGACCTACAAGACCGAGTTGGAAGAAGGGATCCGCCTGTCCTATGAGGACTTTTTGAATAATCCTATGCGGGCAGAGCGATAGAGGGGCGGGGGAGACAAAATGAATATAATTTTGTTGTCCGGCGGTTCCGGGCAAAGACTGTGGCCCCTGTCCAATGACGTGCGATCCAAGCAGTTTATCCGCCTTTTCCGAACCGGGGAGGGAGAGCTGGAGTCTATGGTGCAGCGGGTGTACCGCCAGATCCGCACCGTGGATCCGGAGGCGGAGGTGACCATTGCCACCTCTCGGTCTCAGGTGTCAGCCATCCACAATCAGCTGGGAAAGAATGTGGGGATTTGTGTGGAGCCCTGCAGAAGGGATACATTTCCGGCCGTGGCTCTGGCCGCCGCTTATTTGCGGGATGTGCGGGGAGTGGGGGAAGATGAGCCGGTGGTGGTCTGCCCGGTGGACCCTTATGTGGAGCCGGATTATTTTCAGGCGCTGAAAAGACTGGGGGAGCGGGCAGCCGTCAGTGAAGCCAATCTGGTTTTGATGGGGATTGAGCCTGTCTATCCCAGCGAAAAATATGGATATATCATTCCAGCCGATAAAAAGAATATCAGCAAGGTGTCTGTGTTTAAGGAAAAGCCCACGGAGGAGGTCGCTAGGGAGTATATTGCCCAGGGGGCATTGTGGAACGGAGGCGTGTTTGCATTCCGCCTGGGCTATGTGATGGAGAAGGCCCGTCAGCTGACCGGCTTTGGGGATTATGAACGGCTTCTGGAAGCGTATCACACCCTGGATAAGATCAGCTTTGACTACGGGGTGGTGGAGCATGAGCCGTACATTGAGGTAATGAGATTTTCCGGTATGTGGAAGGATCTGGGCACATGGAATACTCTGACGGAGGCCATGGACGGGCCCTGTATCGGCAAGGCCGTGTTTAATGAAACCTGTGAAAATGTACATGTGATCAATGAACTGGATGTTCCGGTGCTCTGCATGGGACTGAAGGACATGGTGGTATCGGCAAGCCCTGAGGGAATTCTGGTGTCGGACAAGGTTCAGTCCAGCTATATCAAGCCTTTTGTCAATGAATTTGACCACAAGGTCATGTATGCGGAGAAATCCTGGGGAAGCTTCCGGGTGCTGGACGTGGGGAAGGACAGCATGACCATCAAGGTGACTTTGAATCCGGGGCACAGGATGAACTACCACAGTCACCAGTACCGGGATGAGGTCTGGACAGTCGTTTCCGGAAAGGGGCGCACGGTTATTGACGGGACGGAGAAAAAGGTGGAAGTGGGAGATGTGGTGACAATGGCGGCCGGCAGCCGTCATATGGTCATTGCGGACACGGAGCTTCAAATGATAGAGGTGCAGCTGGGGAAGGAAATCAGTGTTTATGATAAGCAGAAACATGAAATGCCAATATACACCCGCGTCCTCAATGATTTGCCCATATAATTTCCATAGAGATACCTGATCATTTGAACAAATAAGCATGCTTGTGAGTATAACAGCTATGGCAGACAGTGTAAAGGAACTGGTTTTGACAATCTGCGGGGATATGCTGGAGCCGATTGGCTACATGCCCCATGGGATGATTGCGGGCTTTCTCTTTCTGGCAGTTTACCTTTTGGGGATTCTGGCAGGAAGGGCTGCCGGGATTCCGATGAAGGTACAGGAGAAGAAAAGGGTGATGCTCCTGTACCTTTGTGTGGTCTATGGAACGGTGCTGCTGGAGACGGCATTTTTCTCCAGAGAGCCCGGCTCGCGGATCGGGGTAAATATGGAATTGTTCGGGACCTGGGGAGAGACTGCGGCTTCTAAAGGATATGTGATAGAGAATATATTGATGTTTATCCCTTTTGGGATTTTGTTTCCGGCGTGTTTTCGTTTCCTGAAAAACGGGTTTGTCTGTGTTGCGGCAGCGTGCCTGACCAGCGTGGCGATTGAAACGGCACAGTATCTGACCGGACGGGGCTTCTGTCAGCTGGATGATGTGGTGATGAATGTGCTGGGCACCACTCTTGGATGGTTGCTGTATCGGATATTTTGTAACAGTTCAGATAGCCCTTGAACTGTTACGGCATACGGCCATTTAGAATCGCTTCGCGATAGCCGTATGCCCGCGACCATTACGCTTTCTTACGGTCAGAGCGGTGAACGCGCAGACCTATCTGAATTATTACGATATTTTGTCTTAAAAGCCGGGAAAAAGGATGCAAATCCGGTGAATAAATAAGCTTTTTCTGGCATATACTTCTACCAATGGGACAGATTACCATCATAACAGAATTTTGAGGAAGGAGTGTAATCATGGCAAGACGGGCAAGAAGAACGCCATTGGAAAAATATCAGGAGGAGCTTACAGAGGTGCAGGCCAGTATCCGTCAGTACGAGGATTGTCTGGAAACCCTGCGGGAAAAGGAAGGCGAGCTTCGGGAACAGATTCTCATGGAGAAATTTAAAGAGGTCAATGAGCTTTTGGAAGGACAGAATATGTCTCTGGATGATTTGAAAGAGCTGCTGACGTCAGAGGAAGGAAGCTCCCAGATTGCCTAGTGCAATGCTGCACCAGGCTTTTGTGACCCCACACTGTCAGGAACTGCGCAGACCGCTGCGAACGGAAAAATTTGTTCAAAGACCATTGAATTTGTGGTTCAAAACAGATATAATGGTTGCCAGAGGATAACAGCCCATATGAAGAGCCATATAGATCCAGGCTGTTATACAACAGAAGCTCACGAGGAGGAATTGTGATGAAAAAAGTATTGGCAACTACCAATGCGCCTGCGGCGATCGGACCTTATTCTCAGGCAATCCGGGCGGACAAGTTTGTATTTGTGTCCGGACAGCTTCCCATTGACCCGGCTACCGGAGAATTTGCAGGGGACGATATCGCTTCACAGACCCGCCAGTCCCTGACCAATATTAAGAATATTCTGGCATGCGAGGGACTGACCATGGATAATGTGGTGAAAACTACTGTGCTGTTGAAGAATATTGCGGATTTTGGTCCTATGAATGAGGTCTATGCCACATTTTTTGAGACAGACTGTCCGGCCCGGGCTGCTTATGAAGTAGCGGCGGTGCCAAAAGGGGCGCTGGTGGAAATTGAGGCTATCGCTTTTGCAGAATAGGAAGGAAGCACAAAGATTGCGGTCTTTGTGCTTTTTTTGAGCGGGGATGTGCATATAACAGTTGATTTCCGGTCCTGTTTGTTTTATGATAAATCGGGATAACTTATTTTACAGGACTTTTCTCCCGGATGTACAAAAGGAATCTCCGGTGAGTTGCCGTTTACAGTAACTTCGGCGAATCAATGACCCGTTATAAGCCCTGTCTGCCGGTATGCAAAAACAATGCGTTTTCCCGAATATACCGGGACAGGCCGGAAAGGAATAAACTACATATGGCTACTTATGATACCTTGAATGAAAAGCAAAGGGAGGCGGTTCTGCACACAGAGGGGCCTCTTTTGATACTGGCAGGGGCCGGTTCCGGGAAAACCCGGGTACTGACCCATCGGATTGCCTACCTGATTGAGGAAAAGGGGGTGAATCCCTGGAATATTCTCGCCATTACCTTTACCAACAAAGCAGCAGGAGAAATGCGGGACCGGGTGGATTTTCTGGTGAAGTCCGGGGCAGCAAGCGTGTGGGTGAGCACCTTTCACTCTCTTTGTGTACGAATACTCAGGCGCTTTATCGACTATCTGGGGTATGAAAATAATTTTACGATTTATGACAGTGACGATCAGAAAACTCTGATGAAGCAGATCATTAAAAAGCTGAACCTGGACCCGAAGCAGTATCGGGAGAGGGCTATGATGTCTGTTATTTCCAATGCCAAGAATGAACTGATCGGGGTGGAGGAGTTTGGGAAAAATGCTCAGGGAGACTGGCATCTGAGAAAATATGCAGAGATATATGAGGCATATCAGGCAGAGCTGAAAAAGAATAACGCTCTTGACTTTGATGATCTTATTTTTAAGACAGTTGACTTGTTCCGGGTCAATCAGGAGGTACTGGATTATTATCGGGAACGTTTTCGCTATATTTTGGTAGACGAATATCAGGATACCAACACGGCACAGTTTGAACTGATATCCCTGTTGGCCGGCAAGTACGGCAATCTCTGCGTGGTGGGAGATGACGATCAGTCAATCTATAAGTTCCGGGGGGCAGATATCGGCAATATACTGAACTTTGAGGAGACATTTCCCGGAACAAAGGTGATCAAGCTGGAGCAGAATTATCGCTCTACAGGCCGTATTTTGGATGCGGCCAATTCCGTCATACGCAATAACCGGGGAAGAAAGGATAAGACACTGTGGACAGCCAATGAGGAGGGAGAGCCGGTAACCTTCAGACAGTATGATCAGGCCTATGAGGAGGCGGAGGGGATTGCCCGTGGTATCCTGGCCCAGGGACGCTCCTACAAGGATTTTGCAGTGCTTTATCGGACCAATGCGCAGTCCCGCCTTTTGGAAGAGAAGTGCCTCGCCTACAATATTCCCTATCGGTTGGTGGGCGGCGTAAACTTTTATCAGAGAAAAGAGATCAAGGATATCTTATGCTATATGAAAACCATTGCCAATGGGCGGGACGATCTGGCGGCTCAGCGGATCATCAATGTGCCGAAACGGGGGATCGGTGCTGCTTCCATAGGGAAGATTTCCGGATGGGCCGGCCAACAGGGAATCAGCTTTTATGAGGGCTGTATGAGGGCGGCCTCGGTGCCGGGAATGGGGAAGGCGGCAGGGAAGATTCAGGGGTTTGTAAGTCAGATTGAAGAATTTCGCAGTCGGATCCAGGGAGGAGAGCTGGCCGACAGCGGTTATGGTATTCCGGAACTGATTGAGGATATTCTGGAGAAAACAGGCTATCGCGCGGAGCTGGAGGCCGAGGGGGAGGAGGATGCAAAGGCCCGCCTGGAAAATATTGATGAGCTGATCAGTAAGGCGGCAGGATACCGTGAGGAGAATGAGAACCCCAGCCTGGACGGATTCTTGGAGGAGGTTGCTCTGGTGGCAGATGTTGACCGGATGGATGATTCGGAAGACCGGGTGACATTGATGACGCTTCACAGCGCCAAGGGGCTGGAATTTCCTGTGGTCTATTTAAGCGGTATGGAGGACGGACTGTTTCCCGGCTCCATGGCCATTATGTCAGACGACCCCACCGATTTGGAGGAGGAGAGAAGGCTTTGCTATGTGGGGATTACTCGGGCTAGGCAGAAGCTGGTAATGACAGCGGCCCGGGTGCGCATGAACAAAGGGGAGGCCCGATACTCCCGGGTAAGCCGGTTTGTGGAGGAAATTCCCGAAGAGATGCTCAGTCCCGCCAATCAGGAAAGAGTGGCGAAACGGAAAAACAATGTGGATTTTGTGCGCAAAGAGGGAGTGAAACCCAATGCTTATGCATCTTCCTCCGCTGAATACAGGGAGAAGCTGTTTGGAGGAAAGGGCGACATCCCAAAGAGAGAAACAAGCATTTCCGGGGCATTTGGAGGAACTGCAAAGGGCCCGGGTTTTGGAAAAACATTTACCGTGGAGAAGCCATCCTCCCTGGATTATAAGGAGGGTGACCGGGTTCGTCATAAAAAATTCGGGGAAGGGACAGTCCAGTCAGTGGTTGACCGGGTAAAGGATTTTGAGGTGACCGTGGATTTTGACGGGTTTGGAATCAAAAAAATGTTTGCTTCCTTTGCCCAATTGCAAAGATTGTGATAAATTTTGATTTTTTGAATAAAATAGGATAGTAAAAAAGGAAAAGAAATGGTATAATCTAAATAATGCACATGAAAAATGTGTCATGACGACAGAAAGGACGTGAGTAGGATGGGAAAGTTTGATACAATGAGCAAGGATGCGCTGACCCGCGTAGAAGAGATTATTAATTCTACAAAGCTGAATGATTTCCTTCACAGGAAAGAGGAAGAGGAGAAGAAGAAAAACTGCATTCTTTGGGTGCTGGCCATCATCGGTGCTGTTGCAGCGATTGCAGCGATTGCATATGGTGTGTACCGTTTCTTTACCCCGGATTATCTGGAAGATTTCGAGGATGATTTTGATGATGATTTCGATGACGATTTCTTCGAGGATGAGGATGATACCACCGCTGCCGAGGAAAAGGAAGAGGAATAAGGGATCAACGAAATACGAGAAGGCGTGTCTCACTTGACTGGGGCACGCTTTGTTTTTGCAGAGAAAATAGCGGGTCATTTGCACGCCTGCGAGCGAATTGCAGGCGCCACTGTACTGTTTTTACGGACAAACAACAGACATGAATATCAGGCACTAATTACTTCAAGATCCATGTGATGCTGTACCAGAACAAATAGAAAAGCAATGGGATTTGCCACAACAAAAGGAGAGCGAGGAATCGGGAGATGAAAAAAGGAGAGATCCTGGAAGGAATCGTGGAAGAGATAGAGTTTCCAAATAAAGGAATTATTCGGTCGGACGGAGAGAGTGTGATTGTAAAAAATGCCCTTCCAGGACAGCGGATCCGGTTTGTCATTAATAAAAAAAGAGGGGGACGGGCGGAGGGACGATTGCTTGAGGTGTTGGAATCCTCTGCCCTGGAGAGAACAACAGACGGCTGCCCCCACGCCGGGATTTGCGGCGGCTGCCTTTACCAGAGTCTGCCCTATGAGGAACAGCTTAAGATAAAGGCACAGCAGGTGGACCGGCTGATTCGGCCGGTTTGCGGTGACTGGGGCTTTGAGGGCATCCGGAAAAGTCCCGTCTACGGCGGGTATCGGAATAAGATGGAATTTTCCTTTGGCGATGAGTACAAGGGCGGGCCTCTGGCTTTGGGAATGCATAAAAGAGCCAGCTTTTATGATATTGTCACTACACGGCAATGCCGAATCGTTCATGAGGATTTCTGTCACATTCTGGGGGCGACCCTGGACTATTTTACTGCCGAGGGAGTGCCCTACTATCAAAAGCTTAGGCACGTGGGATATCTGCGCCATCTTCTGGTGAGGCGGGCAGTAAAGACCGGGGAGATTCTGGTAGCGCTGGTGACAACGACCCAGACCAATGGCTGGGGGAAAACGGACGGGCAGCAGGAAGATGCGCTTGCCTGCTGGGAGGCGGACGGGCAGCAGGAAGATGTGCCTGCCGGCCGGGGAGCAATGGTGCAGCAGGAAGATGTGCCCGCCGGCCGGGGAGCAATGGTTCAGCAGAAAGATGTGCCCGCCGGCCAGGGAGCAATGGTTCAGCAGGAAGATGTGCCCGCCGGCCAGGAGGAGCGAGAGCTGCTTGCAGGATGGAAAAAGAGCCTTAAAGCCCTGAAGCTGAAAGGTACACTTGCGGGGATTCTCCATATTAAAAACGATAGTTTGGCGGATGTGGTGCAAAGCGACTGTACAGAGGTGCTGACAGGAAGAGACTATTTTTATGAGGAGCTCTTAGGATTGAAGTTTAAGATCACTCCCTTTTCCTTTTTTCAGACCAATTCTCTGGGAGCGGAGGTTTTGTACCAGACAGTGCGGGAATATGTGGGAGAGACAAAGACGAAAATAGTATTTGATTTGTATAGCGGCACAGGAACCATTGCCCAGCTTCTGTCCCCGGTCACTGATCAGGTGGTGGGAGTAGAGATTGTGGGAGAGGCCGTGGAGGCTGCCAGAGAAAATACCCGGCTCAATGGCCTGGACAATTGCAGGTTTATTGCCGGGGACGTATTAAAGGTGGTGGGAGAACTCAAGGAGAAGCCGGATCTGATTATTCTGGACCCGCCCCGGGATGGAATCCATCCCAAGGCGCTGAAAAAAATTATTGATTTTGGTGTGGAACGAATGATCTATGTGTCCTGCAAGCCTACCAGCCTGGCCAGAGATCTTAAGGTGCTTTTAGACAGCGGTTACCAGGTAGAAAAGGGGCGCTGCGTGGACATGTTTCCCGCCACGGCTGGGATTGAGACGGTGGTGTCTTTATCCCGGGTGAAATAAGGATTTTAAGGGGTTTAATCTTCTTTTTTTGTAAGCTCAAAAGAGTCAGGTTTAGCGGCATTTTCCTCTGCTGTTATGCCGGGCTGGGGGGCTTTGTCCCACTGCGTTTTCTCTGTCTTGCCGGGAGCTTTGAAAAAACGTTTCCGGTTAGAATCCGCTTTTACCTGCTTCTGTGCCGCATTTCTACGGAAAAGCATTCCGATCAGGAAAAGGATTCCTATGATCAATGCAAGCATAATCAGAGACGGAAGATGGGATAAAAACCAGACAATAAAGTCCGTCATATCATTAACGACATTTTCCAGATTGCGGACAAAGCCCTTCTGAATCCGGGTTACCACGGAATCGGGGGCTGTGGGGGTAAACACGCCCACCTCTTGAATACTGATATGTACGGTACTGTAGTCCACCTGATTGTCATAAACACGCAGCTGGGATTCAAATCCCTCCAGCTCATAGCGGATTTCCGAAAGGCGCTCCTCCAGTGCAATGACTGCCTCTAAAGTATCTGCCTTTTCCAGCAGTGCCCACAAACGTTCCTGTTCGATGGTCAGAGACTTTTTGCGGCTTTCTATGTCCGTATATTGCAAGGTCACATCCTGGACATTCTCCGAGCGGTTGATTACGTTGCTCTTTTCGGCCATCTGTGAGAGAAAATTATCCAGGCCGCCAGAGGGAATCCGCACAGTCAGATAGGCGTACCGTCTCCGGTCAGGAGAGGCCGAGACACTGGTGCCGCTGACATCTGACTGCTCAATGTACCCTCCTCCGGTGGTCACAAAGCTCTGGATTGAAGACAAAAGATCGTCAAAAGCTGTGGTTTCTACATTCAGGCTTATCGTGCGAATCAATTTCCGTCTGACAGAAGAGGAATTTTGGGAAGATGAGCTCTCCTGAGCGGAGGTATCCGGACCCATGGCTGTTCCGTTTTCCATTGATGCGGGAGCTGGCGCCGCCATGGGTTCGGCAATGGCCATCTCTTCCTCAAATTTATATTCCTCACCCAAATTACTGTCATAATATCCGCCGTCCATTCCGGAATCCTGGTAGGAAGCAGCAGACTCTGCCACTGCATAGGAGCCGGGAATCCCGGCGGCCGGGGCAGAATTATAGGCAGCAGCATCAAAGGCGGCGGCAGTGGTCTCAGTCACAGACGATTTAGAGCCTCCTCCCCCGCAGGCAGTGACAAAGCATGCCACGAGAATGAGAACGAGGAAAAATGCCGGGAAATAGAGTCTGTTGAATCTTTTTTTCATAAATAAATAACCTCCCTTTTATAAAACGAACCTTTTGTTTTGGGTTTCTGTAAAAGATACGGATGAGTAAAGCAAATTTATGGTGGAAAACAAAAAAAGATAAGATAATTTTTGGAATATCTTGTATATCCAAGGTAAATTATGTATAATGTCTTTGTTTTTTAGTAAGCATCTGCTGCAGAGTATTCAGTCATAGAAACTGACAGAGCATTCGGCTGGATTTTGGAGATGGTTAGGAGGAGTTCTTGTGAACAGAGAGAAGATCA
This sequence comes from uncultured Lachnospiraceae bacterium, assembly GCA_910586255.1. Taxonomy (GTDB): domain Bacteria; phylum Bacillota; class Clostridia; order Lachnospirales; family Lachnospiraceae; genus Brotaphodocola. Next base: position 1,858 of record CAJUHR010000051.1, on the reverse strand, counting down.
TAGTCATTGATTTTGGCGGTCAGTACAATCAGCTTGTAGCTCGCCGTGTTCGGGAATGTAACGTATATTGTGAAATCTACTCCTACAAGACAGAGTTAGATAAGATTCGTCAGATGAAGCCTAAGGGAATTATTCTGACAGGAGGGCCTGACAGCTGCTATAGAGAAGGCGCTGCTTCCTGCGAACGAGCTTTATTTGAGTTAGGTATACCTGTGCTGGGACTATGCTATGGGGCGCAGCTGATGATGCATGTGCTAGGTGGCCATGTATGTAAGGCGCCGGTCCGAGAATACGGCAGGATCGAGGTGACGGTCAATTCGTCCAGTCCCCTATTTGCAAATGTGGAAAAAAAGACGATTTGCTGGATGAGCCATAACGATTATATTGAGCGGGCAGCGCCGGGCTTTGAAGTCATTGCCCACACCCCCGACTGTCCGGTGGCAGCAGTCCAGTGGAAGGAAAAGAAGCTCTACGGAATTCAGTTTCATCCTGAGGTTTTACACACGGTGGAGGGAACCAGAATGCTCTCCAACTTTGTATATGAGGTATGTGGCTGTGCCGGTGATTGGAGAATGGATGCCTTTGTAGACAATACCATAAAAACCATCCGTGAACGAGTAGGCGGCGGCAGGGTGCTCTGTGCTCTGTCCGGAGGGGTGGACTCTTCTGTGGCAGCAGTGATGCTATCAAAAGCGGTGGGAGATCAGCTCACCTGTGTTTTTGTGGATCACGGTCTTTTGAGGAAGAACGAAGGGGACGAGGTGGAAGAAGTATTTGGCCCCAATGGTCCTTATGACCTGAATTTTGTCCGAGTCAATGCTCAGGAAAGGTTCTATGGAAAATTAAAGGGAATTGAGGAGCCGGAGCAGAAGCGGAAGATCATTGGCGAGGAATTTATCCGTGTTTTTGAGGAGGAGGCCAAAAAAATAGGAGCCGTGGATTTCCTGGTACAAGGAACAATCTATCCGGATGTAGTGGAAAGCGGACTTGGTGGCGAATCAGCCGTGATCAAATCACATCATAATGTAGGCGGCCTGCCGGATTATGTGGATTTTAAGGAGATTATTGAGCCCTTGCGGGACCTGTTTAAGGACGAGGTCCGCAAAGCCGGCCTGGAGCTGGGTATTCCCCAAAAATTGGTGTATCGCCAGCCATTTCCTGGACCGGGTTTAGGAATCCGGATTGTCGGCGAGGTGACGGCCGAGAAGGTACGGATGGTGCAGGAGGCAGATGCCATTTACCGAGAGGAAATCGCCAAGGCCGGCCTGGATAAAAGCATTGGACAGTACTTTGCTGCTCTGACCAATATGCGTTCCGTGGGAGTCATGGGAGATGAGAGAACCTATGATTATGCCGTGGCCCTGCGGGCGGTGAGCACGGTGGATTTTATGACAGCCGAGGTCTCCCAGATTCCCTGGGATGTGCTGGGAAAGGTGGCAAACAGAATCGTCAATGAGGTGAGGAACGTTAGCCGGGTTCTGTATGATGTTACGGGGAAGCCGCCGGCTACGATAGAGTTCGAATAGTAAACAGAGAGCCGGGAAGCCGCATAAACAGCGGACTTTCCGGCTTTTGATGTAGGGCGTGATACCTTTTTGATGTATACGGTAGATAGTGAGTACCTATACAAAACTGGAGCAAACCTGTATGATAGAAACAGATTTGCTCCAGTCTTTATTTCACTTCATTCTTACCAGGCTTCCGGCAGTTCTCCGGCAGGCTTGGTGACCAGGGGAGCAGGTCATCCAAAAAGCTGCGGTCGGGAACATCCAGATGTTTCGGAATCTCGGTAAGCAGATACTCAAAGGTAAGTAGGAAATAATCCGTATCTACAAATTCCCTTCCATCTTTGATAAGA
>CAJUHR010000050.1 GCA_910586255.1 uncultured Lachnospiraceae bacterium | reverse complement strand
TATTGATTTTTCAAGGTTCAACACACCAAATGGTGTGGGAAGTTTGAGTTATTAAGTATTACAAGAGCCCCCACATCATCAACATCTCCTCCAATATCGGTATCAAGCAGCACCTTAATCCTTTTTTCAAAGCTTTCTTGTTTTAAACCCCTTTCACCTGGTACTTTTCTGACAAGCATTGAGATAAATATAACTAAAATAATTACGATACCAGAAATAATAAATTTAGTATAAGTGATGCTCCGCATGTGCCTCCTCCATATATTTACCCAACTCATCATCCATTTCAATATGTATTTCCATCAACTCCTTTTCTGATGGAAAAGGTATTCTTTTTTCCTCTGGAGGAAGTTCCCTATAATCATGATAGGTTGGTATAAGATATGAATCATAATTTTTTACAGCCATAACTGTCATATGATCAAACTTAATGTCCATGTAGCCTTCAGACAATATCGTATTTTCCAAGACCCCAATTCTTCCAAGATATGGCTGAATCGTAAAATATCTGCTTTTTTCATCGTATTTTAATCTCTCATTTATAAATTTTAAATACTGCCTGTTCCATATTGGGGTATAGATCCTGGATATCAGCTTCAAAACAGGATAAAAAACAAATAGTGGAATGATTTTTATATTCTGAACCCAATTCTTACTGTGAGAGAACGCCGGAAGATGAAACGCTATAGAAGCTCTTGCCCGCCTGGCCAACAAGCCATATTGTTTCAATGTATCTTTTGCATATGATAAATCATTACCTAAAAAATCTATTGTAAATACATCTATGCCAAATAGCTGGTTATCACTTTTTTTATCAACAACCTTTGCACATATGCCGCCAAAAGCCCTTTTAAACCCTTTCTTTTTATAGAAATGATCCGGAGCATAATTCAAATAAAACCGTCCGTTATACTTTTCAAAAGCACTTTTTAGTTTCTTAAATTGCTTCCAGGTAACAGCCACATCCACATCCCCGTCCCATGGTATAAAACCGCCGTCTCTAACTGCACCAAGTAAGGTTCCATCGAGAATCGTATACTCAATATTGTTTTTTCTACATAAATCATCAAAAAAATACAACATTCCCCGCAAATACTCCTGGTATTCTCTCATGGAACCAACCTTTTTTAATTCTGCCACTTTTTAACCTCCAAGAAAAACCAACAATTCAAAGCGCCGTAGCACAACGCACTGACCAGTACCGTAATAAATAACCGCATATACACATTAGAAATCCAATATTTAAACACTATAGCAAAGAAAAAAATGCACAGGCTTGCAGCGATTGCTCTTATGTATTTTCTTCCAACATTCTGTGGATTCAATTCCCGTTTAACGTGATATGCACAGACCAGCATAACAGACAACTCTGCAGCAATGGTTGCAATGGATGCGCCATTTTCTGCAAACAGTGGGATGAAAATAACATTCAACACCAAGTTGACCACCGCCCCAACACATGTAGATTTCAATACAAACTTTTCTTTTCGCATTGGTATAAATACCTGATTATTGAAAAGGACAGAGATTGGGATAATTAAAACTATAGGCGCCAGTATTCTGGTCGTCACAAAAGCATCCGTGTATTGTTCTCCCGCAAATACCATGATAATCTCGCTTGACATCATCATAATTCCAAAAAAAGCTGGTACAGTTATAAAAATAATAAACTCCCATGCCTTATTAACAAGCTCCTCAAACTTCCTGATATCTTTATCATAATAATAGGATAATTGGGGAACTAAGACGGCTCCCACAGAGCCTATCACCGAATTAACAAGTCTTGGTATTTTTATGGAAGCATTGTAAATACCAACGGCATAATCCCCTTTCATAAAGCCAAGCATTGTTGTATCCAGCATTGTATATAAATCAATAGAAACAAGCATTGCAAATAGAATAAAGATTGGTTTTAAATGCCTCTTAATATCAAGTTCTTTGATAGGAATTTTACTGACTATCCTTCGTCTGAAAATATATATCCAATTAAAAATATTTGCACCGTTTGTTGAGAACACAAGAATTGCACTGTACTTTATATAATCCTCCCTTGTATGAATGAAAATAAAGATTGCTATAACACAAAATAGCTGTATCAATATGGATCGGACAGACATATATTTATATTCTTCCCTCGCCCCAAGAACCCATTCATTACTAAAACCACATAATATGAGATTTACAGAGTTAATCAGCAGCAGCAGCCGATATTCTTCAAGATGTCCAACCGTAAAAATCACAGTAAACAGCAATATGCCTGATATAACAGTTGTAATAAAATTGATCAGGTTTATCTCCCAAAAAAATTTAGAAAATTTATGTTTATTTTGAACTATTCTTGCGCTTTCTCTTATACCATAGTAGCTTACTCCCAAGGATGCGAATAAAGAGAAATAAGATACAAGGTTTCGGATAAAAGTCACGCTGCCCATATCATCAACATGAAGGATACGGGCAACATAAGTAAAAGTTATGATAGGATACGCAACGGAAAAAAGCGTCCTTATGATATTAAAAACTATATTTTGTTTAAGCTTTCTTGTTTCGTTCTGCCTCATAGATATATCTCTCCGTATTGATAGTTATCGAATCAGCCTGTACTTTGCAACAGAACCTATAATATCAGCAAGGAATCCTAATTTAAACTTAAATAAGAGAAACTCCACCTTTTGTACCATCTCAACCCGGTTATTCATTGCAATTCTATATATTTGATTCAGCTTATATTTTATGGAAGTTCCATTATTACCAAAATGTCCAAAATTCATATCTATTCTCGAATTCATATATTCCATATGGTTAAATTTCTCCCTGGTAATATCAAGGCAAAAATACGTTTGGATTTTTAATAGTGCCCTCTCAGTAATCAGGTCGTTTCCATATTCTCTTTCCGTTTCAATATTTTTATAAATAGAGCAAAATTCCTTTATAATTATTTGCTGCATCGGTTCAACAAATTCATATAATTCTGATTCTTCTCTGCTAACTTCTTTTAATATCGCCTGATCTGCCTCATACTTCAAACAGCCTCCATGGTCTGCATACAGCAACCTTTCTAACATACGATAATTTATGTGATATATCTCATACCCTTTTGTTTTTACAGGAAAATCGGCAAAGATCAATCCTGTCTTTACATTCCCTTCCGTTGATTTTACATCTCCAACTAGACCATAATAATAGCCTAAGATTGTGTATTTCTCATCAAAGATTTTATATAAGCAATCTTGTATGCTTCCCTTCCATCCAATATCTACAACCGCATATCTCTTTTCAGTCTCCAGGCAAATTCCCTTTGACTGAAAGTAATTCATTGCTTTCTGTTTCGCATCAAGCCTCTCTTTTTCATAAACAGAAAGAAATCTCTGATCCGTTTTTAATTTACTAAAAATTCTGCTGTTAAAAAAATCGCTTTCAACCTTTTCAAAATCATATCGATTCTCTAAGATCGGAACACAGAGCTCGAAAATTCCCAAACTATTCAAGAAATCCTTTAAGCTCATAGTAGCTGTCTTAGCCTTTAAATAATAAAAATCCTCACTATCTATTTGGGATAATGAGGGTAAGAATGTAGATTGCCTGGAAATATTAAGATAATGGCATTTCATGTCTTTTTCATTATAAAGGTACAGATATTCTTCAAAAAACTGTTTTAATATCTTTCCCTCTCTCGAAAAAAACCATACTTCATTCAAATTTTCCTTTTTCAAATTTACTAATAAGCTCCTGCAAAACCAAAATAGTGAAAAGGAATAATTTGAAAAAGGAAGGTGGCACCGTATATTATTCCTATATATGTTCATCAAGCCACGATACATACGATTAATTTTTTGGGAGATAATCTTATCCTTAAATTTATACACCTTAATGCCCATATTTTTAGGAATTGTATAATCGCTCAACCGATTGTCCCCTAACATCAAAAGATTATTATATGTAATATCCGGCAGTAAAGTACGCAAATCATTCAGGACATATCCATACAAATGGCCACTGCTCTTTCTTAATCCGAAATCAGATGAAGCATAGATTCTATCAAACAAAAAATCTATATTTCTCATTTTAAACAAATCAAGCAGCCAGCTTCCAGGCATGTAAAAATCTGATATACATACAACTTTTCTCTTGGATTTCTTTTCCTGCATTAGCTGCATCACTAACTCTGCATTTACTACAATCATACTATTTTCTGCTTCAAGCATTTCCTCTTTAAGAAAACATACAAATTTCTCTAAGGAAAATGCAAAAGCCCTATCTAGCGCTTTAATACGTACATACATTTCCGAAGCGACATCACCAAAAGGAGCTTCCTCCATCAACAGCTTCGCTGTTCTTTGTGCAGTAATCCTTCTGCTCAAATTCCATATCTCTTTTATTATTTTCTCAGAAAATGATATCCGCGCCGAAATTCTCCCAAACCATATGTTAAGAACCTCATCAGCAGAACATACTCTGTGAAGCAAGGTATCAAAACAATCAACACAGATTACTTCTATGTTTTTATCATTGAGGTTCCACTCCTGCTCTAATGACATTTTCACGTTCCTCATTCAATGTACGGTTTACGTACAGTTTTTTTCTGATCATCTTCTCCAATATCCAGGCATACAGTATTGAAAATGGATATACAGTCTGAATCAGCTTGAAATCATAAAAAGTAAAAATCATGATCATTCCAATCATGGAATTACATACTACCCGATGAAATCTCTGGGTTTCCCTTTCATATAGCATGCCTAAAATCAAACCAAAAAACACACCCAGAAAAATAATACCTGGCGTTCCAAAGTCACGGTACATATTACCAAAAGTTGAAAATACGTTTGAGCCGCCTTCCACATCCATCTGAATGATAGAGTGTTTTTCCCCTATTCCCAAGTAGGACAATATATTAAGAATCGGGCGAAAACACAGAACACCATATGAAAACTGATTTGTCTTTAATAACAGACAAAAGCTTATTACTGGAATGGCGATATAACCAGTAAATGTACCTATGACAATCTCCAGATAAGAATTATACCTATATGCAAGATAGTCTCTTTGTATGCCTATAAATATCAACAATGCAGCAAAAAGCAATATTACCCATTTGGCATTCTTTTTTATAATCTCAAATTCAAATTTTCGGTTTGATGAAAATTGTGAAAAAGAATATACGATTATAACCAGATGCACAATAAATGAATCCTTTGACATTGTTACAACACTATTGACGTGCATTAATAAAATTGCATAAATAAATTTAAATCGGATATGTTTACACTTCAATTGGATTGCCTTAGGAAAAAGACAGCTTATTACTGTGATATTCATTGAAATCAGCAAACCAATAACCGCATAAAGCTTTGAACCTGTTCTATGTAAATACTGATTTCTAACCCATGTATTACTGACAAAGATATTTTTTACAGAACCGGCAATACTGTAAACCTTCACAAATGTCATCAAAAAATCAACAAACAGTAATATACATAGCAAATTTATCAAACTATTAACGATTTTTTTGTTGTAATATACATCATTCTTTTTTGGGACAGTCTTGTTTACACCAATCCTTATTGGCGTTCCAATGGAAAATGACAGGAAAAACACAAGAGTCCCTATCAATATCCATCTTAAACCTGCGCACAGCTCTTCCATTTCTAAGTTATTGTTAACTGATGCAAATAAACATGCAAGACAGAGGGGAACGATTGCTACCAGTAAAGGATTGATTATTCTCTTGTATTTTTGTATACTGATATAGCAAATCATAATAGTTACTATGATAAACCATGTTAAATATATATATGATTCAGACATTTAACCCAGTTCCTCCTCTGTTATAGTCCAGATACATATTTTTTATAAAAATACAGATTTGCCCTTTTTATTTCATCATTAAGAGAAAGCTTGCTCAATTTCATACTTCCGTCCTCTTTATGATGTATGATAGTCCCATCAAATTGTCCTGTTTTAATATTTGCCTTTCTCGCTTTACAGGCTAACACACCTTCTTCTGCAAATAAGAACAAATTTTCGTCATATACCGGATAAAGCGCATCAATTGCTATCTTTGACAGGATTACAAAACTTCCGTGCGCCTCATATATCCTGTAAGGCTTCTTATCAAACCGGTGTATAGTAACTGCAATTTTTCTAATAAGCTTATTGATTCCAATCCCTGCTATTAACAAAAACTTATTGTTCTTTTCAAATCCTATATATTCTAATTTCTCTGATAACCGATTTCTTATTACGCCCATTGGATTTTGGTCCCTGCCAGAGGCGGCAATGATACGCGGCGCTATAATCCCGTATTCCGAATGACGGCTTATCATAGCACTGTCAAATTTTACCACCGTAATGTCGGGATTAGAAATAATGATATATTCAAAATCAAAATTTTTCCGTGCATACTCTATCCCCCGGTTATTCCCATAGCTATAACCCCTATTCTCAATATTGATAAATACACAATCCCTGTTTTCAGCGGTTCTTTGTATTTTTTCTCTTGATTCCTCATCATAAAATGCGTTCACTACAATTATTTTTGAATTTGGAATCTTGTCATAAATACTGTCAATACATTCTTCTAAATCTTTTACATTTCTATATACAAGAACTATTACTACATATTTATAGTATTCCATTCTGTTTCCTACTTTCCCAGACTTATCCCCTCTCCCACCTATGCTTTTCATGGTTATAAGTCTTTATTAATTTAGCAGGCACGCCTCCCACCATGGAATACGCCGGAAATGAGTTTGTAACAACAGCCCCTGCTGCTACAATACATCTTTCACCAAGTGTAACCCCTGGAGTAATAATTACATTCTCGCCGATCCAACATCCTTTTCCTATCTCCACTGGTTTAGCTTCCAGGGGCGTATCTGCATACGATTCAGCTATTTCCGGATTCGTTCCATGATTTTCGGAGGTGATCACAACACCGCTTGCAATCAGGGAATGATCACCAATTATAATAGGCGCCGCTGCCATCACTGTAAAATGATACGCTATGTAAACGTTATTTCCTATCTTAACGCTGGGTTCGTAGTACCCCCCCCCATATCCGGAAACGCATAAAAACCGACTATCCTTTCCAATTGTACTATTGGAGCCCAAATGGAAATTGCGGATACCTTTCATGTTCATTCTTGGACCAATATAAAAATTTTTTGTGCCCTCTTTTATTAAATGAGCTGACACAATTGGATGGGTTATTATTGTCAAACATTGCTTTATAAATTTCTTCTTGTTCATTTTTCTATACCACTTTATTCATAGTCTATTGCCGCACCGGAAAAGTATATACATTCACCTTTGCATTAAAAAATACGGGCATTTCTTTTTCCAATATCATCCCCTGTGATATTAATATATTTTCCTGTCTCGGATTGTTATATAGTAAATGTATCGCCCTATTATTTCTCGATATGCTTTTTTTAATATTTCTTATTAAAGACACCATAATATCGTCATCCCAAAAAGGATTTGACATGTAGAAATAATTGAACCCATCAAAATCCTCATAAACCCGTGCATCCCCGGCAATTATTTTTATCCCCCCTAATTTCAGAACACCCATGTTCTTTTTAGCAATATCAACCATTTCCTGTACGTATTCAAGTCCACAAATATTCTCAAAAGGAAACTCAGCAAAAAAAGTCAGCATCTTCCCTTTTCCGCAGCCAATATCTATGATGGAATCCTCTTTCGTAATATTATTTCCGAAATACTTTCGTACAATATGCTGGGTTCTTGCTGTAGAGGGAGCTCCATATTTTATCCCATCTTTTGTACTCACTTCTCTGGAAAAATCCAGTCCTCTGATCTGATCTCTGATCTTAATATACCAGGTTATTATTTTCCCTAAAGTACAGTGATATATTTGCTTAATAATCGTAAATCCCATATTTTCCTCTCAATAATTTCTCTAATTTGAATAATATTAAAAGTCACACAATAACACACATTCTAAGTACATCAACATAATTTCCAGTCCCGTCAAAGGCTTCTGCCTCCAATACTGCTTCTTTGTGAAAACCCGCTTTCATTAAAAGTTCAACCTCATCATGATTCTCCCTAAATACATAAGAATAAACTTTATGCATATTATATTCATCAAATGCCTTCTTTAAGAGCTGTTGGATTGCAATTTTTTGGCTTTCCGTATTCCATTCCTGATCATCGCTGGTAAAGATACAGAACTCACAGCGATGATTTTCCAAATCCATATCCTTTAAATACACCGTAGCAATCGGATAAGAAGAAACACCAAAATCTTCATCTATTCGTTCCACAATAAATTGCTTGTATTTTCCTGTCTCGATATATGCCTCATAAAAGCTCTCGTTCGATTCTAAAGTCACCTGGCTCTTGTCAAAGCAGTGATCTTTTACCTTATCCGAATTTCTCCATTTTACAATGTTCGATCCATCTTCCCTTCTGACAGGGCGTAAAAAAATCCTCATTTTTGTCTCTCTCCTCTAGCTAGCAATACTTAGCTCCAAATTTCTTAATCGTATCAATGATCCTCTGCACCTCATCGGTTGTCAGGCTCTGATGTATTGGCAGACACAAGGTATTATCTGCCGCGTAATCAGCCCCCGGGAAGTTACCACCAATACCATAATGAGGCACCCGGTGAAGGGGAAAATAACGGTAAGTGGTATAGATATCTGCATTGCGAAGAAAATAGGCCAGCTCATCACGTTTTCCATTCTTAATCTGGATGTGATAAAAATAGTAAGAAGATTTGCACCCTTCTTCCATTGGCAGCGGAAGGTCAATCCATGCAAGATCCTTCAGTCCCTCGTTATATGCCTGATGAACAGCTTCTCGCTTTTCCATAAACATAGGGAGCTTCTTAAACTGCTCAATGGCCATTGCCGCAGTTACATTATTCATAATTGCCCTGTGGCCAAATGCAGAAATATCAAACTCCCACCATTTTTGAGCAACACTGTTTTCATACCCACTTTTGGCCTCTAATCCAAAATAGAGCCATTTATCCGCTTTTTCTCTTATTTCCGGATCTTTAAAGTGAAGGATTGCCCCATCGCCGCAAACCAGTATTTTCATAGCGTCAAAGGACCACATTGCCATATCTCCATGAGTCCCTAAAGCTTTCCCCTTATATGTAGAGCAGACTCCTGCAGCACAATCTTCAATGACCTTCAGACCATATGCTTCCGCCAAAGGCATAATCGTATCCATATCACAGGGAATCCCCCCAAAATGAAGAAGAAGGATTGCCTTTGTCTTTGGAGTAATAGCCTTCTCAATATCCTTGGCCCTGGCATTGAGCGTGCGGGGATCTACATCACAAAGAACCAGCTCTGACCCATTAGCACATACAGCATTGCCTGCCCCCACAAAGCTGGTGGTAGGCACAATAACCTCATCCCCAGGCTTGATATCACAAAGATGCATAGAAGAAAATAATCCTTCACTACAGCAATTTGTAGACAACACTCTATCTGGTGTAGAGCCCAGGTGCTCAGCATACATCTTCTCGAAATCCGAAACAAGCTCTCCTTTTCCAATCCAATTAGAATCAAACACTTCTTTGATCCGGTCGAGTTCTTCCTGCCCAAGAGTAGGTTGCATTACATTGATCATTTTTATTTTCCTCCTTAAAGCTACCTGGCATATTTCTGATGAATAATCTGATCAAAATCCCATTTATAGTCAACAAAAGAACATGGGATTTTGATGGCTTCTTTAAAATAATACCCCTCACGCCCAACCCCTTCTTTATCGATTTTATCCGGCATAATAATGATCTTTTTCGGATCATTTCCAAGATATGCCCCCCACCATGAAAATGTACTGTTCCCAATAACAAAATGCTTACAATGATACATAAGCCTAAGCCCATGACAGGCATCCCTTGGTGTGACATATTCTACAGGAAACGGAAACTTCATTTTTTCCTTTGTTATCTCAACATTATCGGAAAATATAAAAAATGTTGGATTGTTAATTCGTTCATCCAACATTTTCATTGCCCGGTAGTAATAATCAAAATCAATAAAACTAACACCCAGCTCGTTTATTGCCCTTACGCTGACAGCAACCGAATTTGAATCTCGAATAAGAGGCAACATTGTTCTGTCATATTCGTCCAGCTCATCTAAAACCCTGCATTCAGACCGGATTACATCAGCATACTTCTCAAAATATTTTGCATTCTGGAAATAGCCGTATACAAACTTGTTCTTTGCTGTTGTTTTAGGAAAATCAAAAAAAGATCTGCTAAATGTGTAATAGCAGCCTCTTTTTAGCCATCGCATCGTAACTTTATCTGGAACAAGGCTGTCTTTTCTAAGTTTTCTGTATAATTTTTGTTCTATGTGATACAATCTTGAAGTTTGCAAATACTTGCTCCGAATAGCTGGATCTACCGTTTCTAAATCATATTTTATGTTTTCTTTTGGCAAATTCAGATGATCAAGTTTATAAGCTGCTGCATAATAAAATCTCTTCAGGCCCTCTAAATCAATCACCATATCATCTCCATATTCAAGCTGAAGGGATCTTGCCATGGCATAAATGAATAACTGATTGCCAAGATTGCCCATCATTTGGACTATAATCATCCTTTTAGCTCCTTATCTGGTACTCTCTGCTTTTTCCCATATAGGCTTCGACTTACCTGTCACAATATTAATTACGCCCTTCCACTGTGCCATTATTGTCATACAATAATAAAAAATCATCTTCACTAATCGATTTCTGCTCTCTGTTATCCATCCAATAATGGCAATGAAATAAAACAACACTTGAAATCCTAATATAATCCTCCAGAAAAAACCACCAAAAATTGCAAGAGGAATATTTAACAATAACACCAACAAATGCATCATCCAAAGAAGATAACGGCAGGTACGATGTCCGAAATAAAAATATGAAAACCAATGATAAGAAAACACATTAAAAACTCTTAAGTCTGGCATAATTCCGCGAAAAATAATACGGTTCATCCGGACCTTTCTTTTAAACTCATCCTCATCATCCTCTCCTGCCTTTTCATAGGCCACAGCATCCGGGTTATAAATAGCCCGTTTCTTCTCCAAAGCATACACAATCGGGAAACTTGAATCATGACACTCAATAGGCGGAATTCTTTGGTAATCCTTATTTCTCACAGCATAAATGGCGCCATTCCCTGCTGTAATAGTTTGAATTTTACTTTCAATATTACGGCACATTAAATCCATTTTCCAATAAAACCCCTCCGAAGCTGCTGTTTTATTTTCCTCGGTATTCCTATACCGAAGCTGACCGGACACATAGGCAATGGAGGATTCCGCAAACGATGCCACAAGCTCTCTGACCGCATTGGTCTCGAACATGGCATTCGCATCTGTCATTATCAGTATTTCTGTATTACAGAGCTCCTGTGTTTCATTTTGAGCATTTGTCTTTCCATAATGATTTATAGATTTATGAATATGTATGCTTCTCTCTGGATGTGCAGCTATAAATTCTTCAACAATCTCATCCGTTTTATCTGTGGAGAAATCAGACGCAATGAGAAATCCCAATTTGTCACTTGGATAATCCATATCAAGAAGATTTTGAAGTTTGTCCTTTATGATCTTTTCTTCATTATGGGCAACCACCATTATTGTAACTGTTGGCTCAAATGAATAATCCTTTTTATTTTCCTTCTTGAATAGCCCATTCAGAATAACAAGGGATATTGGATATCCAACCATTGCCCAAAAAATGACATATACGGCTAACCACCATATAGATATTAGAATTACCATATAATTTCCCTTTCAGATCATTTCATGCATGTACAATCTTTCTTCTGTTTCTTCTCCCCATAAATTATAAGTTCTGTGGATATAATCTTTCCATTTTTGCTGGCACACCCACATAAGTCCCTGGTTTATCTATATCCTTAATAACTGCCGCTCCTGCGCCAATCATGCATCCTCCACAGATAGCAACATTGTTACTTACTGTAGCCCCTGCTCCGATCCATGTGCCTTTACCAACTGTAACAGTTCCAGACAAATGGCTTCCTACTGAGACATGAACAAAATCTCCGATTTCACAATCATGATCAATGGCGCTATTCGTATTAATAATACATCCCTTACCGATCATAGTTCCCGGATTAATTACAGCGCCAGCCATAACAACAGAACCTTTACCAATTCTCACTCCCCTGGCTACAGTTGCTTTCGGATGTACCAAAACAGGCTGTGTTCTGCCATTGTATCGTTCCATAAACTTTTTCCTGACCTCTTTATTGCCCACAGCTACAAATACAGCTCCCTCCGGAGCATCACTGCTTTTCCCCACAACCGGATAACCAGTACATGCTTTTATAGTCTCGTCATCATCTAAAAAAATGATGTCCTGATAGCCATTTAATGCCGCAATATCAGCAACCACCTTTCCATGGCCAGAAGCCCCTATAATGATCAGTCTCTCCACATTATCTTCCTCCCTCTTATTTTTCCTGTCTGCTCATACTTTTCATGATTCATTCCCTATAAAAGGTTCCATTGTCACAGAGGATAAACTGCTTATGCCTTCATGCTTCCATACAACAGCTGCTGTCTCCAAAATTATCTTCAAATCTCCCCAAAAAGTAATTTTGTCTATATATTTCAAATCCAATTCAAATTTCTCATCCCAAGATAAACTATTCCTGCCTGATACCTGGGCATATCCTGTAAGTCCCGGTCTTATGTCATGTCTGTGCCTTTGCCTCTCGCTATATCGTGGTAGATACTCCACTAGTAATGGCCTTGGCCCCACAATAGACATATCGCCTTTAACTATGTTAATTAATTCTGGCAGTTCATCAAGGCTTGTGCTTCTTAGCATTTTTCCAAAAGATGTCAATCTCTTTTCATCTGGAAGCAGTCCGCCTTTATCGTCCCGCTGGTCTGTCATTGTACGATATTTATAAAGAGTAAAAATTTTTCCATCAAGTCCGGGACGCTGTTGTTTAAAAATAACCGGAGAACCTAATTTTATTTTGATCAAAAATCCTATTGTCAACATTATAGGGCTCAAAAATATCAATGCAGTTCCTGCCAAAATCATATCCAAAGGTCTTTTTATGGCTGCCTCATAAAATCCATAAGGCATGTGAACATCAGGCTTTCTTGTCATTCCCTGCTCTTTTCTCTTAAATTCACAGAATTTCCTCCCACCCAATAGTCCCCCAAATATAAGCAAAGCATATAAAGCTCGCGTTACATTCCTTTTCATTTTCCACTCCTACCTAAAACACCTATGTATGACCTCAATGACCACTTTCTGTTCTTCTTCTGTCATCTTAATATCTGATGGCAGGCACAATCCCCGGTTAAAAATATCTGTTCCCACATTTTCTTTCTTATCCCCATCCTCATAAGCATTATTGCCCCCTCTTCCTGATCCTTTTACCGTCACAAACCCATGATTTCTGTAGATTGGTTGCATATGCATAGGTTTCCAAATGGGTCTTCCTTCTGCCTGAAAATACGCAAGAGCCTCCAAAATTTCCGAAGGACAGGATTTTCTTTTCTCGCTTCTATAAAGAACCTTATTCTCTGACCGTTCCGTCTCACACATATAATCCCTATTAATCATCAGACAGGACAACCAGAAATTGGGTACGCTTTTCTTCTCATCCCACGGATTCATTTCCACCGGCAGATCCGACAAACATTCTTTATATCTGTTATAAATCTCCCTTTTTCTGCAAATATGTTCTTCCAAATGCCCCAGTTGTCCCCTGGCTATTCCGGCTATAACATTGCTCATCCGATAGTTATATCCCAGTTCCTCGTGTTGATACCAGGGAGCCGCCTCTCTGGACTGAGTAGACCATTTCCGCACTTTCTCTGCATCATATCTGCTATTTGTTAAAAGCATACCCCCGGAACTTCCAGTGATGATCTTATTTCCATTAAAGCTAATCACCGCAGTATCTCCAAAGCATCCCGTCTGAATCCCTTTGTAAGTTGCTCCAAATGATTCCGCGGCATCCTCAATAAGAAAAGCACTATGACAATTACAGATAGTTTTGATCTCATCAATTTTTCCTGGAGTCCCATACAAATGTGCTATAATTACCAGCTTTACATCTGGATAAATATTAAATGCCTTTTCCAATGCCTCTGGTGACATATTCCAGGTTTCATTCTCAGTATCAATAAATACAGGCTCACCACCTTCGTAGACAACAGGGTTTACTGTGGCTGCAAATGTCATATCGGAGCAAAACACCCGAACTCCTTTTAAGCTTCCCCCTGTTCCAAGGCCTGCAGGTGTGGTGACGCCAGTGCTGCTTCCAAAAAGCTTCTCAGCAGCTAGCTTCACTGCCAGATGCAGCGCCGCTGTCCCACTGCTAAGCCCTACCACATAGTTTACACCCATTTTCTTGGATACTGCTTTCTCCAATTCATTGATATTTTCACCAACTGTTGTCACCCATCCTGAATCAATCGCTTCCTTTGTATAGAAAAATTCTTCTCCATGCATGGTAGGAGACGCCAAAAATAGTTTCTTTGGCAATGGCCTTATATCTTGAAAACGTGAATCCAAACTAAAATCATACATATCTGCTCTCCCGTAAATGAACATTCCTATAAAAATTATTCTTTTGCACTTTCTCAAACGGCTTTTATATCCAAACCAAATTTTTCTATTCACATTTTCTCCACCAATACCCGATACGTCCCCACCACCTCCGCCACCAGCTCCCGGATATCCCCATCCTCCCTGTAGCTGGCGTCCATCAGCTCCTTTAGCTGAACCAAAAACCGGTCCGTATCAAAGGGTATCGGAGCTCCTATATGAATCAAGTGATTGGGGGTGGTTTTCATTCCCTCCTCCTCCATCAGCTTCTCCTCATACAGCTTCTCTCCTGGCCTTAAGCCCACATACTCAATCTTGATATCTACATCCGGCTTAAACCCGGAAAGCTTGATCAAGTTCCTGGCCAGCATATCGATTTTCACCGGCTCTCCCATGTCCAACACGAAAATCTCGCCCCCCTTGGCATAGGTCCCCGCCTGCAAGACAAGGCTTACTGCCTCCGGAATCGTCATAAAATACCGGACTATATCCGGGTGGGTTACGGTCACCGGCCCTCCTGCAATGATCTGTTTCTTAAAAAACGGAATCACCGAACCATTGCTTCCTAAGACATTGCCAAACCGGACTGCCACAAACTCTGTTTTTATCTGCGGCATCTCTGTGGGCTCCGATTTTTCCGTCTTCGCCTTCTTTGGCATCCCCGGCTTCATTCCCTCCGGCATCCCTGTCTCCGCCGGCTTTGGCTTTCCGGCCAGCCCCGCCATCTCTGTCCTCCCCACCACCCCTGCTCTATCACCCACAGCACGTTGTTTCTCCAAATCCCCCGGATTCCCCATCCCTCCCATACTCCCATCCTCATCATCGCTGTGAGCGTAGAGCATGGGAAGCTCTCCTGCTTTCCCGGCCTTGATCTTCTCGTCAAAGGTCTGAATCACCATCTCGCACAGCCGCTTGCTGGCTCCCATAATATTGGTAGGATTCACCGCCTTGTCTGTGCTGATAAGTACAAATCTCTCGCAGCCATTCATCATCGCCGCATAAGCTGTCTTGTAGGTGCCAATCGCATTGTTTTTAATGGCTTCCCTGGGGCTGTCCTCCATCAGGGGAACATGCTTGTGGGCTGCCGCATGATACACAACCTCCGGGCGATACTTTGCAAACACACCGTTGATTCTCCGGCTGTCCCGGACAGAACCGATCAATACTTCCAGATTCAGTCCCGGATACTCTGCCCGCAGCTCCTGCTGAATCTCATAGGCATTATTTTCATACACATCAAAAATAATCAACTGCTTCGGATTGTGTCTGGCGATCTGCCGGCACAGCTCACTTCCAATAGAGCCTCCGCCCCCGGTCACCAGAATCCTTTTGCCGTTGAGATACCGAAACACCTCCTCCAGATTAGCCCTAATCGGCTCTCTCCCCAGAAGATCCTCGATTGCCACCTCCTTCATATCGCTGATGGTGATCTCACCATTGGCCAATTGGTACATACCAGGCAAGATCTTCAGTTCACAGCCGGTCTCCTTACAGATATCCAAAATATCCCGCCTCTGCTCCGGGCTGGCGCTGGGAATGGCAATCAGGATTTTCTCAATATGGTATTTCTCCACATTCTGCAGAATATCCTCCCGGCCTCCCACAATCGGCACCCCGTCAATAAAGCGGCTCCATTTATCCGGATTATCATCAATAATGCAGTAAACCTGCTCGGCACTCTCCTTTGCCTCATGCAAATCCCGGAGAATCATCTGTCCCGCAGCTCCAGCCCCGATCAGCATCACCCGTTTCGCATATGCCATCACACTCTCCTTCCGCTTCAGCCCCCACAAAAGAAGAACAAAGCGATAAGAGAACCGGACAGCCAGCAGTAATACCGCCTGCAGCATCACCCCAAAGGCATAATAAAACAGAGGCATCCTTTGAATACCTCCTTTTTGAGTAAGCCTGCATACCAGCGTAATGCCCACTATATGAAAGATTGAAACAATCGCCGCCGAAATCAACACTCGTGCCAATTCATTGTAGCTTGCAAACCGCCAAATGCTCTTATACAACCTGAAATAGGAAAATACCGCCACACAAACCAGAGAATAAACCGGTACAAATTGAAAAAACGATTCCAGGTAAGCAGCTGGTATCATACTGTACTGACAATCAAAGCGAAACCACAGGGCAAGAAAAAAGGAACTGTTGACAGCTCCTATATCATACAAAAGCAGGCCAATATCCATGATCTGCCAGTTTCTCTTTAGAAAATGCTTCTTTTCTGAATTTTTCATAGTGGTAAATCATCTCCCTCCAGCCGGATCCCCAGCCGGATTCTCCTCTTTTTTCCGCAAAACGGTATTTCTATAATAACACTGCGCTTGCGCAGTCTCTGTTTTACAATTTTATCCATATATTTTCCCAGAATCCCCTCTGCTCTTATGATCATTCCGTTTTCGTCTGTATGAACAAGAGAAGGCCGGATTAGATAGGGTTTATCTTTTGCTTCCCCTCTGCTTTCCCTTAACATATCACGAAGAAATGTTTCTTCATCTTCATGAATACACCAAAAGCACCCATCCATGCCCAAAAGCTTTGCCATCCTGGGCACCCTTTTTAGCTCCAGGAAAAATTCATCCGGAGTATTTGTCTGGACAAATACATAGGAAGGAAAAAGCGGCTCTGTATAAAATTTGTGTATACCGTGGCTCCGGCAGGCACATTCCTGATAAAGGACAAAACAGCATTGATACTTTTTTCTCTCACGGGGCATTACCTGTCGAATCATATCTGCCAGCTCCTGCTCCTTCCCCGTGAGAGTCTGAATCACATACCACATAAATTTCCTCCTGGCCACAATTGGCTTAGTTCCTGCATTTAGAACACAAAGCTGTATTTCAGTTATGGGTGCGCTTCGCCATTCCGGAAATTTTATTAACCCCTTCCCGGATTCCTGTATGCGGAAGAAATCTGAATTCTTCCTATGTTCCATCCTCGTCCTGCCCGCGGCGATGACCGCAGCCATTCTTCAAAATGTGCTTTTCTTGTAACCGCTTAGATATTCTATAATGCTCTATGCTGCAAAGTATAACTCCGTTACAAACAAATCCTCATACCGCAAGACACCCGGTCTGCTTCAAACTAAATCTCACGTCATAAAACTGCAAACCTGCTCCAAGCAAAATCTCCTGCCGCAAAGCTTCGACTCCGCTTCAAACAAATTTTCTTGCCACAAAGCTTCGACTCTGCTTCAAGCAAAGTCTCACGCCACCAAACTTCGATCCTGCTCCAAACGGATTCCAAAGAAAACCGTCTGGCTGCGATTGAACAGAGGAATCTCCACAATCGCAAACCGTTTGTGAAGATTCAGCCTTACAATTTTGTCCACATAATGATTCAATACTCCGCTGGCCTTCAGGATCGTCCGGTTTTCTCCCAAAGTAATATCCGAGATGCCCATTGGAGACTGGAGCTCTTTCCCGCAAACGGTCTGAAGAAAGTCAAGATCCTCTTGATTTACGGGAATCAGCTCGTCCTCTCCGGACTCTCCCTTGCCAAAGGGAAAAAATTGAGGAAGTTCCCGGGATTTTTTCAATTCCTTCTGAAGCTTTTCCGGGTATACGGTTTTGACAAACACATAGCCAGGAAACATAATATCCTCCACTATGCGCATTTCCCCGCTGGCGCGAAATGCTTTCAGTTTTTTGGGAATACGGCATACGCTGCAAAGGGATTTAGGGACTGCATATTCCAGACGGGATGCCGCTTCATATTCCTGATCCTTATAGGTCTGAAGAATATACCACTTTTCCTTTTCCGTCAAAATCTCCTGCCTCCTTTTTGACTGTCCTATGTCTCGCTGAAATATGCAGGATATCTAGTACAGCATTGCTTAAATTTCGGTGGATAAATTGCTTGATATTGGTGCCATCTGTGCGTCTGTGAAGTGATGGCGTAGTGGTGCCTACGACTAACTTCACAGACGTGCAGATGGCGATGATAGTGGGTGATTTATTCACCGGAATTTAGGCAATGCTGTACTAGTATAACCCGATTTAAATAACCTTCCATT
>CAJUHR010000049.1 GCA_910586255.1 uncultured Lachnospiraceae bacterium | reverse complement strand
TTCTCTCTTGTTGGCTTCCTCAGCAGCAACTCGTTTATCTTATCACACTCTGCAAAGTTTGTCAACAACTTTTTTCAACTTTTTTCACTTTTTATTTTGGCCTGTCTCAGCCGGTTATTTAGAAGTGAAAAAAATAATCATTTGGAAAAGAACGGAGAAAGAGGGATTTGAACCCTCGCGCCGGTTGCCCGACCTACACCCTTAGCAGGGGCGCCTCTTCGGCCTCTTGAGTATTTCTCCGAATGACTTATTCCATATGATCACGTTTGAAACATCATTGTTCCGAAACGCATAGCCCATTATAATTGAAAAATCCAAGCTTGTCAACCCATATTTTTCATCATTTTTTTATTTTTTTCTTCTATACTAAATATTGCCTTTCCATCCCATCCTTCCCTACATATTGATACACACATTTTTCAAATTATCCAATAATCCCCCATAACCACTCCACTACGTGTATCTGCAAGCGAGAACGCGTCCAAAGGCATTCTTATTTTTCAGATGCGGACTTTCTTTTTCTTCAACACTTATTCCTATATTCTAAAACCGCCGTCTCATACAAATTATTCCCATCTCCGTCAATCACAACCACAACCGGAAAATCCTTCACCTCCAGCCGTCTTATGGCCTCTGTTCCCAAGTCCTCATAAGCAATAACCTGAGAAGAGATAATTCTTTTGGAAAGCAAAGCTCCTGCTCCTCCGATTGCGGCAAAATATACAGAACCATTGCGAACAATGGCGTCAATCACCGCCTGACTTCTCTTTCCTTTTCCAATCATAGCTCCCAATCCCAGATCTAAAAGCCGCGGCGTATATTTATCCATACGGCTGGCTGTAGTGGGGCCAGCCGAACCGATAGGACGCTCCTCTCTGGCAGGAGATGGCCCCATATAATAGATAACATTTCCTGAAAGCTCTATAGGAACCTTATCTCCCCTATCCATTGCTTCCTGCATTCTTTTGTGAGCAGCATCTCTCGCCGTATAGATCGTTCCGGTGAGAAATACATAATCCCCCGCCTTAAGGCTAGCGGCATCCTCTTTGCTTATGGGTACTTTTATTTTTTTATCCATAAATTTTCTCCAATTCTAATATATATGATGTTGGGGTCAAAAGGTCTTTTGACCCCTCTGATACCGGATTGCTCCGCACTTTGTGCTCCCGCAATCCTATATCTGTACATGATTTTAACCATGAAACTCTTATCACCTGACAATCAGTCAGTACATCATATGATTCTGTGGGCATGGCGGTTTACATGACAGCATATATTAACTGCAACAGGAAGTCCTGCTATGTGAGTAGGATAAGTCTCAATATTCACAGAAAGAGCGGTCACGGTTCCACCTAAGCCTCCCGGACCGATTCCAAGTTTATTAATTTTTTCAAGCATCTCATTTTCCAGATTCTGAATATAAGGAACAGGGGAAGATTCTTTTAAGTCTCTGGTCAGCGCGTGCTTAGCCATCAGAGCACATTTTTCAAAGGTACCTCCGATTCCCACACCGACTACCATGGGAGGACAGGCATTAGGGCCCGCATCCTTCACTGCCGTGAGAATCGCCTCCTTCACTCCTTCGATTCCGTCTGCCGGCTTTAACATAAATATCCGGCTCATATTTTCACTTCCAAAACCCTTGGGAGCTACAGTAATATCAATCTGATCTCCGGGGACAATCTCACAATGCAAGACTGCAGGAGTATTATCCTTTGTATTTTCTCTCTCAATTGGATCTCTTACCACAGACTTTCTCAAGTAACCACTGACATATCCGTCCCTGACTCCCTGATTTATTGCATCTGTCAGATCGCCGCCTTCAATATGTACATCCTGGCCTATTTTTAGAAAAATTACAGCCATACCTGTATCCTGACAGATGGGAATCATATCCTCTCCTGCAATCTTTAAATTTTCCTGCAGCTGACCAAGAATCTGTCTTCCTAATGGAGATTTTTCTTTTTCTTTGGAGTTATCAAAGGCCTGTCTCATATCCTGAGACAAAAAGTGATTTGCCTCTATACACATCTCACAAATATTTTTTGTAATCTCCGATGCCTGTATCAGTCTCAATGAATTACCTCCTGATTTTCTTTTATCACTCAAGATATAAAAGGCGGATCCTGACACCTTGTTCTTGATCCGCCCTTTTGATTATTTCCCAGCTCCTGAACTGTTATGATTAATTATTTTCCTTATTTTTTATAGCTTCTTCAGAAATATCCTCAAGTTCCAGCTCCTCGATCCCGTCACCCTCAGACTTCTTTCCGTCATCCCGAACCTTTGCAATACTGGCCACCTTTACATCCGACTCCGGGGCAATATCCATCAGCTTAACACCGGAGGTATTGCGCCCGATTATGGAAATATCATCTACGGAAATACGGATAACAATTCCTTCTGTAGTAATAATCATAATATCATGGTCATCATGAACCAGCTTTGCTCCTACTAGATCTCCTGTCTTTTCTGTAATCTTGTAGCAGAGAATCCCCTTGCCGCCCCGGTTCTGACAGGTAAATTCCTCAATAGGAGTCCTCTTTCCCATACCATTGGCCGACACAACCAGCATACACTCACCCTGGGTGTGCATCTGCATGGCAACCACCTGATCTCCTTCATTAAGCTTCATGCCTATAACACCAATGGAAACTCTTCCCGTAATCCTCACATCTGTCTCGTGGAAGCGGATACACTGTCCTTTTTGCGTAACCAGGAAAATATCCTTATCATTGTCTGTGGCCTTTACCTCAATAAGCTCGTCTCCGTCCCGCAGAACAATGGCCTGAAGGCCGTTTTTGCGGACATTCTCGTACTCACGGATCGGGGTTCTCTTAACCATACCATTTTTCGTGGCCATAAAGAGGAAATCCTTGTCATCATATTTTTTCACCGGAATAATAGCGCTGATCTTCTCGTCCGGCTGAAGCTGTATCAGATTTATAATGGCTGTTCCCCTGGCTGTCCGGCTTCCCTCCGGGATGGCATAGGCTTTCAGACGGTAAGCTCTTCCCTTGTTGGTGAAGAACATAATATAATTGTGGTTGTGGGTAAGAATCAGCTCCTCAATATAATCCTCATCAATGATCTGCATTCCCTTGATTCCTTTTCCGCCCCGATTTTGACTCTTAAAGTTATCCACACTCATGCGTTTGATATACCCAAGCTTTGTCATGGCTACAATGGTTCTCTCATTGGGAATCAAATCCTCCATGGACATGTCATACTCGTCAAAACCAATAGAAGTCTTTCTGTCATCTCCGTATTTGCCGGAAATAACAAGAATCTCTTCTTTTATCACCCCTAACAGCTTTTTCTCATCAGCCAAAATCGCCTTTAACTCCCCAATGCGGACCATCAGCTCATTGTACTCATTTTCAAGCCTTCCCCGCTCCAAACCGGTTAGAGCTCTCAGACGCATGTCCACAATGGCCTGAGCCTGAACCTCTGTCAGACCAAAACGCTCCATTAACTGAGTCTTGGCTGTCTGTACCGTATCAGATCCCCGAATAATCCGAATTACCTCATCAATGTGATCCAGGGCAATCAGGAGACCTTGTAAAATATGGGCCCGTTCCTCTGCCTTATTCAGATCATATCTTGTACGGCGGGTTACCACATCCTCCTGATGCTTTAAATAATAATTGAGCATATCAAGAAGATTTAAAACCTTCGGCTCATTATTTACAAGAGACAGCATGATGACCCCAAAGGTATCCTGAAGCTGGGTATGCTTGTAAAGCTGATTTAAAATCACACTGGCATTTACATCCCGGCGCAGTTCAATAACCACCCTCATTCCCTGACGGTCTGACTCATCCCTCAGATCCGTGATGCCGTCCACTCTCTTTTCCTTTACAAGCTCCGCAATCTTTTCTATCAGCCTTGCCTTATTGACCAAATAAGGAAGCTCCGTGATGATAATCCGGCTTTTTCCGTTGGGGAAAGTCTCAATATCCGAAACAGCACGGACTCTTATCTTTCCGCGGCCGGTTCGGTATGCCTCCTCTATGCCGGCCTTTCCAAGAATCGTTGCTCCCGTGGGAAAATCTGGTCCCTTTACAATCTCTAAAATTTCATCGATGGTGGTGTCCTTATCCTCCATCACCCTATTGTCAATAATCCGAACAACGGCGGAAATCACCTCTCTCAGATTATGAGGAGGTATATTGGTAGCCATTCCCACGGCAATTCCGGTAGTACCATTGACAAGAAGGTTTGGGTACCTGGACGGAAGTACAGTGGGCTCTTTTTCTGTCTCATCAAAGTTGGGAACAAAGTCCACCGTATCCTTGTTGATATCTGCCAGCATCTCCATGGAGATTTTACTTAGCCTGGCCTCCGTGTAACGCATGGCCGCCGCCCCATCGCCGTCCACGGATCCAAAATTTCCATGGCCGTCCACCAGGGGATAACGGGTAGACCATTCCTGAGCCATATTAACTAAAGCACCGTAGATGGAGCTGTCTCCATGGGGATGATATTTACCCATGGTATCACCTACGATACGGGCACATTTTCTGTGAGGCTTATCCGGTCCGTTATTTAACTCAATCATGGAATAGAGAACCCGGCGCTGAACAGGCTTTAATCCGTCTCTCACATCCGGAAGGGCACGAGCTGCAATCACACTCATGGCATAATCAATATAAGATTTTTCCATGGTGGTTTTCAGATCTATATCATGGACTTTGTCAAAAACATTTGGTTCCATACTATTCTCCTTACCTTTGAAAAACTAAATGTCCAGGTTCTGTACATATTTAGCGTTTGCCTCAATAAATTCCCTTCTCGGCTCCACCTGATCTCCCATCAGGGTGGTAAAGGTCAAATCCAGCTCTGATATCACATCGTCATCCATATTTACCCGCAAGAGAATCCTTCTCTCCGGGTCCATGGTAGTCTCCCAAAGCTGTTCCGCATCCATCTCCCCAAGACCTTTATAGCGCTGAATCTTGTTGTTATTGTCTCTTCCGACTTCTTTTAAAATCTGATTCAGTTCCTCATCGCTGTATGCATACCAGATTCTCTTATTTTTTTCCAGCTTATATAGAGGAGGCTGAGCCAGATAAACATGTCCCTGACGAATCAGCTCCGGCATAAACCGATACAAAAAAGTCAGCATCAATGTACTGATATGGGCACCATCCACATCCGCATCTGTCATGATAATGATTTTGTGATATCGAAGCTTGGAAATATCAAAATCATCGTGAATCCCTGTTCCAAAGGCGGTAATCATTGCCTTAATCTCCGCATTGGCATAAATCTTGTCAAGCCTGGCCTTCTCCACATTGAGAATTTTTCCCCTAAGAGGAAGAATTGCCTGGTTATCCCGGGAACGGGCAGTCTTTGCAGAGCCTCCGGCAGAATCTCCCTCCACAATAAATATCTCGCATTTTTCAGGATCTTTGTTAGAGCAATCGGCAAGCTTTCCGGGAAGAGCCATCCCCTCCAAAGCAGTTTTTCTTCTGGTCAAATCTCTTGCCTTTCTGGCAGCCGCCCGGGCCCTCTGGGCGAGAACAGACTTTTCACAGATGGTTTTTGCCGCATTGGGGTTCTGCTCCAAAAAGTAGGTAAGCTGTTCACTGACTACATTATCGACAGCTCCTCTGGCCTCGCTGTTTCCTAATTTCTGCTTTGTCTGGCCTTCAAATTGGGGTTCCTCGATTTTTACGCTGATAATAGCAGTCAGACCTTCCCGAATATCCTCACCGCTCAAATTTTCTTCATTTTCCTTTAAAAGCTTATTTTTCCTGGCATAATCATTGATTGTCTTGGTGAGAGCATTTTTAAATCCGGCCAGATGAGTTCCTCCCTCAGGAGTATTGACATTATTGACAAAGCTGTAAATATTTTCCGTGTAGGAGTCGTTATGCTGCATTGCCACTTCCACATAAATATTATCCCTGATTCCTTCACAGTAGACCACCTTGTCATAAATGGCAGACTTTCCTTTATTCATGTAAGTGACAAATTCCTTGATTCCTCCTTCATAGTGGAAGGTTTTCTCCTTTTTTTCCTCCCTGTCATCCCGCAGTATAATTTTCAGGTTTTTAGTGAGAAACGCTGTTTCCTGAAGGCGCACCCTGAGAATCTGAAAATCGTAAACCGTCTCCTCAAAAATCTCGGGATCCGGTAAAAATACCACCTCTGTCCCGTGTTTATCCTGGGAACATTCCCCCACAACTTTTAAGGGGTACATTACCTTTCCCCTCTCATAACGTTGCTGGTAAATCTTTCCATCCTGATAAATCCTTACCTCCAAAAATATGGAAAGAGCATTTACAACAGAGGCGCCCACACCGTGAAGGCCGCCGGATACTTTGTATCCTCCTCCGCCGAATTTACCGCCGGCATGAAGGATAGTAAATACTACCTCAACGGCAGGGATCCCGGCTTTTTTCTGGATTCCCACCGGAATCCCTCTGCCATTGTCCGTGACTGTAATGGAATTGTCACCATTAATCGTCACCTCAATCCTGTCGCAAAATCCTGCCAGCGCTTCATCAACAGAATTGTCCACGATCTCATATACCAGATGATGAAGTCCTCTGGTTGAAGTACTGCCGATATACATACCGGGACGCTTCCGGACCGCTTCCAGTCCTTCGAGAATCTGAATCTGGTCCGCTCCGTATTCTGCACTCATGCTTTTTCCTCCTAATCTTAAACTATATGATTTTCCTGTGTCACTGTCCCATTTACCACCTTAAAAATCCGGTCTATGGGAAAACGGTTGCTGACAAAATCCTCCAGCCCGGTACAGGTAATCATGGTCTGAATCTTGCTTATAGCAGACAAAAGATGATTTTGCCTTTCTCCATCCAATTCTGAGAGAACATCATCCAGCAAAAGAATCGGGTAATCCTTTACCATTTTTTTTACCAGTTCAATCTCTGCCAGCTTTAATGACAAGGCTGCTGTTCTCTGCTGCCCCTGAGAGCCGAATTTTCGGATGTCAATATCATCAATATAAAATCCGATATCATCCCGATGAGGTCCCACAAGGGTGGTTTTTTGCTTTTTGTCTGATAAACGGCTTTTTCCGATATCTTGTTCCAGATTACTAAAGGAAGAACATGGATCATAGATAATTCTGATGTTTTCCTTGTCTCCTGACAGCTTTCTGTGTATTTTGCCAATCAGCTCATTGAGCTGAGTAATAAAGCTCTCACGGCATTGGATGATTTCTCTTCCGTATTTAACCAGCTGTACGTCCCATATATCCAAAGTTTCCTCATATTCCGGTTTAAAAACCATATCCTTTAAAAGACGATTGCGCTGCATCAGTATCCTGTTATAGGAAACCAGAGAATGAACGTACATTTTATTTAGTTGACATAATTCTAAATCAATAAATTTTCTTCTCTCCGAAGGTCCGTTTTTGATAAGATTTAAATCCTCCGGGGAAAAGAAAACCACATTGACAATCCCAAACAGCTCACTTGCCCTGCGAATTGGAATCCCGTTGATGGCAATTCCTTTGGCCTTATTCTTTTTCAGATGCATGTCTATCCGATAAGGTACATTTTCTCTGCAAATATTCAGCTTAATATGAGATTCCTCCTCATGAAAGCGAATCAATTCCTTATCCTTGCTGCCACGATGAGACTTGGAAGCGCAGCACACATAGACTGCTTCCAAAAGATTGGTTTTTCCCTGGGCATTGTTGCCATACAAAATATTGGTTCCCGGACTGAACTGTATATGTAAGGTATCATAATTGCGATAGTTTTTTAATTCGATGGATTCAATAATCATAGTCTGCCTGTCTTTAAAATAAGCATGGCTCACCCTTCTATCTGAATGGACCTTCCATCATAAGTAAACACATCTCCAGGATAAAGTTTTTTCCCACGCTGCAAATTTACACTTCCGTTGACCTGCACCTGACCATCTCCGATCACAAGCTTGGCCTCCACACCGGAATCACACATACCGGAAAGCTTTAATGCCTGACCCAGCTTAATGTAATCATCCTTTATTTTTATTATTTCCATTATTTTCCCTTTCAAACATAGAGGATCAGTCCTCTGCTATAAAATTCACCGGAAGAATCAGATAAATATAATTTCCCGCGTCATCCTTTATAAAGCATGGAGATTTGGGATTCAGCATATAAATATCCACTTCCTCATCGTCAATAACACGGAGGGCATCCAGCAAAAACTTCGGATTAAAGGCAATCATAATATCGTCTCCGGTCTTTTGGGAAGCGACATCCGCATTCATGGAGCCAAAGGAAGACCTTATTTTCATATTGACATTATTATCTTCTATTTTCAGTATAATTGGCTTGCGGTCATTGTCCCGAATCATAATCATGGCCCTGTCAATATTGTCCATGAAGGCTCTCTTATTAATTTTGACATGGGTTTTATAGTCATTGGATAGCATATGGTCAATCTTAAAGTACTCTCCCTCAATCAAACGGGATACCACCTTTGAATCGTCAAACTCGAACAGTACATGATTTTTGCTGAAATAAATAAGCACTTCTTTTTCGTTGTCTCCTGTGAGAATCTTACTTACCTCAGAAAGGGTTTTTCCGGGAATAATTACCTTTTGATTCTCATAGTTATGCTTTAAAAGAATGTTGCGGATTGAGATCCGATGTCCGTCAAGAGAAACAATTTTTAAAATGTTGTCTCTTACCTCCACCAACTCCCCGCCCATCATTTTGTTACTGTCATTGGGAGCTATGGAAAAGATCGTCTGCCTTACTGCCTCTTTTAATGAAAACTGAGAAAGGCAAATATATTGATCCTTTTCAATGAAAGGAAGATAGCTGAATTCCTGAGGATCCCTCCCTAATATTTTAAATAAAGAATTGTCACATTCAATGGTGGTATTGAATCTTTCGTCAGAGGAAATGGTGACATCTGAATCGCTGTCCGGCAGCTTTCTGATAATGTCGGAAAAGATTTTGGCTTCTAAGGCAATAGTGCCCCTCTCTAAGATCGATCCTTCCACCTTTGTCTCAATCCCTAGCTCCATGTCATTGCCAGTCAGCCGAATCTCATCAGAGGAGGCGTCAATCAGAATACATTCTAAGATATTCATAGTTGTTTTGGATGGGATTGCCTTTGATACAATATTGATTCCGTTCATCAATAAATCTTTTTGAAATACCAGTTTCATGTTGATAAGTTCCTTTCCGTTTGATAAGCAGTTTACAGAGATATATAAATAATTAAATTTCGCCGTAATCGTAGTAGGGGCTGTTAATTTGTGTAAAAGTCAGTTTTTCCTTGAAAATAAAGACAAATCTCATGTTAAAAAGTATGTTGAAAACCATTCTGAACTCAAGGGAAAATCAGGTAGGTTTTCCACAAAATGCAAGTGTGTTGAGAAATGACTTAAAGTATAAATAAGTTATCCACAAAAATATACCACTTTTCCACAAAAAAATGTGAATAACTTTTTCACTGGACAAATCCTTGTATTTACTGACTTTTTTATGGCATAAGGCCTATTTTGGATTTAGTTTTTTCTTTAAGATATCCACAGTGTTTTGAAGAGTGGGTGTCTTTTCAATATCCTTGGAAATTTTTTCAATTCCATGAATAATTGTAGTGTGATCTCTTCCTCCCATAGCCTTGCCGATTTCCTGTAAGGGAACCTCTGTCATATTGCGGCACAAATACATGGCTATTTGTCTTGGATAGACAATATCCTTGCTTCTTTTCTGAGATAAAATATCCAGGGTGGTCAGATTGTAATGGTCAGCCACAACTTGAATAATAAGCTCCGGGGTAACTTTTTGAACACCGCCTGGAGATATGATATCTTTTAAGGCTTCCTCCGCCATGGCGAGGCTGATTTCCTTGTGGTGATTCAGTTTGGAGAAGGCCACGATCTTGGTGAGAGCTCCTTCCAGTTCACGGATGTTGGATTTAATATTTGTGGCAATGTATTTGATTACCTCGTTGTCAATATTGTAGCCTTCTAGCTCTTCCTTTTTCCTGAGAATCGCCATCCGGGTCTCATAGTCGGGAGACTGGATATCTACAGTCAGCCCCCATTCAAAGCGGGATCGGAGTCGCTCCTCTAAGGTCTCAATATCCTTTGGCGGTTTATCTGAGGAAATAATGATCTGCTTTTTTGATTCATATAAAGCGTTAAAGGTATGGAAAAATTCCTCTTGGGTACTTTCCTTTCCTATGATAAACTGGATATCATCTATAAGAAGAATATCGTTGTTTCGATATTTTTCTCGAAACTCTGTGGTGGAAATATTGTTTTTATTACGAATAGCGTCAATTAGCTCATTGGTGAATTTTTCTGAGGTAACATAAAGGATCTTAGCCTTTGGATTGTTTTTCAGAATAAAATTAGCAATGGAGTGCATCAGGTGAGTTTTGCCCAAGCCTACGCCTCCATAGATAAATAAGGGATTGTAAATTTCACCAGGGGATTCCGCAACGGCAAGAGAAGCAGCATGAGCCAGGTTGTTGTTTGCTCCGACCACGAAGGTATCGAATGTATATTTGGGATTCAAATTGGCGTTCTGCAAGGCTTCCTGACTTATTTTGCTGGCTTTGGCGCGGATAAGCTGGTTGCTTTTTGAAGGTTCCTCCTTGATCTGGTCTTCCACAATAAATTCAATCTCACATGTGATGCCGGTGATCTCTTCTATGGCGATTTTCAGGAGAAAGCTGTATTTTTTTTTCATGTAGCCGACAAAATTGGCGTCCGGGACAATAAGCCGGACAGTATTTCCTGGTTCTACAGAATACAGATGCATGGGAACCAGCCATGTTTTGAATGAAACATCGGATATATCGTGTTCTTCTTTTAAATAATGTAAGATATCATCCCATTTCGCCTTTAGTGTTTCTAACATTTCCTGATCTCCTGATTTGATATTCTTGTGGATATTTTGGTCTGCTATGTGGATACGCAAAGGAACCCAATCTAAATCTATTGTATACTAAAACCTTTGGTTTTTCAATGAAAATAGTAAAAAGATAAGAAAATTCGGAAAATTATCAACAAAGTTATCCACACATTGTGGATAACTTATTCACATTGTAAACAGAGCCTCGGCCTTATAAAGAGATTAATAAACAGAAATGAAAGGAAAAACTTGACAAGGAAGGGGGAAACCGATAGTATATACACTGTAGCTAATATTATGCATTGTATCTTATTTATTAAGAACAGTAGCAGGAGGTAAAAAAATGAATATGGAAAAAAAAGACACCCGTTGGCTTACCAGTGTTGCACTTATGATGGCAATCGTAATCCTGTTGGCGAATACGCCGCTGGGAATGATTCAGCTTCCGATTATTAAGGCAACAACTGTACACATTCCGGTTATTATCGGGGCGATTATTTTGGGCCCGGCGGCAGGAGCAATTTTGGGAGCAACCTTTGGTGTGTGTTCTCTGATCAGCAATACAATGGCGCCTACTTTATTGTCCTTTGCTTTCTCTCCCTTTATGAGTATGAGCGGAATTCCCGGTGCAATCAAGGCATTATGGATTTCTGTGGGATGCAGGGTGATGATCGGTGTAGTGTCCGGATGGTTTTGGATTCTTTTAAAGAAGCTGAATGTTCATGGTGTATTGGCCCTTCCCATCACAGGATTTATTGGTTCTATGACCAATACGGTATTTGTTATGGGAAGTATTTATCTGCTTTTAGCCAGTGATTATGCAGCTGTAAAATCAGTGGCGGTGGATGCGGTGTGGGGACTTGTGATGGGCACGGTTTTGGCTTCCGGAATTCCGGAGGCAATTGCAGCGGCGATTATCGTAGCGGTAGTAGGAGAAGCAATGCTTGTGGGGCTTAAAAGGCAGTTAGCAACAAGAAAGGGCTGTAAACAAGGCAAACAAAAGGTTTTTTGATGAAAAATGCTTGACGAAGCAATTTGTTTTCTATATAATTGAGAGGATGTCAAATTGAAATCGTCAAATAAAAAAAATTCAGAAAAGATAAATGAATGGAATAGGAGGTGCTATATTATGAAGATGACTTTCCAGCCGAAAAAGAGACAGCGGGCAAAGGTTCATGGCTTTCGTGCGAGAATGAGTACTCCGGGCGGAAGAAAAGTGTTAGCTTCCAGAAGAGCAAAGGGCAGAGCAAGGTTATCCGCCTGATGAGATTTGGCAAATTAAGGTCACAAGAAATTGTGGCCTTTTTTTACAAGTCAGGATTATTAGGAAGTATTCTAAAAAAGATTGTATTTCGGAAAGATTGATAATGAGAAGATTTCCCAGCATAAAGAAAAAAGAGGATTTTCAGGCAGTGTATCGTACCGGGAGATCCCATGCAAACAGAGAATTGGTAATGTACGTAAAAAGAACAGGGACAAATGGCCAAAGAATAGGGATCTCTGTCAGCAAAAAAGTTGGAAACAGTGTGGTCAGACACCGGGTGACCCGTCTGGTGAGAGAATGTTTCCGTTTAAATCAAGATTGTTTGACGACAGGTTTGGACATTGTGGTGGTGGCGCGGGCTGCCGCAGGGGTATCGGATTACAAAAAAATCGAGAGTGCATATTTGCACCTGTGCGGACTGCATAACATTATGAAGGAATCGAAGTGAGTGTGGAATGGAAAAAATGATCAGAAAATGTTTGATTCTTCTGATTCGGGGGTATCAGATTTTTTTATCCCCTTTGAAAATGAAGACTCACTGTATCTACACGCCTACGTGTTCTCAATACGCCATTGAGGCACTGAAAAAGTATGGTGTTGTGAAGGGATTATGGTTGTCTGTCAAAAGGATACTTCGGTGTCATCCATGGGCAGAAGGCGGTTATGACCCAGTTCCGTAACGTATGAGGAGGTAACAGATTGGATTACTTAGTATTGACAAAAACCGGGGGTATGATTCTAGGACCGGTTTCCCAGATTCTGGGAGTGATTATGGATCTGCTTTTTCGATTTACCAGCTCTATGGGGGTACTTAATATAGGGCTGTGTATTATTTTGTTTACTTTGGTAGTAAAGGTTCTGATGTTTCCGCTGACCATTAAGCAGCAGAAATCTTCCAAGCTGATGACGGTTATGCAGCCGGAGCTTCAGGCTATTCAGAATAAGTATAAGGGTAAGACAGACAATGATTCTATGATGAAAATGAATGTGGAGACAAAGGCAGTTTATGAGAAGTATGGTACTTCCATGACTGGCGGATGTTTGCAGCTTATAATACAGCTTCCCATTCTTTTGGCTTTGTATCGGGTTATCTATAATATTCCTGCATACGTAAGCTCCGTAAAGGTTTATTTTATGCAGGTAGTTTATGCTATCACCAATGTGGCCAATGCCTCAGATTTACAGGAAGGGGCTGGGGCTGCTCTGCTTAAGTTTGCCACGGATCACAATATACCCCTGACTGGCGTGACTAATATCGGTGATTTGGTGGGAGTGACTGGGGATGCTCTCGGAAATAAGATGGTGGATATTCTGTATAAGCTGAATCCGGAGCAGTGGATTGAATTGGGTAATCAATTTCCGTCAGCAGCTTCCGTAATTGCGGAAAATTCTTTGGCCATTGAGAAGATGAATTCCTTTTTGGGTATCAATCTTTCCACAAACCCATGGCAGGGAATGTCCCCTAACGCAGCATGGCTGATTCCGATTCTGGCGGGACTTAGCCAGTGGTTTAGTGCCAAGCTGATGATGTCAAATCAGCCTCAGCAGGATGAGAACAGCACCAGTGCTCAGATGATGAAGCAGATGAATGTGATGATGCCCCTTATGTCTGTATTTTTCTGCTTTACATTTCCGGCTGCAATCGGTATCTATTGGGTTGCCAGCAGTGTGTTCCAGATTATCCAGCAGCTAATTGTCAATGCATATCTGTCTAAGGTGGATATGGATGAGATGATAAAGAAGAATCTGGAAAAGGCCAACGCAAAGAGGGCAAAGAAGGGACTTCCTCCACAAAAGATTTCTCAGAATGCCATGGTCAATGCCAAGAACATTCAGGCGGCTCAGCAGCGTGAGGAGCAGGCCCGCAATGAGAAGCTGGAAAAAACCAAGCAGCAAGTAAAAGAATCCAACGAGTATTATAATAAGGATGCAAAGCCCGGAAGCCTTGCGGCTAAGGCTGCCATGGTCGCTAAATACAATGAAAAGCATAATAAATAGAGAGGGGGTATAATGGGATGGATATGATTACTATTTCTGCAAAGACTCTGGATGAGGCGATTACAAAAGCATTGTTAGAGCTGAGAACCACCAGCGAGCATTTATACTATGAAGTAGTTCAGAAAGAAAGCACCGGATTTCTGGGTATTTTTGGTGGAAAGCCTTGTGTAATTCGTGCCCGTGTTATGGGGGAAGAGGAAGAAAAGGAAGCAAAGAAAAAGAAAGACGAGAAGGAAAAAGCAGAAAAGGCTGCAAAAGCAGCTGCAGAGAAGGCAGCCAAAGCCCAGGAGGAAAAGGCCAGGGAAGAAGCAGAAAAAGCTGCAAAGGCAAAAGCAGAAGCGGAAAAGGCTGCAAAATCAAAGAGAGAGTCTGAAGAGCAAAAAAGGGCTGAGCATCCTCAAAAGCCTTTGGAGAGGACTTCGGAAAAGATAAATCAGTCTGCCCAGGGGCCGGACCAAAGCAGGGAAGCCTTAAAGAATGATGATAAGATTGGAGAAAAGCCCAGAAAAAAATATTCGGATCAGAAGGAATATGATAAAAAGAAATTTAATAAGAGGGAAGGAAGCCGGCCTGATAATCGGGAGAGGCGGATGAGTGAGATTCTCCTGGAAAAACAGGAAAAGGAGCCGAAAGTAAAGCCGGAAGTGAAGATGGATGAAGCTGTGGTTCAGAGAAAGGCAAAGGAATTTTTGGAGCAGGTCTTTGGAGCTATGGGTATGCAGGTTTTAGTAGAGACATCCGTTGATGCTGAGGAAGGCGAGCTTCAGGTAATGATGAGCGGAGATGATATGGGAATCCTAATAGGAAAACGCGGACAGACTTTGGATTCTCTTCAATATCTTGTAAGTCTTGTGGTAAATAAGGAAACGGAAGGATATCTTCGCGTTAAATTGGATACAGAGAATTATCGAGAGAGACGGAAAGAAACATTGGAAACTCTTGCAAGAAATATTTCTTATAAGGTAAAGAGAACCAAAAAGCCTGTATCCTTAGAGCCAATGAATCCTTATGAGAGACGAATTATTCATTCGGCTCTTCAGAATGACCGGTATGTGGTGACAAGAAGTGAGGGAGAGGATCCCTATCGACATGTGGTCATTTCTCTTAAGAGAGACGGCTATGGCAAGAGAGATCGGTATCAAAGACGGGATAACCGTGAAAACAGAGAATCCCGTGATCGAGAAAAACAGATGGAAAAGCCGGTTGTTGAAAAAATAGAAGAGGGCTTTGAATAAAAAGTATATGGTATCCGGCAGAAGAGAGGATCTTTTGTCGGATATTTTCCTAATGTTATTAAAGACAGGTTTGGAGGACATGGATGGAAGCTGGAAAAAGGACTGATACAATAGCAGCTATAGCTACTGCTGTCAGCAGTTCCGGAATCGGAATTGTGAGAGTCAGCGGAAGTCAGGCAATTTCGGTTGTAGATCAGATATTTAAAAGTAAAAATAAAGGAAAAAGACTGAAAAACGTTGCCTCCCATACCGTGCATTACGGCGTGATTCAGGATGAGGATATTATGTTGGATGAGGTTCTGGTGGTGGTAATGCGAGGACCTCATAGCTATACAGGGGAAGACACGGTGGAGATTGATTGTCATGGCGGTGTGTGGATCTTAAAAAGAATTCTTGAGACTGTGATTCGTTATGGAGCTGTGCCGGCAGAGCCGGGAGAATTTACGAAAAGGGCTTTTTTGAACGGGCGTCTGGACCTTTCTCAGGCTGAGGCTGTGATGGATGTTATTTCTGCTCAAAATGATTATGCCATGAAAAGTTCCTTAAATCAGTTAAGGGGTTCAGTTTCCCGGAAGGTGAAGGAGATTCGGAAGATTCTCTTGTATCATACAGCTTATATAGAATCAGCTCTGGATGATCCGGAACATATTTCTCTTGATGGATATGGAGAAATTTTAAAAAATGCTTTGAGGCCGATAATGGGAGATATGGAGCAATTGATTCGTTCTTCGGACAATGGAAAGGTGATTTCAGAAGGAATCCGGACTGTAATTCTGGGAAAGCCAAATGCAGGAAAGTCTTCTCTCATGAATGTACTTGTGGGAGAAGAACGCTCTATTGTTACTAATGTGGCAGGAACTACCAGAGATATTTTGGAGGAACAGATTCGGTTTGGTGATGTTTTTTTGCGCTTGGTAGATACGGCAGGAATCCGGGATACAGAGGATGTGGTGGAGAAAATAGGTGTGTCCCGGGCGAGAGAGGCGGCAGAGGCGGCAGATTTAATTATTTATGTGGTGGATGGAGCCTGTCCTCTGGATGAAAATGATTATGAGATTATTGAGATGATTCGGGACAGGAGAGCAGTGGTTCTTTTAAATAAGACAGATTTGGATCTGGTAATTGACAGGGATGATTTAAAAAAAAGGACAGGACATGAGGTGATATCTGTTTCAGCCAGGGAGGAGACGGGAATCGGGCAGCTGGAAAAGGTGGTTTCTTCTATGTTTTTTGAGGGAAAGCTTGATTTTAATGATGAGGTAGTGATTACCAATGTTCGTCATAAGGCGGCTTTTGAGGATGCTTTTAAAAGTCTTGGTATGGTGATGAAGGGAATCGTGGATCAGGTTCCTGAGGATTTATTGACCATTGATCTGATGGATGCCTATGAAAGATTAGGAACCATTATTGGAGAGTCGGTGGAGGATGATCTGGTAAATGAGATTTTCGGAAGATTTTGTATGGGAAAATAGATGAAAGGGAAGATAAGGATGCCTTATTTGGAAGAAAGTTATGATATTGTGGTAGTGGGGGCGGGCCATGCCGGATGTGAGGCGGCTCTTGCCTGTGCCAGGTTGGGACTGGAGACAATTGTTTTTACTGTAAGCATTGACAGTATTGCATTAATGCCATGCAATCCAAACATAGGAGGAAGCTCTAAGGGACATCTGGTACGCGAGTTGGATGCTTTAGGCGGTGAGATGGGGAAAAATATTGATAAAACCTTTATACAGTCAAAAATGCTGAATGAATCTAAAGGACCGGCAGTACATTCCCTGAGGGCACAGGCAGATAAGCAGAGCTATAGCCGTGAGATGAGGAGAACTTTGGAAAATACAGATCATCTTACTATACGTCAGGCGGAGGTGTCGGAGATTGTGGTGAAAAATGGCCGGATTATGGGAGTGAAAACCTCTTCGGGAGCAATGTATCATGCACAGTCAGTGGTGTTGGCTACCGGTACTTATCTGAGAGCCCGCTGTATTTATGGAGATGTGAGTAATTCTACAGGACCTAATGGACTGCAGGCGGCAAATTATCTGACAGATTCTTTGAAGTCAAACGGAATAGAGATGTTTCGGTTCAAGACAGGGACACCGGCCAGAGTGGATAAAAGAAGTATTGATTTTTCTAAAATGGAAGAGCAGTTTGGAGATGAAAGGGTAGTTCCTTTTTCTTTTTCTACGGATCCTTCTGATGTACAGAAAGAACAGGTTTCCTGCTGGCTTACCTATACAAACGAGGAAACTCACCGGATAATTCGGGAAAATTTGGAACGGTCGCCACTGTTTTCGGGAGTGATAGAGGGAACAGGCCCCAGATACTGTCCGTCTATTGAAGATAAGGTGGTAAAATTTCCGGAAAAGGAACGTCATCAGGTTTTTATTGAGCCGGAGGGATTGTATACAAATGAGATGTACTTAAGTGGAATGTCCAGCTCTCTGCCGGAGGATGTTCAATATCGAATGTACCGGACAGTTCCAGGTTTGGAAAATGTAAAAATTGTGAGAAACGCCTATGCCATTGAATATGATTGTATCAATTCCAGGCAGTTAAAGTCAACTCTTGAATTCAAGGCAGTAAAAGGATTATTTAGTGGAGGGCAGTTTAATGGCAGCTCTGGGTATGAGGAGGCAGCTGTACAGGGATTTATGGCAGGGGTTAATGCTGCTATGAAGGTGCTTGGGAGAGAGGCCTTTGTATTGGACCGGTCCCAGGCATATATAGGTGTATTGATTGATGATTTGGTTACAAAGGAAAATCATGAGCCTTATCGGATGATGACTTCCCGTGCAGAATATCGCCTTCTTCTTCGTCAGGATAATGCAGATCTAAGATTAAGCGCGATTGGTCATAAAATGGGGCTTGTAAGTGATGAAATTTTAGAAAGGGTAAAGAAAAAGGAGCGTATTATTGAGGAGGAGATAAAGAGGACAGAAAAGACGCCTGTGGGCGCTAATCCAAGGGTCCAGAAATTTTTGGAAAATCATGGAAGTACCCTGTTGAAAACAGGAGCTACTTTAGCAGAGCTTATTCGCCGCCCGGAATTGAATTACTTTATGTTAAGTGAAATAGATGACGGACGCCCGGAAATATCGGACGATGTAGCAGAGCAAGTTGACATAAGTATAAAATATGAAGGATATTTGAGAAGACAAAAACAACAGGTAGCCCAGTTTAAAAAGCTAGAGAGCAAAAAATTGGATGTGGATTTTGATTATAGTCTTGTGGGAAGCTTAAGAAAAGAGGCTGTTCAGAAGCTAAATTTGTATAAGCCTGCATCTATAGGACAGGCATCCAGAATTTCCGGCGTATCTCCGGCGGATATTTCTGTGTTGCTGGTTTATTTGGAACAAATGCGGAGAAGTGAGTATGGAAAAAATCTTTGTTGATAAAATGACTTTTGGAGCAGAAGAGTTGGGAATCACTTTGTCGGACAGGCAATATGATCAGTTTTATAAGTATTATAAGCTTTTAAATGAGTGGAATCAGGTTATGAATCTGACATCAATCACCGAAATGGAAGATGTAGTGAAT
The DNA here is from genome assembly GCA_910586255.1 of uncultured Lachnospiraceae bacterium. Classification (GTDB taxonomy): domain Bacteria; phylum Bacillota; class Clostridia; order Lachnospirales; family Lachnospiraceae; genus Brotaphodocola. The sequence continues at coordinate 1,885 of CAJUHR010000049.1, read as the reverse complement.
AAGCATTTTGTAGATAGTCTTTCTTTGGTGAAGGTGGTTCAATTGGACGAAAAAAAGCTTTCCATGATTGATGTGGGAACCGGGGCAGGATTTCCTGGAATACCGTTGAAAATTGTATTTCCCAAAATTTCAGTAGTTCTTTTGGATTCTTTAAATAAGCGGATTAGATTTTTAAATGAGGTTATTACCGAACTTGATTTAAAGGATATTGCTACAATTCACGGGAGAGCGGAAGACTACGGAAAAAATAAGAATTATCGAGAAAGCTTTGATATTTGTGTGTCAAGAGCAGTAGCTAATACAGCTACTCTGGCAGAGTATTGTATCCCCTTTGTAAAGCTTGGCGGAATGTTTGTGGCTTATAAATCCGGAAAATTTGAAGAAGAGATGGAGAAGGGAAAAGAGGCCATAAAGATTCTTGGCGGAAATATTGAAAAGGTTGAGCAGTTTGTATTGTCAGGAACCGATGCAAAAAGAGAGCTTGTTGTGATTCGCAAGAGGATAAAAACAGATAAAAAATATCCTCGCAAGGCAGGGTTGCCTAAAAAGGAACCCATTTAGGAAAAGAGGAAGATTGGTTAAAAATATGTGTGATAGGATTGATGAAAAGTGCAGGTGCAGATGGTGTAATATGAATAACCCCGAATATGTGAAATATCATGATTTTGAATGGGGAATACCGGAATATAGGGATTCTGCTTTGTTTGAATTGTTAATATTGGAAAGCTTTCAGGCAGGATTATCCTGGGAGTGTGTTCTCAATAAAAGAGAATATTTCAGGAGTGCATTTGATAATTTTCAATTAGAAAAGGTTTGTGATTATAAGGAGGATAAGATAGAAGAGCTGCTGAATAATAAGAATATTATTAGAAATAGAAGAAAAATTTGGGCGTCTGTTAATAATGCAAATATTTTTCGTTTGATTCAAAAGGAATTTGGAAGCTTTTCAGATTACATATGGAGCTTTACAGACAGAAAAATTATTTATGAAAATGATAAGACTAGTTCTCAATTGTCAGACCAGATATCCTCTGATTTAAAAAGGAGAGGGATGAAGTTTGTAGGTACAACAATTATTTATGCTTATTTACAGGCGATTGGTGTTATTTATTCTCATGATGAAGGATGTTTTTTGTGGAGAAAAAGTGAATAGATTTTTAATCTATAGAAAAAGGGAAAAGGCAGCCCATTTTTGGTCTTCCTTATCCCTCTTTTATTATATGAAATTTATCTTTGAGGAACGATTTCAATCCAGTATCCATCCGGGTCAGATATAAAATAGATTCCCATGGATTCATTCTCAAAACATATAATGCCCTGTTCCTTATGCTTTTTGTGAAGATTGTCAAAATCATCTGACACAAATGCAAGATGAAACTCACATTCTCCAAGATTATATGGTTCTCTGCGGTCCCGGAGCCAAGTTAGCTCTAACGTGAAATCACTGATTTTATCACCTAAATAGACCAATTTAAAAGAATCATCAGAGGCGGTTTTTTCACGCACAGGTTCCAGATCAAGGGCGTCTTTGTAGAATTTTAAACTTTTTTCCAGATCCAGCACGTTGAAGTTGAAGTGATTGAATTTGATCATAATTTTGGTTCTCCTTTATAATTTATTAATAGCAATCAAGTGGTTAGTGCAATAAGTTTGATTAAATGCAACAGTCCAAGGGTTATCTCATCTGTTATACTTAATAAATGTTTCACGTGAAACATTTTTATGGAAAATTAAAATTTGGATATATCTTATTTTTAAAGTAATATGCAATTGGATTAGCAACTCGAAAGTGGTGTGCTTTTTTATTAAGAAGCTGCTTTGCAGCTTCTCATAAGCTATATTACAGGAACCGCTTCGCGAACCCTGTAATCAGATTTACGGTGCT
>CAJUHR010000048.1 GCA_910586255.1 uncultured Lachnospiraceae bacterium | reverse complement strand
ATCTTATCAAAGATGGAAGGGAATTTGTAGATACGGATTATTTCCTACTTACGGATATCCGGAACAGTCTGGATGACGGATCCTTAAAGAGCTGCTATGAGAGCCAGCAGCAGGTGTTTATTGATTCCGGAAGAATCACGGACAAGGTGGATACCGGGGAATATGTGATGTTCTCTGTCATGGAGGATGCTCTGGATTTGTATCAGGAGCTGCAGTGAAAAAAGGGAGGAGACATGGACCAAAAAGAACAGCTGCTTTTGCAACGAAAGGAGTTTTACAGCAAAACCTTGGTGGAGGAGATTCTTCCTTATTGGCTGAATAAGATTGACAGAGAGAACGGGGGGTTTTATACTTGTTATAATGTTCTTGGCGACCGGCTGGTGTCAAGGGACAAGTATGTGTGGTCCCAGGGAAGATGTGTTTGGTTGTATGCCAGGCTGGCCCTGGCCTCCTCCCTGAAAATGCCCGAGGAGGTAAGGAATGCCTGCAGAGAAAGGGCCCTGTGGGGATGTGATTTTTTGGAAAATTATTGTCTGATAGAGAACCAGGGTGCCGCTTATGTGCTGAATGAGAGAAATGAACCCTGCCGGACAGGACCGGAGAATGAGATTTGTGCCAGCTCTTTTTCCGACTGCTTTGTGGCCATGGGAATCGGGGCGGCGGGACTGCTTGCCGGGGATGAAGGAAGGGTGAAAAAGGCTTTCCGGCTGTTAAAGGGGGCCAGGGAAAAGCTGCAAAACCACTCTTTTCGCACAGCACCGGATGTTTTGCCAAAGGGCTGGAACAGTCAGGCGCCTTATATGATTCTGATCAATACGGCCCAGGAGCTGGCCCAGGCCTGCCACGCTTTGGGACTGAAACAGGAGGCGTTTGGCTGTAAAGAGATATTTTGGTATGGGGCCGGGATGGAGAGTATGTATTTTATGGCGGATGACCGGCTTCTCTACGAGTGTCTGGACGAGAATTTTCAGACAATGGAGAGCCTTTATGGCAGACATATCCATCCGGGGCATACAGTGGAGTGTATGTGGTTTTTGATTCAGGCATCCAGATATTTTGGTTTTGAAGGAATGGAGGAAAGAGCCTGGAAAATCATCAAATCCATGAATGCCTTAGCCTGGGATGAGCAGTATGGCGGCATGTTTTACTACCTGGATAAGGAAGGCGGGATGCCCCGGGGAGAGCGATGGGAGATAGAGAGCGCCTTGGCTGAGGGAGTGGTGAGAGACTGGGACAATAAAATGTGGTGGCCTCAGCTGGAAGCCATGTATGCCAATCTGCTGGGATATCTCTATTACAAAGACGAGGATGGCTTTGAGGAGTATGAGAAATATCATCAGTTTGCTTTTCGCACATTTCCTAATCCGGATAAGGAGACAGGGGAGTGGATTCAGATTCGGGACCGGAAGGGAAATCCGGTGACAGGAGTGGTAGGCGGGCGCCTTCCGGTGAAGGATCCGTTTCATCTGATGAGAACATTGCTGTTTTTGGCGGAGAGCATTGATGAAAGCATTGGGAAATGAAAGAATGGTTTGGAGTGTCTGAGTTGTCATAAAAACAAAAGGAGCGAGTAAATCCATATGCAGAAAAAGGCCGCGTTACCCAGGGATCTGAAACGAAAAAACAGAAATGAGATTTTGGGGGTTTTTCAAAAATCCGAGAAGCAGGAGTGGTCTTTGGCCGAGGTTTCCGAGTACACAGGAATCAGCAGAGCAACCGTCCGGAAGGCGGTGATGGATTTTGTGGAGAAGGGGATTCTTCTCTGTACAGGCAAAGGAAGTTCCACGGAGATTGGCGGAAAGCGGCCGGAGGTTTTTGCCTTTCATGAGGAGTATCGTTTTCTGGCGTATCTCAATATCGGAATTGGCTGGCTGTCTGTAGTCATACTGGATTTAAAGCTAAAGGAACGGGGGCGGGCAAAAGCCGGGCTTGCCCTTGATTCCGATCCGGAAGAGCTAGTCGCTGTCAGCAGGAACTGCTACCGGCAGGCAGTGGCTGATTCCGGGGTCTTGGAGGAAAAGATCTGTGGACTGTGTATTGGGACCAGTGGGATGGTGGATCAGGAGACAGGGACCTTGCGCCATATTCTCTCCTACCCCAGGTGGGGCAATGAACTGCCTGTCAAACAGATGTTTGAGGAAGTATTTCCCGAACTGATCGTGATGGTGGAAAATGTGGCAAGGGCAGCGGGAAGGGCAGAGCTTTATTTCCACAGAGAATTGGAAACAAAGAAGGTTTTTACCATCTTTACCCATCGGGGAATCTCTGGATGTCTGATGAAATATGGAAGGGTTTTGAGCAGCACCAACAGTCTCATCGGGGAGATCGGGCATATGATTCTCTGCCCGCAGGATACAGAGATCTGCCGGTGCGGCAGCAGAGGCTGCTTTGAGAATATGGTGGCGGAGGAGCGAATCTTAAAGGAAATGAGAGCAGAGCCTCAAAAGCTGGTCGGTTCTGTGCTGGGAGGGAGGCCGGAGGTTACTCTGAGGGAGATTCTTGAGGCAGCAGAGGAGGGGGATGCCTATGGCCGGGAGCTGACAGACAAGGTGGCTTGGGTGTTTTCTCTGGCCATCCGCAATGTGATTCTTACCATTGACCCGGAGGTGATTGTGATTCAGGGGAAGTATTCCGCCGGAAAGGGGTATTTCCATAAAAAAATGACCGAATATCTTTATAATAAATCCTATTTTCCGGACCTGTCTGCCTGGGAATTTTTGTATGATGAGAGAAATGTTTTTGAGCTGGCAGGGATCGGGATGGCAAAAGCCATGGCGGAGGAGCTGTGTGGATATTGGGGGATTTAGGCAGGCTGCTGTGAATGTATGTGAACAGTAACCTGGATGAGCCTCTGCCATGAAGCGTGTTTTTCGGTGGATTGCCAAGGCTTGGCATTTGTGCTATACTATAGCATACATATTCGCGGCCATTGGACGGCGGATTGTCATTACTGGAAGGAATGAGGTGCTTTATGGCGGGAAATGGGTCACAGGCTGAGCTGATCAGCTATAATATAAACAATACAGAGATCTGTGCCAGCGCGGCGCGGATCTCGACCACCCAGGGAGATGCTGTTGAGATATTTGAGAAGGCAAGGGGAAATGAGAAAAACGAAGGCTTGATCCGAAAGGTTTTGGCATCCGGCCACAAGTCTATCATTGAGCATATGGTTTTTACCTTTGCCCTCAGAAACGTATCGGTTTTTGTGGAGCAGTACTTTATAGAATACCGGCTGGCATCCTTTACGGTCAAGTCCAGGAGGTATGTGGATTTTGGCGGTCTGGGGTATCATATACCTGAGGAGCTTAAAGGGGAGGATCGGTGCCGGTACTGTTCTTATATGGACAGACTTTTTGAGGCTTACCGGGTTATGCTGGACGGGGGGATTCCGAAGGAGGATGCCCGGTTTTTACTCCCCTATGCTTTTCACAGCAATTTTTATTGTACGCTCAATGCCCGTGAGCTGATTCATGTGGTGAGAGACATCCGCGGCGGCCGGGGACGGCAGATACCTGAGCTTTTAGATTTGGCGGACCAGATTGAGGAGCAGATAAGAAAGGTTTGTCCCTGTGTCCTGGATGAGCTTGAAAGCTTGGCGATGGAGGAGAGGGCGCCTTTTGAGAAAAGGGATAGGGCAGACGACACTGCCTCTGCCGTAGAGGTTTTGGCCGAAGATTTGGTATCCCTGGTGGACAGCGGGCAGGCCGGGGCCGTAAGCCTGTTAAGCGGGCCGTTGGATCCTTTGAAGCTTTTGGAGACGGCTTTCAGGGCGCAGCATCCCCGGTACGCGGGGAAGGAAAAGGCCGGGGCTTCTGTGATTGACCAGATCTTAAGTTCGGATCGTCCAAGGGAGTTAGAGCAGCTGTCCTACTCATTTTTGATCTCGGATATTACTCTGTCCGGGATCACCCACATTGTCCGCCATCGGATGCAGTCGGTGATTATTCCTTCCATACAGGGGATTAATCACAGCCGGTATATTCTCCCGGACACCATAAAGAGGGATGAACGATTGTTTGAGCTTTACAAGAGTACTTTGGAAGCTTCAAATATTATGGTAAAGGAGATGGCGGGGAATCCTGTTTTGAGAAAATACAGCTATTATTATGCCTTAAGCGGCAATGTAATGGATGTTATGACAACGATCAATGGAAGGGAGCTGAAGCATTTTATTCAGCTGAGAGCCTGCAACAGGGCTCAGTGGGAGGTTCAGAAGATTTCCATTGAAATGCTGAAGCTGTTGCGAAAGTCCTGCCCCCGGCTGTTTGGCCGTTTCGGTCCCAGCTGCTATGTGACGGGAAGCTGCCCGGAGGGAAGGTTAAGCTGCGGGAAGCAACGTGAGGTGACGGAGCGGTTTGTTGCCGATCCCCTGATTTGAAGGGAGACAGAGTAAGATTTCTGTTTGCAGGGAAGATAGCCGGCGGAGGATTATGTAAAGGGAGACTTCTGAGGCAGACATTTGTCTGTCGAAAGGGAGAGCCGGTATATCAATAATATAGCCTTGAAAGGAGGAGAAGGATGGAGAGATATCTGGTAGTAATCGATATGCAGAAGGATTTTATAGACGGGGCTCTGGGCAGTGAGATGGCCCAGGGGATTGTGCCGCAGGTGATCAAGCGGATCGGTGAATATAAGCCGGATCACATTTACGCCACCAGGGATACCCATTTTGCCAACTATCAGGATACCTTGGAGGGGAAAAAGCTTCCGGTGGTTCACTGTGTCAAGGAAACGGACGGGTGGCAGATTGACGAAAGGGTGGCCGCCGCCATGCCTAAAGCCCGGATTTTTGACAAATACACCTTCGGTTCGGAGGAGCTGGCAGAGGAGATGTACCGGCTCAGTCTGAGAGATGAGATGGAGATTGAGCTGGCTGGGCTCTGTACGGATATCTGCGTGGTCAGCAATGCTCTTCTTCTCCGGGCAAAGCTTCCGGGGACGGTGATCAAGGTGGACCCGTCATGCTGTGCCGGCGTTACCAAGGAGAGCCACAAGGCGGCGCTAAAGACCATGAAAATGTGCCAGATTGATTTGCTGGAAGATGCCCTCCGTGAACAGTAACAATTTGACAAAGCTTTCACGGCTTGTTTTGCCTTGGAAAGGAATGGCAAAAAATGACAGTAAAAGTATATATGCTGGACACGGCGCCTCTTTTGAAGGCATGGGAGGAGAAGGATCCGGCAGTTGATCTCTTGTACGCCTCTCTTTCGGAGAAGCGGCAGGAAAAAATACAAAGGTTCCGGTATCCCAAGGGCAAGGCGCTGTCTTTAGGTGCCGGACTTTTGCTGGACTATGGACTGGGCAGGCACGGGCTTAGGGAGAGGGAAGTGGCTATGGCTTATGGGGCCGATGAAAAGCCTTATTTGAAGGATTATCCGGATATCCATTTCAATCTGTCCCATTCCGGCGCCATGGCTATGGCTGCTTTCGCAGACCGGCAGGTGGGCTGTGATGTGGAGCAGGAGGGAAAGCCGGACTATCGGATTGTCCGGCGTTTTTTTGCCCCGGAGGAGATAAGGGCGCTGGAGGAACAGACTGAGGAATGCAAGAGGGCCCGGATGTTTTACCGATTCTGGACCTTAAAGGAAAGCTTTTTGAAGGTTACGGGAAAGGGAATCCGTATGCCGCTCAATGATTTTGCCATTTTCCTTGGCCCTCCGGTGCAGGTAAAACAGGCGGGAGAGGGAAAGCCATATGGTTTTAAGGAATTTTCTCTTCCCGGATATCAGGCAGCTCTGTGCGTGGAGGGGGCAGAGCCTGGAATTTTTGCAAAAATACAATTCCTTAGCTGGGGGCCGGAGGGGCTTGTATGAACGGTAACCAACAAGGGTACTGAAAAAAAGTTATCGTTCGGTTACTCTTTTCAAAATCCTTCGAATGTGATATGATATCCACAGAGTGAAACACGACAGGAGAAAGCATATATGAACAGAAAGCGTGTATTTTTAAAGCTAAGCGGCGAAGCCCTGGCGGGCCCCAAAAAAACCGGTTTTGACGAGGATACGGTAAAAGAGGTGGCCAGGCAGGTAAAGCTTTCCGTAGATGCGGGAGTTCAGGTAGGGATTGTGATTGGCGGGGGCAATTTCTGGAGAGGACGCGCCAGCGAGGCCATTGACCGGACCAAGGCGGATCAGATCGGTATGCTGGCAACAGTGATGAATTGTATTTATGTGTCTGAGATTTTCCGCAATGCAGGGATGATGACACAGATTCTCACCCCCTTTGAGTGCGGAACCATGACCAAGCTGTTTTCAAAGGATAGGGCCAACAAGTATTTTGAGAAGGGTATGGTGGTGTTTTTTGCAGGAGGTACGGGCCATCCGTATTTCTCCACAGACACGGGCATCACCCTGCGGGCGGTGGAGATGGAGGCGGACTGTATTCTCTTAGCCAAGTCCATTGACGGCGTCTATGACAGCGACCCGGCGAAGAATCCTGAGGCTAAGCGGTATGACACCATCTCTATTCAGGAGGTTATTGACAAAAAGCTGGCGGTGGTGGATCTGACGGCCTCCATCATGTGTCTGGAGCACAAGATGCCCATGGCGGTATTTGACTTGAACGAGAAGGACAGCATTGCCAATGCAATGCAGGGAAAAATAAATGGTACGATAGTGACCGTGCGATAACAGGAGGGGAATATGCAGGAACAGTTAAGAATGTTTGAGGACAAGATGAATAAGTCTCTGGATGTGCTGCTTAGCGATTATGCCACCATCCGTGCCGGACGCGCCAATCCGCACGTGCTGGACAAGATTAAAGTGGATTACTACGGGACGCCCACACCGATTCAGCAGGTGGGCAATATCAACATTCCGGAGGCCAGGATGATTGTGATTCAGCCCTGGGAGAAGAGCCTTTTAAAGGCCATTGAGAAGGCTATCAACATGTCGGATCTGGGAATTCATCCCACCAATGACGGCAATGTGATCCGTCTGGTGTTTCCGGAGCTGACGGAGGAGCGCAGAAAGGATCTGGCCAAGGATGTGAAGAAGCGGGGCGAGAATACCAAAGTGGCGGTCCGCAACATCCGCCGGGATGCCAATGAGACCTTCAAGAAGATGGAGAAGTCGGGGGAGATGTCAGAGGATGATTTGAAGCTGGGCACGGAGAAGATTCAGAAGATTACCGACAAGATGATCGAAAAGATTGACGCGGCTGTGGAGAACAAGACGAAGGAGATCATGACGGTCTGAGTAGTGGCACAAATCCGGCCGCGTGGCGGGAGACAGACAATAGGAGACAAGGGGGGACAGGGGATTATCTTCTGTCCCACTGTTATATATCCGTGTCCTGTACGAGCCCTTCATCCGGCTGACATAGGGGAAAAGGCACATGAAGGCAGTCATTGCTATAAGGGAGGATATACGATGGGAGAAAATCAGAGTGGGATGGTTATTCCAAAACATGTGGCGATTATTTTGGACGGCAATGGCCGGTGGGCAAAAAAGCGGGGGCTGCCCCGGACCATGGGTCACAAGGAGGGCTGTGTGACAGTGGAAAAGACCGTTGAACTGGCGGCCAGGGCGGGGATTGAGTACCTGACTGTGTACGGATTTTCCACGGAGAACTGGAAGCGGTCATCGGAGGAGGTGGGAGCTCTGATGCAGCTGTTCCGCTACTACATGGTCCGTCTTTTAAAGATCGCCTCCTCTAACAATGTTCGGGTGTGTATGATCGGGGACAGAACCCGGTTTGACGCGGATATTATTGAGGGAATCAACCGTCTGGAGAGAGAAACGAAAACAAATACAGGGCTGACCTTTGTGATTGCCGTCAATTACGGCGGTCGGGACGAGCTGACCCGGGCCGTGCGCCGTATAGCATCGGACTGTGCCGCCGGGAGACTTTGCTCAGAGGAAATCAAAGAGGAGACGGTGGCCTCCTATCTGGACACGGCAGGTATGCCGGATCCGGATCTTTTGATCCGCACCAGCGGGGAGATCCGTCTTTCCAACTACCTTTTGTGGCAGCTGGCCTACACAGAGATTTATGTGACCGATTGTCTCTGGCCGGATTTTAATCAGGAGGAATTGGAAAAGGCAATCCTTGCGTATAATAAACGGGAGCGGAGATTTGGGGGAGTTAAGTAATACAGAGGTTGCTGTGAACGTATGTGAACGGTAACATACAGAGTCACGCAGGGAAGGGAGGGACCGGAATGTTTGGAAAACGTCTGGTTAGTGGTATAATTTTGGTGGTTCTTGCCATCATGATTGTGGGGAGAGGCGGACTGCTTCTTTATCTGACGGCAGGGATGATCTCTCTGGTGGGCCTGTTTGAGCTGTACCGGGTGATGAAGATTGAGAAGAATCCTTTGGGGATTGTGGGCTATATGACAGCGGCGGCCTATTATGGACTGGTGTGGTATGACGGACAGCAGTACGTGATTCTCATGGCCATTGCGGCTTTGATGGTTCTTATGGGCATCTATGTGTTTACCTTTCCCAAATACCGCACGGAGGAGGTGACTGTGGCCTTCTTCGGCGTGTTTTACGCGGCTGTTATGCTTTCCTATCTATATCAGGTGCGGGCTATGGCAGACGGCATCTACCTGGTCTGGCTGATATTTTTCAGCTCCTGGGGGTGTGATACCTGCGCCTACTGTGCGGGGATGATGTTTGGAAAACATAAGCTGGTGCCGGTCTTAAGTCCCAAGAAAACTATCGAGGGTGCTGTGGGAGGCGTGGCCGGGGCTGCTCTTTTGGGATATATTTTTGCCTGCATCTACGGGAGCCGGATGATGGAGGTGGGCAATCCCCGGGTGGCCTGCGCCCTTGCCTGCGCCATAGGGGCGGTGATTTCCCAGGTGGGGGATCTGGCAGCCTCAGCCATCAAGAGAAATCATGATATCAAGGATTACGGACACCTGATTCCGGGACACGGAGGGATATTGGACCGGTTTGACAGCATGCTTTTTACGGCGCCGGCCATCTATTTTGCGGTGACGTTTTTGCGGTGACCATGTGGCGGCCGGCTCTTGGGGCAGCGCAGAGAGACAGACGGCTTTGAAAAGTGGATGATCGGGTCATTTTCGGGATTTCTTTGTGGCGCGGATTTGAGAGACTGGGATTATGTCTGGCAGAAATACGGGAGGAAAAATTGTGAGAAAAATAGCGATACTTGGTTCCACTGGCTCCATCGGAACGCAGACCCTTGAGGTGGTGGAGCAAAACGGCGATATTCAGGTGACGGCCCTGGCAGCAGGGGGGAATGTGGAGCGGATGGAGCAGCAGATACGAAAGTTCCGTCCGGCGCTTGCCTGCATGGGAGATGAGAAGAAGGCAAGAGAGCTTAAAGGGCGGACAGCGGATCTGGATGTGCGGATCACTGCCGGTATGGAGGGGCTTTTGGAGGTGGCCACGGAGCCGGAGGCGGAGCTTTTAGTGACAGCCATTGTGGGAATGATCGGGATTCGGCCCACCATTGCGGCCATGGAGGCGGGAAAGGATATTGCTCTGGCCAACAAAGAGACTTTGGTGACGGCCGGGCATATTATTATGCCGTTGGCAAAGGAGAAAAATGTGCGGATTCTGCCGGTAGACAGTGAGCACAGCGCTATTTTTCAGTGTCTCAACGGGGAGGATAAAAGGGCGGTCCACAAGCTTCTTTTGACAGCTTCCGGAGGACCGTTTCGGGGATGGACCAAAGAACAGCTTAATAAGGTTCAGGTGGAGGATGCCTTAAAGCATCCCAACTGGACCATGGGAAGGAAGATTACCATTGATTCCTCAACCATGGTGAACAAGGGCCTGGAGGTGATGGAGGCTAAGTGGCTGTTTGGTGTTTCCATGGATCAGGTTCAGGTGGTGATCCAGCCACAGAGCGTGATTCATTCCATGGTGGAGTTTGAGGACGGGGCGGTTATGGCCCAGCTTGGGGCGCCGGACATGAAGCTGCCCATTCAGTATGCTCTTTATTATCCGGAGAGAAGATTTCTGCCGGGAGAGCGCCTGGACTTTACGAAGCTTAAAAGCATCTCCTTTGAGGTACCGGACAGGGAGGTGTTTGGGGGGCTTAAACTGGCCTACAAGGCGGGAAGGCGGGGAGGCTCTCTGCCTACGGTGTTTAATGCTGCCAACGAGTATGCGGTGGCAAAATTTTTGGAGAGAGAGATTTCCTATCCGGCGATTGTGGAGATGATTGAAAGTGCTATGGAGCACCATAAAACCGTGGAGCAGCCGGATGTGGCGCAGATTCTGGATGCGGAGCGGGAAACCTATGAATTTTTAGAAAGCAGGTGGTAATTTGCTGTATATTCTGGCAGGGATATTGTTGTTTGGGGTTATCGTGCTGGTTCACGAGTTCGGGCATTTTCTGTTTGCCAAGGCAAACGGGATCGGTGTGGTGGAGTTTTCCATCGGTATGGGGCCGCGGGTGTGGAGCTTTTCATATGGAGGAACCCGGTATTCGGTGAAATGCCTGCCCTTTGGAGGCTCTTGCATGATGGTGGGGGAGGATGCGGACAATCCGGATCCCACCGCCTTTAACAACAAGTCCGTGTGGGCGAGGATTTCGGTGATTGCGGCAGGACCGGTGTTTAACCTGATCTTTGCTTTTTTGTGTGCCATGGTGATTGTGGCTCAGGTGGGCCATGACCTGCCGGTATTATATGATATTGTGGAGGATTCGCCGGCGGCCCGGGCAGGGCTTTTGCCGGGAGACAGGATTACGCGGATCAATAACCGGAAGGTTTCCTCCAGGCGGGATGTGTCTCTGTACCTGATGTCCCACCCGGGGGAGCCTCTGACCATCCGTTATGAGAGGGAGTCGGCAGAAGGGATATCCAGGCAGACAGCAGAGCTGGTGCCAAAATACAGTGAAGAATATCAGTCCTACATGATGGGCGTCAGCTTTCTTGGCAACTATAAAAAGGCGGAGAATCCCATTGAGTTTCTGGATTACAGCCTCTATGAGGTAAAGTACTGTATTGTCACCACTGTTGACGGGATCCGCATGCTGTTTCAGGGACAGATGAAGGTGGAGGACTCGGTGACCGGACCAGTGGGAATCGTCAGTATGGTGGGAGAGACCATTGAGGAGGGCCAGAAAAGCGGCGCGGCGGTGCTTCTCAATATCATTGCCACCTGGGGACTTCTCCTTAGCGCCACCTTGGGAATCATGAACCTGCTGCCTATCCCGGCGCTTGACGGGGGAAGGCTTTTGTTTTTGCTGATTGAGCTTTTGCGGGGAAAGCCGGTGGATCCGGAGAAGGAAGGAATGGTCCATGCGGCCGGAATGGCGCTTTTGATGATGTTAATGGTGCTGGTTTTGTTTAATGATATTCGGAAGCTGATGTGATGGTTCGGACGGGTATCTTCTTGCCCGTCTGAACCGTTACCACAAATCATGAAAAATGGGAGCTCTTATGGAAAAGATATTTATTTCATCTTTAGCAATTGAAAACGTCAGACATTTAAAAAATATTACCATCCCGCTTTCCGATGAAGAGCCCAGGCATCTGATATTGACCGGTAAAAACGGAAGCGGAAAGACCAGCGTTTTGGAGGCATTGTCCAGAAAGCTGAATGCAGATGTTGCATCGGATGAAACGGCAGGAATACCTGTGGTTATAGAGCATTTGGGAAAACATTCTGAAATGTCAGGCAGAAGTGAAAATGTTCGGCCCGATAAATGGAAAAAGGGCGTAGATTGGATAATGTATCTTCCTGAGAAGGGAATCGTTTTGGAATTTAACAAACCAATCCATATCATACAGGATTGTTTTCAGAGGGGGGAGCTGATTCTGGCCTATTATAAGGCAGAACGAAGCTTTGAGGCTGAGATTCCCAAACATGTGGAAAAGATCGAATTAAAAGATAACTATAAAACAACAGAAACTCCCAGACAATTATTTATCAAATATTTGGTGGACTTGAAGGTGACGGAGGCGCTGTCAAGAAATAGCGGAAAAAGTGAAAAGGCTGATGGGATTTCTCTGTGGTTTGTAAAATTTCAGGAGCTTCTGAGAAAAATATTTGATGACTCTTCTTTGGAACTGTTGTTTGAGGAGGACACCTTTGCCTTTTCTATAAAAGAAAGGGACAAGGAAATATTTGATTTTAATACATTATCCGATGGTTTTTCCGCGGTTTTGGATATTGTATTGGATCTTATGATGAGAATGGAGAAAATAACTCAGAGAACCTTTGACTTTCATGTGCCTGGAATTGTGTTGATTGATGAGGTGGAAACACATCTTCATCTGGAGCTGCAAAAGACAATACTGGATTTACTGACAACAATTTTTCCCAATATTCAGTTTATTATGTCCACACATTCTCCGTTTGTTTTAAACAGCTTGTCCAATGCGGTGATCTATGATTTAGAGAAAAAGATTATTGTCGAAGACGGGTTGTCAAATGTCCCTTATGGAGGAATTGTTGAGGGGTATTTTCGTTCAGATCAGATGTCCGAATCTCTGAAAAAGAAGTTTGAGAGATATAGGGAGCTTGTGAAAAAGAATACACTGTCGGATGAGGATTTTGAGGAAATCGCAAGACTAGAAATGTTTTTAAATGAGATACCGGATTATCTGGCATTGGATATTACAACCGAATATCAAAGATTAAAGCTGGAGCTGGAAAGCAGGGAGGATGTTTGATGGTAAAGATAGAACGTTCTTTTCCGGCGCCGGCCTCTTTGGCGGCAGAGTCTGAAAAAGTGTCCGGAAGCTATTCCAAACCAGACGTGATTCGACAATTGAAAGCAGATTTTCATAATAAGTGCTATATATGCGAGATGAAAGATTTGCAGGACCCGGAGGTTGAACATCTTCTGCCTCACAAAAACGGAAAATATCCGGAGCGGAAATTTGACTGGAACAATCTGTTTTGGTCTTGCGGCCATTGTAACAGCGTGAAAAATCAGGAAAAATATGATACGGGAATCCTCGATTGCTGCAAAAAGGATCCGGAGAAGGCAATCTTTTTCCGAATGTATGAAGGAAACATATGTGTGACAGCAATGGATTCGGCGGATAAAAGGGCAGTGTTGACAGCGGATTTGATTCAGGAGGTATTCAACATAAAAAACACAGGGATGAGAGTCTGTAAAAGCGCTCTAAGGCTTCAGAAATTAAACATGGAGATGAATATTTTATATGATAATCTGGAGGAGATGAGACGAAATCCGGAATCCAAAGTTGTCAGAAGAAAGCTCAGAGCTCTATTAAGGAGAGAATCAGAATTTGCGGCATTTAAGAGAAATTATGTGAGAGAAAATCAGGACAGGTTTCCACAGCTGGCGGAATACATAGAGACGCTATAGAGGGTGTTGCTGTTCATGGGAGATCATAGGTTTGTTGAAAGAAAAGGAGAAAAAAATGAGCCGGATGAAGACAAAGGAGATACGAATCGGCAATCGGGTGATTGGCGGGGAAAACCCGGTTTTGATTCAGTCTATGTGTAACACGAAAACAGAGGATGTAAAAGCCACGGTGGAACAGATTCTGCGCCTGGAGCGGGCCGGGTGTGAGATCATCCGGGTGGCAGTGCCTGCTATGGAGGCGGCAGAAAGTCTGGGAGAGATTAAGAGACAGATCCATATTCCGCTGGTGGCGGACATTCACTTTGATTATCGGCTGGCCATTGCGGCTATTGAGAACGGAGCGGATAAGATTCGGATCAATCCGGGAAACATCGGCGCGCGGGAGCGGGTAAAGGCGGTGGTGGATAAGGCAAGAGAATATCAGGTGCCCATTCGGGTGGGAGTAAACAGCGGGTCTCTGGAGAAATCTTTGATTGAGAAATACGGAGGGGTCACGGCGGAGGGACTGGTGGAGAGCGCCCTTGACAAGGTGGCCTGGATTGAGGGCATGGGGTATGACAATCTGGTCATCAGCATTAAGTCCTCGGATGTTTTAATGTGTGTAAGGGCCCATGAGCTTATCAGCAAAAGAACCTTTTATCCCCTTCATGTAGGCATAACGGAGGCAGGGACGATTACCTCCGGAAATATAAAGTCCGCGGTTGGCCTTGGACTTATCCTAAACCAGGGGATCGGAGACACGATCCGGGTGTCTCTGACCGGAGATCCGGTGGAGGAGGTCAAGTCGGCAAAGCTGATTCTTAGGACTCTGGGGCTTCGGAAGGGGGGTGTTGAGGTGGTTTCCTGTCCCACCTGTGGGCGGACACAGATTGACTTGATCGGCCTGGCCACTCAGGTGGAAAATATGGTGACAGAGTTTGACCATCTAAATCTGAAGGTGGCAGTCATGGGCTGTGTGGTCAATGGGCCGGGGGAGGCCAAAGAGGCGGATCTGGGAATTGCCGGGGGAATCGGAGAGGGGCTTTTGATCCGCCGCGGCCAGGTGGTGAAAAGGCTGCCGGAGAGTGAGCTTTTGCCTGCTCTGAGGGAGGAACTGGTGAAGCTGTCGGAGAAGAGCGGTGAGGACTGATGAGGGAAAGATGAAGGGATTTTTGGAGGTATTTCCGGGATTACATATGACGGAGCAGATGACAGAGCTTCTAAAGCTGGTGGAGGTGGAGAAGGTTTCCATGAGCCGGGACAGGAGCTCTATTCGTGTTTACATTGTCAGCCCCAGGCTGATCCACAAAAAAAACATTATGGATCTGGAGCGGGGGATTCGGGATCAGCTTTTTCCCGGCAAGCGTCTGCAGATCAAGATATTTGAAAAGTATAAATTGTCGGAGCAATATACGCCGGAAAAGCTATTGAAGGCCTATCGGGATAGTCTTTTGATGGAGCTTAAGCATTACAGCATAGTAGAGTACACCATGTTCCGCAAGGCGGAGTTTTCTTTTCCTCAGCCGGATTTGATGCGGATGACCATTGAGGATACCATGGTCAATAAGGAGAAGGCCGGGGAGCTGAAAAGAATCCTGGAAAAGGTTTTTCATGAGCGGTGCGGTATGCCGGTGGAGATTGTGTTTGATTATGTGGAGCCGGTTCGGGCCAGGGCTTCCCTGGAAAGGGAGATGTATGCGAAGCAGGAAGCCCGAAGGATGACAGAGAAGGTGGCGCCGATTCTGGGACTTCGTCTGGGAGCGGGAGAACTGGCCGGGGAAAACGCGGATGGGGGGTATGCATCCGGAAGCGGAATAGTCGGAGAAAATGCGGATGGAAGGTATGCATCCGGAAACGGAATGGCCGGAGAAATGGTGGAAGGGAGGTATGCATCCGGAAACGAAATGGCCGGAGGAAATTTGGATGGAAGTTATGTATCCGGAGAATATGGAGGAGGAGAAATCGCGGCCGGAAGCGGCCTGACTGGAAAAACCGGTGCCGGTGCAATGGCCGGGGAGGGGGCCCGGGAACCGGGGACAGCCGGAGCGGCCTTTGCGGCGGGCGCCAAAGCCGGCCAGGGCGGCCCAAAAGGCTCCAAAAAGGGCGGCTTTAAGAAGGGCGACTGGAGCACAGGCGGCGGTTACCGGAAAAAATCCGACAATCCGGATGTGCTCTATGGCCGGGATTTTCCGGACGATTTTACCCAGCTGGACAAAATCGAGGGGGAGATGGGAGAGATCACGGTTCGTGGAAAGATTCTGGACCGGGACAGCAGGCTTTTGCGCAGCGGAAAGACCATTTTTATTTTTCATCTGACGGATTTTACGGACACCATTACCATAAAAATGTTTGCGGACGAGGCCTCCCTGGAGGATATGGAGAAGGCTACCAAGGCAGGCACCTTCATCCGTCTCCAGGGAATGACGGCTATTGACCGTTTTGACGGGGAGATGTCCATCGGCTCGGTGCGGGGCATCAAAAAATGCGAGGATTTCACCGGCAAGCGGACAGACAACAGCCCGGTAAAACGGGTGGAGCTTCACTGCCATACAAAGATGAGCGATATGGACGGAGTCTCGGAGGTGAAGGATATTGTTAAGCGGGCCAAGGCCTGGGGGATGCCGGCCATTGCGGTGACAGATCATGGCTGTGTTCAGGCATTTCCGGATGCCAGCCATGCCCTTGACAAGGGGGATGATTTTAAGATCCTCTATGGGGTGGAGGGGTATCTGGTAGATGACATGAAGGAGCTGGTGGAAAATTCCCGCGGGCAGACCTTCTCGGACAGCTTTGTGGTGTTTGACATTGAGACCACCGGTTTTAGTCCGGAGAAAAATCAGATTATT
Organism: uncultured Lachnospiraceae bacterium; assembly: GCA_910586255.1. Lineage (GTDB taxonomy): Bacteria > Bacillota > Clostridia > Lachnospirales > Lachnospiraceae > Brotaphodocola. Next base: position 8,642 of record CAJUHR010000048.1, on the reverse strand, counting down.
GAGATCGGCGCGGTGAAGGTGAAGAACGGAGCCATTACGGACAAGTTCAGCACCTTTGTCAATCCCGATGTGCCCATTCCCTTTGAGATTGAGAAGCTTACGGGAATCAATGACAATATGGTATTGTCCTCCCCGGACATCGAGGCGGTTCTGCCTGAATTTTTGGAATTCTGTGACGGATGCGTGCTGGTGGCTCACAATGCTTCTTTTGATGTGAGCTTTATTTCCAGTCAGGCAAAGAGGCAGGGGCTCGCCTTTTCTCCTACCGTGCTGGACACAGTGGCTATGGCCAGGCATCTTTTGCCCAATTTAAACCGTTTTAAGCTGGATACAGTGGCTAAGGCCTTAAATATTTCTCTGGAAAATCATCACCGGGCGGTAGATGACGCGGGGGCTACGGCGGAAATTTTCGTGAAATTTGTGGAAATGCTCCGGGCCCGGGATGTGGAGAATTTAGACCATCTAAACAGCATGAGTGCTTTAAGCCCGGATATGGTGAAAAAGCTTCCCACCTACCATGTGATTATTCTTGCAAAAAATGAGGTGGGGCGCACCAATCTGTATCGGCTGGTTTCCTGGTCCCACATTGACTACTACGCCAAAAGGCCCAGGATTCCCAAAAGTGTTCTGAATCAGTACCGGGAGGGACTGATCATAGGCTCTGCCTGTGAGGCGGGTGAGCTGTATCAGGCCATGCTGCGGGGCCTTCCGGAAGCAGAGCTGATGAAAATTGCCGGATTTTATGATTATCTGGAAATTCAGCCTCTGGGGAACAATGAGTTTATGCTGCGGGACGAGAAAAGCGTGGCCAAATCCATGGAGGATCTAAAAGAGCTTAACCGGCGGATTATCCGCATGGGAGACGCGCTGGGAAAACCGGTCTGCGCCACCTGCGATGTGCATTTTCTAAATCCGGAGGACGAGGTATACCGGCGGATTCTGATGGCGGGACAGAATTTCAGCGATGCGGATCGGCAGGCGCCTCTCTATCTTCGGACCACGGAGGAGATGCTAAAGGAGTTTGAATATTTAGGGCCGGATAAGGCGGAGGAGGTAGTGATCACCAACACCCGGAAAATTGCAGACATGTGTGACCGGATTGCACCGGTGCGGCCGGACAAATGTCCCCCAGTGATTGAGGATTCGGATGAGACATTGCGGAAAATCTGCTATGACCGGGCCCATGAAATGTACGGGGAGAAGCTGCCGGAGATCGTGGTGGAACGGCTGGAGCGGGAGCTTAATTCCATTATATCCAACGGCTTTGCGGTCATGTATATCATTGCCCAGAAGCTTGTGTGGAAGTCCAATGAGGACGGGTATCTGGTAGGCTCCCGGGGCTCGGTGGGCTCCTCCTTTGTGGCAACCATGTCGGGAATCACGGAGGTGAATCCTTTAAGCCCCCATTACTATTGTCCCCACTGTCATTTCTATGATTTTGACTCGGAGGAGGTCAAAAAATTTGGCGGTATGGCAGGCTGCGATATGCCGGATAGGGAGTGTCCCCGGTGCGGTACGCCTCTTATGAAGGCAGGCTTTGACATTCCCTTTGAGACTTTTCTAGGCTTTAAGGGAGATAAAGAGCCGGATATTGACCTGAATTTCTCCGGGGAATATCAGAGCAAGGCCCACGACTATACGGAGGTGATCTTCGGAAAGGGACAGACCTTCCGGGCCGGCACCATCGGCACTTTGGCAGATAAGACAGCTTTTGGCTATGTGAAGCGGTACTATGAAGAGCGAGGGATTCACAAGAGAAATTGTGAGATCGACCGGATTGTCCAGGGCTGTGTGGGAGTGCGGCGGACCACGGGACAGCATCCCGGCGGAATCGTGGTGCTGCCTCTCGGTGAGGAGATCTACTCCTTCACACCAGTGCAGCGGCCGGCCAATGATATGACCACCAAGACGGTGACCACCCATTTTGACTACCACTCCATTGACCACAACCTTTTAAAACTGGATATTTTGGGACACGATGATCCCACCATGATTCGGATGCTGCAGGATCTGACCGGATTGGATCCGGTGAAGGATATTCCTCTGGACTCGCCGGAAGTGATGTCTCTTTTTCAGAGCACCAAGGCCCTGGGAATCACCCCGGAGGACATTGGCGGATGTCAGCTGGGAGCTTTGGGGATCCCGGAGTTCGGCACGGATTTCGCCATGCAGATGCTGATTGATGCCCAGCCTAAATATTTTTCCGATCTGGTTCGGATTGCAGGTCTGGCTCACGGAACGGATGTGTGGCTGGGCAATGCCAAGGACCTGATCTTAAGCGGTCAGGCCACCATCCAGACGGCCATATGCTGTCGGGATGACATTATGGTGTATTTGATTCAGCAGGGACTGGAGGAGGGGCTGTCCTTTACCATTATGGAGAGCGTGCGAAAGGGAAAGGGATTAAAGCCGGAATGGATTGAGGAGATGAAAAAGCATGAGGTGCCTCAGTGGTATATTGATTCCTGTCTAAAGATCAAGTACATGTTCCCTAAGGCCCACGCGGCGGCCTATGTGATGATGGCCTGGCGGGTGGCTTATTGCAAGGTGTTTCATCCTCTGGCCTACTATGCGGCTTTTTTCAGCATTCGGGCAAACGGATTTTCCTATGAGCTGATGTGCCAGGGGCGGGACCGGCTGGAATATCATCTGGCCGACTACCGGAAACGGGCGGATTCCCTGTCAAAGAAGGAGCAGGATACCCTGCGGGACATGCGGATTGTCCAGGAGATGTATGCCCGGGGATATGAGTTTATGCCTCTTGACATTTACCGGGCTCAGGCTCACCATTTCCAGATTATTGACGGAAAGCTGATGCCGTCCTTAGGAAGCATTGACGGTATGGGAGACAAGGCGGCCGAAGGTGTGGTGGAGGCTGCGGCTGAGGGGGCGTTTTTGTCTCGGGAGGATTTTCGCAACCGGGCCAAGGTCAGCAAGAGTTTGACGGATCTGATGGCGGATATGGGGCTGTTGGGCGATTTGCCGGAGAGCAATCAGCTGTCCTTGTTTGATTTTGGGTAAAGGGGAAAAATGAGGAAAATCGCAAAAATTTTATTGACAATTAAAACAATTTGTATTATACTGTGAAAGGTGTCGAGGCGTGGCTCAGTTTGGTAGAGCGCTGCGTTCGGGACGCAGAGGCCGCAAGTTCGAATCTTGTCGCCTCGATGAGCTTTATCGTCATTCATCATGGCCTCATGGTCAAGCGGTCAAGACGACGCCCTCTCACGGCGTAAACCCGGGTTCGATTCCCGGTGAGGTCATAGGAGATGCTTTGGGCAATGTCCAAAGCATTTTTGTGCTTCCGTAGCGCAGTTGGTAGCGCAACGCATTCGTAATGCGTGGGTCGCCGGTTCGAGTCCGGCCGGGAGCTTTTGTATTTGGATTTAAAAGCAGGAAGAATGTGTATCCAGGAGGGTACGCATTTTTTGTATGCACAGGCCCGAACAGAGGAATATGCCGCCACAGCGGCGTGCGGGCCGCGCGGCAAGTAGGGGAAATACCCTCCCCTACTCGATTATAAAAGCTATGGAAATTGATACGACTATGAATCAAAAGGAATTTCAGTGGGATAAGCTGCTGCGAATAAAGACAACAGGGCGAGATGATTCAAATTCTGACGAGCACCATTATCCATATGAGCCGACCCCATACTGTGTGCTGGAAAGACTGGCTGACAGCGGCTACTTTGGAAAGAAGAATATAGTTCTTGATTACGGCACAGGCAAAGGGCGTGTCTGCTTTTACCTGTCCTATCAAACCCGGTGCCGGTCTGTGGGAATAGAATATGACGGGCGCGTTTATTCAAGTGCTGTGGGCAATCAGGAAACAGCAGTGTCCGGCCAAAGAACAGATTTTGTGCCAATTGGCGCGGAACAGTATCTTGTTCCGGAAGATGTGGACCGATGCTATTTTTTTAATCCTTTTTCTGTGGAGATTTTAAAGACCGTGCTGGCAAGGATTATGGATTCCTATTGCAGGAAGCCAAGGGAGCTTTTTCTGTTTTTCTATTATCCATCAGACGAGTATGTGGGATATCTGATGACACGGGATGAACTGATGTTTGTTGATGAAATCGATTGCCGCGATTTGTTTCCCGGGGAGGATCCCAGAGAGAGGATTCTGATATTGGAGGCGGGCTGGGCATTCCATGCTTCTTGTCCGGCGCAGACGGACAGGAAGATACCCGTTTGAACTGTTACAATATTTTATACATATGCCAGGGGCAAAGAAAGAGGGGGGATGCTTTTGGCAAAAAAGGAGTAAGGCCTTATGGATATAATTGGCAGTAAGGTGATTCTTCGGACCATGGAAGAACAGGACCGGGAAATGGTGATGAATCTGATCGGGGATCCGCAGATTGTGAAGGTGACAGGAGGATATATTGACTCTGTTTCCTGTGATCATCAGATGAATTGGTTTTGTTCCCTGCCGGATTCCGCCCGGGAGGTGCGAAGGGTTATTGCTGATAAGGAGAGGCCGGAGAACGGCCTGGGAATCATCATACTTTCGGATATGGACTTGGAAAACGGGGCGGCAGAGATTTATATTAAGCTTGCGGGAATTTTCAGGGGAAAGGGATATGGGCAGGATGCCGTAAATGCTTTGGTAGCTTATGCCTTTGACCGGCTGGGATTGAGCCGTATTTACTCCGATATTTTGGAATATAATACCATGTCCCGGAGATTGTTTGAAAAATGCGGTTTTAGGCAGGAAGGCTTTAGAAGAGGCAGGGGTTTTAAAAAAGGGTCTTACCGGAATGTGTGCGTTTATAGTATAGATAACGGGAAATGAATAAGCAGTTTTTGTGCGGTTTATGATTATGAACGGTGACAAAAACGCGGAAAAAATGGAATGCGGCTTCATTTGTAAAAAATTTTCATTGACAAATGTTTTTTTCAGAGTTATTATATGCAATGATTTTACATATTAATGTGTTGATGAGGAAGAGTACTGATTACAGGGTCTTCAGAGAGCCGTGGGGTGGTGGAACGCGGCGGCTGAGTTTTCAGGAAAATCGCCTTTGAGCAGTCCGGCTGAAGGAAAAGTGTTTCAATCTGTGTAGGCCAGACCGGCAGGTGCCCGTTACAGCACAGCCTGTTATGCCCGGCCGCGGCTGACGGGAATGAGGGACTGTCTTTTGACAGTAATGAGAGTGGTACCGCAGAAGTTTTCAGCTTTTGTCTCTTGGGAGACAGGAGCTGTTTTTTGTTTTATAGGAATTGCGTCCTATGAAACACAATAGGTTGTGATCCGGTCAAGTCTGTTGTTTTAAAGGTAACGGTTCAAGGATTATCTGAACTGTTGCGTTTCAAACGGCAGTTGACAATATATTTACTTTCGTTCAAGGAGGATGAACAATTATGAAAAAGAATTTGAAAATCATGGCGCTGGCTCTGTCGGCGATGATGGCTTTCACAGTGACTGGCTGCGGCTCTTCCGACAGCTCTAATGGGGCGGCTGTCGGGACGGCGGCGGAGAGCAAGGAGGCCGGTGACAGCACAGAGGCGGCAAAGAGTGAGGAGGCCGATGACAGTTCGCAGGAAACGCCGGAGGGAGCTACCGTATTTAAGCTGGGTACCACGGTCAATGAGCAGGACAGCTTCCAGGTGGCGGCAGAAAAGTTTGCCGAGCTGGTGGCGGAGCGGACCAACGGCGCTTATGCCATCGAGATTTATCCCAACGGTACCTTAGGCGGTGAGCGGGATATGTTAGAGAGCATGCAGATCGGTACTTTGGATATGGGAATTATCACCAGCGGACCCTTTATCAATTTCTCATCTGCTATGGGAGTTCTGGATATGCCTTATCTGTTTGCCAGCAATGAGGAGGCATATGCGGTGCTTGACGGTGAGATCGGCAGAGAGCTTCTGGACACTTTAGAGGATTCCGGGCTCAAAGGCCTTGCCTATGCGGAGAGAGGCTTCCGCAATCTGACCAACAGCGTAAAGCCGATTCAGTCTGCAGCAGATCTTTCCGGTATGACCATTCGTATTATGGAAAATGACGTCTATACGGCCAGCTTTCAGGCTATGGATGTAAATGCCACCCCCATGGCGTGGGCGGATGCTTTGACGGCTCTGCAGCAGGGAACCGTCCAGGGACAGGAGAACCCGATTAACGTGATCTATTCCTACAGCCTGTGGGAATCCCAGAAATATGTGACCCTGGACCGCCATTCCTATTCCACGGCCATCATTACCATGAGCGCGGCTCTGTTTGATTCCCTGGATGCTGATACCCAGCAGATCTTTTTGGATGCGGCCCAGGAGGCAGCGGAGTATGAGCGTGCTTGGGTGGCAGATCAGGAAAGCTCTCAGCTTCAGGCTTTGAAGGACAACGGCATGGAGGTTATTGAGGAGCCGGATCTGGCCTCCTTCAAGGAAGCGGTACAGCCGGTTTATGATCAGTACAGCGAGTACAGTGACTACGTGGCAAGAATCCAGGAAGTAATTGCAGGCATGAAATAAGGAAAAATTTGCCGGCCGGGGTGTATGCCGGCCGGATTTCAGGACGATTTACGAAAGGGGAATCCTATTTTGATTATTGTACAAGGTATTCATAAGCTCAGCGATATACTGGATAAGGTTATGGAGGTCGTGATCGTATTCATGCTGGGCGCAATGGTAGTGATTACAGGAGCGCAGATTGTCTGCCGTATTTTCTTTACCTCATTGGCCTGGAGTGAAGAGGCGACCCGGTATCTGCTGATCTGGAGCACACTGCTGGGATCCGGCTGTGTGTACAAGCATGCCGGTCACATCTCCATTTCCATCGTCCAGGATCTTTTGCCGGACAAGGCAAAAAACGTGCTGCAGATCGTCATTCACGGTCTTTGCGCTTTCCTTTTTGTCTTGATTGTGTGCTATGGCGTCCAGTATTTTGGCAGGCAGGGAAAGCAGTTGTCGCCGGCCATGCGCCTGCCTATGCGGTACATCTATACATGTATCCCTATCGGCTGTGGGATCATGGCTTTTCATGCTTTGGACGCGGTGATTCAGAATCTTCTGCATTTGTTTGGAAAGGAGGAAGGGTGAGATGGCGGCGTTATTGTTTGTGACTTTTATCGTTCTCCTTCTTTTGGGAGTTCCCGTGGCATTTTCCATTGTTCTGTCCTCTGTGGCGGTTATGGTAAAAGGGGACGTGCAGCTTCTGATGATCGTACAGAGAATGTTTGCCTCCACGGACTCCTTCTCCCTGATTGCCGTGCCGTTCTTCATTTTTGCAGGGGATCTGATGGCCAAGGGGAAGGTGTCCAAGGTTCTGGTGGAATTTGCGGAGGCTCTGCTTGGAATGATTAAGGGCGGTCTCTCTATTGTGTCGGTGTTGGCCGGTATGTTCTTTGCCGCCATTTCCGGTTCCGGTGCTGCCACCACGGCAGCCGTGGGCGCCACCCTGATTCCGGAGCTGAAAAAGCGGGGCTATGATGAGGCCAAATCAGCGGCGCTGATAGCCGCGGCGGGAACCATCGGCGTGGTCATTCCCCCTTCGGTTCCCATGGTGCTTTATGCAGTGATCGCGGAACAGAGTGTCAACACTTTGTTTAAAAGCGGTTTTGTGCCGGGGGTGCTGATGGGGGTAATCCTGATTGCCATTTCCCTATATGAGGCACATAAGAAAAATTACACCAAGGGGGCGGCTTTTTCCTTTAAAAATGTGGCAAAAACCTTTATGCGGGCCATTTGGGGGATTTTGATGCCGCTCATTATCCTTGGGGGGATCTTCTCCGGGTATTTTACACCTTCCGAGGCAGCGGATGTGGCGGTTATCTATGCCATTCTGGTGTCGGTCTTTGTGTACCGGGATATGGGGCCGAAAGAGCTTTTCAACATTATGAAGGGCAGCGCAAAGACATCGGCGGTGATCATGATCATCATCTCCTGCAGCGGGCCTTTTGGATGGGTGCTGGCCAACTGGAAGATTCCGGAGGCGATTTCCAGCTCCGTGCTAAGCGTTTCCAGCAATCCTTATATTATCATGTTGCTGATTGCGATTATCATTTTGATTGCCGGCGTATTTATGGAGACCTCATCGGCAATTATAATCCTGACTCCTGTATTTTTGCCTCTGGTGAAGGCCATGGGAATCAGTCTGGTGCATTTCGGCATTGTGTTTGTGGTGGGTATTGCTATCGGCATGATCACGCCTCCGGTGGCCATCAATCTGTTTGTGGCCTCGGGAATCACAGGACTTCCTATAGAGAAGATTGCCAAGGCGGTGGTGCCTTATCTTCTGGGGTTGGTTCTGGTGTTCTTTATGATTTTGTATGTGCCCATGCTGGTGCCGGGACTGATGTGAGAATTGGCAGTTGATCTGTAAAAGGGCTGTTCTGTATAGGGGGCTATAATGTAGGTGTTCAAGGAGGACACCTACATTTTCTATTTATCTGTAGACGGTAGTTACTGTTCACAGGTACCCTGTGAACGTAACAGCATATGCCCCATAACTGTACTGGCTCATGACTAATCAGCGGAGTGATTAGTCATGGAGTGAACAGTAACGAACGGTAACCAAGTATTCGAGAGTATTCGAGATTTTTGAAAATATCAGTTGACAAAAAGCGATATTCGTATTATAGTATAGGAGATGTCGAGGCGTGGCTCAGTTTGGTAGAGCGCTGCGTTCGGGACGCAGAGGCCGCA
>CAJUHR010000047.1 GCA_910586255.1 uncultured Lachnospiraceae bacterium | reverse complement strand
AATAGAACTGTCAGAACAATGGCAGTGGCTGAATGGCGATAAATCAAAAGGTTCATCAATCGTTGTAGAAAAACCCAAAAATATCTATTAGGCTATCTTGGTAAGGATAAGATAACCTTGCTTGGTCATTCTTGGGGAACATATTTCGGATGTAACCTTGTTCTTGAATATCCCGACGGATTATAACATAATTGCAGCAGTTGTATTTAATCCATATTACTCACTTGGAGATATTTACAATAACATCACTTCGGATTACAGCGTGTATTTGGAGTTTTTAGGCTCAAAGGAATTTGAAAAATTTTCATTACTTGGCAAAACTGACTATAAAGTGCCATTTTATAATATAAACGGAGATACTACACATGGATTGCTTGAATCAAAATCGGAAGAATTTTCAGATATATTACTACGGCTATTAAAAATCGACATTTTTAATAGCCGTACTTTTCAATGTATTTTAGCTTTTGATGCCGAAAATAGCAGGATACTTTATCTTCGCATTTCTGTAATCTATGTATAAATCTTCTGCTTTATTACGAATTTGCTCCCTTGTATGCGGAATTATTCCGCTGTGTATGTTCTGTTTTAAACTGTGGTTTAAGCATTTCATCAGGGTTTATTTCCGGTGAGTAGGGGTGATGTGAAGAACAGCTCAAAAGGTATTTGATAAGAACAGCGTTTATCTTCCCACCAAGAAAATCGGCAAAAACAATCCCAAAGCCGCCGAGATTGAACCAGACAACACCGCAAGGCAGAATCCTGCAAAATTGTAGGATTATTGCAATACTACAGTAGGATTTGCGTGCTATGATTTTCGTACATGGAAAGTGAACTTCCGGATTCATTTTCGATGTACGAATTTTTATATGAAGAAAGAGGTGTTGTATCTGTGAATTTATTGGAAGTAAAATCAATTTCTAAAGTCTATGGAGAGGGCGATACCGCTGTACATGCCCTGAAGAAAGTTAGTTTTTCGGTGCCGAAAGGAGAATTTGTGGCAGTCGTCGGGGAGTCCGGTTCCGGAAAGAGTACCCTTCTTAATATGGTCGGCGCGTTAGATACGCCTTCCTTTGGCAAAATATATATCGGCAGTAAGGATATCTTCGCGATGAAGGAGAAAAGCCTTACCGTCTTTCGGCGCAGGAATATCGGGTTTATTTTCCAGAGTTTTAATCTGATTCCGGAGCTGACGGTGGAACAGAATATCATCTTTCCGGTACTGCTCGACTACCAGAAGCCAAACCAGAGATACCTGGAGGAGTTGCTGGCAGTATTGAATCTTACGGAACGCCGGCATCACCTGCCGAGCCAGCTCTCAGGCGGTCAGCAGCAGAGAGTGGCAATCGGACGGGCGCTGATTACCCGTCCCGCTCTCATCCTGGCGGACGAACCAACCGGGAACCTGGATACGCAGAACAGCAGGGAGGTTATCGGACTCTTAAAAGAAGCTTCAAAAAAATATGAACAGACGATCATCATGATCACCCACAGCAAGGGCATAGCACAGACAGCGGATCGTATTTTACAGGTATCGGACGGAGAAATGACAGATTTTGGGAGGGTGCAAGACGTCCGGGGGACGTCTGTTATGCACGGACCGGAATGGAAAGGAGACAGGGAATGAAAAGTTATCTCAGCCTGATTCCGATCTCTGCACGTGTACACAGGCGGCAGAATCGTATGACACTTCTGTGTATTATCATCTCAGTGTTTCTTGTTACGGCTATTTTCAGTGTGGCTGATATGTTTGTCCGGACAAACAGCGAATCCCTGCAGGAGAAACACGGAAACTGGCATATCCGGGTCAACGGTATTTCACAGGAGACTGCAGAAAAAATCGCGCAGCGTTCAGATGTCGCGGCCATCGGTTGGTGTGATTTCTTTAATGTGGATGCGGATCAGCCCTATTATATCGGCGAAAAGAAAGCCGTCTTGTACGGCGTGGACGACACCTATATCACTCAGCTTGTCAATGCGCTTGAAGAGGGAAGTGTTCCGCAGAACGATAATGAAGTGATGTTAAGCAGCAATGCAAAGCTTGCTTTGGACGTACAGGCCGGCGACCAGGTGACGGTGCATACGCCTGCCGGGGATACGGTTTTTACGGTATCTGGCTTTGGCTCCGATGATAAAGAATATTATAGGGGGCAGACGTATCTGGCTGCCGTGTACATGACAAGAGAGGCGTATCATGCAATCATGGAGGCAAATACAGTGGGAGAACATCCATCCTGCTATGTGCAGTTTCAGAAGGCGTCTTCCGATACTGCCGCAGAGATCAGGGAGCAATATGGACTGGCAGATGAGGATATTTCTGACAATACTGCTACGATGGGACTGTCAGGGCAAAGCAAGAATAAATCTATACAAAATATATATGGAATCGCAGCAGTGTTGTTTGTCATGGTATTATTGGCAGGAGTATTGATGATATCCGGAAGCCTGAATAGTAATATATCTCAGCGGACAAAATTCTTTGGCATGATGCGCTGTGTTGGAGCAAGCCGCCGGCAGATCATCCAGTTTGTGCGGCTGGAAGCCCTGAACTGGTGCAAGACGGCTGTACCTGCGGGAGTCATCTCAGGCACACTGGTCAGTTGGGGGATATGCGCGTACCTGCGCTATGGTATCGGAGGAGAATTTGCCGCCATGCAGGTATTTGCCATAAGTCCTGTCGGATTGCTGAGCGGCGTATTGGTCGGTGTTGTTACTGTTTTGTTAGCGGCGCAGTCACCTGCAAAGAGAGCGGCTAAGGTTTCCCCTGTTGCAGCGGTTTCCGGTAATTCAGAAACCGTCCCGGCGAGGCGGCGTGCGATCAAACGGGAAGTTGGAAGAGTAGAAAGGACGCTGGGTATTCATCATGCAACCGCTTCTAAAAAGAACTGGTTTCTGATGACGGCATCTTTTGCACTTACGATTATTCTGATTCTATGTTTCTCGATTGGTATGGATTTTGCAAAGGGGCTGATGCCGACGCTGAAATCCTGGCAGCCGGATATTACCCTGAACGGTTATGCCAATGCGCTGGTACTTGAACAGGATGTAAAAGAGAAGGCGCTGGGGATTCCCGGTGTTAAGAGCGCCTTCGGAACCGCCTATCTGGACAATGTTCCGGCTGTTTCTTCGCGGCAGGGAATCGACCATATTAATCTGGAGTCCTACGATGAGTTTTTATTTGAAAGCGTAAAAGATGAGGTGGTGGAAGGAAATTTGTCTGATATTTATGGAGACAGCGATATGGTTATGACCGTTTATAATAAAGATAATCCTCTGAAGGTAGGAGATACGGTTCAGATTGAAGGAAAAGAGGTTACGATCACCTGTTCTGTCACGGGAGCCCTGTTTCCAAGTGAACTGCTTGTCATCTGTTCTCAGGAAACTTTTGAAAGACTGACCGGAGAGCAGGGACTTACAATGGTCGGCGTGCAGCTTGGCGGCGATGCGGATGACGAGACAGTACGGCAGATCAGTAAGCTTGCCGATAGCGATGTGATGTTTTTAGATGGAAGAGAAAGCAATAAGGGAAGTAATACCACTTATCTTACTGTAAAGGTGGGCGTCTATGGATTTCTGGCAATTATAGGAATGGTTACCTTGTTCTATATCATTAACAGCATTTCTATCAGTGTGGCGGCGAGGACGAAACAATATGGCGCCATGCGGGCAGTGGGCATGGACAGCGATCAGCTTACCAGGATGATAACGGCGGAAGCATTTACCTATGCCGTATCCGGTCTCGTGGCTGGCTGCGGAATCGGACTTCCACTCAGCTATTTCCTGCACACTCTGCTGATCACACGGTATTTCGGAATGGTATGGCATCCGCCGGTGACAATGCTGTGTGTTATTGCTGTGTTTGTGGTGACCTGTGCGGCCGTGGCAGTATACGCTCCTACAAAACGGATTCGAAATATGGCGATTACGGATACGATTAATGAACTATAGGGGGAACAAAATCGTAGGAATAAGAAAGATGGCTGCCCGCAGACTGGAGAGGGATATATGTTCTTTTCGATTAAAGAGCTGTAAAGAAATAAGGGGGGGAGATACGGACAATGGATATGGGACTGGTCTTAAAATATCTTGATGATTTAAGTGAAAATAATAACCGGGAATGATATCATGCACATAAAGTGGAAAGTGAAGCGGCCTGCACACAGTTTGAGGAACTGGTGCGGACGCCCATTTTCCGTATCGGGGAATTTGACAGTGCTATTCTGCATAATCAGGCGGAAGACTGTATTTTCAAGCTGGTTCGGTATCCCCGGTTTGGCCCTGATAGGTCACCGTTTAACCCATCCTTTCGTGCGCATATTTCTGTTCAGGGAAAGCGGCCTGTTCCAGTGGGATATTACCTCATGATCAGGCCGGGCGGACAGTCTTTTCTAAGGGGCGGATTGTCTACGAATATGTTCAGGGATGCGACTGTTATGATCCGGGATTATATTGCAGAACATGGAGACGAGTTTGGAGAAATCATTCATTCTCCTGAGTTCCTAAAATATTTTGCGGTACAGGGTACGGCGCTGAAAAATGTTCCTGCCGGGTATGATAAGGAGCATCCGCAGGCAGAATACCTGAAGTTTAAAAGCTGGTATCTGAAGTATCCGGTGGCAGATGAGGCACTGAATGATTCCGAGGTTTTTATAGAGGAAACGGTGAGGTTGTTCCGTATTATGAAGCCGTTTAATGATTATCTGAACAAAGCGCTTGACGGATTTCAGATGCCTGCAAGATAGAAACAATTATAGCTCGGATTAATTTTCCTAATTTTGTTTTAGGGCATATGCAAAAACCGCCCCTCAGTCTGCAAAAGAGGGACTACTCCTTGTAAAGAGCGATTACACTTGATAAGATAAATCAATCCAGTGGCAATCCAGAAAGGGGTATATTATGATTCGGAGACTATTAAAAAGCATTCTTGGTGAAAACTTTACGGAAAACAATGCAAAACTGGCTGCTGTAAATTTTGGTATCATTCTGCTGATGTTTGTATTATCCGGCATTATGCTGTTTTTCCTGCCGGAGCAGATTTCCATCCTGCATTCGGGTACAACCTATTATCCGGTTCCCAGTGTTCTGGGAGTATGGCTGTTCCCGGTGATTGCATTGATTGTAAACCTGCTGTTTATCCGGCAGAACCGCCTGTCTAAGATGAACAGCGCCATCTTTGTGATCCTTCTGGCAGCTATGATGGTTTCCTATATAAATATGATGTGAAGGCTGTATTCGGAAAGGCTGTCCTATGAAACGTATCTTATGCAAAATTTTATTTTATAATAAGGCGAATCCGGTGGTCGTTGCTTCGCTATGTTTCATAGGTGCTTATATAGGATATTTAGTCTGGTACATACTGAACCATTATCTTCCGGCTTCGGCAGCAGATAACAGCTATGTGCTGGTATCGCTGCTGTCGGCCTGGTTCTGTGCATTTTTGGGAATCTATCAGCTTCCGGACCAGTTGTGCATGAACCGCCGGATTCAAACGATTCTTTGTTATCCAGTGGAGGTACGGACGATACTAAGTGTCGTGGGAATGAGGGTTTTCCTGCTGCAATCGGGTATCTGTGCCACATTCCTTTACCCGTTTTTCCTCTTTGAAGCACATCACCGGAAAGAGGCGGCTTTGGCAATGCTATTCTGCTGTATCCTGACAGTCGCTTTAGATATTGCAGTTATCCTGTTCTCGATCCTGATCAGCAGATTTTGTGCCAGTGATATCGTGGGATATGCTTTTGTTGTATTTCAATACGGTTCTTTTCTAATACTTGCCTGGCTTGCGGGAAATACAGTTTTTTCATGTTTTCATAAACCTGGATTTTTATCTGACAGTGCCGGAGTTCTGAAGCGATACATTACCGGACAAAGTCCAGCCGCCATGCAGGGATATGAATTACGGAGTATCCTTTGGATCTGGGGCGCAGCATTGACAGGCATGACCGTCTTAATGGCGGTTCTTAAGCTTGCCGCTAAGCATTGGTATGTGCGGGGATATCTGAATGTACAGAGCTTCCGCCATAGAGAAACAGAGAAACAACCATCAGTATCTCATATTAAACACCCGTATTTTCTGCTGGAGTGGAAACGCGTTACCAGAAACAAGGAGCTGATTTTCTTCTCCAATATCAAGAACATTATAACAGTGGTAATCCTGTCCAGACTCCTGTTACACAATTTCAGCCAGTTTGGCCTTAAAGGAACCTGTGTTGAAGAACTGTTTCTGCTGATGTCCTGTTGTTCGGTCAACACCATCTCCAGTACGGCCTATTCCAGTGATGACAATAAATCCTGCTATGCGTTTCTTCCTATTTCCGGGCGAAGGCTGTTTTTATGGAAAACAATACAGGGATTTCTGTGGGGAGAGATTACCGTACTTTTATTTTGGTTTATCCTGATCGGTTTTGAAAGGCCGCCGGTTATGAACACCTTCCTGCTCCTGTTTTATGGCACTTCGATGAATTATGTATGTGTGTGGCTGGGAGTCTGTATTGATTTGAAAATGCCCAGGATCGTAAACAGTACGAACGAACTGCTCCATGGGAACATAAGTAAAGTGATTGTATTGATTACGGCAGCAAGTTTAACAGTCGTGGAAATCATTCTGGTCGGCGGGAAATGGGTTCCTATTCCGCTTCTTCCATTCGCCTGTCTGGCAGGCGCCGGAGTGGCGGCGGGGGAGTACGGTTACTGGAAATTCTGCAAAGGAGATTTTTATGATACAGATTCATGAATTGTCTAAAAGCTACGGCAGCCGGAAGATTTTTGACAGGGTATCCTGCCAGATGGAAAGCGGCCGTATCTATGCCCTTGTGGGGATGAACGGGATTGGGAAAACAACGCTGCTTCGGGCGATTACACAGCCAGAATGCATGGATTCAGGGCAGGTTTTGATTGATCATATTGAGAGCAGCATATTTGAATCAAAATACCGTCTCTTCTATGTCCCGGACAGCAAGGAGATGTTTCTGAATCTTACCGGAAGGGAGTATTTGAGATTTATAATCCAACTGTACCGGCAGAAACCGGAGAAAGCGGAGATTCTGCAAAGAGGATTGATGGGGGCTTTTAAGCTCGATGGGGCGCTGGATGCATATATTGCGAACTATTCTTTGGGGATGAAGCAGAAAATATACATGGCCGCCGCTCTGTTGTCCGGGGCAGGGAATTTTATTTTGGACGAACCGTTTAACGGGCTTGATCCGGAGAGTATCTCGACATTAAAGGGAATATTGGCAGAGCGGCGTGACGAGGGAGCTATGGTTTTGTTCTCGGTTCATAATCTGGAGCTGGCGCGTGGTTTTTGCGATGAGGTAATCCAAATTGATGGGGAGCATAATATTAAGTCTGCTAAAGAATTAAATGATTATAGGTGGGTTTCAGGGGAGACGAAGGCAACAATATAGAGTAAATCAAGTTCAGTGTAACACTGGTGTTGCAGGGTAACAGTTCTGACGAAGGCTGAACTGTTACGTTACAGGAAAGGAGACAGGTATGAGTATTACTAATTTAAGCAGCATAGGGATGAACCCATATGACTACGCATGCAGCAGAAAGAAAGCGGCAGGTACGAAAAATTTTGCCCAGAAGGCGCTGGGGGCTTCGGAAAAAAAGAATGCGGCTCAAAAAAACGGTTCATCTTCATGGGCGGGGGATATGGTAGTCTCCCAACCGCCGAATTATTCTGGTTTTACATATGACAACAGCGTATCTAAGAAATCCAAAGAAGAAATGACCATGGACGAATACAAACAGTGGTTCATGAATGAAATGTCGCAAATGCCCGTCAGCGGATGGTATCGCTCTACCTGCGTGGGAGGAACACTGACAATTACGGAAGAATGTTTTGAGAGAATGAAAAATGATCCGGAGTGGGAGAAAACAGTATTGGGTATGGTAAGGAACATGTATTCCAGTACCGGTCTCATGGGTTCTAAGATGATTGGGAACCAGGTCATCGGAGCAACGCCGGAACAGTGCTACGGGGAAGGGATACCTGTTAAAGATGATTCGCCGCTTAACACAGACAATGAAAAATCATGGTGGGAGAAACGCCATGAAAGGATGGAAAAGCTGATGGAAGAACAGGAAAAAGAAGCATTGAAAAGGGTACATGCCAGGAAAGCTGCGGTACAGGAGGATTATTTGGCAGATCTGGTGGTGAGCGAATAGTGAGGAGAAGGGGGGTGAAGACGATTATCCGAATGGCAGCATCTACTTGTTGTGCCTGCCTGGTTGCGCTGACGGGATTCGGGGTTTGGCGTAGCGGAATGTTGACCGCACTGCCTGAACAGACCGAAGCAGGCGCATTAAATCTGGGTGTAAAAGAGACCTCTGTTGAAAGCAAGGGCGAATCCCCTGGCAATATGGCCGCCAACAACAAAATCATTGTTCATCAGATCGACTGGAGCCCGTCCGACGAAATCAAATTTGATGTTCATGAGGATGATTTTGTGGTTATGAGCAAGGCGGAAATAAACAAGTATTATGGAATCAATATTTTTCCGACCGTTCCCGATGACCTTAAGGAATGGGAGGACGAAGAATTTGGTGTTTACAAACGGAACGGCGGTACAGGAGAGATTTATTTTGACTTTAATATATTGAATTATTCCAACGAAACGTTCTCAAAAGGAATAAATATTGAAATTCAAAAGGGCTCTCTGCCCACGAGTGACTGTGTTTTTCTGGATGAATATGACGAAAAATCCATAATCAACAATGTCGAGGTGGCAATCGGACAGGATACGAATAACGAATATTATTTTGCTGAGTTCCTGCTTCATAATGTCGGTTTCCGATTCATAGTGGAAGGCTTGACACAAGATGAGTTTGTAGCTGTTATTTCCTCGTTGATCCAATAATTCGTATGAAGAGGCGTTTATTACAGACAGAGTGGGAAACCTATTTTCAAATGGGCTTTTCGCTCTGTTTGCTTTTGTGCGAAAAGGGACTATTATAACTTCTAATTGCTTATTCGCCAACCATGAACTTTCAGACATCCCCTTGACAAAACTGCTATTTCTGATTATACTGTACTTGTTATATAAAGTACAGTATAGTAAAGGGATGATGAATTGCACATCGTGATATCAAACAGTTCTGACTTGCCGATTTATGCGCAAATTAAAGATCAGGTAAAGGAGCAGATATTGTCCGGCGAGTTGATCGAAGATGAAATGTTACCCTCACTTCGGCAGTTGGCAAAAGATTTGAAAATAAGTGTGCTGACGACTACAAGGGCATATAACGAATTGGAACAAGAAGGATTTATAACAAGCCGACAGGGTAAAGGTTTTTTTGTTATGTCAAGCGGCTCAGATTTAATACGCGAACAGCTTATCCGTGATGTGGAGCTAAACCTCACGAGAGCGATACAATCAGCAGGGCGAGCTGCAATGACTAATGATGAAATTATCAGCCTGTTGCGGCTTTTGTTGGAGGTAGAAAATGATTGATAATTATTTGGAGTTAATGGGTGTAAGCAAGAGCTTTTCTGGATTCAAGCTTGATAATATCAGCCTTTCCTTGCCCAAAGGGTATATCATGGGGCTTGTCGGCCCGAATGGAGCAGGAAAGACAACAACGATACAGCTTATTCTCAATATGCTGGAAAAGGACGCTGGAGAGATTTTGGTTTTCGGAAATGATAATGTAAAAAGCGAAAACGCCATCAAGCAGGATATTGGTGTTGTGTTTGATAGCATGTTTTATGTGGATAGCTGGACGGTAAAGGACACAGAAAAAGCAGTATCTATTTTTTATGAAGGTTGGAAACATGATGTTTTCAACGAAATGGTAAATCGTTTTGAATTGCCGCAAAGTAAAAAGCTGGGAGAGTTTTCAAGAGGTATGCAAATGAAGCTAATGCTTGCTTGCGCTTTCTCGCATAATGCAAAATTACTGATACTTGACGAGCCGACAAGTGGCCTCGACCCTGTGACCAGAAGTGAGTTTTTAGAAATCCTGCAAGAATATATAAAGGATGGCGAAAGAAGCATCTTGTTTTCCACTCACATCACAACAGATTTAGAACGCGTTGCCGACTACATTACACTTGTGAATAGTGGGAAATTGATTTTTACTGGCAGCATGGAGGATTTATTGAGCAGTTACCGGTTTATTAAGGGCAGACCGCGAGATTTAACAGCCGAACTTGAAAAAAGCATCATCGGTTTGCGTAAAACCGATATAGGCTTTGAGGGGCTTATCAGCGCAAAAGAAGCGGCAGGATATAAGAATTGCGTCCTTGATACCGCAACGATTGACGATATTGTTATCAGCATTAGTAAAGGGGGTGCGAGAAAATGACAGGTTTTTTGAGGATTACAAAACTGGATTTATTTACAATGAAATCACAACTTGTCATGTATTTATCATTGGCGCTAGTCGTGATGATGTTTGGCCTCATGGGGTCATCTGTTACAATATTGTGTATTACTGGTGCATGGTTTGTGGCTCTTATGTCATCTAACATTTTTGCCATACAAGAAAAGAACAACCTTGACCGCCTATATGGTTCGGTTTCCGTTAGTTTGAAAGACATAGTGCTGGGACGATATGTTTTTTCCTTTCTAAACTATTTCATATCCTTCCTCGCAGTGATTATTTTGCATTTTGGCTTTGCAACTTTTCAAGACAGAACAATAGAGTTATCTGAAATTGTGCTTGGATTTAGTGCGTCATTTTTAGTTTTCTCTACTATTACGGGAATACAAATGCCTATATATTTCAAAATGGGCTATACAAAAGCAAAGGTTTGGTCTATGGTTCCGTTTGTTGCAGTGATGGCTTTGGTGGCGATACCAGCTTTCGTTCCAGCGTTATCCGGCATTATTGAGTTTATACAAACTCATAGAAGTATTTTGATTGTGGTTGGTATAGTAGTAAGCTGTATTATCCAATTTCTTTCATATAAGATTTCCATTATTGCTTATCGTAACAGGAAAAGAGGTTGATTATATGAAATGCAAATCTTGTAAAATGCGTATGTCTGATTTCTTTATAACCTTTGATTATGAAAACAACGGTATAACGAAAAAGGCTATGAATGTTCCTGCTTATAAATGTCCAAGTTGTAACAAAGTTATCGTTCCCGATTTGATATTAGGAAAACTGGAAGCCTTTGCAGAATGGGAAAAAAGTAATATTATCGACTATACAAAATGTGAGCAAATGGAAGCTGAAATATTTACGGTTGTGCACAACATATTAGGGATTTAAGCTTGTAGTGGGGAGTGAAAATATCAGTTATCAATGAATATGCCGCCCTTGTGTGCTGTACAGGTATTAGGCAGCTTGAATTTATAAAAATAAAAGCCGCCGTTTTGGTATAAGAAATAATAAAAACTTATAAACTGCTATCGGGTTCCTCGCTGTTTTGTATTTGCTGTAAATCATTTATTTTGACAGCAAATTCCTGAACCGCAGGGGAATCCTCCGTATAACCATTTTCAAGCAGGAGCCAGATGGTGTGAGAATAGCTGGTAATGGCAGTCTCATAGTTTCCCAGTGTGGTCATGAGATTGGCGAGGGTACAGTATGGATAAATGAGCTGGTGCGCATTTTCCGGAAGCATTTTCTGATATATGTCAAATGCTTCATTTAGATGTTCCATTGTCTTGTCCCCGCTTCCCTCCAATAAATAAGCGCCTGCAAGATCTGCGTGAGTAAGGGCAAAATCCAGATTGAGTTTGTCAGGATATGCCGTTTTATAGATTTTTAAGGCATGCTCATGTTCCGGAATAGCCTTTTCAGGATGTTCTGTTTCTGAATATGCCGCGCCGATGTTATTATAAATATATGCTGTTGAGGGATGGTCTTCGCCATAAACAGATATGTTGATCTGTATGGCTTTTCTGTAATTCCTGACAGCCTCTGCAGGCTGTCCCATGTAATAAAAGCAGAGTCCGATATTGTTGTGGATGGTTCCTACCTGTGGGTCATCTGGTCCGTATGCCTTTATGAATAATTCCAGCAGATGCTGAAGGTCAGACAGGACTTCCGGGTAATTGTCCTTTGTCGTAAGTTCAAGAGAACAGATAGAATTCAGGACATCCAGGGTATCCGGGTGGGTAGGGGAAAGGATATTCCATAAAATATCTTTCGCTTCCATCAGGAAAGGCATTGCTTTATCAGGGGCATAGTCCGAGTATATATTCCCGATATGATGAGCAACGGAGGCGCGCAGCAACAGTGTGTCATAATCATCCGTATCTTCTTTGTTTTGATTATATATTTCTTCATATATATTTTCTGCTTCCAGCAAGTGGCCGGTATCCTCTAAAAACATTGCCTTATGTGCAAGGGCGTTTTGTGTAAGCTGGCTTTCCCTGCCTTCTTCCAAAAGCAGCACGTCATAGGCACGGTCAAAGAACGTACCTGCCTTGTGATAATCGGTCTTTAAATATGTTTTTCCAATATTCAGGTCAAGTTTTGCAAGTTCTATTTTTGCCAAGGAAGAAACTGCTTCAGGGGTAATATGTTCATCTATAATATCACGGCTTTTTTGATAAAAATCCAGTGCTGCATCAAAATGGGACAGGTTATATGCAATCATCCCTTTGCTGTTGAAGACGGAACCAAGCTGGATACAGTCATCTCCGTACAACTCTGTATAAAGCTTAAAAAGCAGATCCAGCAGGGGAACGGCACGTTTATAATAACCAATATCCCGATAGATTTCAGCCAAAGCCCACAGAAAGCCGCAGTCGTTTTCTGAATGGAACTGCCCCTGGAAAATATCATTCAGTGACCAGCTGAACTGAATCAATTCCTTTTTAGCCGCGTCATTCTGGGAGCGGATTTCCTTCATTTCCAATGTAATTTCATAAATGAAGCTCTGACATGCCTGATAAAGCTTCTCTGTAAATTGGGCGCGGATTGCGGATGCTATAACAGAGTGCATGTAATAGAGATAATGCTGCCGGCCATTGTCATAAAGCGGTTCTTTTTTTATCCAGCCTTTTTTGGCTAACTGATTCAGCGGGGTACGGTTTTTTAAGTCAAACCACTTTTTCGCTTTTTCAAATCCGAACTGGATATTGGGGATGGTCGAAATCTGAATCAGTAAATGCTGTGCTTCAGGGCTGCAGCCATACACGGCAAAGAGTTTTTTCAACTGTTCGATTATCCGGCCTTCGGAATGCATCTTTTCATGAGCCGTAGTCACCTCTTCGGCACTGATGTGGAAGCCGCATTGAACCAGAGAATCGTAGAATTCATATAAGAGAACTTCCTCCGAATCTGCAATTTTTGCAAGAAGCTCAATGGTAACGGTATGGCGGTCTGCAAGCTGTATAATTTTCTTAAGCATGATATCGTCTTTTTGGCCAAAGTAATAGGAATAGAATAAAGTCATGCAATCGTTCTCAGAGAGCGCCGGGACAGGTATTTTGGTAAAAGACGGGAATCCCTCGCAGCGGCTCGTAATCAGAAAACGGCAGTTAAGGTATCCGCAGAGTCCAAGCAGGTGCTCATCATCAGCATTTTCTACGTTATCTATAATAAGCAACAGATTTTCATGGTATTGGTTTATGATGGAAACGGCCTTCTGGAATGCCTGTTCCATGTTATTGATTGTCCCATCCAGATTCAGGGCGCGCACGAGAGAAAGGGCGAAATCTCCATCTGTGTAATTCACCCATACAATGTGGGTAAAACCATAACTGGAAGAGGTCATACTTAGAATCTGTTTCAGAACTGATTTTGCAATTTCGGTTTTACCAATACCGCCTATCCCATGCAAGTAACAGGAATGTCCGGAAAGTAACTGCTCCATCAGGAAAGAGGTTGTATTTTGGCGGCCAAAAAAGTTGGAAGCCTGCTGGCAGGGGGCAGGGGTCAGCAGTTTTGGATATGTGGGAGCAGGCATATTTTCGGCAGAATGGATTTCTGTCATATAGTTATTTAGGGAATCAGCAATCTTTTCTGACGGCAGTAACTCGGTCCCTTCTATCGTTCCCAGAACCACATCAAGACAGGAAAGCAGATGGGAGCGGCTGGTACTGTTGTCTGTTGTATAATTATTTTCCCAGACGGATAGATTGATATGAAAATATTTTTCTGCAAGGGAAATAAAGGCATTTGCCGCTTCAACTGCCTGTGGCTCCTGAAATTTTCCTTTACGGTTATCGGGAGAAAAAACATTTTCAAAAAGGCGTTTCAGCCTCTGGCGTGTGAGGGTATTTACCGGAACTGGGCGCTTGAGCCGGTCATTAAAATAGCCTCTGTCAAAGGAGGGCTGGGGGAAATCCCATTGTTCCCATTCAATCATAACAGTGCCAATGCATTTCATTAATAAGGTACGAAGGAAAGCGGAAGTGGTGATGATATCTGCCATGAGATTTTCTCCTTTCGTCAGGTTTAGAAATCCAACCATAATCTGACTGGAATCCAACTTCTCAAATATATTACAGTATATGCGTAAGCAAAGGTTATAGCTGTACAGACATTATACCATTGTTGGAAACAGAACGGTAGAGAAAGGAGAGGCTTGTGTATGAGTATTTTGGAGGTTGTATCAATTATTTCATGTATCTTTGTAATTCTTACTTATGTTGACCGTAGGAATAAGAAAGATGATTAGAGGAAGAAGCGGCTGCTCTATGCCTGGGTGGCTGCTTTTTGAGTACAAAAACCGCCCCTTAATCTGCAAAACTGGCCTGGTATATTGTAATAGATGTATATAAATGATAAGATAATACATCTTGCAGAGCCTGGAATGAAAACAAGAAAAGCTGGAGGCCAATATGAGCGATATACTAAAGACAGAAAGACTGACAAAGACCTATGGAAAATGCATAGCCGTAAATCAGGTGAGCGTAACAGTGCGCCAGGGAGACATATACGGGCTGATTGGGAAGAACGGCGCAGGAAAAACTACTTTCATGCGTATGGTGCTAGGGCTTGCCTCACCGGATAGCGGACAGATGGAGCTCTTCGGCAAAACAGATTTAGAGCAGCAGAGAAAGTATATCGGAAGTCTGATTGAAGAGCCGGGCGGTTATCCCGGCATAAGCGCAAAGGATAATTTGGAAATCATCCGGAGGAATCTGGGCATTACAGATAAGGCAGTCACAGATCGTATGCTGGAGTGTGTAGGGCTTGAATCGGCCGGGAAGAAAAAGGTAAAGAATTTTTCCATGGGAATGAGACAGCGTCTTGGATTAGCCATTGCCCTGATAAGAAAGCCCAATTTTCTGATTTTGGACGAGCCAATAAACGGATTAGATCCGTCTGGTATCAGGGAAATCCGGGATTTATTATTAAAACTGAATCGGGAGGAACATGTGACGGTATTGATTACAAGCCATATTTTAGGGGAACTGTCAAAGATTGCGACAAGGTATGGTATCTTACGGGACGGCGTACTGATTGAAGAGATTGGCGCTGATCAGCTGGACGTAACATGCAGGCGGTATCTGAAGCTTACAGTGGATGACGCACAGAGGGCAGCGGCGGTTCTGACGGAAAAACTGGGTATCTCAAGTACGGTTGCGGATGCACATACCATATGTGTTTTTGAAAAGTTGGACACGACCGAAGAAATCAACTATGCAGTCGCGGCAAATGGAATTGCCTTGAAAGAGAGCCGTTTGGCCGGAGAGGATTTGGAAAGCTATTTTATGGAGAGAATGGGCGAGAGGCCCCTGCCGGGAGGTGGTTTCAATGCGTAATCTTTTGTATGGTGAGTGGTATAGATGGAAGAAGAATAAAGCATTTTGGATATGCCTTTTATCTGCGGCAGGCATGATACTTCTTGTCTATTTGACCATGACGGCAGCAGGCCAGGCAATGGGCGCCGGCGGGGATGTTTTGCAGGAGACCGGCATTTCCGGTATGGCGGCACAGTTTGCTGGCGGAGGGCTTGTAACGATGTTTGGGATGATATTCCTTTGCATATGGATGGTAAGCGATTATACGCATGGAGCAATGAAAAATGTAGTCGGCAAAGGCTATTCCAGAATGAAGGTATTTCTGGCAAAGCATTTGTTTGGAATGGCGGTTACCTTGATCATGAATCTGATTATATTCTTTGTGATTTTGATAATCGGGTTAATCCTCATCGGAACGCCGGAGGGGGACAGGTTATTTTTCCAAAACCTGCTGATCTATTTTGGTCTTCAGCTGCTTTTTGGAGCTGCCGTCAGCAGTATTGTCATTGCCATTTGTGAGTGGAGCCGGAATATGGCAGCCGGGATTGGGATTACGATGGCAGTGATCATATTTTCCCCGTTGCTGGTACAGGGACTGGATTTACTGTTTTCTGTGCTGCGGTTGAATATATCAATCAGCAGATACTGGATATTGAACCTTATGGCAGACTGTCCAACAGAAGCATTTCCACTGGAGTTTTTATTCCGTGGAATTTTGATGTCGGTTATCTGGATATTGTTGCCGCTGGCATTAGGCACTGCACATTTCCGGAAAACCGATATTGGATAAAGACAGTCTGAGCATGGAGGCAACAGGCAGCTTGGGGAGGGGAGATTTCATGCATAAAGATACGAGGTGGCCACAACAGATTATTTCCATGCAGGAAAAAGACGGCAAATGGGGTTTCTTCCATACGCCCTCTGGCTCTTCCAGGAGGCCGATTACAACGGAACAGGCGCTTTGGCGGCTGGAACGTCGGGGCTATACAATAGAAGATATATGTATCCAGAAAGCGTGTTCCTATATGAATAACTGTCTTGTTGGAAGGGCAGAGATCCCGGATCGCAGGGAAAAGCTTTTGGACTGGGAGATCTTTGTTTCCCTTATGCTTGCCGTATGGATCAGAAGATTTTCGGATGGATATCCGGCGGCCAATAAAGTAGCCGGCCAATGGGCAGCAGTGATTTCCTCTGCATTCCAAGGTGGTGTATATCACCATAAAGAGTATATTTCTGCCTATCAGGATATTTTTGGAGTTAAGCCAATGGGCAGAAGGCTTATTGATTTTACGTGTTTTTACCAAATATCCCTTTTGGTAAATTGCCTGGACAGAAGAACTGAGGAAGCTCTGATGGACTATGTTTTAGACAAAGAGGATGGAATCTATTACATATATAGCGAGAGAATCCTGTTCTTGCCCAAGGTTTTTGAAAGCAGGCAGGCCAGCCGTTATCTTGCGGCTGTTGAGCTTTTATCCAAATACAGATATGCGGCAGATAAGCTTCAGTTTGTTGCGGATTGGTTAAACGGGCTGAAAAAAGAAAATGGTAAGTGGGATATGGGGAAATCAGTGAATGATAAGGTATATTTCCCGCTTTCCAATGACTGGAGAAAACAGGAGACGCGAGAAGCAGACTGTACAGAACGTATTTCAAGTTTGCTCTCTGTGTTGTCGGGCATACAATGATAATCCGTATTTGTATGAAGCACATATCATGCATAAAGATACGAGGTGGGCAAAACAGATTATTTCCATGCAGGAAAAAGACGGCAAATGGGGTTTCTTCCATACGCCCGCTGGCTCTTCCAGGAGGAAATGTAACAGGAGGTGCAGCATGTCTGACAAGATACTTGTTGTAGATGACGATAAAAAAATAGCGAAGATGATAAAAGATTTTCTGGAAATGGAGCAGTATCAGGTGCTGAGTGCTTATGACGGAGAAACAGCCATTAGGAAAGCTGAACAGAATCCGGACTTGATTTTATTGGATATTAACATGCCGGGGATGAATGGGTTGGAAGTTTGTGGGAAAATAAGAGATATGTTGGATTGCCCGATCATCTTTTTAACGGCACGAATTGAAGAACGGGATAAAATTGCCGGATTGCGTACAGGTGGTGATGATTATATTGTAAAGCCCGTTTCTCTCAAAGAATTGCTGGCAAGGATTGAGGCGCATCTTCGCAGAGAAAAGCGGAAGAGTGCGAAAAGAACATTCCGATTTGATGTTGGGTTGTGTATTGATTACAGCAGCCGTCAGATTTTTTGTAATAATCAGGAGATTCTTATGACAAAATCTGAGTTTGATATTATTGAGTTATTATCGAGTTATCCGGGTCAGACATTTGACCGTGAGCAAATATATGAAAAATTGTGGGGGTTGGAACGAACCGGAGATAATAAGATAGTTACAGAGTTGATTCGACGGATCAGAAATAAACTAAAAGATGTCTCTAAGCGGGAATACATAGAAACTGTCTGGGGGTGTGGATATAAGTGGACACTGCAAAACAAAAATCAATAAAAACATCCTTGTTTTTTCATCTGGTGATTGCACTAATCATCTCTTTACTTTTGTCAGTTTTGATACAAGATTTAGCGTATAAGGCGGAACAGCGGATATGGTTGAATTATACGGAGAACAGGGAGGAATTGTATGGATTTCAAAATGCATATTCTAAAAAATTTGGGGAGTTACCACCAATTCCAAGTGTAAATAAGAGTAGCCTGTCAAAAGTAGATCAATGGTTTGTAGAAGTGTTGGATTGGCTTCAGACATGGAGTATGCTTCTCATTTCTTTTCTTAGTGTATTTCTGGTTTTGGACCGATTCTACCGGCATAGATTAAAAAAACCATTGGAAATTTTGAAAGATAGTGCAGAAAAAATTGGAAGACGGGATTTAGACTTTTATGTTGAGTATGGACAGGAAGATGAGATGGGGCAGTTGTGTGACGCTTTTGAGCAGATGCGCCTGCAACTAAGGGATAATAACCAGATGATGTGGAAAATGATAGAAGAACAAAAACAAATCAGGGCAGCATTTTCCCATGATTTACGGACACCATTGTCTGTGTTGAAAGGCTATGTGGAGTATTTAAGCCGATATTATCCAGATGAGCGGCTTTCCAAAGAAAAAGTTATAGAAATTTTAAAGGAATTATCAGAGCAGACACAGAGGATTGAAAATTTTGCTGATACAATGAAAAAAATCAATCGCTTAGATGAACGGGAAGTAGATCAGAAATTGATTGATAGTGCAACTATTCTTAAAAAATCAGAAACGATACTGAGCACATTGTCAGAAAAATATGGAAAAACATATTCTATCCAAGAAACGATACAACAGAAAGAAGTAAAGCTTGATTTTGACATATACTTAGAAATTCTGGAAAATATTGCTGCAAACGCCATGCGTTATGCAAAAAAAGGAATATGGTTAAAACTTTTAGATATAGAGTCTTGGTTATATATGAATGTTTACGATGATGGTATAGGCTTTTCAAAAGAAGCCCTGAAATCAGCGCGCAGACCTTTCTATCATGAGTTGGATGAGAGCGAGGGGGACCATTATGGCATGGGCTTATATCTCTGTGATAACTTATGCAAAAAGCATGGAGGTAAATTAAGCATTGGGAACCAGGGGGTTGGCGGGGCAGTGGTAAAAGCACAATTCAGAATAAAATAGATGGCAGGATTCGGAAATTTCCGAATCTTGTTTTTTTGTAGTCATTTGTAAGGTAAGGTAAAAGCAGAAAAAGGAGGCGAATGAGATGAATGGCAAATTGATAAAAAAAGAGATTGGTATTTTGTTGAGAAATCCGCTGGTTTATCTTGGTATGTTGCTAATGGTAATGATTGTATTCTGGAGAGTCAGTCCCTATTGGAACTTTTATGATAATCTTCAGAAGCACGGAACAGAAGCGGCGTATTCAGAGGATGGAGACGTGATTGACGGGTATATTCCAACCTCTCAGGATGAATTATACCAAACTGCATTAGAAAAGCTACAGGAGTATCTGGTTACGGATTGTAGTTGGACGGATGAAGAAGCAAAACTGGAAATTGAGAAGGTAAAGAAGTGGAGTGTTCCAGAAATCGCATCGTATTTTAAAGAGCAACACAAAATTGCAGGTGTACGAAGTACGTTTGCCGAAAAGGCATATCATTCTGCTACAAAAGAAGAAATGGATGCTTATTTGCAGGAGGCCTTTGGAGAAAACGGGAATAAGACTTATACAAAAGAAGTCTCCTACAAATACGTAGATTATCTCGGCATCAGTTCTATTTTGTTCGCTATGCTTGTATTTGTATTATTGCTGTACCGGGATATGAAAAAAGATATTTATGCCTTGATTCATGTAAAACCACTATCTGCCATGGAATTCCTGATTGGAAAACTTGTAGCAGGAATTAGTGTCGTGTTTGGGGCAACCGTACCATTGACTTTGATTATGGATTTTTTGACTATGAAAGCAGGGGCAGAATATGGATTAAGCGTTAATTTTTATGACTTTTGGATGACGATTTTGATGTTTCATATTCCAAGTATTTTAGCAACCGGAAGTTTGATGATTTTGATTTCCCTTGTATTTTGTAATTCCGTACCAACAATACCGGCCATGCTTTTGTATTATCTATATTGTAATATGGGTTCCTATGATTCAACGCTGGTTGCGTGGTATGGGTACCGTTATCAGGCAAAACCCTTATCATTATTTACCCGATTTCCGTCTGTATTTGGAACAAATGAGTTTCCCAAAGGCGGTATATTCAATCTGTGTTTTTTGATATTTTTGACGGTTTTTGCATTAGTTGGAAGTATAAAACTATGGGAAAGAAGGCGGTCAGTATGAAATACGAAATGAAAATCGCATTGCCAGTGTATAAAATGGTCTATTCATTTTTGTTTATGGGAATTATTGTGCTAGTAAGACCGATTCAGTCAACCACAGAAATTATAGTGACAGTGGAAACGTATATTGCACTACTTGCGGGGATTTTTCTTGCGGATACTTATTATCAGGAATTTACCAGTGGGCGTATCTCCTGTTATTACCGTTATGGAATACGGAAAAAAATTATATCAGTAATACAGAGAAATCTGATTGGCATAAGCTATCTGCTTCTATTAGCAACATTGGCGTACTGGGGATTTATACTTTGGTATCATCCAATCCACGTATCTGCCACTCCGGAGTCAGTTCTATATGGGAATGTGATTGCTGCATCCCTGGCAAGCATTATTTTTGTGGGCAGCTTCGGGTTTACGTTGACAAACCTGACACAAAACATGGGGATTGGCATTGGCGGAACATTAGTTTTATGGCTACTTATGACATCCTCGGTTATGGATCATTTGCCAGATTATTTTCAACTGTTTTTGCTCCATAGTTCTGAGGCACAGGATGGAATTCTACTCCCATATTATCCGAGCAGAGAACTATATGCAGCAGTTGGCATTGTACTATTTGGAATCAATGTGTTTTTGATTCGGAGACAACCGAAACAGAGAAAGAAAGGATGGAAAAAGCATGGGAATTGAAATTAAAAATCTGGTTATGGAATATAAAAAAGGGATTAAAAGTTTAAATCACATAAATCTGACGATTGAACATGGAATTTATGGGTTGTTGGGAGAAAACGGGGCTGGTAAAACAACATTAATGAAAATCCTTGTAACGCTGCTTACTCCCACAAAAGGAGAAGTGAAGATAAACGGACTGAAGCTGGAAAAAAAGAATTATGAGGCAATCAAAAAGAGAATTGGCTATCTGCCGCAGGAACTGGGATTATATCCGAATATGACTGTTCGGGAATCTTTGGAATATGTAGGAATTATGTGCGGAATGGGGAAAAAGACTTATACCAGACAGATTGACTTCTATTTGAAAAGGACGGGATTATTAGAGCATCAGCATAAAAAGAATAAGCAGTTATCCGGTGGAATGAAACGTCGGGTTGGTCTGGTGCAGGCATTACTGCATGAACCGAATATTTTGATCGTTGATGAACCGACAACCGGGCTGGATCCGGAGGAGCGTATTCGTATTCGTAACCTGCTGGTTGATTTTGCGGCAGATAAGATTGTGCTGTTTTCTACTCATGTAACAGAGGATTTGGCGGCTACCTGTGAGCAGCTTTGCATTATGAGAAAAGGGAAGATTACCTATAATGGTACGATCAGCAAACTGATCGAAAATGCACAAAACCATGTTTTTTGCTGTACTCTTCTCAATGAACAGGAATTTTCCCTGTTTCAGAAAAAATATAAAGTAGCTTCAAAAATTTATAAGGCGAAGGGAATAGAGGTACGCTTTGTAAGTGAAGGGATTCCGGGGATTCCTTGCGAATCATGCGAACCGACATTGGAGGATGCCTACATTTACAGTTTGTATGCAAAAGATGATAAAAGGCATTCTTGAGCGAGGGGGCTTCCATATGAATAAAGTATAAAAGTATACGATAAGTTGGAATTGTGCTTGGAAGATATATATGGGTTATTTGAGCGATTCAAAAATGAATAAAGATAGAGTTTATTGATTTTGGAAAAGGGGCATCTATTGGAAGATACCAATAGATGCCTTTACTCTATTAAGACATAAAGAATCGTATTTTTCAGATTTAGAACGATTATTCTTCCAAAAGAGATTGAGTGTCTTATTTTCGCAGTATTTCAAGCATGCGTACCTGCAGAGAGATATCAATGGCTTTCTATTTTGGTATCGTCCCATATCATTGCTCTTGTGTAGCCGATCCTTCACTTTTTAGATACCGGCTTGGCAGCTTATCTCTTAAAATGGGGAAATCCTGAAGCATTGGAAAAGGGAGCAATGTCCGGGGCATTTTACAGTAAATCAAAATATGCTCGAATTTATTTTTTGGAATAATTTTCGGAATAATAAAATATCCGCCTATGCCCCTTATAAAATCGGAGAGGAATAACATTTTATTATAGAATATACTATTAAGGGAGATGCGATCTTTATGTATATAACGGTAAAGCAGGCAGCAGAAAAGTGGGGGATTTCTGACAGACGGGTGCGTCTACTTTGCTCGGAAGGAAAAATTTCAGGAGCCACACGAGAAGGGCGTAGTTGGATGATTTCAACAAATGCGAAAAAACCAGAGGACGGACGTTTTAAAGCAACAGAAAGTTTACTGACAGCTATAGACAGGAAGAAAAGAGGACTGGATACCAGACGTCCTCTGACTGAGGGTGAATGGGAACGTTTGACTGAGGAATTCATTATTGAGTATACTTATAATTCCAATGCAATTGAGGGAAGGGGGCGTTGTAATATTGGTTGACAGGTTTCGGTCGGGTTTAATGTGAACCGGGCGCCATGGGAGGGTTAAACCTGTGTTTCTGTACCATGGGAACAAATGAGATTTATTTACGGAAAGCCGGGGAACTTACAGCGCCCATATTGTTGTGATGGTTTTGAAGTTTTTGTGTAGCGGAGTTTTTGATTTTTGTAGATGGCATATCGTTTCGTTCGGAAACAAATAGTTCTGTTTTGCAGGGAGAGGCACGGGCTGTTACGCCTGGGGCCGGTCTCTGTAAAATCCCAGGGTTAGTTCAGTGACGGAGAAACAATGGATAGTCCGGTCTGCGGGCCGGTGGAAGGGACGGGATATAGATGAAGAAGGATGTTCGGAAGATTAAGGTGTATGAGCAGAGCGGGCGTAATTATAAGCCGACGCCTACGATCATGTTGAAGGGGCTGTGGCTGGAAGAGCTGGGGTTCGGGGTGGGGAGAGTACCGGGAGGCCCTGCGGATTCGGGAGTATCTGCATCTGGAGGGGTATGACAAGCGGGTGATGGCTTCTTTGATTGAGAGCGCGAAGGTGATGGGGGAGGACAGACTGGAAGTGGTCTGGAAATTTGGGGATTTTTATGAAAAGATTTTAGGCGAAATGCGGTGAGGATATGGTATAATTAGGGTGCCTGCCGGGATTAATTTCAGCGGGGGGATCCGGGATATGAGGAAGAAGGAGTTTTTGGAAGCTCTGCCGATTATGGTTTTTGCGATCCATGGGAACCATGAACGGAGGCCGGAGGCTATTGAAGGATATCAGGAGAAGGTGTGGCATGGCGGCGTGGTGTATTGGGAAGATGAGTATCCGAGTCTGTTGTTTGCGAAGGACGGGGAAGTGTTTGACCTGGACGGGAAGCAGGCCATTGTCATTGGCGGGGCTTATAGTATTGATAAGTTGGTCCGGCTTATGTATGGGTATGGGTGGTGGCCGGATGAGCAGCCTTTGGAGGAGGTTAAGAGGTATGTGGAGCACCGGCTGGATGGGCTGTGGTGGAAGGTGGATGTGGTGTTGAGCCATACGGTGCCGCTGAAATATGAGCCGGTGGAGATGTTTATGGCCGGGGTGGACCAGAGTAAGGTGGATAAGTTTACGGAGGAATGGCTGGACGGGATTGAGGATAGGCTGGATTATGGGAAGTGGTATTGTGGGCATTATCATACGGAGAAGAAGATAGATAAGTTGGAGATCATGTTTGAGAATTTTGATATTTTTTGTGGTAAAATAAGTATATAAGGGAGAATCATTTTATGAAATGTTGTGTCTGTGGAATAGAAATAGACGAAGAAAATAGGAGTGAAGAACATATTATTCATAACGCTATTGGAGGTGTTTTAAAATCCGACAGTATTTATTGCAAAGAATGTAATAGTAAATATGGTTCAGATGCGGATAAGGCATTTATTGAAATTTTTGCACCAATAATTGACGGTTTATATATGAACTTTGATCGTAAAGCAGGTAAGACATCATATGAAGGGATTATGTGTGATAAAGAGGGAAATCTTTATAAAACACGGTTTAAAAATGGGAAAGTTATATCAATGTTTGATAAAGATGGCAAATATAAGAAATGGGAATTTGAGAAATATCAAAAAGTATCATTTAATTTTAATTTAGATAATGAATTATACAAGAAGGGAATGGCAAAAATAGCATTTAATTTTGCTGTTCATTCAGGTGTTGAGGTAAATAAATTGAATAGGGTGTTTGATAGTGAAAATAAAGAATTAATAAATAAGCCTATCATAATTCCCTTTGTACCTATGACATTATTTGATTCAATTATAGAGTCACAAGATACTTATGAATTATTTCATGTATTAAGATTATTTAATTGTGGAAACTTTCTTTATGCATATATTGAACTTTTTAGTACGTTTCAAGTATATGTACTCCTGTCAGATGATTATTCTGGTGAATTATATAAAGAATACTGCCAAGTAATTAATAAGAATGATAATGAGGAACGTAAAAATGAAATAATGGATAGTTTAAAAATTTTGGATTATAAGGATGCAGATATTATTACAACTCAATATCAAATAGATATAAAAAAAGTAGTTAGTGATTTAAAAGAATATCATGGATATAACGGAGAAAATATAAATGTTGTATTTGAACAAATTCAAAAAATAGCATATGAAAAAATTCGCAAAAAAAGTTACGAAAGAAATTATTTGGAAATGCTTGATGAGAAATATGTAAAAGTAAATTTTATAAATATATT
This sequence comes from uncultured Lachnospiraceae bacterium, assembly GCA_910586255.1. Classification (GTDB taxonomy): domain Bacteria; phylum Bacillota; class Clostridia; order Lachnospirales; family Lachnospiraceae; genus Brotaphodocola. The sequence goes on along the minus strand of CAJUHR010000047.1, from coordinate 385 downwards.
TAATCAAATAAGTGATGAAGAAAAGTTAAGGTTTTATTCCGAGTTTCAATATTATACATGCTATGAGGAAGATACTATTAATATAGAAAAATATAAGCTACTTTTATATTTGGATAATCAGCAATACCTATATCCCGATTTGCTTGCAGGAGTTATGTCTGTTAATCCATCTGTGTTTAAGAGTTATTGTCATTTTAAGTTTTATATGTTGATGGGTCATTTGAAAAAAGCATAGTGTTTCATAGAAAATATTCAAAAATCTTTGTCCTATACTTGACATAAGCTGACGGAAATGGCAGAATTGGAAGACTGCTTGTAAATTTGGAATTAATGAAAGCAGGATATCCGCCAATTGACATTAAGTTTGCAGACCGGATTTCGTATT
>CAJUHR010000046.1 GCA_910586255.1 uncultured Lachnospiraceae bacterium | reverse complement strand
TTCTCTCTTGTTGGCTTCCTCAGCAGCAACTCGTTTATCTTATCACACTCTGCAAGGTTTGTCAACAACTTTTTTCAACTTTTTTCCTTTTCCTTTGTAACAGCTCTGATAACTCTTGAACGGTTACTTTTTCTCAGTTGAACCACCTCTTTCGCGGTGGAGCTTTAATATACCATGACTAGGAGCTAATGTCAAGGGATTTGTGTGATTTTTCAAAACAATTTTTTCGGTTTTTTTAGAGCCACAAAATATGGCTATTTTTCTTGATTTCTTCTATATTTAGTGGTGAGGAAAACAGCGTTTTCTGCTCTCTCATGACCAAATTGTCTCAATTGCACGAACAGCTTGTTTAATGGTGTCAAGCCATACACTCAAAAACAAACTGACAAAGCATCAAGCCTGCAGAGCCGCAAGGTATTTACCCCCCCCCCCTGCGTCAGTCGCCAAATGTTCATGGACGGATGTACGCCTTACTCGTTGCCTGCGGGAACAAACCCCCCCGTTCTCTGCTGCAAGCAGCGAAAGACGGGGGAGTTTATGAAGAGACTGTTCCTAAGTCAGGCTCCTTAAAATATTTACAAAAATCCAGTTAATCATATTATTTTGATAAAGAAATGTCAGCCACATGCTGATATGAATCTGCTCCAAAACAGCCTGCGCCCATTGAGTCCGGGAGCACAGATCCACCACCACACAGCCAATCCACAGACACAAAAGTCCCTGAACGCCTCCCAGCAGAGCCCCGGCTATCTGGTTTATGCCGGATACAATCGGCAGACGGGCTATCAAGTCCATCCACCGTATCAATATCCGCAAAGAAATATTTACCAGAACAAACAAGACAACCGAACCTATAAGATTCAAAATCATACTTGTCAGATAGCTGCCCACATATTCCAAAAAACTATCTACCCCCAGCAGATGATAGATCTCGCTGTTGTTATTTTCCAGAAGAGCATCCTTCATGGGCTGAGGAAGCTCCATCTGCTCAATCATCATTCTCTGCTGGGCCGGCAACTGAAGCTTTGCCGCTTCCCCAAAGTCTCCGGTCACGTCAGTTAGTATTCCCTCTACCATATGCCGAATCCCGGTATTTTCTCTGATAAAACCGGTCACATAGGGAGTGGCCATATGGGCGATAGCAATACTCAGAACCAGAGAAGCCACTGTGATAGCAATCCGCAGAAATCCCCGGTAGTGGCCATACAAAATCATGGCAAGCAAAAAACCGCCGGCTATAAACGAAAGCCAGTGCTCCATAAATATTTCCATATTCCATCCTTATAAATCTTAATTACCTGTCAGCCATACTGTAACAGTTCAAGGGTTACCATATCCCCAGTAATGCTTCCAGGGCAGCCGCCACCCCGTCTTCATCATTGGTCAGAGTCACATAATCTGCCGCTTCCTTTAAGGGCACCACCGCATTTTCCATAGCGACCCCTATTCCTGTCTGACAGATCAGGGATAAATCATTCTCTCCATCACCAAATCCCATGGTCCTGTGAAGCTCCAGCCCCAGATGGGCAGCCAAGCGTTGTACCGCCTCACCTTTGGCAGCCCCCGGCTCATTGATTTCCAGATTATTGGAAAAGGAAGCAGTAACAAGAACATCTCCCCGCTCCATCAGAGCCTTCCTGGCCCGTAGCCGTTCCTGGGGATCCCCAAAGAAATAATTGATCTTTTCCACTGGCTGTGCCTTTTCCTTCACCAGCTCTGTCACGTCCGGCACTATGATCCGGGTGTTGATGATCATCTTTTGAAGCTCTGCAGAGATTTCATAATCCTCCATATGTTCCATAAAGCGCTGTTCACCGAAGCCCCGGCCGCCCACATAAACATCATACATGGTGTGAAAACCTTTTGCCATCTCCAAAATTTCCACTGCCTTTTCGGCGCTCATCTTCTGCTCATCCAGCACATGGCCATGCACCAAATCTTCCACTACAGCTCCGTTCACTGTGATCGCATAGTGGAGCCCCGGCAGCTCCCGGATAAAATCCGGAACTGCAGACCAGATCCGGCCGGTACAGGGCACCACCTCTATCCCTCGCTCCATACATTCTATCAGAGCGGCTCTGTTCCGCGGACTGAGCCGCTTTTTGCTGTCTAAAAGCGTTCCATCCAAATCCAATGCAATTAATCTTATGTCTTTCATCAGATAAAATGTTCTTCCTTTAATATTAACAATCCGTCTTTATTGTACTTGGAGGAAAAAATACCCTTGATCGCCTTTCCGAAAGACGGCTTTTCCGCGCGGTCTGCAGCTTCCTCGATCAGTTCCTCTGCATTTTGTCTGGTCAGAGGGATTCCGTCCTCCTCCATGATCTCAATCCGCTCATACAATGCCAGCATACTTTTTCCTGTTATGCTGCAATCAATATCCGTTGCATACTGGCAGGCATACTGAGCAAATTCGTCAATGTCCATCTCCTCATCGGAATCCGCCTCCGTTTTGGAGTTCATGTAAATATCCTGCCCGTCCGGAGCTCTCATGGCCAAATCTCTCACCGGCACAATCCGGCGAACCGGGCGGTCATCAATCTCCGGCTCTGTTTCTTCTGGTTCCTCCTCGTACTCCGGCTCTTCCTCCTTTGGTCCATAGTCTGCATATTCATCTGAATAAGGCGAATGACCTGCCTCCTCAGGCATCTGATAATTCATATACATGGAAATATCCTGCTGCCCGTCTGTCTCCGGCATGGCGTATCCCGCATAATCCCCGTTTTCCTGCTGTTCTCCATAGACCGGCTCCTCATATGGGCCGTAATCTGCAGGATCCTCCTGAGGAATCTCCACGGGAACCTCCACCACATCCTCCTCGCGGATAAAATCAAACCATTCCGCCATGGAGGAATGTTCCTTCTCTAGCCGCTCGATCTGTTGGGGATTGTCGATTAAGATCACCCTCATTCCGGTATTGTCCCGACTCATCAGGCGCTCTAACTCTCCTATGGTACCGGGATCCATGTCCCCGGCTTCCTCAATCATCAAATCCTTTCCTGCCAGCTTCTCCGCACTAGCCAGAACTCCCCGTTTATTGAGACGGGAGCCGGTAATCTTTGCCACCGGATTCTTTATTCCCGTAAACTGCCTGACCTGGCGCAATGCCTCCACTGCTATATCCACGCCTCTCTCCGGATTTCTGGCCTCAATCATCAGATGGATGGCGCGGCGGCCGGCCCGGGACGCCGTCTCGGGCTCCGATGTCTCCTTCTTTGAAACCTCCTGCTCCCTTGTCTCCGGATTCCGGGGCGGCTGTTGCTGGGTATCCGCACCCCTTCGTCTGATATCCCCGATAACCCGCGTTTTGCCCATTTCATCCTCCTCAAATATTCCGGGCTCCATGCGAGACATCTCTCTTGCCAGATATTCCTCTGCCTCGGCCTGCCTGGCTTCTGCCGCCAATTCCTCTTCCGCATAGGAAACGGGACGAATCATCTGCTCATCCGGCTGAATATTCTCCTCAGGCTCCTCCAAAGCCTCCGGCTCTTCGCCGGCCAAAGTCACCGGTATATCCGGTTCTTCACCATACTCCTCCTCGCCTTCCTCGTCCTCTGTTTCCTGGAAGGAAAGCTCTACCTTCCTGAGCTTTTCCTCATACTTTTCCCTGTTTTCCACCAGATCTTCCTGGTATTTACTTAAGGGAGCATGCTGACGCTTTAATTCAATGGCTTTGTCCACATATTTTCCCAGGCCGAACATCAGAGTAAGCCGGTCGCAGGTGCTGATACACCTGGCTGCATCCCCGTTTTCATGGTACAAAAATGCCAGCTCGTAAAGCCACTTTTCATCCAGCTCCTCTGCTGTATAGCTCTCCAGGGCATGAATCATCTGTTCTATTGGCGCCTTTTTTTGCTTCAAAACCATATATCGCAGAAGATATTGACGGGGGTCGTCCCCTGCCGCGTCACAAAATTCTCGATAATACTCCTCCGCCTCCTGGGTGCTCCCCTCCTTTAAAGCAAGCTCTGTCAGCTTATACAGAAGCCTTTTTCCAATAGGCGCCCGCTCAAATGCCATCATCAGAACGGATTTGGCTTTTGCGTATTCCCCGTTTTTCTCATATACCTGGGAGATCATGGAAAGCAGGTTCGCATTGGATACCCTTTTCCAGTCTATTCCATCCGCAATCTTCCTGGCTGTTCCATAATCGCCTTTATTCACCATTTTCCGAATCTGATCAACCTTGAGATTAAACTCATATTTATCCATTCTTTCGCACTCCCTTGTTTCTCCGCTCAATTCCGCAAAGACTGTCTCCGGTTTACGGAAAGCGCGGATTCTGCCGTATTATAATTCCACGCGCCCTTCCAACGCTCTCAACAGAGTTACTTCATCTATATATTCCAGGTCACCGCCTACCGGAACCCCGCTGGCAATCCGGCTGACCCGAATTCCTGTAGGCTTCACTAATTTGCTGATATACATAGCAGTTGTCTCCCCCTCCAGACTGGAGTTGGTGGCAATAATAACCTCCTGCACATCCTTTTGAAGGCGCTGCATCAGCTCTTTCAGACGGATATCACCGGGGCCTATCCCCAGCATGGGGGAAATGGCGCCGTGCAGCACATGATAGACTCCATCGTATTTGCCGGTTCTCTCATAAGCTGCTAAGTCCCTGGTATTTTCCACAATCATAATCATCTTGTGATCTCGTTTGTCACTGCTGCAGATCGGGCATAATTCCTGATCTGTCAAGGTATAACATTCCCTGCAATAGCGGATATTGGCCTTGGCGCTGGTAATGGCGCCGGCCAGACTCTCCACCTGTTCCTTAGGCATATTGATAATATGAAACGCCAGGCGTTGCGCAGATTTGCTTCCCACGCCCGGCAACTTTGATAATTCTTCTATTAATTTTGTAATTTGACTGCTGTAATAATCCATTTTAGAACGGGAATCCTCCGCCCATGCCTCCAAGACCGCCGCTCAGCTTTGACATGGCCGCCATGGAATCCTCCTCGGCCGCCCGCAGAGCCTCATTGGTAGCTGCCACGATCAGATCCTGCAGCATCTCAATATCCTCCGGATCCACTACCTCCTCCGAAAGCTTCACACAAACCACTTCCTTTTTGCCGGAAACGGTCACAGAAACAGCACCGCCTCCTGCGGACGCCGTATATTCTTTTTCCTCCAGCTCCTGCTTTGCCTCCTCCATCTGTCTCTGCATCCTCTGGGCCTGCTTCATCAGATTATTCATGTTGCCTGGCATCCCTCCGGGGAATCCGCCTCGTTTTGCCATGATGCTGTCCTCCTTTTTCCTTATATATACTCTCTCCGCAGGAGTATCATTCCTCCATCACAATATCCATGTGAATAGCATTTTTCAACTCCTCATCGCTGACATATACTGTATTTAATGATTCACCGTTTTCTCTTCTGCGAACTTTAAAATACAAATCCTTGCCATAATGCTCCCGAACATAGGCCTCCAATGCCCCCAGCACTGTCGCGCGGCTGCCAATGGCATAACTGTCCTCACTGGAAAAAACAATACACAGACAGCCCTCACCGCTGGGCTCCACAACCGTATCCCGAAAGGAGGGCCGGACAGATCCTCCCAATTCCCGAATGATCTTTCCCCATTCCCGGCGAATCAGCTCCAGATCCTCCAGCTGGGCTTTCGGTATGGCCACCTGCCGCTGCCCCTCACCGGCAGAGACAGGCACGGTCCCCTCTCTGGCAGGACTTGTAAATCCATCCATGCCGTCCCCATAGCCTTTGTCGCTGCCAGCGCCTAAAAAACGGTTTCCGACATTCCCCAAGCCTGCCGCCATCTGATCCAAAAGCTGAGGGGGAAAGGAAACCTTCCCCTCCTCCAGCCGGTCCTCCAGCTCGTTTAATCGCTGGACAACCGAATCCAGGTTATGCTCCATCTGCGGTTTTGTCAACCGGATCAGAGCCATCTCGATAAGTATCCTCTTCTGACTGGCATAGCGCAGCTGGCTGGACAATTCGGAGAAAATACGGATATAACGCATCAATCGGTCTTCGTCAATCAGCTCCGCTTCCTGGCGGAGCTGCCTTAAATTGTCCTCGGACATTTCCAGCATATTCTCTGCGTCATCGGTAGTCTTCAAAAGCAGAAGATTCCTCAGATACCAGATAAAATCCGCGACAAATTGCCCCAGCTCCCTTCCCTGGATCACCAGTTCTTCCAGCTTCCGGATGCAGTCTCCGGTCCGGCCGGCTATGATCGCCCGCAACAGCTGACTAAACACCGTGGAATCCACCGCACCCAGCACCTCTAAAACATTGTCATAGGTCAAAAGGGTCCCGTAGTGAAAAGCAACGCACTGATCCAACAGACTTAAAGCATCCCGCATGGACCCGTCCGCAGCCTTGGCAATATAGGCCAGAGCCCGCTCCTGTGCCGGGATTTTCTCCGCCTCGGTCAGTTCCTTTAACCGTGCCCCCAGAGTATCGGCTGTGATTCTTTTGAAATCATACCGCTGGCATCGGGACAGCACGGTAATGGGGATCTTGTTTACCTCTGTGGTTGCCAAAATAAAAATCACATAAGACGGCGGTTCCTCCAGAGTTTTCAAAAGTGCATTAAATGCCCCTGTGGATAGCATATGCACCTCATCAATAATATACACCCTGTATCTTCCCTCTGTGGGAGGATATTGGACCTGTTCCCGGATTTCCCGGATATTTTCCACCCCGTTGTTAGACGCGGCATCAATCTCCACCACGTTCATGGAACTGCCTGACGCAATACCCTTGCAGATATCACATTCATTGCAGGGGCTGCCTTCCTTTGGATGCTGGCAATTGACAGCCCGGGCAAAAATCTTGGCAATACTGGTCTTGCCCGTTCCCCTGGTCCCGCAGAACAGGTAGGCGTGGCCAATACGGTCTGCCGCTATTTGATTTTTCAGAGTCTGCACAATGTGGTCCTGGCCTTTTACATCCTGGAATGAAACCGGACGCCACTTGCGGTACAATGCGGTATAAGACATGGGCTCTCTGCTATCCTTTCCTAATCGCCAAAGCTGATTCCCACCCGTTTTGCCTCTTTGATAATCGCGCTCTCCGGATCAATGGTCTTCAATCTGCCGGCCACCTCCTGCAGGGGCACGGAAGTGATTTCATCTCCCTTCACCGCAACCATATATCCATATTTCTTTTCCCGAATCAGGTTCGCCGCCTCTGCCCCCAAACGAGTGGACAGCACCCGGTCAAAGGGGCAGGGCTCTCCTCCCCTCTGAGTATGTCCCGGCACCGTGACCCGCACCTCCTGACCGGTGCGCTCAGTAATCATAGCTCCGATCTCGTAGGCCACAGACGGAAATACCACCTGAGTCTTCTTCTTTTCCTTCAGTTCCTTTTTGCTCAGGGCCGCGTCCTCCTTGGAGATGGCGCCCTCCGCCACTGCCAGAATGGAGAATCTCTTTCCCTGGCGGGTACGCTCCTTAATGGCATTTACCACCATATCCACATCGTAGGGTATCTCGGGAAGAAGAATAATATCCGCACCGCCGGCAAGGCCTGCATAGAGGGTCAGCCATCCTACCTTGTGACCCATCACCTCCACAATAAAGACCCGGCCATGGGAGGCAGCGGTGGTATGAATACAGTCAATGGCATTGGTGGCAATCTCCACCGCGCTGTGAAAGCCGAAGGTCATATCGGTTCCCCACAGATCATTGTCAATCGTCTTGGGTAGAGAAACGATATTCAGCCCTTCCTCCCTGAGAAGGTTAGCTGTTTTCTGGCTGCCGTTGCCTCCAAGAACCACCAGACATTCCAGGCGCAGCTTTTTGTAGGTGTGCTTCATCGCCTCCACCTTATCCAGCCCGAACTCATCGGGAACCCGCATCAGCTTAAAGGGCTGGCGGGAGGTTCCCAGGATGGTCCCTCCTTTTGTAAGAATGCCGGAAAAATCAGAGGATTTTAACATGTGATAATCCGCATAAATCAGACCCTTATAGCCATCCTCAAATCCTATAATTTCTACATCTTCAAACATTTTGTAAAGGGACTTTGCCACACCGCGCATAGTCGCATTCAGTGCCTGGCAGTCGCCGCCGCTGGTCAGCATTCCTACTCTCATGGAAAACACATCCTTTCTTTGTATGGGGATTGATGGGGTTGGGGGGCAGGTCATGAGAAGCCGCCCTCTCTGATATCTGTATTTCAAGCATCGAAGGGTCTTTTGACACTTCTACCATATTATAATACAACATGGATGGGGGGGCAAGGGAAAATTTGTAACGATGGAGGGACAGTATCACGGTTCTCTCCATGACTAATCACTCCGCTGATTAGTCATGAGCCAATACAGTTATGGAGCCAAAATCTATGCCCCCATGGCCGCAGGCGATTTCAAATGGACATATGCTGTTGGATTCACAGGATACCTGCGAACAATAACGAGGGGTACGGAAACGAAAGCTAATGCTCATTTCCGCACCCCTCCTGTTCTATTTTCACCGCAATGTTACCTGCTTTTTATAAAAATCCGTGCATCCCGCTTTGTATGTGGTTCACAGGCGTTACCCTGGCAGCCGGCTCAGCCCAGGTTGCCTCGCGGCACACAAAGGAACTCACTTAGTGCTGCTGCATTCCTGCCCTGACACGGTTCATGAGGCTCTGTTGCGCAAGACCCGGACGTCAACGCTGCTTACCAGGGGCAGCCCTGCAAGACCAGCATCCGAGGCGGGATATCACCCCTGCTGGAGCGGATTGCAGGTACAGGGCACCGCTATCTCCCCGGCTGCACGGAAGCTTTATGACAAATTCTTGTGCCGCGTTTCCCTGCTGTTTTCTACAGGAAAACGCCTGTTAAGTATACCCCGGAAACAGGGCTTTTGTCAAGTCATTCCACAAATTCTTCTTTGTCCGGCCGCCCACTTCCATACAAAAACGGCTCCGACACATGTGTGTTAAACCACTGAATCACCGGCCCCATAAATAAGGCGGTTATCACTGTGCCGATTCCCACGGTTGCATGAAAAACAATTCCCACTGTCACGCAGATCAAATCGCTGAGCACTCTGCACACCCGGAATGGCATCAGCTTGTACTTATTTGCAGCAATCAGAGACACGGCATCATATGCCGATACTCCCATATCTGCCGTAAAATACACAGACGCAGAGAAGCAGCTTCCCAGCACACCCAGAAGCATCAGGGCAGTCCTGGCCCCCATTCCCGGGTCAGGTATCAGCATATCCCACAGATTCCGCATAAAGTCTGCGGATATTCCTGTGCCAAACAGGTTAATCACCGTGGCAATACCTATGTAATGCTTTTCCACCAGAAACACTCCCGCCAGCAAAGTGCCTGTGACTATTACGTAAAAGGTGCTGTAGGTGGATCCAAAAATATTTCCGATCCCTGTGACAAAACAAGTAAACGGGTCTGTGCCCAGACTGGCCTTCTGAAAGGTTCCCACACAAAACCCCGTGACAATTACGCCAAAAAATGCCATAAGTATACGCTTTGTTTTCTGTGACATAATAAACTATCCCCTGCTTTCCTTTTATTATTGCTGCTCTTGGTTCGGCTCCTTTAAGCTTGTTGCCCGGCTCCATATAAATATAGCGAAATCTTTTTGTATAATACAGATATTTATGAAGGAAAAAACAGGCTTTTTGACCACTTTGTCGAAATTATCTGGATAGGGAGGTGACTTATGCTTCTGTGGTTCACTGCTTATATTCTGATTCCTGTCTATACCATTATGTTTGTCCAGGGAAACAACTGGTTCACCACCAACTTCTCCGTAATCGGAAACCAGCTTGGCAGGCAGGAAGCCTTTGTCCTGTGGGGGCTTCTTGTGGGCATTTATTTTTTCTTCTCTCTGCGGGTAATCGTTGTGCAGATGGCCGTTCCTCCCAAGAGCACCTGGCTGATTCCTCTGGCCCTGTTTTTGCTCACCTGCGCCGTCATCACACCCTACCTTCCGGAAATACTGCCCTTAAGATCCACGCTGCACATTGTGTTTTCCTTTATGGCAGCCCTCTGCCTGATTCTTTCCATAGGGAGCATCCTGTTGCGGCTGTATCAGGATGACAGAAAAAAATACCGGCCCTACCTGATCGGCCTGGCCGGCATTGCAATGATTTCTCTGTTTTTGCTGCTTCTGGCAGGCATTATCAGCAGTGCTCTGGAAATTTTTTTCACAATCACGTCCGTTCTTTTGGTGCGGCGGTTGTATCTGACGCTGCAATAACCATCCGCAGATCATCCAAACCACTTGATACCTGCCTTCGCTCTGCTTTCTTTTGCCGCAGCTCCTTAAAAAAGTCCGACAGCATGCGGGAACATTCCTCCTGCAGCACACCGATTCGCGTCTCAACCTGATGATTAAAGCCATCCTGGTGAAGCAGATCCAGCACCGAGCCGGCACAGCCGGCTTTGGGATTCATGCTTCCGATGACCACAGCCGGAATCCTTGCCTGGACAATGGCTCCCGCGCACATAGGGCAAGGCTCCAGGGTCACATACATGGTGCATCCCTCCAGTCTCCAGTCTCCCATCGCCCGGCATGCCTTTCGGATCGCCAAAATCTCCGCATGGGCCAGTACCGTCTTATCCGCCATGCGGCGGTTATAGCCTCTCCCGATAATCTTTCCCTGATATTCGATTACACATCCTATGGGAACCTCGCCTAACGCAGACGCTTTTTTTGCCTGCCGGATGGCTTCCCTCATGTATTTTTCCTCTGGTGTCAGCTTTGCCATGATTATCCCACCTGTTTTTCTGATTCCGAGGCCATCGCCTGTATCTCTGCGGCCTTCTTATGCCCAGTATACACGAAAATCCATGATCTGTCATCTGCTATAAGTGCACAGTTCGCTGTGAATACCTATATAGGTTACTGTTCACAGGTACCCGGTAAACACAAAAGCATATTACAATCGCAGATCCGTATACCAGTACCCAAACCGGCCGTCTTGCTCCGGCTGCTTTTTGGCCAGGACAAAATGCGGGAATCCGAACATGGACGCAAGATTTTTTTCATTGCTGAAATAATGCCCGGGCACTCCAAGCAAATATCGGGGCTGCCCGTTAGGATTCTCCAGCCGGGCCAGAATCAGATGTCGGTAATTGTAATATCCATGAAGCAAAAAGCTGTTGTTGCCGTAAATCCAGTTTTCTCTGGGCAGAATACCGATATCCTGAGGCTTGATGGACAAAATTTCACAGCCGTTTTCATAGTCAAAGGCCAAAACCTTGGCATATCGGCGCTGCAGCTGATTCCAGATGCTTCCCCGGGCTGATTCTGCCCGCTCCTGCCGGTCCAGCTCCGCCAGACGGGCCGGATCCTCCGGTTCGGGAAGAGTTGACACTGGAACCTTTGTCATTGTTACCGGCCGTGGCGGGGCTGCTGCTCCTGTCACGGCGGAAGGAATATTGACAGCGCTTTCTGTCTGAGACGGCAATGGCGCCGCCCCCTTTTCTGCCTGGGTACGTCCCTGCAAAAACACCTTTGCAAGCCTCATCATCTTTTCCTGGACACCGCCTCCCAAGGAGCCGGCCTGGTTTTCCGGTGATGGCGCGCCGCCTCGCCATACCGGCTCCACAGGAGTTCCCCTTATCCAGCCGTCCTCCGCAATGTCTGCCTGCGGAAATTCCGTTTCCGGATTCACGGTTTCCAAATGGGGGCCGGACTTTTCCAGGGATTTTCCTGCTTCTGTCTGGGCTCCGCTCCCCACTTCGGCCCTGTCGTCTGCTTTGTCCCAGCCTTCCGCTCGTTCTATAGCATCCGTTTGCTCTCCGCGCTCTGCGCTTCCCATGTTATCTATACGGCCCCCGCCCCCTGCATTTTCTAGGTTATCCGCCCGGGTTTCGGTTCCGGCCTTGCCATCTGCTCTGTCCCCTCCCCCTGTTTCTTCCAGTTTTTCCACTTCCTTCAAGTTTATCCCCTGTTTTTTATCATCTTCTCCCACATTTAAATTGTTTTCCCGTGTTTTATTCTTTTTACCTCCCACATTCTCATAATCTCCCGAGAGTAATGCCCCAACCTCTTCCTGAACGGTTCTCTCTCTGTCCGGCTGATCATCAGCCGGGCTCTCATCCGTTTTATCTCCCTCCTCCTTTGGTCCGGGTATATGTATCATCTCCGAATCTGCCAGAAGCTCTGCCTGGCCTTTCCAGGCATCCTCCTGCTCTAACTCTCTCTGTATTTCCTCCGACACCGAGCTGTCTGCCCGCTCGCCTGCCTGTATTCCTGCCCGCTCTGCAGTCACATTGGCCAGCTCCACCTCTGCTGCCTGCGTCACCGCATCCTCCCAAATCGTAGTGTAGCTGCGCCATGCATTTTCCATATCATGAATGGTAAGTCCGTAGCACTGCTCCATACTGCACCCGCTGTTCTCCACATTTATCGCATTGACATTGGCCCGAAACTCCCCGGCCCCGTTGCGTATAAATATCCGTCCCAGCAAAATCTCCATCTGCGGCGAGAGCAGGTACACGCCGATATCACTGTTTCCCAAAAAAATTCTTTTCACATTTACATGTATTCTGCACTGTCCGTTCCGTATCTCAATCTTGGCAAACCCGATATTTTTCCCTTTGACTCCTCCCTCGTATGCATAAATATATGAGATTAATCTGCGATAATTAGACATGCCATCACTCCTTTAGTAACCATTCTATGCACCTACCTCCGTCAGCTATGACAAAAATAATAATCGTTGAAAAAATGAGAATTAGATAATATAATGATACCAGAAAAATCCCACCATCTCAGAAAGGCGGCTTCCCCGACAGGTGATTTTATATGGAGCAGAGATTAGGCAACCCGCAGAACACCATTGCAGTTATCCAAAAATACGATTTTGTTTTTCAAAAAAAATTCGGACAGAATTTTCTCATTGACACCCATGTGTTGAACAAGATTATACTGGCTGCCGGAATTACGAAGGAGGATCTGGTGCTGGAAATCGGCCCGGGTATCGGAACCATGACCCAGTACTTAGCAGAGGCTGCCAGGCAGGTGGTTGCCGTGGAAATTGACGGGAACCTGATACCGATTCTCAGGGAAACCTTACAGGAATATAAAAATATTACCCTGATCCATGATGATATTCTTAAAGTTGACATCTGCCGTCTGGCCGAACAGTACAATGAAGGACGCCCTATTAAAGTGGTGGCCAATCTGCCCTACTACATCACCACCCCCATTATCATGGGCCTTTTTGAGAAGCAGGTTCCGGTAGATAATATTACGGTGATGGTCCAAAAAGAGGTGGCCGACCGGATGCAGGTAGGCCCCGGCTCCAAGGACTACGGGGCCTTGTCGCTGGCTGTGCAGTACTACGCCAAGCCTTATCTTGTGGCCAATGTGCCTCCTAACTGCTTCCTTCCCCGCCCGAAGGTGGGTTCTGCGGTGATTCGTCTTACCCGCTACCCCTCGCCTCCGGTTCAGGTAAAGGATCCGGCTCTCATGTTCCGCCTGATCCGCGCTTGCTTTAATCAGCGCAGAAAAACCCTCCAAAACGGGCTTTTTAACTCTCCTGATCTGACCTTTTCCAGAGAGCAGATTGCTCTGGCCATTCATACTTTGGGAGTTTCTGCCACCGTGCGGGGAGAAGTTCTGACTCTTGAACAGTTTGCCCGGCTGGCTGATATTTTTTCTGAGGAGAGTCTGTCAGATGATTAAGAGACCCGCGTGCTGCTTTAACAGCAGACTTTCTTATACAGATCTATACACACAAAAGGACCTTGCCATCGGCTGTCCCCTTCAGGATAACCGATACAAGGCCCTGGCATTTTGATTGGCAGCAGCAATCACCTTTTCCTCGTCAATACCCTTGAGCCGGCTGACGGCAGCCACCACCCAGGGCAGATTCAGAGACGAATTGCGCTTCCCCCGATAAGGCGCCGGGGAAAGATACGGGCAATCAGTCTCCAGCACGATCCGTTCCAGAGGCATATATGCCACTACCTCCTTCAACTTCTTTGCGTTTTCAAAGGTCGCCACACCGCCAATCCCCAGATAAAACCCCATATCCAGGTACTCTCTGGCTATCTCCTTTCCATAGGAGAAGCAATGAATCACCCCTCCCAGCTCTCCTGCCCGTTCCCCTTTCATTATATCCAGAGTATCTTTGGCAGCATCTCTGCTGTGAATAATGACGGGCAGCTTTACCTGACGGGCCAGATCTAACTGACGGGCAAACCAACGCCTCTGCACCGCCTTGTCCGGTTCCTGCCAGTGATAATCCAGGCCGATCTCCCCCACAGCCACAATCCCGTCTCTGCCAGCCACCTGTCCCAGCCATTCCAGCTTCTCTTCATTTAATTCCCCGGTTTCACTGGGATGGACTCCCACAGAGCCATAGATAAAGGAATATTTGCTGACCAAATCCAGGGTGTTTTTCGTGGTCTTAATGCTTGCGCCCACATTGACCACCGCCTCTATCCCATTGTCCCTCAGACTGCCTAAAAGCTCCTCTCTGTCCATGTCAAATGCCGGATTGTCGTAATGGGCGTGAGTATCAAATATTTTCATAAGCCTGCCTCCTGCCATGTGTCAAAGCGCGTCCGAAAAATCATGTCAGCGTTGCCTATAATCGCTGTCTTCACCCTTTTATAAGCCAGCAGAAAATCCCGTACAGCAGCAAAATATGCACCGGATAAAACAGATAAAAAGCATATTTTCCGCTCCTTCTTCCCGGCTCTCCATTGTACAGACCAATCAAAAAAAATGCCGCCGCATATCCCCAGATATAGTAGAGCTTCCCTGATGCCAAAATCATCCAGAAAAATCCGATCACACATTTTTTCAGAGGCTGCTGGCGCAAAAGATATAGCAGTACAATCAGGAACACGCCTGCGCTTCCATAATCCGTTCTCAAAAGCATTGCCGCCACACAGCCCAGACCGATCACTGTCATCCAGATAAGAAGATACTTGTCTCCCGCAGGCGCCAGAACAGTCTGACCTGCCCGGCAAAGCTCCCGCCTCTGTATCCGGTCAACGGCTCCTTCTGCTGCCTTTATGGTGAGAAGGGCAATTAATAAGGTAAAAAATACATTCTGTATCCGCGGAGCCACAAGCGTCTGATCGCACAGCAGATCATAGGGGATCTCGGAAAGAAGGGCAAAGCCGCCCAAACGCAAGGCATACTTTTTCCAGCTTCGGGTATGAATGATTCCTTCTGCAAGAAGGAATCCATAGACCGGAAACGCAATCCGGCCTATGGTTCGCATGACGCGATATAACAGATACCACATGCCGTAATGAGGGTCTACTGGCGACAAAATAAACTGTATCCCGCACCCTAACAGCAAGTAAGCCGTGTGGTCAATCAACATACTGACCGCCGCGATCATCTTCAACTGGCGGCCGTTTACATATCCGTGACCTATTTTCATACAGCTCAGCAAATCTCTGCTCCTGCCGGCATTTCCTTCTCAGGAACCATCAGACTTAAGTTTCCGTCTGCATCCTCCGCGCAGAGAAGCATGCCCTCTGACAGAATCCCGGCTAGCTTGGCAGGCTTTAGGTTCACAACCACCATAACCTTTTTGCCTACCATCTCCTCCGGCGTATAATGGGCCTTGATTCCGCTGACAATCTGCCGCACCTGGCTTCCGATCTTTACCTGTGAGCAGAGAAGCTTCCGGGATTTGGCAACCGCCTCACAGGCAATGATCTCCCCCACCTGGAACTGAAGCTTTGCAAAATCATCATAGGTAATCTCCGGCTTCGGCTCTACATCGATTCCGGAATTGTCTTCTGTCACGGAATCCGCCTCCTTGTCCTCAGCGGTGTCTTTGGCCTTGTCCATGGCCTCCACCTGCTCTAAGACCTTATCCACATCCATGCGGGCAAAGAGAATCTCCGGTTTGTCTGTGACCCGGCTGCCGGAAGGATGCACGCCAAACCGATCCATCTGGGAAAGCAGCCGCTTGGAAGCATTTAACTGGGCCAAAATCTTTACAGAGGTCTCCGGCATAAAGGATTCCAGCAGAGAGGCGCCGATGGTAATGGCCTCCACCAGATTATAAAGCACCGTGGCCAGACGGTCCTTCTTTGCCTCATCCTTGGCCAGAGCCCAGGGCATTGTCTCATCAATATACTTGTTGCAGCGGCGGAAAATGTTGAAAATCTCGCTGATGGCGTCAGCCACCCGCAGCTCGTCCATCTTAGCCTCCGCCTTTTTCACACTGTCAAGCACCACCGTCTTCAAATCATCGTCTTCCTCCCCGCAGACGCCTCCGTCCCGCACTTCCCCACCGAAATATTTGTTGGACATGGAAACCGTGCGATTCACCAGATTTCCCAGAATATTGGCCAGATCGGAATTGAGCCGCTCCACCATCAGCTCCCAGGAAATCACGCCGTCATTGTCAAAGGGCATCTCATGCAGCACAAAGTAACGCACTGCATCCACGCCGAACATATCAGCCAGAGTATCCGCATACAGCACATTTCCCTTGGACTTGCTCATCTTGCCGCCGCTCTGCAAAAGCCAGGGATGACCGAATACCTGCTTTGGCAGCGGAATATCCAGAGCCATCAAAAAGATAGGCCAGTATATAGTGTGGAAACGGATAATATCCTTTCCTATCAGATGGAGATCCGCCGGCCAGTATTTTTTGTACAGCTCCCCGTGATTGCCATCACAGTCATAGCCCAGACCGGTGATATAGTTGGTCAGGGCGTCCAGCCATACATAGGTCACATGCTTCGGGTCAAAGCTGACCGGAATACCCCAGGTAAAGGAGGTTCGGGACACGCACAGATCCTGCAGGCCCGGAAGCAGGAAATTGTTCATCATCTCGTTTTTGCGGGCCACCGGCTGAATAAATTCCGGATGGGTATTGATATGCTCAATCAGACGGTCCGCGTATTTGCTCATCTTAAAGAAGTAGGCCTCCTCCTTGGCCGGCTGTACCTCCCGGCCGCAGTCCGGACACTTGCCGTCCACCAGCTGAGACTCGGTGAAGAAGGATTCACAGGGTGTGCAGTACAAGCCTTCATAATATCCCTTATAGATATCGCCCTGATCATACAGCTTCTTAAAAATCCGCTGAACCATCGCCTCATGGTCCTTATCCGTAGTGCGGATAAATTTATCATAAGAGGTGTTCATCAAATCCCAAATTCCGCGAATCTGGGATGCCACACCGTCCACAAACTCCTGAGGGGTAACTCCTGCCTCCTCTGCCTTTAGCTCAATCTTTTGTCCATGCTCGTCCGTTCCCGTCTGAAAACGCACGTCATACCCCTGCTCTCTCTTAAACCGGGCAATGCTGTCTGCCAGCACGATCTCATAGGTGTTTCCAATATGAGGCTTTCCTGATGTATAGGCAATTGCCGTGGTGATATAATATGGTTTTTTACAATTGCAGTTCTGATCCTGACACATGAACCAATCCCTCCTAAGCCTTTCCTTATTTTTCAATGGTTGCGTTCAGTCCACTATATCATAATATCCCAAAAAACTCAAGAAACCTTAAATTTTCCTAAATTTTTTTACATAGGAATTGCCTTTTCCCTATATCATATACTATAATTAAATTAGGAAATTAGGTTCTTTTTCAATTTCTACAGACGATAATATTAGCAAGGGAGTGATCTTATGAAGATAGAACGGATTAATGAGAACCAGATACGATGCACGTTAAGCAGCTTTGATTTGAGCGTTCGCAATCTGAACCTGGGCGAACTTGCCTACGGCAGTGAGAAAGCCCGCAATCTGTTTCGCGAAATGATTCAGAAGGCCTCCAATGAAGTAGGATTTGACGCGGAGGATATCCCGTTGATGGTGGAGGCCATCCCTCTTTCCAATGAGAGCGTTATGCTGGTCATCACCAAGATAGAGGACCCGGAGGAGTTAGACACCCGTTTTTCAAAGTTTTCCCAAATGGCGGATGAGGATTCGGACAACACCTTTGGAAGCATCTCCAATGAATTGCTTGAGGGGGCCGATGGACTGATGGATCTCCTAAAGCAAAACATATTGGGGCTCACAGGCGCTGACGGAATGTCTGCCCCTGCCTCTCCCCAGCCAGACGAGCTTTGTCCCTCCCCCGCCAGCCAGACCAGGGTCTACCGTTTTGAAAATCTGGACCAGGTGGGAGCGGCTGCCAAAGTTGTAGGACATGTCTACCAGGGAGAAAATACCCTGTACAAAAAGCCTGGCTCTTCCCAGTACTATCTGGTTCTGTCCAGTGTAGACACGGAGCCGCTGGTCTTTAGCCGAGTCTGTAATATCCTGGCAGAATATGGTGAGAAGGTTCGCCAGCAGTCCGCCACGGAGGCCTACTATCAGGAGCATTATGAAGTCATTGTTTTCCGGCAGGCACTGCAGAAGCTGATGCTGGTATGACAAAAGCAGCAAGGAGAGCACCCCATAAAACCGGCGCTCTCCTTGCTTTTGCTCGTCATGTCGCCGGAAAGGTTTTCCGCGACATAAAAATTCACCCATTAGATTTACCCTAAGGCCTATGCTCTCTCAGCCAGCACTTCATTAATCCCGGATACCAGAGTATCACAGTCAATTCCGTGAACCATGCAGGCCTCTTCCAGGGTTTCTCCCTGGGCAGACGGACAGCCCAGACAATGCATCCCTGCACGCATCAG
Organism: uncultured Lachnospiraceae bacterium; assembly: GCA_910586255.1. Taxonomy (GTDB): domain Bacteria; phylum Bacillota; class Clostridia; order Lachnospirales; family Lachnospiraceae; genus Brotaphodocola. The sequence continues at coordinate 8,591 of CAJUHR010000046.1, read as the reverse complement.
CATGGGAGCAATCAGCTCATGAGCCTGTACCAGTTCACCAATCAACATATCTTTACTGATCTGCATTTAAAATTCCTCCTTTTCGTACATACTATAGCTACACTCAGCTTGTAGTCAGACACGTTCCGAAATCTACTATAATATATTTTTTCCTGCTTGACAAGCCATAAAATATTACAGCCTTCCAGATTTTTGGTTACAGTTCACGGGGCGGGGAAAAACGGATAAAAACAGGCGTCAAGCTTGCTTGTAAGACTGATTTTATCCGTTTTTCCACATCGGGCGAACGCACGATGCTTCTTGTTCGGCGTAAGCCGGACAAGAAAATGCCCCCGTGAACAGTAACGATTTTTGCAACAGCAACGAAGGCGTCTGAACCGCAACTTTTTTCCAATTGAGAAACCTTCTCAATGGCCCCCTTGACGTTTTTTTCTCTCGCCTCTATAATTTCGTTGCAGCTAAAAGGAACTAATTGTATTCTCACGAGGAGGTAGTAAAATTATGAAACAAGAATGGAGAAGCTTCCGCTCCGGCAGCTGGGAGCGGGAGATTAATGTCCGCAATTTCATTCAGAAAAACTATACGCCCTATGACGGCAACGAAGCCTTTCTTGCCGGCGCAACCCAAAATACGACCGATCTGTGGGAGCAGGTCATGGCCCTGTCGCGCCGGGAGCAGGCCTCCGGCGGGGTCCTGGATATGGATACTAAAATCATCTCTACCATCACCTCCCACGGCCCGGGTTATCTGGATAAGGAAAAGGAAACTATTGTGGGCTTTCAGACCGATAAACCCTTTAAGCGCTCCCTGCAGCCCTACGGCGGCATCCGAATGGCTGAAAAAGCCTGTTCTGACAATGGTTACAAGGTGGATCCGGAAATCAGCGAATTTTTCACTAAGCACAGAAAAACCCACAACGCCGGTGTTTTTGACGCCTACACGCCGGAAATGAGGGCCTGCCGTTCCAGCCATATTATCACTGGCTTACCTGATGCCTATGGCCGGGGGCGGATCATCGGCGATTACCGCCGGGTGGCCCTCTATGGCGTGGACCGCCTGATCCAGGATAAGGAAGAACAGAAAATGACTACCCGCAGCACCATGTACTCTCATATTATCCGTATTCGGGAGGAGCTGTCCGAACAGATCCGCGCCTTAAATGAGCTGAAGGATCTGGGCAGAATCTACGGCTATGATATTTCCCGGCCTGCCGGCAATGTGCAGGAGGCAATTCAGTGGACTTACTTTGCCTACCTGGCTGCCGTCAAGGAGCAGAACGGCGCCGCCATGTCTTTAGGCCGCACCTCCACCTTCCTGGATATCTATGCTGAGCGGGATCTGAAAGAGGGAACCTTTACAGAGGAGCAGATCCAGGAGTTTGTAGACCATTTTATCATGAAGCTGCGTCTGGTAAAATTTGCGCGCACACCGGAATACAATGCCCTTTTCTCCGGCGATCCTACCTGGGTAACTGAATCCATCGGCGGCGTGGGCATTGACGGGCGGCATCTGGTTACAAAAATGTCCTTCCGCTATCTGCACACCTTAAAGAATCTCGGAACCGCTCCGGAGCCCAACCTGACTGTCCTCTGGTCTGTAAAGCTTCCGGAAAATTTCAAGCGCTTCTGCGCCAGAACCTCCATTGAGTCCTCCTCCATCCAGTATGAAAATGATGATTTGATGCGGGAAACTCACGGGGATGATTATGCTATTGCCTGCTGCGTTTCCTCCATGCGAATCGGCAAGGAAATGCAGTTCTTCGGCGCCCGGGCCAATCTTGCCAAATGCCTCTTGTATGCTATCAACGGCGGTGTGGACGAGATCAGCAAAAAGCAGGTTGGCCCCAGATACCGTCCTGTCACCTCCGAATATCTGGATTATGACGAGGTCATGGCTCGTTATCACGATATGATGAAATGGCTTGCCGGCGTGTATGTCAACAGTCTGAACATTATTCACTATATGCACGACAAATACTGCTACGAGCGGCTGCAGATGGCGCTTCATGACATGAACGTAACCCGCTGGTTTGCCACCGGTATCGCCGGCCTGTCCGTAGTTGCAGATTCCCTCTCCGCCATCAAATATGCCCGGGTGCGGGCCATTCGGGATGAAAACGGTATTGCCGTGGACTATGAGGTGGAGGGAGATTTCCCCAAATATGGCAATGACGATGACCGGGTGGATGATATTGCTGTTGAAATTGTCCATTCCTTCATGAACTATGTTAAGCAAAACCACTGCTACCGGGGCGGAATACCAACAACCTCCATCTTGACCATCACCTCCAACGTAGTGTATGGTAAGGCTACCGGCTCCACTCCTGACGGACGAAAAGCCGGACAGGCGTTTGCTCCCGGCGCCAATCCCATGCATACCCGGGACTCCCGGGGAGCCGTCTCGTCTCTGGCCTCTGTGGCCAAGCTGCCTTTCAGTGACGCTCAGGACGGCATCTCCAATACCTTCTCCATCATTCCGGGTGCATTGGGAAAAGAAGCCCAGCTGTTTACAGGTGAGCTGGAATTGGAGCTGGCCGGCTGTGCCGGACAATCCTGCTCCATTCCCAACCTGATGGAAGGGCTGGATCGGGATTAAAAAAACATGTAGCAGTTCAAACGGCGGGAAATTTGATATGAATTTTGAACGTCAAGCTTGCGTGTAAGCCAAAACTCATGTCAAATTTTACATCGGATGGATATTCGATGCTTCTTGTCCGGCGCAGATGGGCAAGAAGATACCCGTCTGAACTGTTACAAAACCGTTACAATTTTTATAATGACAGGAGGATATTTCCATGACACATGCCAATGAATCTCAGGTTGATAATCTGGTTACACTATTAGACGGATATACGGAAAAAGGCGGGCATCACTTGAATGTTAATGTTTTTTCCAAGGACACTCTTCTGGACGCGCAGGCTCATCCGGAAAAATATCCCCAGCTTACGGTCCGTGTGTCCGGATATGCTGTGAACTTCTCCAAGCTGACAAAGGAACAGCAGGATGAGGTAATTTCCCGCACATTTCATGGCGCTATGGGATAATAAGCCAGGGAAGTCTGCAGGCGTCCAGCTACAGACACTCTATCCCCCCGCGAAAGTCTGTCGGATGCTTTTGGCATTCCTGAATTTATAGGAAACGTCATAAAATTTTTTATGACGTTTCCTATGCCAATAGAGCTTTCAGCGTAAGCTTCCAGGCGCACAGCCTGCGGCATATTTTTACAGATAAGACAAGTTTTGAAAAAGGAGGCTGTTTTATGACCGGACGGATTCATTCCATTGAAAGCTTTGGCACGGTGGACGGGCCGGGTGTTCGCCTGGTAGTGTTCCTGCAGGGCTGTCCCATGCGGTGTCTGTACTGCCACAATCCCGACACCTGGAAAATAGGCGGCGGAACGGAAATGAGCGCGGATGATATTCTGAAACGTTATGAGGAAAACCAGGCTTTCTATGCCAAAGGCGGCATCACCGTCACCGGCGGGGAGCCTCTGGTACAGATCGACTTTGTCACAGAACTCTTTGAGACGGCAAAGTCCCGCCATATCCACACCTGCCTGGACACCTCCGGCATTACCTTTTGCCCCGGCTCTCCGGAAAGCATCCGCCGTTTTGATAGGCTGATTCGTGTAACCGATTTGGTTATGCTGGATATCAAGCAGATTGATCCGGAGGCCCACAAACATCTGACCGGGCAGAGCTCAGAGCCAATCCTGGCATTTGCACGCTATCTGGATGAAAAATCCACTCCCGTGTGGATCCGCCATGTGGTTGTCCCCGGTATCACCTACAAGCAGGATCTGCTGTACCGCCTGGGACGCTTTGTGGGAACTTTGCACAATGTTCAGGCGTTGGATGTGCTCCCCTATCATGATATGGGCAAGGCAAAATATCAGAAGCTGGGACTCCCTTACTCCCTTGAGAAGGTCAAACCCCTGGGAAAGGAAGAAGCGCGGACCGCGCGCCAGATTATTCTTCAGGGAATTCGCGATGAGCGAAGAGTCTCTCTGTCCCTCAATTCATGCCTCCAGCCCTGACATCCGAAGGTAATAATGTTCAAAACAAAAATAAACCGCTATGATAATAACTAAACATTCAGATTTTTTAACGAAATACCAGACAATTATCCAGGGCTAACTGTTTTCTGTACATTTTTTTATCCAATTGTACAGTAATTTCCTCTTGAATATTTTTATCAAATAGTATAAAATTATGAAGAGAAACAAGAATGTATATTGACTATTCAAGGAGGACTTTTATCATGGCATACGTAATTTCTGACGCATGTGTAAGCTGCGGAACCTGCGAGTCTGAGTGCCCCGTAGGCGCTATTTCTCAGGGTGATGGACAGTATGTGATCGATGCTGATTCCTGCATCGACTGCGGAACCTGTGCAAGTGTTTGCCCGACCGGTGCAATCAACGAGGGTTGATCAATTATCACGGATGACTACATAAATGCCTCTTCCATTAAAGATGGGAGAGGCATTTATTTTTCACAGCAGCTCAGATACCCCCTAAACGGTTATGTTTTCTTGCCGTCAGCGCCACCCGCGCCCAAGCCTGTGTAAATCGTTATTATTTTTTGACAAAAAGTCAAGGAGGATTTATGTTAATATGAAACACAGAAAGCCTTTGGTTGCACTTACCCCTTACCATAACATAGAAAAGGATGAACCCTACATGCGGCCAGCCTATTTAAAAGCTCTCCGGACAGCCGGGGCCGTTCCTGTCATTCTCCCTTTGGAGGCCAATGCCGATGAGCTGGAACAGCTGACAGATGCCTTTGACGCTTTCCTTTTCACAGGTGGCCCGGATATCCACCCCTTTTATTTCGGGGAAGAAACGCAGCGCTGCTGCGGCAACGTGTCTTCCAAACGGGACTGGCTGGAACTGACGCTGCTAAAGCTTGCCATGAAAGCAAAAAAGCCGGTTCTCGGCATATGCCGCGGCATCCAGCTTTTAAACATCGGCCTGGGCGGGGATATTTATCAGGATCTTCCCAGCCAGTTTCAGGAAGAATTCCCCATCGCCCATGCCCAGCCCTTTTATTACAGTATTCCCTCCCACACGGTTTGTGTCACCCCCGGTTCTCTGTTGTCGCAAATCTCCGGAAAAGATACTATTCAGGTCAACAGTATGCATCACCAGGCAGTGCGCCGGCTGGCGCCTGGCCTTATTGCCACGGGCCACGCTCCTCACGGATTGATCGAATGTGTGGAATATCCTGAATATCCGGCCTTCTTTCTGGGTATTCAGTGGCATCCTGAATATTTGTGGGAACAGGATGAAGCCGCCATGGGAATCTTTACTACATTTGTAAAGGCCGCTCAGTCCTCCAACAGCTCCCAATAGCGTTCCACCACAATTCCCTTGTAGCCTTGCAGATGTCCTTCATTTTCCCCGATCAGCCGCGAAAGCACCTTGACCGCTTTGGCCACAGCTGCTTTCAGCGGCTTTTCCTTTAAAAGCTCCCCTGTCATCACGGCTGAAAAAATATCGCCGCTTCCTGCCACCCGCACTGGAAGATACTCATAGGGAACCTGAAAATATTCCTGTTCTATGTGATCATACCCATATACCAGGTGTGTTCGGCAAGGTTCACTTTCCTGCCCGCAGGCTTTTGTATCTTCCAGCTCCACGGCACTGGTAATCACAACCGACCTTCCCGAAAGCTTCCGGAGACCATCGGTCAGTTCCCGAAGCTCTTTTTCTGTGCCTGCCTCCTTTCCCGGGCGGATCCCGGTCAGAAAGGAAGCCTCTGTCATATTGGGCACCATCACATCGGAACATCCAACCAGCTTTCTCATGGCCAGCACCCGCTCCGGGCCAATGCCGTTATACAGCTTTCCCCCGTCTGCCATTATAGGGTCCACCATGACTAGGGGAGGCTTTTTTCCTTCCCGGCTCAGACCTCTGATATACTCTGCAATCAGCTCGGCCTGTTCCTCTGAGACAACAAAGCCTGTGCAGATACAGTCCGGCTCAAATCCCAGTTTCTTCCACACTTCAAGGGTGTCACGCATATAATCCGTCATTTCCTCAATACGGAATTTCCCGTAATCCAGAGTATTGGACACAATCGCTGTGGGAAGCTGAAAGGTATAATGGCCCATTCGGGACAAAATAGGCACCATGGCTGCCAGTGCTACCTTTCCATAGCCCGGGAAGTCATTTATCAGCATAATATTTTTGCTGGTTTTTCCATTCCCGGTTTTTCCGTTCCCGTTTTCATTTTTTGAGCTCTCCCTGGATTTTTCTGTATTTATCTGGTATTCCACGCTCTCCTGATGTTCCATTCACACCTGTACCTTTCTCAATTAGTTATGCGGCTTTTCTTGACTTATTAGCTGCTTCATCAATCCTTTACACCCAGCCATCACGTCCCGGTAGGTGGCCTCAAAATCACCGGTATACCAGGGATCGGCCACATCCCGGTCACTGCCTGCAAAGGTCAGAAGCTTATAAACCTTTCCCTCCGGGTCACCGCCCAGCATACGCAGCATATTGCGGATATTCCAGGTATCCATACCGATCAGATAGTCGTATTTTTCGTAATCTGGCTTTTTTAGCTGGACGGCAGTCTTACCGGCCACATGAATGCCGACCTGCTTTAGCTTCTCTCTGGTTCCTCGGTGCACAGGATTTCCGATCTCCTCCGTGCTGGTGGCAGCGGAAGCAATCTCAAACCGGTCGGCCAGACCTGCCTGGCTGACCAGATCCTTCATAACAAACTCGGCCATGGGGCTGCGGCAAATGTTGCCGTGGCAAATAAAAAGTATTTTTATCATCTTTTTATATCTCCATTTAAGTCTTGTATTTCTTCTCAAACGCTTGATATTTCAGGGTTTTCCGACTTTTGAGTTTTCCTTTCTTTTCAAGGTATCTTCTCAAATCTTCTCATATTTTCTTATGTTTTTCCCTGCAATCTTGGTAAATCCATTGGTAAAGCAAGCGTCCTTACCAACGGGCTTTTTTAACTATTCGCTATCCGATATACTTCTTCCTTTGCATCATCAAAATTCACATGGGTGTAAGTGTTCAATGTTACACTGATGTCTGCGTGACCCATGATATACTGCAAGGTTTTCGGATTCATCCCGGATTTTGCCATATTAGAGCAAAAGGTGTGCCTGCATACATGAGGGGTAACTTTCGGCATCTGGATACGGTAAATCCTGTTGTATTTCTGAATGATATGCTCCAGATACTTTTCCCAGTGAAGGGCAACCATCGGCATATCGTTTTTATCCAGAAACAAAAATCCTGCATATCCTTCCACCATCGGTTCAACTTTTGGTGTCTTGCGGTTGGCAATGATTCTGCGAAAACACGCTGCGACAGCTTCCGTCATCGGCACATAGCGGATGCCTTTGTCAGTTTTTGGTTCTTCAATTACATACTGCATCTGTGCAGTACGCTGTAACTGATGGTCTACCTTGATACGCATTTCTCCAAACTCGATTTCTGAAACCGTCAGTCCACAGAACTCTGAGATACGAAGCCCTGTGTGAAAAAGAATATAGATTGCATCATAGTATCTGCTAAAATGTTTATCTTCCTGAATAAACTTCAGCAAATCTCTCTGCTGCTTTCGGGTAATCGCTTCTCTGGTAACAGAATCATTGACAATGACGGATGCAAGCTCAAATTCAAATGGATTTTTACGAAGCAAATCATCGTCTACCGCCATCTGAAATGCTGGTCTGAGGACTCCCCGGATAGAATGAATGGAACTGTATCCCCGCCCATCAATTTGTTGGAGCTTAATCAACCATGCCTTGGCGTCTGACAAACGCACCTTATCAATTCGCAGATTCCCAAAACTCTCTTTTTTCAGCATATTGATGACCGTTTTATATCCGGCAACCGTATTGTGACGAACTCCTGTTTTCAATGAAACATACTTTTCTACCAGTTCCAAAACAGTATAGTTGCCACCGTTGGTTACGATACGGTCAAACAAATCCGCTTCAATCTGTTTTTCTTTCTCACGCAGGGAAGGCTCCCGCTTCTTCCCTTTTGGCATTGGATCATTCTTGTCCAAACGCCAACTGTATACATTTTTCTCTTTTCCGTCCTCATCAATATAGCGGAACCGATACCTCCCATCTTTACGCTGGTACTCGCCCTCTCGCAAAATCCGATTACGGTTATCTCGTCTTTTCTCACTCATCGTGAACTCTCCTTTCAAAAAAAGAGAGCCAGACTTGCACTCTTATCATAGCACAAATCCAGCTCTCCGCATAGTTATATCATGTGAAATCGGTAAATCTGTCAGCTCTGTTTACACAGCAGTAGCCTGATCCAGATACCTCTCAAATTTCTCACGCTTAATGAGGGCACGATTGCCGTTCATCACATAAAAATCCTCATTGGGATGTGTGTCAATAAGCGTTCTCAATTTTCCTTCGCCGATATGATAATATCTGGCTGCTTCCTCAATGGTAAGCGTATATCTACGCCACACCGGAATATCCGAGTAATTTTTTCCTTCAATATTCAGCTTATTATTCGCCATAGGCAGTTATCCTCCATGCATGAAAATAGCCAGACAGAGGGTGTCGGCAACGAAGTCCGGCAACGGGCTTCAA
>CAJUHR010000045.1 GCA_910586255.1 uncultured Lachnospiraceae bacterium | reverse complement strand
GGATGATGATATGGCTGAACTGATCCAGCATGAATATGACCATCTGGATGGCATTTTAGCAACCATGAGGGCAATTGATAATAAATCTTTTGTGATGAGGAAATGATAAAAAGACCGCCAAGGCCAGTCACTCCCGGCCGGGTGGTCTTTTTATAAAATCAGAAAAAATTGATACTCCTGATCTTCTGTATTATCGAAAATCACGTTTTATTAGAAAGGAGAATCAGGATTTCTTCCGCGGACTTTCCCGATTCCATTTTCAAGATTTTCTCATGCAGCTTTAAAGCCTTCCCGCTATAAACGATTTCCTTTTTTACTCCTCTTGGCATTTGATCAGCCTCCTTGAACGAAAATATATTTAGAAATTGATAAAATAATCATACAATAACTTGCCATGGTTGTAAAGGAGCGGTTTTCTAATGGCAAATCTTTTCCCGAACAAAACGCAGGACAGGATGTTATGAACGGCCCCTTATTTCCTGATACTCTGCTACCACAGCCTCATAATGTTTCCTCTCAAACTTCCAGCCAGGGCTCCAGATCCATTCCACATTCTGCTCATCCTGCATAAAGGGTTTTCTATAATTCCGCTGTCTCCGTATGTGTTCCTCATAACAGTTTTCACTTACCCATTTCCAATATTGTGCGCTTCCATATGGCTCCAGGGCAATGCTGCTGCCGTAGTTTTCCCAGTCTTCATCCGTATAGGTTTCCAGGCAGAGAATCCCGCTTTGGTTATATTCCAGGAGATCAAAATGGGAATGATCCAGCCTGCCGATCCTGTCCCAATAAACCATGGTTTCTGTCTTACGGATATGGGCGGTAATGACAATACAGGAGAGATCGCAGTCGTCTTCACAGACAAGAATGGGTACATTCAATTCCTCTTCGCTTAAGACCATTTCCCAGATCAGATCATTTTCCCACTGCCATATGAGTTTCCCGCTCCATGCGGGGAGCAGTCCGGACAATGAGCCGAAGGCGGAAAGGGACTCTGGCCTGTGCTGTTCCAGATAAGCGGTAATGGGCTGGCCGTCAATGACCCAATAGAATTCGTCATAACCGTAACAGGTTTTTACCAGCTTTGCTTCCAGAGTATTCATATTTAGCAGCTCCGTTTTCGTACATTGATTTTGTGTGCAGTGATAATGGTATAGCTGCGGGCGTTGACAGTTATTTTGCAGTCACTGGCAATAGCGTACCAGTTCTTCCCGACCCTTTCGATTTTTGTGTTTTTGGCTGTTATTCGTACTTTGCACCAGGAAATAACATCATCGGTTTCAAGCTGTAAGTTTCTTTTTATCCGTTCCATACCCAGCTGGGTTGTATGAAGCTTATCTATGTTTTCAATCAGACCATTCATGTGATTGCCACTCCCCAAAATGATTTTATCGATTATGATACTACGGATTGGAACCAGAGATATCCATTATGACCAGCTCTGAAGTTCAAGGATATTCCCTTCCGGGTCTGCGGCGTAGACAAAGACAGCGTTTCTTCCATCCTCATAGGCTGCCTTTACCAGTTCGCCCACCTGGGTTCCGCCTTTTTCAAGGAGGAGCCTCAGTGTTTCTTCCACATCATCCACTTCAAAAGCAAGGTGCGCGATTCTGCACCGGTTGATCTGACGGCAGGCATCCTCCATTGAGTCATAGAAAAAGATTTCAAGGGTAGGACGGTCTTTTGCGATGATATTTGTATGTACATACCGGAACATATCTGCGTCTCCTTTTCGTGAGTGTCATATTTCCTGCTATTTATTCTATCAAACTTCCCCATGGCTTTCAATCACAGAAATGTTAGGATGGCAAACTTTCATTTAACCGTTCCCTCTTATGAAAAATCATCCATATCCATAATTGAATCGGCATTATGAAGGAATTGAGAAAGGAAAGCATAAAAAAACATTGATCACAGTGGGGAGAATGACATAATGTCAGCCCCTGAGGATATATGGGAATCTGATTGCGCTGCCGCTGCAGGGAAGGGTGCTGAAAGACGGCAACAGTGCTTTTGCAGATAAGAACTGGAACGCCTATCCGGATCAATGGGATGTTCTGTTAAATCGGACAGAGAAGCTTGGAATGGATGATATAGAGCGTCTTATGGCAAAGTGGCAGGGAGAACTGGCACAAGCTACGGGGCAAAAGATTGGCGAGGGATTCGATTATCCAAGGCTTGATGCTGGCTGCTCCTGTATCATTTGAGGGAACACCGGAGCAGTATATCGGCAGCTTGAATCGGGATTATGAGGGAAAGAAGGAAGAGATTGTTTATTGTATTTAATCATGATTTTTTGAAATCCCGGAAGTATTCTTTCATAAAATCCCGGAATATGACAGCGGCAGAGGGAAGGTATCCCTCGTTGCGCCAGGAAAGCTGAATATATCGTTTGCATTGCGGGAAATGGATGGGAATCAGTGCCAGATTTCTGGTCTCCATTCCCTGCCAGGTGATGGAAGGAATAAAGGAGATGCCAATGCCGGCATGGATCAGTTCCCGCACGATTTCAGGGCTGTCGCTTTCCAGAACGACAGAAGGTTCAAATCCGGCGATCTGGCAGTAGGTATCCGTGATTTTGCGGAGACTTTTGCCTTTGTGGAGGCAGATGAATTGTTCGTGGGAGACTTCAATCAGGTTCACGCATGGGCGGTTGGCCAGGGGACTGGACTCCGGCAGTGCCAGCAGGATGTCCTCCGAAAACAAGGTGATGGTGTTGGGAGCGCTAAGCGGATAAATGGAGGAGGAAAGGGTCAGGTCGCATTCTTCGGAAATTTCAGAGCTGGGACTTTCCTGGATGACCTTTAGACGGATGGAGGGATATCTCTGCTTAAAGGTAGTGACCAGTTGAGGGAGAAGTTTGGAAGCAGCATATAACGATAAGGTAACCAGCTGATGGGACTGGTCAGAGTAATCGGCCAGCTCACGTTCAATATCATGGAGCTCCTGCAGGATCCGATTGGTATGGCGGAGTACGATCTCACCATACGGGTTCAGGGTAACATTCCTGCCGGAGCGGTCAAAAAGCTGAACTCCCAGGGATTGCTCCAGGCGGGAGATGGTGCGGCTTAAGGAGGACTGGGCTACCCGCAGTTCTTCTGCAGCGAGAGTAAAATGCTGCAGTTCGGCAACTTTTTTGAAATAAGTCAGAGAGTTTAGGTCGATCATCGAAGAGCCTCCTATTCATAACAAATATGATATTAATATATGACTTATTATATATTGGACGTTATGACATGTCAAGATTATAATATAGACTAAGAAGTAGGAAACATGACAAGGGTATGAAAGAGATGGCATCAATGACAGGTAAAAATATTTGAAAAAATAATTTTTATTGTTGAAAAACAAAAATTCTTAAAAAAATAACATTGATGAAGACTGTCTTTTTGCCTGAATCAGTTCTGTAGCTTAAAAAACATTATACGAAACGGAGGTGATCACATGTTAGCAGGACAGGCAGTTAATCTTGGTGATGCGGTTGTGATTTCCATTACAGGAATGGCAATCGTTATGCTGGAACTGGCGATCTTGGCCATTTTCATCCAGGTGATGTCTAAGATCCTGGCAACGGTTGTAAAGGGGAAGGAAGAGCCTAAAACAGCTCCGGCAGCGGAAAAGAAAGCTCCGGCGCCTGCTCCGGCCATTCCGGCCGCTCAGCCGGCTGCTCCGGGATTTACAGCTTCAGAAGAGGATGACGTCCTGGCAGTGATTATGGCCACGGTTCTGGAGGAATCGGGCTTGCCAATGGAGCAGATTGTATTTCAATCAGTGGTGAGAGTGCAGTAAAGGTGCGATTTTTGTAGAAAACAAAAAAGAAAACAAAAAAGGTGGAGGAAATTGAGATGAAGTATATTGTGCGTATGAACCAGAAGGTTTATGAGGTGGATATTGAGAAGGCAGGGGCAATGGGACAGGGGATGCCCATGAATCAGGGGATGCCGATGATGGCAGCGCAGGCCCCCATGGCGCCCCAGATGCTTCAGATGGCATCTCCGATGCAGGCAGCAGTCCCGATGCAGGCGTCTGCGGCTCCCATGGCAGTACCGGCTTCCGCTCCGGCAGCAGCGCCGGTTGGTGGGGCAGATGTACAGGTGGAATGCCCGATGCCTGGAAAGGTGCTTTCCATTACTTCCTCCGTAGGGCAGAGCGTGAATGCAGGTGACTGCCTGATGGTGGTGGAAGCCATGAAGATGGAGAATGAGATCGTGGCGCCGCAGGCAGGCGTGGTAAAGCAGATCCTGGTATCCCAGGGAACCACAGTAGATACGGGGGATGTGCTGGTGGTTTTGAACTAAACGAAGGCTGATGAAGGAGGAGACTTACTATGAATATTGTTGAAGTATTGATGAACACAATACAAAGCTCCGGATTTGCCGCCATCACCTCCAGACAGGCAATCATGCTGCTTGTGTCTTTTGTACTGCTTTATATGGCAATCGTGAAAAAGTTTGAGCCGCTTTTGCTGCTCCCGATTTCCTTTGGAATGATGTTGGCCAATCTGCCTCTGGCAGGGCTTATGTATGATGCTCAGGAGGCGGCCCATGCCGGCTTAAGCGCAGCGGTGGCAGGTGGATCCCAGGGAGAGATCCAGACAGCTCTTACAGAGCTTGCCAGTACACATTGGTATGACTCCGGCGTGCTCCGGATCATTTACATGGGGGTGAAGAGTTCCATTTTTCCGTGCCTGATCTTCATGGCAGTGGGAGCGATGACAGATTTTGGACCATTGCTTGCCAATCCGATCAGCCTGCTTCTGGGAGCGGCAGCACAGTTTGGTATTTACGTAGCGTTTATGATTGCTATCGGCATCGGGATTTTCACCCCGGAGCAGGCTGCATCCATCGCCATTATCGGTGGCGCTGACGGCCCTACGGCAATCTTTCTTACCAGTAAGCTGGCACCGGAACTGCTCGGGCCTATCGCTGTGGCTGCATATTCTTACATGGCTTTGATTCCGCTGATCCAACCGCCGATCATGCGCCTTTTGACTACGGAGAAGGAGCGAAAGGTGAAGATGAATCAACTGCGCCAGGTATCCAAGTCGGAAAAGATCGTGTTCCCCATTGCCTGTACAGTATTCTGCGTGCTGATGCTGCCGTCCGTGGCTCCGCTGATCGGCATGCTGATGCTGGGCAACCTGTTCCGTGAGAGCGGCGTTACAGACCGTCTGAGTGATACGGCACAGAATGCACTGAGCAATATTGTCACTATTATGATCGGAACTACAGTTGGAGCTACTGCCAACGGAGAGCAGTTTCTTCAGGTGCAGACTCTGGCTATCGTTGGGCTTGGACTTACCGCATTTGCATTCTCTACGGCGGGCGGCGTGATGTTGGGCAAATTGATGTATATCATTACCGGCGGAAAGATCAATCCGTTGATTGGTTCGGCAGGCGTGTCAGCGGTGCCGATGGCAGCCCGGGTATCCCAGGTGGAAGGAAGAAAGGCCAATCCTACCAACTTCTTGTTGATGCATGCCATGGGGCCGAATGTGGCCGGTGTTATCGGTTCAGCCGTAGCAGCAGGATTTCTGCTGATGTTGTTCCAGTAGGAGGAGGAAACAGATGGAAGGAAACAGAAAAAGATGGGATTCTCTGAAGCGTGATCGGATGGAACGGATCCGGGAAGCGATTCCCCTGGTAAAAATAGGAAAGATTGTGGAAGCCTCCAATGCGGTAAAGCTGCTGGAGACAGTGATCAAGCCTTATGATATGGTGAATATTGAGGGAGATAACCAGAAACAGGCGGATTTTCTGGCAGACTGTCTGTGCAAGGTGGACCGGGAACAGATACATCACTTGCATATGGTCCAGTCGGCAATCTCCCTGCCGAGCCATCTGGATGTATTTGAAAAAAAGATAGCCAGCAAGGTGGATTTCTCTTATGCAGGTTCCCAGGCCAACCGTCTGGCACAGTTTGTAAGGGAAGGGAAGATTGAGATTGGTGCCATCCATACCTATCTGGAATTGTTTGGGCGTTATTTCATTGACCTGACTCCCAGGGTGGCGTTGACTGTGGCAGTTTCGGCAGACAAGGACGGCAACCTTTATACAGGATTCAATACCGAGGACACCCCAGTGGTGATCGAAGCGACTAAGTTTAAGCAGGGAATAGTTATTGCCCAGGTAAATGAGATTGTGGATAAGGTGCCGCGGGTGGATATCCCCGGGGATTGGGTGGATTTCGTTATTCAGGCGCCGCAGCCCTTCTATGTGGAACCGCTGTTTACCAGAGATCCGGCCAATATTACGGATTCCCAGGTTTTGCGCGCAATGATGGTAATCAAGGGGATTTATGCCGAGTATGGAATCCAGAGCCTGAACCATGGCGTTGGCTTTGATACGGCAGCCATTGAGCTTCTGCTTCCCACTTATGGCGAGGAGCTGGGGCTGAAGGGGAAGATTTGTAAATATTTCTCATTGAATCCCCATCCTACGTTGATTCCTGCCATTGAGAGCGGGTGGGTGGAATCCATCCACAGCTTTGGCGGAGAATTGGGAATGGAAGATTATGTGGCGGCACGATCGGATGTGTTCTTTGTGGGGCCGGATGATACGCTCCGCTCTAACCGTGCCTATTGTCAGGCAGCTGGTCATTATGGGATAGACCTGTTTATCGGCGGCACCCTGCAAATTGATAAATATGGCAATAGCAGCACGGCAACGGCTTCCCGTATCGCAGGATTCGGCGGTGCACCCAATATGGGGTGTGATCCCAAGGGAAGACGCCATTCCTCTGATGCGTGGTTAAAATGCGGTCAGGAGGATGGGATTCAGCGTTCCCTGATCGGCGGCCTGCCAAGAGGAAGGCGGCTGGTAGTGCAGCTTCAGGAAACCTTCCGTGAAAAAATGGCTCCGGGCTTTGTGAATAAGCTGGATGCCTGGAAGCTGGCGGAATCAGCCGGTCTTGCTATCCCGCCAGTGATGATTTACGGGGATGACCTGACCCATATTGTAACTGAAGAGGGTATAGCCTACCTTCATCAATGCAGTTCCTTAGAAGAGCGCATGGCAGCAATCCGCGCTGTGGCAGGATTTACCGAGGTCGGGGTGGAAGAGAAGCCGGAAGAGACAAAGGAGCTTCGGAGAAAGGGAATTGTCAAGACGCCGGAGGACCTGGGGATTGATCTGTCCCGTGCGAACCGCAGCCTGCTGGCAGCGAAAAATATCCGGGATCTGGTAGAGTGGTCTGGCGGGCTGTATCATCCGCCGGCAAAATTCCGAAATTGGTAAACAGACTGTCCTAAGAAAAGGATATGTCGGATAAATTGGGCAAAACGCCATGAGGAAAGCTTTGTGGCGTTCCCATTTGTTTGATGAAGGAAGGGACAGAAAAGCAACAGGTTCAGGCATATCCTCATAAAAAGCAGATAATACAGATGCAGAAAATCGGTAACAGTTCAAATAGGTCTGTGCGTTTACCGCGCTGACCGTAAGAAAGCGTAATGGCGGCAGGCATCCGGTCCATCGCGGAGCGATTTTCATGACTGGATGTGTAACAGTTCAAGGGGTATCTGAACTGTTGCGAAAATCGGGAGAGGAGAAAAATCATGGCATTACAGGAGTTGAGATTCTCATTCAAGCCAGAAAAAAATTATACATCCTTTGCCCCGGAATGGTTCCACAGCGGGGTGGTCGGTTCCGGTGATATGGAAGTTTTGATGGAACATAAGAAACAGGACGGAAGGGTGACGGTAAAGGTAGTGACGCCGATAACTGGCTTTGATCAGGTGTGGGAAAAAGTGCTGGCGAAATTTGTGGCAGAGACAAAAATCGGGAATCTCCATATGGAGATCAACGATAATAATGCAACGCCGTTTATTGTCCATATGCGGTTAAAGCAGGCATTATTTGAGGCGAAAGGAGACGTGGAATCGTGAGAAAATGGGAGGAGATGCAGGAGAGAAGCTTTTATGAATCCACGGCCAGGGAACGAGCGATAAACCTGGTGGATGAGGGAACCTTTACGGAACTTTTGGCTCCCATTGACAGGATGACCAGTCCCCATCTGCCAGTTTTAGGAGAAGCCGTTTCTTTTGATGATGGTGTAGTGACCGGCGTGGGGAAGATCGGGAAACGTCCTGTGTTTGTGATTTCCCAGGAAGGGCGTTTTATCGGCGGAGCCGTGGGAGAGGTCCATGGGGCGAAGATGGTGGCGGCATTCCGCCTTGCCCAGCAAAGCTATGAAAAAATTAGAAAAAAATATCCTCATGATTATGAGAGCCGTGTTCCGGCAGTGGTGATTTCTTTTGAGACTGGCGGTGTGCGTTTGCATGAGGCAAATGCGGGACTTTTGGCTCATGCGGAGGTTATGGAGCAGATCCAGCATTGCCGCGGCAAGATCCCGGTGATCGGCCTGGTAGGCAGCAAGGTCGGCTGTTTCGGAGGCATGGGATTTGTGGTCGTGGCAACGGATATGGTAATTATGAGCGACCGTGGCAGGATCGGGCTTACCGGCCCTGAGGTTATTGAAGAAGCAATGGGGAAAAAAGAGTTTGATGCATCAGATAAGAGCCTGATTTACCGGATTACCGGCGGAAAGCACAAATATATTATGCGTGATGCTGCTTACCTGGTACAGGATACGATCGGTGCTTTCCGCAAGCAGGTGGCGGATGCGCTGAAAATGTCCTATGACGAGGTTCAGAGCCACCGCTGTATTGGCAGCCTGAAACTGGTGGAAGAACAGCTGGATTTGGTAAAAATAGCTGGGGAAAATAATTTTAAGGATGCAACGGACGTATGGGCGTATTTTGGAAACAAAAAGAGCGACCAGATCCAGGATCAGTTCTATGATGAATTTATCCGTGAAGCAAAAAGAAGGCCAAGGAGGTAAGAATATGGGGATGACGATGCTGGGGAAAGGCAGAAAGGCCATTTCCATGATTTTAGATGAAGGGTCGTTTGTGGAAGGGAAGATTGACGAGTATACGCTGCCGGATATCGGTCCGGGCGCAGTGATTGGCACCGGATCCTTGAAGGGGCGTAAGGTAGCGGTAATTGCTAATGATGCCATGGTGAGGAATCCCCGGTTTCCGGTTGTGTATTCTGGTGTCATCGGCATGGAGGAAGCCTATAAGATGGCAATCACCGTATACAAGATGATAGAGCTGGATAAAGACAAGCCGCAGGAGGAGAAACGGCCATTGGTGTTGATTGTGGACACTCCCGGAAACGGGCCTGGTAAGGTGGAAGAGATTTTTGGCATGAATAAGGCCACCGGCGCATATCAGTTGTCTCTGGCAGAAGCCAGGGAGAACGGCCATCCGATTGTGGCGATGATTATCGGAAGGGCGATCAGCGGAGCATTTTTGTGCCATGGGCTGCAGGCAGACCATATTCTGTCTCTGTCTGAGGAATTTCAGACCATGATTCATGTCATGCCGCTGGCAGGCATTTCCCGTATTACCAAGAGGGATATTGAATCTCTGACCGAACTGTCCAAGACCAATCCGGTGTTTGCGTCAGGAGCCGGATTTTTCTACAAGCTGGGTGGCCTGGAGGAACTGGTGCAAAATGTGGATGATATGAAGGATGCCATTGACCGCCATATCACTGAGATCTATAAGTGCAATGCAGAGGGCAATTCGGAGAAATGCGGTCCATGGGGGCGGGGTGCCTTGGGTAAAGAGAGAGGCGGACGGGAAATCCGCGACAAGGTTATCCGCATGATGTATGATGAGTTTGCCAGGGTGGAGTCACAGTATATCTGATTGCGGGGAAACAAAAAAACCAGGGTGCCGGTCAGAATAAGAAGGAGGAGCGTATGGATAAGATCAGTGAATTGAGGAGCTTTGTAGAAGAATTCGGAACAGCGCCTACCCTGGAGGAAATGGAAAGGCGTGGCCTGAAGGAAAAGGGACTTGATGGCCCCACAGGGGCTCATGTAATTGAGGAAATCCATACGCCTTTTAATTTTGCCTATATTACAGCTACTACAGGAACGATGGCATTTCAGAATCTGGTGGGCGTCACCCACAATGAGATACCTGGCAGAGTTGAAGCCGCCAAGGCGATATTTTCCCAGGCAGGAATCGAAAAGGGCTGCCGGATGCTGATTAGCTATCCGCCCATAGTCAGCGTGTTTTCTAAAGCAGCCTTAGATGACCTGGAGGTAAAAACGGAGTTTCTTGTGCGTTCGGAACGGGCTGCTTTCATTCTTGCCATGTGCGAGAAACAGCCAGAGGTTGTGGCAGGAGAATCTTCGTTTATGAAAAAAGCCATCGAGGATGCCAGAGGAATGGGCGTGCTGGAAAAATTCCCCAGAGGGTGTGTGTTCCTGGCGGCTGGCACGCCCCTGGATATGGAGTTGCTGGAGGTGGTGAAGAGCGTGGATGGACATGTTCATGATCTTTATGGATGTCAGGAATTTGGCTTTCTGACCCTGGACGGGGTGCCGTTAAGAAAGGATCTGACTCTCATTCCCCATGAAGGGGAGTATCAGGATCTGTTTGTAGGCGGTTTGTCCACGGGAGATTGTTTTGCTGTTTCTGACAAAGGACATATGTGCAACCCGGAGGGGAAGATTCTTACATATTCCAGAAAACGCCATAATACGGAGTGCGAGATTATCTTGAAGAAGACTACAGCCAACGGGCTTTCCACGGCACGCCGGCTGGCAAGGACAATCCTTCGGCTGAAAGCAAAGTTTATTTCTCTGGATAAGAACCTGGAATTCGGTGCGGAAGCCACGCAGCTTCTGATCCGAAACCAGAAAGGTGAGGAATGGCTGGTGGAAGGGCCCATGAAGACGCAGCTGTTTGATGAACTGATGCAGGCACAGATTGATTATCAGTCACGGGGAAAAGCGGATCCTGTATGGTTGAAGCAGAGATAAGAGAGGCAGGCATGGAATGGAGAGAGAAGGAGGAAAAAGCAAAACCTGGAACCGTCATACGTTGATCTGGATTACGCCGGAAGGCCGGCAGTATGCGGCAGAACATATTCTTCCCTGGCAGTGGGAGAAGGAGGATACGGCATCGATGGCCTGGAAACGCCTCCTGGTTCAGGATGCGGAGGTGCCTGGTATTATCTGCCGCCAGCCTGAGCGGAAAGAGGGATTTTGGCTGGCTGGTTTTTCTCATTGGGAATACCAGAGCGGGAGCAGAATGCGGATGCAGGCTTATGTGCCGGAAGAGATGGTGTGGAAAAGCTGTTCTCCCTTTGAGCTGTGCGATGGAGGGGAAGGAAAACGGCTGTGTGAAAAGTATCCTGAACTGAAGCAGGCCTTTGAGGCTGCCAGACATTACGGTGTGGATCTGGGAATTTATGGTTCTACTGCCCTGGAGTGGGTGACGAAACAGCCCTACCGCAATCAGAATTCGGATTTTGACCTCTATGTTCGTGCCGGGGATCTGCAGGGATTTGGCCGGGAACTGCAAAGGCTGGAGGAAAACAAGGGAGTGCATTTTGATGTCGAGGTGGAGATTCAGGGTTTTGGCGTTAAGCTGAAAGAGTATCTGGAAAACAGGAAGACATTTCTGGCAAAAGGGCTGTATGAGGTGAAGCTACTGGGAACGGAGGATACAGGGAGAATGATCTGATTGGCTGCAGTTGCGTTTTTATTTTACTGCTGATGAATTGTTTTTAACTGTAATTCCATTATCGCAAGGTACATATATCCTGTGAATGTTCTACCGACTTTTTGATTATTTGATTTTTAGGGTACAGACCGGCTGAAATGTTTCACCGATTTTTTATCCATAAAACATGCATGAAATGCGGGGGTGACTACGTTTCACCTCCATTTTGAAATGTTTCTGACAGCGGCTTTCCATGCAGCATCTAACCATTCCGGTGTTTCTGTTAATCTTAAGGTTTCATCCGTTCATACCATTCGCTTGGTTTTTCCAATACATACCTTTATCTATAAATATATGGATTTCCTACTGATGCATGCTATGGGAGCAAATGTTGCCGGAGCCATCGGATCGGAGGTAGAGACATGGATGTTGCTTCGGTTTTTCCGTAAGTCCCTATGTCTTTTTAGAATATGGGCATAAATACAAGGTTGCTATTATATCACAACAAAATTGTTGGTAGGAATTTGTGGATAATCAACATAGTATTGCGGTAATTTGCTGATTATAATAGTATATGCAAACAAAAATATAGAAGCTATACAGTACAAATGGAGGGATAAAATTGAAGAAACTGGAAATTCGTAAAAATGCCTATTACGACTCTGTTACTCTGATGATTATTTCCAAAGAAGTGAAAAAACTTCCTGGAGTAGCTGAGGCTCTGGTTGGCATGGGAACTGACCTGAACCGGGAATTGGCAGGCCGCACAGGCCTTGACGCCGAAGGGTTTGAGGAAGTGACGGCAAATGACTTTTTTGTTGCGGCAGACTGTGAGACAGAAGAGGTGTTTTCTGATGTAGTGGCCAAGGTAGACGAAATGCTGAATAAGAAAGCAGAAAAAAGCAAAAGCGATTATTTTCCGCCTACTTTGGAAGGAGCATTGAAAATAGAACCGGATTTGAATGTGGCTGTTATTTCTGTACCGGGACGGTTTGCTGCGGAGGTTGCGGAAAGCTGCCTGGACAGGGATATTCATGTAATGCTGTTTTCTGACAATGTAACCCTGGAGGAAGAGAAGGCATTAAAAGAGTATGCGGCATCAAAGGAACTTCTGATGATGGGGCCGGACTGCGGAACCGCGATCATTAACCATGTGCCCCTTGCCTTTGCCAATGTGGTGAGAAGCGGGGATATTGGCTTGGTGTGTGCTTCCGGAACAGGCGCACAGGAGGTGTCCAGTATCATTGACCAGCTTGGAGGGGGCGTATCCCAGCTGTTAGGAACCGGCGGAAGAGATTTGAAGGCAGAGATCGGCGGCATTATGATGAAACTTTCTCTGGATGCACTGGCCAGGGATGACAGGACAAAAGTGATTACGTTGGTATCTAAACCGCCGGCAGATGAGGTGGCAAAACAGGTGCTAAAGCAGGCAAAAGATACAGGAAAGCCTGTGGTTGTATGCTTTATTGGCGGCGATCCGGCGAAGATTGAAAAATATGGTCTGTATGCCGCGGTGTCTCTGGAAGATGCGGCTCACAAAGCAGTTGCTTTATCAAAGGGCCAAAAACCAGAAAATTTTACCTCTTTTGCCATGGGGGAGGAAAGGGCTTTGGAACTTGCCAGGGCAGAAGCCGGAAAGATGGCCCCGGGACAGAAATATGTGCGGGGGCTTTATACCGGAGGTACATTGTGCGATGAGGCAATGAAGATCCTTATTAGCAAACTGGGCCACATTTATTCTAACATTCCGCTGGCTCCGGAGGACAAGCTGGAGGATGCGAGAAACGGGAAGTCTGTGGAAGATACATTCCTGGATTTTGGAGATGATGAATTTACTGTAGGACGCCCCCATCCTATGATTGATCCGTCTCTTCGGGCAGAACGGGTGATACAGGAGGCTTTAGATGCAGAGACTGCGGTTATATTGGCAGACTGTGTTATCGGCTATGGCTCCCATGAAGATCCGGCAGCAGACCTGGCAGATGCCATCAGACAGGCAAAGGGTCTGGCAGAAAAGGATGGCCGCTATTTATCTGTAGTAGTGACAGTCTGTGGTACAGAGGGAGATCCTCAGGGAAGAAGGGCAACCCAGGCAAAACTTGAAGAGGCCGGAGCTCTGGTTCTTCCCTCGAATGCCCAGGCAGCCCGTTTCGTGCAGTTGATTCGGAATAACCGATAAGGAGGAATTCAGATGAGTAAAGTAAATGAATTGTTTGATCAGAAGCTTGCTGTTGTAAATTTTGGCATTGAGTCCTTTTATCAGGATCAGGTGAAGCAGAATACACAGGCTGTCCATGTGGACTGGAAACCTGTGGCAGGCGGGGATAAAAAGATTGCCAGATACCTGAAAGACCTAAAACGTCCGGAGCTGTTGGAAAAAATTACAGCAGCTAACCAGGAAGCGTTAAAGCGTATCCTGTCAGCCCAGCCGGTTCTGGTGGGAATGTCTACGGCCGGGGAAGCGATTCCTGATATGACCCCTACCACAATCCTCCATGCCGGTCCTCCGGTTGCCTGGGAAAATATGTGCGGTCCGGTGCGCGGCGCGGTTATGGGAGGCCTGATCTATGAGGGACTGGCAAAAGACTTAAAAGAGGCAGAGGAACTGGCGGCCAGCGGGAAAATTACATTTTCCCCATGTCATCACCATGATGCCGTAGGTCCTATGGCTGGAATCGTTACCTACCATATGCCGGTCTGGCATGTTGTAAATAAAACATATAATACCCATGCTTATTGCACTATGAATGAGGGATTGGGAAAGGTGCTGCGTTTCGGTGCATGCGACCAAGAAGTATTTGACCGTCTGAATCGGATGGAAAAGGAATATTATCCTGTCATCAAAGAAGCGTTGGAACTGCATGGTGAGATTGATATGAAAGTAATGATTGCACAGGCGCTGCAGATGGGAGATGAGGGCCATAACCGGAATAAAGCAGGAACTTCTCTGTTCCTTCGGGAGATTGCACAGGACATTTATAATACACATTTTGCCAGGGAACAGCAAGAGGCAGCATTTAAGTTCCTCAATGATAATGACCATACATTCCTGAATCTGACCATGCCCAGCTGCAAGTGTACCATGGATGCCATCTTCGATATTCCTTACAGCACCGTGGTTGCTACCATGTGCCGTAACGGAACAGAATTCGGCGTGCGAGTGGCTGGCCTTGGCAAGGATCAGTGGTTTACCGCCCAGTCCGAATACATTCGGGGGCTGTATTTCCCGGGATTTACAGAAGAAGACGCAAACAGAGATGTGGGAGACAGCTGTATTACAGAGACTACAGGAATTGGCGGTTTCTGCATGGCAGCGTCACCGGCTATTGTGCAGTTTGTGGGAGGGCAGGTGCAGGATGCTATTAATTACTCCAGCCAGATGTATGAGATTACCGTAGGCGAAGGCACGGCTTATCAGATCCCTGTGCTTGATTTCAGAGGAAGTGCAACAGGAATTGATGTGATGAAGGTCATTGAGACAGGTATCCGCCCAATTATCAACACAGGAATCGCCCATAAGGATTATGGTGTGGGACAGGTGGGCGCAGGACTGGTGAATCCCCCGGAGGACTGCTTTAAGAAGGCCATTGAAGCCTGTGCAGGAGCGTGGGGCCAGGCATAAGAACAAAAGGAGAGGATATGAAGAAACGGATAGTAATTGCGTTAGGTGGCAATGCTTTGGGCAATACCTTGCCGGAACAGAAAGTGGCAGTGAAAAGCACAGCCAAAGCCATTGTGGATCTGATAGAGGCAGGCAACGAAGTTATCGTGGCCCATGGAAACGGTCCGCAGGTGGGGATGATACAGAAAGCAATGACTGCCTTGCATAAGCTTGAACCGGAAAAATATGTGCTTTGTCCTTTATCCGTCTGTGTAGCCATGAGCCAGGGATACATCGGTCATGATTTGCAAAATGCTTTGCGGGAAGAACTGCAGAAACGGGGAATAAAAAAGAGTGTTACAACGGTGCTGACCCAAGTGGAGGTCAGCACCATGGACCCGGCTTTTGAGCATCCTACAAAGCCTATTGGGGCATATGTGACCGGAGAAGAAGCCAGACGGCTGAAGGAAGAGAGAGGGTTTTCTTTTGCAGAGGACGCAGGAAGAGGCGTCAGGCGGGTGGTCCCATCGCCAAAACCATTATCCATCGTGGAACTGGATTCCATTCGGGGAATGGTTGAGGAGGGGCAGGTGGTCATTGCCTGCGGCGGCGGAGGCATTCCGGTAGTCCGCAGAGGTGAAAATGAGTATGAGGGAGTGGAAGCCATTATTGACAAAGATTTCGCCTCCTGTACTCTGGCAAAGGAGATTGGGGCAGATTACCTTATCATCCTGACAGCAGTGGAGAAGGTAGCTGTGAATTTCGGAAAGCCTGACCAGCGCTGGCTGGATTCCATGACATCCAAGGAGGCCAGAAGATATATGGAGGAAGGACAGTTTGCACCAGGTTCCATGCTTCCCAAGGTTATGGCGGCCCTGGAATTCGCCGAATCAGGCGCCGGCAGAACATCGCTTATTACATTGCTTGAAAAGGCAAAAGAGGGGATTGAAGGAAAGACAGGAACATTGATTGGAGGTTGATGGATATGGGGAGATTTCGTGTGGCAGAGGCCACGATTTCCCAGGTGCATCAGGCCATGGAGGAGGGGATGCTCACCTGCCGGGAACTGACAGAGGCCTATTTGCAGAGGATTGAAGCTTATGATAAAAAGGGGCCTGGAATAAATGCCATAATTACGGTAAATCCTCAGGCCCTGTCAGAAGCAGAAGCAATGGACGAGATATTGCAAAAGACAGGAAAGCTGGCCGGGCCGTTACATGGGATTCCGGTGCTTTTAAAGGACAATATCAATACCTGCCGTATGGTAACAACGGCAGGTTCCCTGTCCATGGCAGGCTTTGTACCTGAGAAGGATGCCTTTATAACGGAAAGGCTTAAGCAGGCGGGAGCTGTCATTCTGGCAAAAACAAATCTTCATGAGTTTGCAATCTGGGGAGAGACGATTAGTTCTGTTCTGGGGCAGACGCTGAACCCTTATGATCTGACCAGAACTCCCGGAGGATCTTCGGGGGGAACCGGAGCGGCGATTGCCTGCAATATGGGGATGGTGGGCATTGGGACTGATACCATTAATTCTATCCGCAGTCCGTCATCAGCCTGCAGTCTGGTGGGAATCCGTCCTACTATGGGGCTGGTGAGCCGAAACGGGATTGTGCCTTACAGCCTGACTCAGGATACGGCGGGACCTATCTGCCGTACAGTAGAGGATGCGGCCAGGGTTTTGGATGTTATAGCTGGATATGATCCGTCAGACAGGGAGACGGCCTGGGGTGTGGGAAGAAAACCGGTATCTTATGTGAGCAGTCTGAAGCCTGATGGGGCAAGAGGGCGCAGAATTGGGGTGCTGGAAAGCTTTTTTGGCAAGGAAGAGGTGAACCAACCGGTAAATCATGTGATGGAAAAAGCCCTGAATGTATTACGGGATTGCGGGGCTGTTTTGATTCCCGTTCATGAAAAGCTGGATTCAGCCTGGCTTACCAGAGAGGTGAGCGTACATCTGGATGATTTTAAGACGCATTTGAATCAGTACCTGGATGGGCTGCCTGCAGCGCCAGTACACTCTTTGGAGGAGATACTGAAAAGCGGGAAGTACCATCCGGGAGTGGAGGAAAATATGCGGACTGCCGTGGGGCTTTCCACGGGGACTGCTCAGTATAATGAGAAGAAATTGCGGCAGAAAGAAATAGGGACCAGGGTGCTGAAGATCATGGCGGATTATGAACTGGATGCCATAGTATATCCCCATCAGCAGCAGTTGGTGTGTAAGACAGGGAGTTCTCAGCAGCAGCGAAACGGGGTGTTATGCTCTGTGACAGGATTTCCGTCTATAGCAATTCCTGCAGGGTTTGCTCCGGATGAGAATGCCCCCATAGGTGTTCCGGTGGGGATGGAAATCATGGGCCGACCGTTCTGTGAGGAAATTCTGATAGAGATTGCATGTGGCTTTGAGAGTGTGTTTCATTGCAGGAAGGAACCGGTGCTTATACCGGGTGAATAAGGAAAGGTGATTGGTGATGTATCAGGCAGAACAACCTATTTTTGATGAGCAGCCAGTGTCAAATATTGAAATTACGATTGGAATTGAAGACGTGCCTAAACCTTGGTGGAAAATTTTGTACTTTGCTTTGCAGATTACACTGGTGGATTTTACGCCTTTTATGTGGACAGCTGGTTTTGCTGCGCTTGCTGGTATAGATGATCCGGCATTTATTCCCATGATGCTGTGCGCGTGCTTTTTTTGCATGGGATTTTGTACTTTTATCCAAACTACGGTTGGTAACCGGCTTCCGATCGTTCAGGGGTCATCATCGTCCATGATGTCCTCTCTTGGAAGCATTGCCGGCATTTATGGGCTTCCAGCGGTTTGGGGGGCTTCGATTGTCGGGGGGATTATTGAGTTTTTGCTTGGTGCTACTCGTATAATGAGTAAGATACGTGGGCTTTTACCTCCGGTGGTTGTTGGCTCGGTCGTTACCTCAATTGGATTTGTAGCTGCGAGAATCGCAGTCCAATGGACATTTTCTAATACGACACCATTATTTTTCACCTTATCCCTGATTGCTTTTTTGTTAGCGTTAGTGCTGAAATTTAAAGGAAAGGGGATTATTTCCCAGGGATTTATATTAGTAACCGTAGTGATTATGGGGGTTGTGGTATCCTCGGTGTTAGGAATATTTAATTGGGAGAATGTTAAGGAAGCACCATGGCTGGCATTGCCCCGATTTTTTCCGTTTACTCATCTGGAAGGCCAATCGGGAAAGAGAATTGCTTTTATTGGAGCGGCTATTCTGGGGGGATTCAGCGGATATATCGGTTCCATGTTTGAATCTATTGGGGATTATGCAGCTACCTGTTCCGCTTGTAATGAAGTTTATCGCGTAAAACACATTGATAAGGGAATTATGGCAGAGGGGCTGGGGTGCATTTTTACAGGATTTTTTGGAGGGCTTCCCTGTACTTCCTATACGCAGAATATCGGGATCGTTGCAGCTACTGGGGTGGCTTCCCGAAGAGTGACCCAAGCGGCGGGAGCTTTATTTATCTTGTATAGTTTCTGTCCCAAAATGGCATATATCCTCGCAGGAATTCCCAGGCCGATTATTGGGTCGGTATTCCTGATTTCGGCAGCTTCCATTATGTTTTCCGGTGTGGACTCGATTATTTCTTCACCAAGAACATTAAGGAATACGATAGTGGCCGGAACAACCTTATCGCTTGCGGTAATGCTTCCATATCATTGTGCATCTACATATAAAGACTGGGCAGCATCGCTGCCGCCATTTTTAAATATGGTTTGCACCTCAACTGTTTTTATTGCGGTAATTTCTGGTGTTGTGCTGAATTTGCTTTTAAATGTTGTATTGAAGGATAAAGAGGATGGGAGGGCATAATGGAGAAATATGCGTCTGTTTTGTTTGATTTAGACGGGACGCTGACGGATCCGGGGAAGGGTATCCGTAATTCGGTGGCATATGCTCTGGATAAAATGGGGCTGCCAAAGCAGGCACAGCAGGAATTAAACCTTTTTATCGGCCCTCCCCTGCAGGAAGGATTTCGCCGTCTATGCGGATTGGATGAAAAGCAGGTAAATGAGGCGGTGGCATATTACCGGGAGTATTATCAGGAAAAGGGGATATTTGAAAATGTCGTGTATCCGGGTGTGGAACAGATGCTGCAGACTCTGAAGAATAACGGGCGAAGACTGATTGTGGCGACATCGAAGCCAGAGGTATATGCAAGGCAGATATTGGAACATTTCTGCCTTGCGCCGTATTTTGCTTATATTGCGGGAGGAAACCTGGACGGCTCCCGCTGTACAAAAAGTGAAGTCATCCGCTATGCCCTGGAAAAATGCCGGATTAAAAAGGGTACAGGCTGTGTGATGGTGGGTGACCGCAAACATGATATTATTGGTGCCAAAGGTGAAGGCATTGCTTCGGTTGGCGTGCTTTACGGATATGGTTCACGGGAAGAACTTGTCATGGCAGGGGCAGATGTCCTTGCCGAATATGTGAAGGATGTTACGGCTGTCTGCCTGGGAAATGGATAAGGCAAACAGTTCCATGTCTATGGGGAAGATGAAAAGAATGCTTCCGGGTGTACTGTGGAGTGGAACAATCTGAGGGCCAGATTCAGCTGGAAACGGTCCGTGGATTTATGAAGGTCCTTGTCCAATAGTTTTTGTATGGTTTTCAGCCGGTAAGTAATGGTATTGTAATGAGTATATAATTCTTCAGAAATCCGTTTCAGATTGCCTTGATTATCTAAGTAGCATTCCAAGGTGCGGAGCAGTTCTATATTGCGGGGCTGGCTGATATCAGCCAGTTCCTTTAAGTTTTCCTGGATAAAGTTGCTGATTTCATATTCAGGGTTGTCGGAGTAGATAAAGCGGAGGATTCCCAGATGGTCAAATATAAGCAAATCCTGTTTGCTGTGACAGGAAGCCTGGAAAGCAATGTCAGCCTCACGCTTTCCCTGTATCATTCCACTGATTCCCTCATGGGGCCGGCTTAATCCGATCTTGACTTCTAAAGCGGCATAATTGAGGGAAAGCGTCCGGGCGAAATCTTCTATCTGTTTGTACAGATTTATCAGATTTTGCTTTTGAGGGAGAGTCAGAACGATGATATGGCCTGTATCCGTATTGACTACATGGATCTTGATGCCTGCGTGGACAAATCGGGATTTCATGTTGTTAAAAAGCAGAGAACGATGAAATTCGCATATACTGTCATCGTAGCCAGGGCGCTTCCCTTCTTTCATCAGACCGATGATATGTGTATCTTTTACAGAGAATCCCAACTGCTGGGCACGGGTACTTTCCCAGTCTTCATCAACAATCCGGTCAGAGAAGAGATGGAGGATGAATTGAGAAAGATTGTTGTTCAGCGTGGCATGAATAC
The DNA here is from genome assembly GCA_910586255.1 of uncultured Lachnospiraceae bacterium. Lineage (GTDB taxonomy): Bacteria > Bacillota > Clostridia > Lachnospirales > Lachnospiraceae > Brotaphodocola. Next base: position 8,704 of record CAJUHR010000045.1, on the reverse strand, counting down.
TGTGTTCCCTGGTGATTTCCAAAGGAATCGTGTGAAGGATTTGTTTGAGAATTTCTGTATCCAAATAGGTGACATAATCGTTTCCATAAAGGTAGAGATAGCCAAATATTGTGTTATCAATCTGAATGTTGTGAATGCGCGAACCTGACATCAATGCTTCTGTCTGCTCCTGCCATGCCATGCCAAGGAAGGTCTTTTCGTCAGAGGGAGAGATTTGGCAGACCTGCCTGCCGTTCATGATATCGGAGATCAGGACGCTGCTGCCGGTTAAATTGGAAATCATACGTGCGATTTCCGGGAGCCCCGCACCATTGATAATAATTTCTGTCAGAACTCTGTTCACGGAGATAACATTATTTAAGGTAAGCGTATGACGCCGCATGATTTCATCGGAGACAGCCTTAGTGATGGCGGAAAAACGGATAGTTGGCGGCAGTTCAATGAGGGGAAGGTGAAGCTGTTGAGCCTGGGTGATCATATAATCAGGGATTTGGTGTAAGTATTGATGGGGTTTAATAAATACAGCTGAAATCTCTTTCCCGGCCAGGGTGGGAATGAAGGAGGAGAGTGCCTGCGCATCCTGGTGAATGGAAAAACATGAGGTGACCAGAATCTCATAAGGCTGGAGCCATAGTTGGTATTCAGGAGTGTCGCTTAAATTAATGCCGGAAATATGGTTGTCCAGATATTCTTCTCCGGCCAGCAGGGTGCAGGACTTAAGAATCGGAAGCTGCAGCAGTTCAGAAATATTGGGGTAGGAAATATATTCGTTGATTTCTGTCATTATTATTCCTCCAAGTGCTGTGTTAGTTCAAAAATATAACAAAAGTGTATCGCCATTTTTATAAAAAGTCAACATAGAAATGGGAAGATTTTCGAGTATAATGAAATTTAAAGGTAACGGTTCAGGGCTTATCTGAACGGTGACAATTTAAAGATAAAGACGGATGCCGGAGGATGGGCAGATGGTAAGCTGTAGTGTGGTTTGTAGTTCTCTAATGGAGGAGTTATGTGGAAAGGAATATGGCCTGCAGGTGCATTCTGTTTTTCATCAGGCAGCCAATTTCTCTTCACCAATAGGATTTGTCACAGTATTGGCGCCCCAAAAGGGTGTACAGCCTTTTTCAGCGGTTTTAAAACATCCGTATTCTTTTGAAGACATGCCGAAGAGAGGGCTGAGGATTGGAGAAAAGGGAATCTTCAGGAATGAGGAAAAGCTGTTTTCTTTTGAAGGTGCGGAAAGCAGAAGCCTTAAGTTAGGGCACCGTCCGTCTTGGAAGGCAGAGTCACCGGAAAGGCTTCTGGCATTTTTACGGCACTACAAAGAAAAAGGGCTTGTAGAGATGGCCTTTGGAGGGCAGGGCAGTATTTATGCAGAGTTCCTTGCTCCCAGGCTGAAGCGATTCCGGACGGCGGCAAGACAGAAAGAGGAAGGGCAATTAATTGAGTCGGCATGGCAGATGGCAGGCTGCGGTGTAGGGCTGACGCCATCTTCCGATGATCTGCTGTGTGGATATCTGGCTGGGATTTGGCCGGCATGGCCGCAGGAGCTTGTCCGCCGGGTGGCTAACAGGGCTGCCGCAAGAACGAATGATATCAGCAGGGCATTGCTTTGCCAGGCGGGGACAGGGAGGTTTTCCTGGGATGTGTTGCAGGTGCTTTGCTGTATGGAGGAGGAATGTACGGATGGGCAGTTAGGGAGCGCGCTTGAAAAGGTGGCCTCTTTTGGAAGCAGTTCAGGATGCGACTTTTTGACAGGTTTGTATTTTGGCATTCAGGATGCATTGGAATCTTCAATAAACAAAAAAATATAATGGAGGAATAAACAGTATGGAAAATCAATTTTTGGCGGTGATGAAAACAAGGAGAAGCGTGCGGGAATACCGCAGTGACGTGGTTTCGGAGGAACTATTGGATGCGGTTTTGGAGGCAGGTACGTATGCTCCCACAGGGGGCGGGAGACAGTCTCCCGTTATCGTGGCGATTCGTGAACCAAAACTTCGTCAAACCATAGCCGGACTCAATGCAAAGGTAAGGGGAACAGATGCGGATCCATACTATGGCGCTCCGGTAATCGTGCTGGTTTTGGCAAAGGAAGACGCGAGCACCTGTGTGGAGGACGGCAGCTGTGTGTTGGAGAACATGATGCTGGCGGCTCACGCTGTCGGGCTGTCCAGTGTGTGGGTACACTATGAAAAGGAGATTTTTGAGAGTCAGGAGGGAAAATCACTCCTAAGAGAATGGGGACTTCCCGATACGCTTCGGGGCATTGGAAGCATTGCGCTGGGGTACGCGGCGGAGGAGCCGGGAGCAGCGGCTCCAAGAAAAGAGGGATATATTATAAAGAAGTAATTATGTTAGCCATAACTCCTACAAGTTGTTACAGATATTTCCAGGAAAGCGGGCCAGAGAATCAAACTCTGGCCCCTTTTCACATTTATTCAAAAGTTTCAATATGTTTACAAAGTTTCCGAATATTAATTGTAGAACATCCACATAGAATGAGGGGGATAAATCATGTATATTATAAATGCAAACAAAAATAATGAAGAGCGCGCTTCTTGGTTATGAAAAAAAGACAAAAAGTATGGAGGATGTAACGTATGAACTGGTCAGATGTTAAAATGTATGATCTTTCAATCCCGATTGGAATCAGCACACCGCCGTGGCCTACTTATGAGCCGCTTCAGGTTAAGTATTTTAAAAGGCTGGCGCCAAATGGGGCAAATGGGCAGTTGATCACCCATTCCAATCATGTGGGAACTCATCTGGATGGACCGCGCCATTTTGATACTTCGGGACGTGATATTGCTGCCCTGGAACTGGATAAGCTGGTGGCTCCGGGCGTGGTTGTAGACCTGCGTGACCAAATGGAGGATTTTGGCATCTATACTCCGGAGGATATTGAGAAGCGCGCAGACGTGCGGGAAGGCGATATTCTCATCATCAACACAGGCTATCACATCTATGGATGGGATCAGCCTCAGGCAGATGAGCGCCGTTATATGCTGCGTCATCCGGGGCCGTCACTGGACTTCATCGCATGGGTCAGAAAAAAGAAGCTGAAATGGATTGGCGTGGACTGCGGCTCCGCAGATCATCCCATGAATACCAAGATTCGTGACTGGGAGCCTATGGAAGCGGAAAAATGTGACAAGATTTTCCGTGAGAAATACGGCAAAAGCTTAAATGAGGTGTATCCGTGGCCGGAGCATTATCAGGCAATGCATTTTGAATTGTTCTGCCAGCCCTATGAGTCAATCCATGCGGAATGCATGGGCGGTGATATTGATCAGCTGTCTAACAAACGGGTAGTTATCGGATGCTTCCCCTGGAAGTTTGTAGATGGTGAAAGCTGTATCAGCCGTATTGTGGCATTTGACGGATTTGACAACGTCTAATGATAATGCAATTGGAGTAACCTGTGAGCCGGGCATCTGATCTGAAATGTTTGCCCGGCTCTTTTTTAAATAAAAGGTATTTATTTGCTATGTTTGGCGCCACAGTCCTTGTGCCGCTCATTACAGGGTTTAATGTGTCAATCACCTTCTTTACCTGCGGACTTGGCACTGTTTTATATTTCTTTATTACAAAGAAAAAGATGCCAGTGTTTTTAGGATCTTCCTTTGCATTTATTGGCGCAGCCCTGTCCATCGCCCATGGGGAGGCCAGCTTACTCCCCTACGTTTCTCTTGGGACCGTGTTTGCAGGGGCAGTATATCTGGTTTTGGCGGGGATTGTAACTTATGATGGGGTAGCAGCCCAGAAAGAAGCTTATAAGGACACTGTGGACATTCAGATTGTAGCTTTTCCGCAGGTAGGACTGATGAAATGTCCTGCTGCAAAGGAGTTAATGGCCGAAGCGATGAGGCGGGGGGCTGATGTGGTGGGCAAAATGCCTGCAAATGAGAACACGCCGGATGATTCCAGGGCCCATGTGAAGTTCTGCTTCGATCTGTCTGAAAAATACAATGCAGATATTGATATGCATGTAGATGAGACTGACGATCCCTTTTACCGTACTTTGGAAATGGTGTGTGCTTTGGCCGCCTATGTTATTGAGAAGGTGGCAAAAGCCGGAATGCGGATTATTACCAATCCTCCCACGAACCTGATGCTGGAGGGAAGGATGGACAAGCGTTCTATCCCTTTGGAGCAGCCAACTCACTGCAGCTTGCCAATCTGACTGCTCATGCGGCACAGATGACAGCTCCTGATGAAATTGAAAAGCTGTATGATATGATCACTACAGAGGCAGCGAAGATATTGGGGTTGGGGGATTACGGTCTTGAGGTCGGAAAGACAGCAGATATGGTAATTCTGCAGTCGCAGGATATCCGTGAAGCCATTCGGCTGGATTCCGACAGACTTTATGTGATACACAAGGGCAAAGTAGTTGCAAAGACAAAAAGAGAAGTCAGTCTGATGATTTAACCAACAAAAATATTTATATCGGGGGAATACAGGATGAAATACGATATTTTGATTATTAATGCAAACACAAGGAAACATGGAGGCAGTCAGAGGATTGGGATTAAGGACGGGAAAATTACGGCAATCGGTGAGGATTTGGAGCAGGATGCAGCCCAGATCATTGATGCGGAAGGAAACCTGGTAACAGAATCCTTTGTTAACGGGCATCTGCACTTATGTAAAGTATTTACTTTGGAGATGGCAGGGCAGGGGGCTCTTGGCGAATACCATACAGGGGGTATGGGCGGCGCTATGACAGCCATTGAGCGGGCTGCAGATTTCAAGTCCTGCTATGATGAGAAGTGGATTATCAACAATGTGAGAGAGGCCTGCAATATGGCGCTGAAACATGGAAACACCCATATCCGGGCATTTGCCGATGTAGACCCAAAAGCCCGGCTGGAAGGGGTCAAAGCTTTGATTAAAGGGCGTGAGGAATTTAAGGGTAAGGTGGAACTGCAGGTGGTTGCCTTCCCCCAGGACGGAATCGCCCGTGAGCCGGGAACTGAGGAACTGATGCGTCAGGCAATGGAACTGGGAGCAGATATTTCCGGCGGTATTCCGTGGATGGAATATACAAAAGAGGAGGAACAGTCACATTTGGATTTTGCCTGTAATCTGGCTAAAGAATATGACAAAGGCATATCCATGCTCCTGGACGATGTAGGAGACCCGGAGGAACGTACACTGGAGATGCTGTGTAAAAAATCCATTGAGATGGGATGGCAGGGCCGTGTGACTGCTCAGCATTGCCGGGCAATGGAATTATACAATGAAAATTACTTCCGTAAGCTGGTTGTCTTGATGAAAAAGGCAGGTATTGGACTGGTTTCTGATCCCCATACCGGACCGCTTCATGCAAGGGTGAAGGATTTACTTTTAGCCGGCGTTCCGGTTGCTCTTGGTCAGGATGATATTTCGGATGCTTATTATCCGTATGGGGAGTGCAATATGCTTCAGATTGCATTTTTGGCAAGCCATTTGCTGTGGATGACAAGCTTTGAGGATATGGAACTTCTCTATGACATGGTTACCACCAGTGCAGCCAAAGTTCTGGGTTTGAAAGGACATGAACTGGAAGTCGGCGGAAATGCGGATCTTGTGGTATTGGATCAGAAAGATGTATGGCATGCGATCTGGAAACATACACCTCCGGTTTATGTTATTAAAGATGGTATTGACGTTACACTGCGATAATTCAAAGAGATAAAAGAGCAGAGATTGGAGGAACCTATGAAGTCAATTTCAAGAGGATATTCATTAAATGAGTGCCCGTCTGTTAAAGAGTCTATTCCCCTTAGTATCCAGCATGTTTTGGTATTGATTTTTAATGTGCTGCCGGTTCCCCTGCTGATCGGGGCCGGAGTCGGTCTCAGCGCGGCAGAAATTACGATTCTTATTGCGGGGTGTATGTTTGTGACCGGAACCGCAACCTTGCTTCAGACCATCGGAGCAGGACCGGTTGGCGCAAAGCTTCCGATTCCGCTGGAAAACAGCTTTGTTTTTGTTGCGCCGGGGATTGCTCTTGGGGCGCAGTATGGATTGGACTCATTTACCGGAGCGTGTCTCGTTGGCAGCGCGATTACCTGCCTGGTCTGGATCGCGTTTCATAAACAGCTTCAGATTTTATTTAAACCATACATTGCCGGTGCGGTGGTAATGTCCCTGGGATTGAGCCTGATCGGCGTGGGAATTAATTATTGCGCAGGCGGCGTTGGAGCCCCGGATTTTGGAAGTCCCATAAATCTTGGACTTGCCCTTGGAACCATTTTAATCATGCTGCTTTTGAATCATTACTGCAGAAAGAATTTCCTGTCCAAGGCGTCTCCGCTGATTGCTATTATCATCATGTCAATGGCAGCTGCGGCTGCCGGAAAACTGGACCTTTCCAGCGTAATGGATGAGGCATGGTTCAGGCTTCCCCGGATTCTTCATTTTGGAATTAAGTTTGAAATGGGGCCTGTTATAACCGTAACCGTGCTGGCTATTTTTGCCTTGGTTGAACTTATCGGAGACCAGTCTTCGGCGGCAATGCTGGCAAAAGGGGAACTTCCTACCAGTGAAGAGACGAAGGGCGGTGTCCTTGCTCAGGGAATCAGTTCTGTAGTGGGAGCTTTATTCAATATGTGTCCGACAATTTCAGGGAGCGCAAACATTGGCTTGTGCGGTCTTTCCGGTGTTACAAGCCGTTATATTACGGCTATGGCCGGAGGCGTAGTGCTGTTATGTGGATTTTGTCCCAAGCTGTGTGCTCTTTTCGCGGCAATTCCTTCAGCGGTTATCGGAGGCGTGGCCCTCTCTGCTTTTGGAACCATTGTGGTATCCGGAATGAACGTAATCAAATCAGAGAACCTTACTCCTCGTACTACAACGATTGTTGGGGTATCCATAGCTATCGGCGTAGGCTTTTCAGTTGTGCCGGATGCCCTGGCGCTTCTGCCTTCATGGGCTTCCACCCTGTTCAGCGGTGTCCCGGGGACGGCAATTGTGGCGATGATACTGAGCGTTTTGCTGGGGGAAAGCAACAAATAGAAGGAATATTCTGTTGGGAAAAAGATCTTATAGAGTACTCATAATGGAAAGAGAGGGTATATGAACTACATACTGTATAAAAATGCCGATTGGATCATTACCATGGACGATGAGCGCACCCGGCTGCGTCATGGGGATTTGCTGGTCTGTGATAACCGCATCCAGGCTATCGGGAAAGGGCTGGAGAAACAGTATCCGGGGATTAAAATAAATAAGGAGATTGATGCGTCAGGCAAGATTATAGTTCCCGGTTTTGTCAACACGCATCATCATACCTGGCAGACATTGATACGGAATATCAAGGCGACCCAGGGGATGGCCCTGGAACCATGGCTGACAGTTATGTATGAGATTTATAAAGATTTATGTCCTGAGGTGGCACGGGCAGGAATTTATACAAGTCTGGGTGAAGGCATGAAGTCGGGCTGTACCACATCAAATGATTTGTGGTATCCTCACCCGGTCCGCGTGAAAGGGCTGATGGATGCGGAGATTGAGGCGGCAAAGGAAATCGGGATCCGTTTCCATCCGGTACGTTCCTACCATTCTGTCGTTAGTGATGTGGTGTGCCCGGAGGTTGTGGATACCACGGAACGGGTAATGGAAGACGCAGAAAGGCTGGTAAAGAAATATCATGACCCTTCGGAATTTTCCATGTGCCGGGTAGGGATTGGACCTAGCATTGCGCAGTATGATACAGAGGAAATTCTGAAGGCGACTATTGATTTTGCTGAAAAACATGATATTATGGTACATGGGCATTTGGCAGAAAGTGTTTTTGAGACTCAGTACACGATTGAAACATTTGGCTGCCGGCCAGTAGAGTGGTTCAGGCGCCACAATCTGCTTGGCGACCGTTTTTATTATGCCCATTGTATTCATTTGGATGATGAGGATATTCGAATTATGGCACAGACGAATACCGGAGTGGCAAGCTGCCCGATTTCGAATATGTACTTAAGCTCTGGTTCTTGCCGTGTGAAAGATATGCTGAACGCAGGAGTCAAAAGAATCGGATTGGGAGTTGATGGGGCAGCAAGCAGTAACTCGTCTAATTTTATGGAGGAAATGAGGGTTTCTTACCTGCTGAACCGTTTAAGCTTTGGGAACGGTTCCTGCACGGCAGAGGACATTCTGTATATGGCTACCCGCGGTGGTGCAAGGAGCCTTGGACGTGAGGATATCGGATATCTTGCCCAGGGAATGGCAGCGGATATAACCATGCTTAACTGGAGCCAGCTTCAATATGCAGGAGGATGCAATGATCCGGTAGACTGCATTGTCATAAGCGGCGATGCCCGAATGGTGGATACGGTTATGGTAAATGGCGTGATCACCGTGGAGAAAGGATGCCTGACTCTTGTGAATGAGGAGGAAAAACGGGATTACGCTAACAATGTGGGACGTGAGTTACTGACAAAGGCATCCGTGCGGATACCAGGTTTGAAAGCTGATTTGCAGTAGCCAGCGATTAACAGGGCTGAAAATAGATAGCAGGAAGGAGTGGGAGAGCGGCCATTATATGGCTGCTTTTTCACCTTACAGGAAAAGGCGGATGGATTGATAAAGAAAAATTGTATTGGCTGTCTTTTTATGATAAGATAGATTGTATGGATAAGTGATGTTTGAGATTCTGAGAAAGGGATGGGGATATGGGACGATATTTAGACAGCAGAGAGCCTTTTGAATCATACAGGGG
>CAJUHR010000044.1 GCA_910586255.1 uncultured Lachnospiraceae bacterium | reverse complement strand
AGCATGATGAGAAGTATGAGCTTCACCGTCTGCTGAGTACGTTGCTTTCAATGGAATTAACCGTTGATGAAAAATTAGAGATTATAAAAACCGAGTACCATGTTCCGGTAGATGATGAATTGAGAAAGGATGTGAGCGCTTTGTGTAATCTTTCACAGGGAATTAGGGATAATACTTTAGTAGATGTTATAATGACTATGTATGAGAATAATTTTACGCTTGAACAGATAGCCGTTGCGACAAAAAAAAGCGTAGAGGAAGTTAGTGCTATCATCAAAAAGCGGGAGCCTGTAATGGCATAACCACAGCAACTTAATAACACAAGCAGTAAAGCAGTGAATTTGTTTTTGTTAGAGAAAACAATTCGCTGCTTTTTCTGTTTTCAGGGAGAAAGACAGTCAATCCGATTGTCTTTTTTTCGTGCAAAGAAAGGAAAAACGAATATGGCAGATGCAAAAACAGTAGGGAAAGGAAGAAACAGAGCCGGAAGCGCACAGGAGGAAGCGCAGGACACTTCTGGACATGATGTCCAGAAGTCGGAGCCGGCATTTGAGGATTTAGATGATGAGGACGAGATTATTGACCTTGGAGAGGAAAAAGACCAGGTGCCTGCGCAGATGAAGAAATCCTTAAAAGGAGAACAGGAAACAGAGCTTGCTTTCCGGATAGCAGACCGCTTCATCAGTATTCAGGAGGTTGACGGGGGCTATGATTATTCCGTTATGGGCGTTGACTATAAGGAGATAGACGGGGGCGTATATGACAATCCCGATGTCAGTATCCGAGAAGCCCTTGACGTCATTCTGACGGATTTGAAAGAGAATCCCTTTGACAACGGCACAAGGGGAAATATCCGTCATAATGATGAGCTGATCCCGATTGATTATGATGGATTGATGGAAAAAGTGGAAGCCGCAAACCGTATCGAACCGCAGGAACAGGGAAATGTGGTTGAAAATTTCAAGGCAAAGACCAATGAGCTGTTCCATGAGATCAGTGAAATGAACCCGGCAGAGATTGAAGAAACCGTAAAATGCCATGTGCAGGCACAGTTAGACGAATCCGGCATGGATGCGGAAATTGTGGATGTGGCAGTAGTGGGGAGCCGCTGCCGGGGATTGGAGCAGGAAGGCTCTGACCTTGACGTGGTGGCGGAGCTTTCCACAAACGAGCGTGAAGATATCCTGTTTGACACATTGAACGGGGATGTTCTCCATATCGGCGGCGTGAAAGTGGATATAAACCCGATCACCGCACAGCGGACGGGAACGCTTGAAACTTATCTCCCGCAGGTGGAGGACTATCTGGAGGGAGTGCGTGAGGCCAGGGAAAAAGAGGCGGTGTTCATATCCATACGCCGGGAACAGAGGCATTTGAGGATGTGGGGATTGACATTTTATCCGGGAAAACATTCCTTGAATAATCCATCCGTTTTCTGTATAATAAAATCAGACAACAGAGAATGACAGAAAGGAAAAGGGGAGAAGGGAATGGACACAAAAGACCAGGAGACTGCCATTGCATACCAGAATAAAGACATTGTCTCCAAACTATTCGGAGACCGGATGAAGGGGAAGCCCTTATCGCTGTTTGGTCTGGGGACGGATTTAAAGGTGGTAGACGTGAAGCCAACGAATCTCCCGATTGTACAGGCAAGGGAACTGAGGATGGATAACCTGTTTGAGCTGGAAGACGGGAGCGTGGCGATTTTAGACTATGAAAGTGAGTACAAAAAATCTAATTTTACCAAATATGGCCGGTATATCATGGATGTAGCTGACCGGTATCTGAAAGAAGGGAAAGAGCCGGATATTCATATGATGGTACTCTATACGGCGGATATCGAAAGGGCGGAGACATCCTTTTCCCGGACGGCCTGCAGCATACAGACCGAGGCCTCTTATTTGGTGAAGGCACCCTCTGAGGAATGGCTTAAGGATGTGAAGGCAGGTATTGCCAGCCAGAGCATAACGGATGAGATGATGATGCACCTGGTGCTGCTGCCGTTGACCTACAAGGGGGAGGAAAGAAAGCAGGAGGCAATCAAGGAATGTGTGCATTTGGCAAGGCGGATACCGGACAAGGGGCAGGAGACCTTTGTGCTGGCAGGAATCCTGACGTTTACGGACAAAGTGATCAATGAGAAAACAAGACAATATATTAAGGAGGTGTTAGGGATGACCCAGGTGGGAAAGATGTTAATGGATGAAGCTGATACTAAACGGGCAAAAAGGACAGCCAGGAATATGTTAAAAAGAGGGGATTCACTGGAAGAAATCGCGGAGGTTTTAGAACTCCCGGTTGAAACCATCCAGTCGTGGAACCTGGAAGCCTGCACAGTGGTATAAGGGACAGGGAAGGGATGATAAAAGCTGTAATGGGGAATAGAATAAAAGGCGGATTATAAGGAGGGGAATCATGCAGGCTGCGGCAATAAAAATCCATCATCTGTTGGAGAAGCTGGAGCAGGAAGATTATGATAAGGCGGTTTCTTATATTGAGTTTTTAGTGGATACCAGGAAGAAAGCAAAGAGAAAGAAAAAATCATTCGGGAATAGGGAAGAAATAGAAGCAGCTGTAGCATCTTTGGTTGGTGCTATTCCGGATGTGGGCAAGACATTGGAAGAATATCGGGATGAAAGGCTGAAATAAAGATATGGGAGCCGGAGGATTTGCTGTCGCAGTTGTAAAAAACAGAAGCCGGAGAATCATATGAGTTGGTTTTACTCAAAAATGAAATATAGTAAAATGAACCCCGTGGAGTGAAATCCACGGGGTTTTTTGAGGGGATTGCCAAGTGAAATGGAAGCTAACTTATGGACAGCTTCCGCTTTGCTGCCGCAGGTAGGCTTCTAAAGCAATCTTTGGTATCTTCCATGTCCTTCCGAGGCGGAAGCCGCCTAACTGGCCGGTCTGGAGTAACTCATAGACCCGGTTTCTGCCGACCCGGAAAATTTTACAGATATCTTCCACATCCAGTACTTCCTCGTATTGTTCTAACATAAAATCCCTCGCTTTCCGGTTTTGTCTTATTAAAATGTTACCCGCTTCTAACATTTGATTAAAGCAATAGGGAGCAAAGAGAAGCAAAGGAAATTTTAATAAGGCTTTGGAAAGGGGACAGAAGTTTGGAGGTTAAAGTGAGCCTGGATGGAACGGGATACCGGGAAAAGCCAGGGAAGAAAGAGGTGTCTGCCATCAGTAAGCAGATAGCACAAAAACAAAAGGAAGTGGAATTGCAGCATCTGGCAGATTTGGTGGGAAATAAAGGGCATACGTTTTGCCCTTCCATATTCTCTGATGGAAAGAGGAAGGCAGAGAACTTTGTACAGATGCAGCTGTTCGGACTGGATTTTGATAACGGGGGTTCCATCCGGGAGATCAGGCAGAGGGCGGAGGAATATTTCCTGCCCATAGCCTTTGTCTATCATACCTTTCATTCCACAAAGGAACATCCCCGGTTCCGGGCTGTGTTTGTTAATGATGTGCCGGTTGAGGATAAGAGGGTGGCGGAGATTATGATTGCCATGCTGTTAGAAATATTCCCCCAGGCAGATAAAAGCTGTAAGGACGTGCCCCGGATGTTTTTTGGAGGGAAAGGGCTGGATGGGGAGGTGTGCGGGGAGGCAATCAATATTGTGACACTTGCGGAAGGGTTCCAGAGGGTGCTTTTTGAGAAAGGAGGGGAGCACTATAACAGAGACCTCAGTCAGTTCGCTAAAAAGCATAATATTGCATGTATTAATAACTGTCTCCAGATTGAGTGCGTACATAGTAATGGTACAGAAAATGAGTTTTTTGGCGGAAAAACGGCAAGTGACCAATATATATATGGGTCAGAAACCATTTTTCCGCCAAATTTTCCTAGATATGTTCTACACAACGGTTACCAGCCTAATGTACGAAAAAATTACAGGGAGGAGCCTCCTGTCCGTGTGGCGCAGGGAGAAATCGAAAAAAGGTGCAACCTTTACCATGAATTTGTGAAAGGCAGCGATATGCATCATAACTTAAAATTCCTGCTTTTGACAAATCTCATTCATATCAAGGGCGGCGGGAAGAAATTCCATTCCATCATGGGTAAAAGAAAAGAGCCAAATAAAAAGAAATGGCGTTTTTATGCATTTTACGCGAAGGCCAGGGGCTACAAGCCCCAGTGCTGTGACACGTTCTGCCCCTATGTGGATTCCTGCCGCCATAAAGCCAATATGGTTTTGACGGTAAGGGAACAGGAGAAGATCAGAAAAATCAACCAGAATGAGGATTATCAGCCAGTGGAGGCGGTTTACCAGCATATAGAACAGTGTCTGGAAAAATTCTTAAGAGACGGCTCCTTTCGGATATCTCTCATACCGGCACAGACTGCCATCGGAAAGACGGAAGCCTATTGTAACCTGATTCGGGAGCATCCGGATATTTCATTTGTGATTGTGGTGCCCACGAACCGGCTAAAACATGAGGTAAAGAACCGCCTGGAGGGGAAGGGGATTGAGGTGATGGTGACGCCCTCTCTGGATGAAATGAATTTCCCGGAGGATTTGAAATGGGAAATCCAGGGGTATTACCAGCAGGGGCTTGGGGAAGAGGTAAAGAATCTTTTAAAGAATTATATTAAAAAAAACAAGGGAAGTGACCTTCCCGATGTGGTAAATGCTGTGTATCAATGCAAGGGGTACTTAGACCGCTTAAAACAAATCCGGGAGCACCACGTCCTGGTTACCACTCATGCCAGGCTTGCTACCTTTTCCCGGAACATGATCGAAAAGGACTGGGTGATTATCGATGAAGATATCCTGTCAACCTTTTTCAGAAACATGCGTGCCGTATCCGTTTCCGCAGCTAAGAAAGCCCTGGGCTCCGAACACTGCCCGGGGTTACTGAAAGAAAGGCTAAAGGAAGCCCTTCTGGCGCCGGAGGGAGAGTATCACAGAATGGAAGGGGAACCCTGCCCCTGCCTGGGCCGGCTATCCAGGGAGGCCCTGGAGGAATTAGGGATTTACGAGGATGTAAATGACCTGGCGATTGCGTCTGTATGTTGCCGGGAAGGGGAAAATATCTGTTATTTCTATCCTCAGACCCTGCCTGAAGGGAGATATGTGGTGCTTTCAGCAACCGCAGATCTTTCCCTCTATAAGAAGTATTTCCGGGACAGGAGGATTGAGGAGTTTTTCTGTTATCAAGCCAAATATGTGGGGAAACTGAAACAGCTGACGGCATATTCCATGAGCAGGCAGTGCATCCACGATCATAAAGAAGAGCTGACTGCTTACATAAAGAAGTTCCCGGAGGGCTATCAGACGATTACCTTTCTGAAATATGAGGAGGAGTTCCAGGGAAGCGGCATCCATTTTGGGAATGCGGAGGGGATTGATTCCCTGAAAGGACAGAACCTGATTATCCTGGGAACGCCGCATATGAGTGAGCCGGTCTATAAGCTGGTGGGCTGCTATCTGGGAATGGAGGTAAACCAGGAGGTGCTTGCGGTCAGAAGGGTGCAGGCTAATGGCTATGAATTTTCTTTTATGACTTATAAAGGCCAGGAATTGCGGGAACTGCAGATGTATTTTATCCGGAAGGATTTAGAACAGTGTATTGGGCGTGCCAGGCTCCTGCGTAATAGATGCGAGGTATGGGTACTGTCCAATTTTCCATGTGAGCAGGCGGAGCTGATTCAGGAGGATTACCTGGGGGAAGGAGCCTGTGGTCCTGTCATGGCAGGAAAATAATAAAAATATAAGATAGAAAATAGGATGAGGAAATGTATTTTTATAGAAAGAAGACACAGTCCGGGCGGTAGCGGATGCAGTGTTTTTTTGCATGGGTTACCGATGAAATGGAGACGGAAAAAGGCGGTGGTTGCCCTGTGTCTTTAGTAGTAGGTTCTTAAAAAATAAGAAAGAGCAGATCGTTGCTGCCTGGTGGGGTCTCCATGATCAGGCGCAGAAGGATGATAACTGCTTTGGTTATCGAAAGGTGTCCAAGTTGGACACATCCGGTTGCTCTTTTTATATTTATGGAAAGGCGAGAAAGATGGAGAGACGGATTGGTTTTTAAGGGACAGAGAGGAATGGCGGGGGAACAGGATTCCTCCGCCAAATTTGTCTGCTTTGCAGGCCTCATAAACAATTCCGGTTTTTCCCGGCTACCCACTGAATGATTTTGTCATACATAGTTCCGCTTCTTATTCATAAGGAGCATCAAAATCAAGAGAAAGAAATGTAATGATCGAAGTAAATAAGCAGGCAAAAGACAATAGGATTATTTGCAAAAAGATAAAGTCATGTTATAATAAAATAAAAGGAGTTATGGATGAACGAGATAAAAATACAATGGCATCCTGGGTTCGTGGCGGCAATCAACCTGGAGCTGGCAGAGAACAGGGGTGACTTAATCTATGAGAAGGAATACAATTTAAACACAAAGCCCCTTGAGATAGACCTTTTGGTGATTAAGAAGGATAAGGATATACAGATTTCTAATGAGATTGGCAGGATGTTTAAGGGGCATAATATTTTAGAATACCGTTCCCCGGAAGACCGCATGGATATTGATTCTTTTTATAAGGCGGGGGCATATGCCAGTCTTTATAAAGCATACGGGGAGACGGTGGATGAAAGGAAGGCAGAGGATATCACGGTATCCCTGGTGAGGGAGGCAAAGCCGGATGGGCTGTTTCGGTATTTCAGGGAGCATAAGGTAGAAGTATCCAATCCATACCCCGGAATCTATTATGTGCTGGACGGGGTGTTGTTCTTCACCCAGGTGATTGTGACGAGGGAACTGAATGGGAAGAACCATGGATGGCTGAAATCCCTGTCCGATAAATTAAAGAAGCAGGAGATGGAAGCCTTGTTAAATCGGGCCCGGTCCCTGTCAGGGAAGTTAGAGAGAGAACTGGCAGATGCGGTGCTAGAGGTAAGTGTAAAGGCGAACCGTGAGATTGTGGAAGAATTGAAAGGAGATGAAGCCATGTGTCAGGCATTACTAGAAATTATGGAACCGGAGATTAATAAAATTGTAGGACTGGCAAAGGAAGAAGCCGACCAGAAGGCAAAAAAAGAAGCTGAGGAAACGGCTGCCAAATTGATACAGTCCCAAAAATTTTCTTTTGAAGAGATTCACCAGTGTGTTCCTCGGCTAAGCATTGAGGATATCCAGAAAATTGCGGCAAAGTTGGCAAATGCTTAACTGGCAGAAGCAATCTACTGTATCGGTAAATCAGAATAGAAACTAAATCTAAAAAATATTTAGAGAAGAGGCATTTCGGAAAAAGAGATGCTTCTTTTTCTATGTCTACATACAGTTGGGGAGCCATATTTTCTTTGAAATGAATACCGGGGATGGAGGGATGCCGGCAAAGAACCTAAGCGGTTTTTACTGAATGACCAGTGGAAATGCTGGTAGGAGGGAGAAGGAAGGTATCGGACAGTTCTAAGATGGATGTGTCCAAGTTGGACACGTTTTCTTGCGATTCCTATCTTAATGGGCAGGAAAGTAAGAGGGAGGGAGCGGATACTCATCCGTGGAGGGAAGTTCTTTCCCGGACAAAAAGGGAAGGCGGGGGAGAGGATTCCCCCGCCCAATCCGTATGCCCTGCAGATATCCAAAACCGTCCCTGTACAAGTCAAAAGAATCAAATATATATTATTATCATGAATTTATTGGAGGTGTTCCCCACCTCCCTCAAGTTCTGCTTCCTCTAAATATTTAATAAAAGCCAGGACTGCTTGGATTTGTTCTGGGGCAAGCCGCTCAATCTGCAGGATTGCCCTCTGGTGGATATCCGATAAGGCCCGGTTTTTTCCGGCGATCTTTAATTTCGGCTCTGTGCCAGACAGCACCCAGCCGCTGTGATAGCCGTATTTTTCTTCAATCAGAGTTGCTAAGGCCTGGGAAATCCGGGGGTTCCGTTCATTAAGGATGGCAGAGATATAGCTTTCCGTAACACCCAGCTCCTTAGCCAGCTCTTTCTGTTTCAAATGGTTTTCTTTTAAGATTAATCGAATCCGTTCACTTAAATTCATCTTTGTCACCACCTTTATGTAGCATCATAACATAGCCAATAAATTCAGTCAAGAACAGAACATTGACAGCTAAATATAGTTATGATAGACTAAATTCAATTTAGCATATCTTAACTGGGAAGGAGAGGGACATGAAACCTACAGAGAAAGACCTTGTAATCAATAAGATTCGTGAAATGCCAGAGGAACAGGTATCCAAGGTGCTGATTTTTATTGCCGGTTTGGAAGCCGGGATTCAGTTGCAGGAGAAGAAAAGCGTAGAAGAAGGGAGTGCGGGAGAATTTTAACGGAACCAGGCGTATATCGCTGACCATGCAGGAAGCAGACGAGAACCGGGAGATGGGGGATAAAGGATAAGGTAGGGTGATGGGGAGGGCAAAGTGACGGAAAGGAAAGGCCATAGGAAAAGGCCATGGAAGGAGGAAAGGAAATGGAAGTGAATTACGAGGAACTGAAAGAACGGTATGGATTACAGGGGGAATGTCCCGTTATCCCGGAGAACATCCCCGATGTGATGGACAGAAACAAAATTGCATTTGGAACGGATAAGTGGATACTGCCCTATGTGGGAATCCATTCCCTCTTTTTGGTTGCGGTAGGTTTTATGGGCCGGGCCGGGTGGTGCCTGTATCAGATTGGGAGACAGCCGGCAGGCCTGGGCGGCTATGGGCGGCTGATTCACAGTAACCTGGCGATTCTTATCTGTATCGGAATCCTGGGGATGCTAAAGGACTGGCTGTTCCGGATTTATGTGACTTATGCCCCGGGAAATTTCTATATGCTGGCAACTATGGAACCGGTACAGGGAAAGGAGGCCGTGGAAAAATGGGGGGACTGGATGCAGGGGGAGATTCAGCGGATGGCCCGGTTGACGAATCCTCTTGTGATGATTCTGGTTCCCCTTTTGATTGACTTTATGGCGCTTATGAGGGCGCACGAGAGCCTGGCTGTTTTGGGGAATCTCTTTATAAGTTAGACAAAAACTCTCCGTTTGGGGAATAACGGAGAGTTTTAAAAGTGGCTGGAGAATTTCTCTGTATGGCAGCTTTTTTCATTGGGTTCTATTCGGCAGACCGTGTTTGTAGGACGGTTTGCCGGATAATCCGCATATGGCCCGGAAAGCCGTTTCGTTAATTCTGCTATATGGAAATAATTCCTTGTAGAGGGATATGGATGCCCTTCTGGTTTATCCAGTCTCAAAATAGCAGTAAATATCACTGACATTACAAAAATAGAGGAAAATAAAAGATGATTGCTACTCTCCTGCTCTATACAATAGTCTGTAGATTCCCTATCCAACTCTGCTTAAGTCATAAAAACGGATATGTTATTAACCCGTATTAAGTGTTATAGTTTGTTTAATTGATTACGCTCAATGTCCTCTAAGTATTTGATAAAAGCCAGGACCGCTCTGATCTGCTCCGGGGCAAGCCGCTCAATCTGCAGGATTGCCCTCTGGTGGATATCCGATAAGGTCCGGTTTTTTCCGGCGATCTTTAATTTCGGCTCTGTGCCATTTAGTACCCACTGGCTGTAATAGCCATACTTTTCCTCAATCAGGGTGGCTAGTGCCTGGGAAATGTTTGTATTCCTGTGGTTGAGGATGGCAGAAATGTAGCTTTCTGTAACACCAAGCTCTTTGGCCAGCTCCTTTTGCTTTAAATAGTTTTCTTTTAATATTGTCCGAATGCGTTCACTTAAATCCAAATTTGTCACCACCTTTATATAGAATCATATCATAGCAAATAAATTCAGTCAAGAATAGCGTATTGACATCTTAATACAATCATGATAAACTAAATTTAATTTAGGATATCTTGATTAAGAAGGAGAAGATATGGAACCTACAGAGAAGGGTATTGTAATCGAAAAGGTTATGGAGATGCCAGAAAAACAGGTAGAGAAGGTGTTGATTTTTATTGCTGGGTTGGAAGCTGGGAGCCGGATGGAGGAAGTCTTATTTGTTCTGCAAGGAAAAGAAGAGAAGGGAGTGTCAGAGGAATTATGATGTTTTATATATTGTGTACTTATGAGGAACCGTTATTTACTAAATACTATGACGAATGGAAACTTAATAATTAACTAAAGGAGAAAGAGAAAAATGTTTGTAATTTTTGAAAAACCTGTAATGAAAGTATTATTTTGGGTTATTGCTATTGGATGTATCATTTATGGTATATTTAGTAATGACAATGATGTTAAAGAGGTAAGAAAGAATGGTATATTAGGAACTATTCTGGGATCATTTCTAGGATCCTTTGTATGTACACATATGATATATTGGAGTATGAGTTTTATACTCTGTTTGTTTTGTACTACAGGGTATTATATAAAGGACGTATATAAATTAAGACCTAATGCTTATAATGAATACTGTTCTCTCAATATAAGTGACAATGGGGACATTATCTATAGTTACATATATAATGATCATAATGGTGATTTGAGGACTGGGAGTAGTAAAGATGTAATCGTGGATGAGTCTTGGAATGACGATTTTTATATAGGATTTCCAGAGAGAATGTTTAAAGTTGAGATATTAAATAAAGCTTTCTCTCCGCTAATAGATCACGAAGATAGTATCATGCATGAAGAAGATAAGTATATTAGGATATATGTTCCTGCGGAGAATTTATATTAAGGGTGTCTATTGCTTGTCTTACTTGTGTAAGGGATATATGAGAAATTTTTTTAAAAACCATATGGGGTAGTCTTTGGTCAGAGACTACTCTATATGGTTTTTAAGCCTATAATGGGATATGCTATAAAATCGTAGTTAATAATTTACATCATACTGTGCAAAAAAGAGGTGAAACATATTAGAGCAAAGACAAAATCCAAGAGTATTCATTAAGGATATTAAGCTTAAGACAATAAAAGAGAAGATCATGTTTTTCTTGAGAAAAAGCGGATATCTGTTTTGGTTGCTGAAATGTGTCCAATTTGGACACATTGGGAATCTGGATGAACAGAATAAAGTGTTTATCCAGTTTTTCCTGCTTCAAATACTTTTCTTTTAATATCAGTGAATCCATTCACTCAAATTCAAAGTTTTATTGTGTTGAACCGCACCATAGAGAATAAATTCAGTTTATTTTATCACATTGACAACTTAATACAATCGTGATAAACTAAATTTAATTTAGAATATATTAATTAAAAAGAGATAGGATGTAGAACCTACAGAGAAAGATATTGTAATCGAAAAAATTATGAAAATGCCAACTGAACTGGTGGCTAGGGCAATGATTTCTATTGCCAGGTTGGAAGCTTGGTGTCAGATAAAATGACATCATAGGAACTGGAAGATAATTAAATACGGTTGGAGGAGTGAGATATGTTTTGCGAAAAATGTGGGTTGCAGGTAACGGAAGGACAGAGATTTTGTCCGAATTGTGGTTTTCAGATGCCAGTATATTGTCATAATTGCGGGAGAAAGGTGAAAGATAATGAAAAATTTTGCTCAGAATGTGGAGCAGCTATAAGTGGAACGGATTCCCAGAGGGATAATTCATTTATGCCTTCCAAGCCAGTTGATGAATTGGAAAGTAATAGGAATAAATATGATTGCTATAGAAATGAATTAGTTAAGAAAAGCCAGATAGAACAATGTTTATTGGCAATAGTGGCAGGTGCTATTTTACTGTTATCTATCCTTTATTATATTAATAATCCCGGGGAAGATCGTTTTTTAGAAACCCTTATAATGGCTGGATTAGTTGCTGGTGCATTGATGGTAGCTTATAGCTTTATTGCGGGCAATATGGGGGTGCTTGAAGCAACAAAATATTTAAAGAAATTTGATACCATAAGAGAGATGGCAGGAGAAAAAGAGGCAGTTTTGTTTATTGAAAAGGAATATAATCCGAAAGAACGTGGGAAAGGAGTTGTGACTGACACCGCAGGGGTAACAGGCGGGTGTCTTATGGGAACAATACAGATGGTAATAGGTCTTATGGTGAGCGTGATAGTAATTATACTTATGATGGCATTTTGCTGATGAAGAAGCAGTGGGAACAGAATCGATTGGATATCATTCTTATGGGAATATCCTTAAGTATTTATCTTATGAATAAATTTTGGCTGAAACGGATAGTGCTTCATTGGTTTATCCAATGCTATTTAAATGATGTAATGGCAGGAGTCTGCTTTTCGGCTATTTGTCAGTTGCTCATGTGCTTTTGGATGAAGCGCAAAATTAGGAGTTCAGAAAATATTCTTTTACTTTATTTGGCTGGGGCTTATTGGGAATTTATAGCTCCTCTATATTTGCCACAGGCAACTACAGATATATGTGATCTGCCAGCCTATTTATTGGGTGGGTTGATAATGATAGCATTAAGAAAATTACAGAGAAAGAGGGAAAAGAGAAAATGAAATGTAGGAATTGTGGATGTGAACTGGATGGACAAGCAAAATTTTGTTCTAATTGCGGTGAAAAAATAGAGAAGGTTGAGAAATGCCCCCATTGTGGGTGCTTGCTGGAAAAAGATGTTAAATTTTGTGGGATGTGTGGGTACTCTATAAAACCAGATGATAAAAGCAGTTTAGATGATAAAAAAGAAGATCAAGAAGAGCAAAAGGAAAATAAACAAGAATTTCATGTACCTAAGTTCGATTCAGATGATAAAAAAGTGGAACAGACAGAAATGAAAATTAGGACATTAGAACTATTCAAAGAGGAGTTGGAAAAACTTTGTAATACTGATTATGATAGTAAAGCAGTTAGAATGTTTTTTGGAACAGGAATTTTTTGTAAACATTTATATCCATTATTAAAAAATAATGAAAAGTTAGTAGCACTTCGACATATTCAATCTGGATTATTCGGCAGCAAATATAAAAAGGAATTTTTGGCAATAACAGATGAAAGAATTATAAAGTTTGAAAAAGAGTTGTATTTTAAGCCGCATATAGAAAGCTGTTATCTATCGCAAATTCAGCAAATACTTGCCGGCCAATCATCTAATGTAGTATTAGGAATTTTTGCTGGAGAAAAATTGCAGGTAATGTATTCTGGCGGTAAGATAAATATGAGGATAGTTGGTAAAGGTAAAGCTGTCCAGGCAAGAGAGCGGATAATGGAGGAAAAAGAGAAATCTAAGAACAAAGTGCCAAAAGAATGTTCAGAAACAGGAGGTGATTTTACCAGACAGTCTTCGGAGCATAATTCAACAGGAAAAGGGAGTAAAACAAAAAAATTGATGACAATGGCAATTATTGGAATCGGTCTTATTGTGGGTGTTTCTATGTTCTGGAAGAGTAGTGGGAAGGGAAATGAGCTATCAGATTATATACCATTGGCACGAAAGGAAGTAATGGATTTTATACAAAAAAATGATATGGAAGAAATAGCAGAGGATTATATGTATGGAAATGAGGATTTAGCAGTGACTCTTAATGATAATGGTAATATTGATATTTTAATTATGGAAACACCCAAATATTCTCTTTATGGGATGAATGTTGGAGATTCATTTTCGCTGGAGAAAGATGGAAAATCTCTGGCAGAACACCATTATGGTTATCTTGGGGAATATGGGGAGAGAATGGTATATGGAAATATGTCTGGTTCCGATGCACCAGGAGGAGATAGGCTGATCGCAATTAGTCTTGATTCCCAAGAAAAAATAAGCAAGATAGAATTTATGTCTAGTGGAGCTCAGGAATTCTTGGATGAAAGCAAGGAAGAGAGCACAAGGAATAGTAAGGGATTGGCGGATAACAGAAATCAGAGGTCTGCACCTGCTTGGCAATCAGGTGCAATAAATAATCTGAAATCGGATATTGGAATTTTATCCGAAGAAGATACAGGAACAAGAACAAACTTACAACAACGGGTTGAAACATCTTCTTATGAAAATTGGATAGGGGATTATGTTGACGAAGATGGGCAGATGATTTCTATTACTTATGCAGATGATTCAGAGGTTCAGCTAACCTATACAGGATATAGCGAAGAAGGATGGTATACAGATACACAAATGCTTTCTTACATAAATCCAGAAAAAACACAAGTATCATCAGCTTATTATTTTGAAGGAACTTTAATTGAGGAAACCACCTATACATTGACTGGAACAGGAATTGCGGTAATTGTTCAGCCAAGTGGAGGGTGGAAGGAAGGCATATACATGCGGCAATAATGTATGAGAAATATTGTAATAAAATATGAAGAAGTTAAGAAATATATAGAATGAGACTTTCATCGTTCTCAGATTAATACTGCTAAGAACGTATTTTGTATTTTAAGCATCCATCAGTCTGTAAAATTCCCATTTTTCACCAATATATTATCTCCTTGATAACAATCAACCAACCAATCAAAGGAGGTAACAATGTCAACAGAAATGGAAACCATGTTTGACACAAGGACAAAGCCCTGGCATGGACTGGGGGAAAACGTAAAGGCCGCGCCGGATTCCGGCGCGGCCTTAAAGCTAGCCGGGATGGACTGGCAGGTCATCCAGAAGGCGTTAGTGACCTATGACGGAATCCCGGTGCCGGGGTTTAAGGCCAATTTAAGGGATACCGACCACCAGGTGCTCGGGGTGGTCACTGACCGCTACCGGGTGGTCCAGAACCGGGAGGCCTTTGCCTTTACGGATGCCCTTTTAGGCGAGGGCGTTACCTATGAAACGGCCGGCTCCCTGCAGAAGGGGCGGCGTACCTGGATACTGGCCAGGCTCCCCCGGCAGTATATCATTACCGGGGACGAGATCACCCCCTACCTGGTGTTCATGAACAGCCATGACGGGAGCGGCTCCATCAAGGCGGCCATGACCCCCATCCGGGTTGCCTGCCAGAACACCTTAAACCTTGCCCTCTCCACCGCAAAAAGGAGCTGGTCTGCCAACCATGTGGGGGACATCCGGGGGAAGTTAGAGGACGCCAGGGAGACCCTTTTCTATGCCGGAAAGTACATGGCCGGGCTGGGCAAAGCCATTGAAGATCTGAACCGCAGAAAGCTGTCCGACCGGCAGGTGTATGAGTATATCGATGCTTTGTTTCCCCTAACGGACGGGGTGGCCGGGATACAGAAAAAGAACCTCCTGCGCATGAAGGAGGAGCTGAAAACCCGTTACTTTGACGCCCCTGATTTACAGCATGTGGGGAAGAACGGCTACCGCTTTGTCAATGCGGTGTCCGACTTTGCCACCCACACGAAGCCCCTGCGGGAGCGGGCGAATTTCCGGGAGAGCCTGTTTGCCCGCACGGTGGACGGCAACGCCCTCATTGACCGGGCTTACGGCATGGTGAAGGCGGCATAGGGGGCGGCGGCAATGGGAGACAAAAAAGGGCAGAGCCAATGGGAAAACCAGGAGACTATACCAACAGACCGGGAGTGCCAATAAAGGTGCTCCCGGCTTATTTTATGCCCAGGCCCGTACAGGGAAGCCTGCTGCCAAAGCGGCATGCGGGCCACGAGGTGGGCAGGGGAAGATGTCTTTTCCTTGCCTGATGGGAAGGAAGAAAATGTGGACAGGCAGATGCCGGGACAGCCGGGAACATTTATGCCATTGTCTCTATTAGAGCACGGGCAGGTAAGCATTGTCCGCCTGCAGATGGTAAAGGAAAGCCGCCACTTGTACGGCATGGGGGCAGTATCGGAGCCGGGGGAGGCGGCCAGGATGGTGCGCCCCCTGTTTAAAGGGGCAGACCGGGAGCTGTTAGTGGTCTTAAGCATGGACCAGAGGAATAAACCGGTGGCGGCGGAGGTGGTGGCGGTGGGAGGCTTAAACCAGTGTGTTGTGGATATCCGGAACCTGTTCAAACATGCCATCCTGGCCAATGCCGCCGGGATTTTCTTGTTCCACAGCCACCCCTCCGGGGAGGCAGTGCCAAGCCGGGAGGACCGGGCGGTGACGGAGCGTGCCAGCCAGGCCGGGGAAATCCTGGGCATCCCTTTAGTAGACCATATCATCTTAGGGGACGGGCAGTATTTCAGCTTCCGGGAGGAGAAGATGTGGGCCGGGCCGGGAAAGGGGGTGATGGGATGCCGGTGATTGAGATTATCATCCGTTTCCTGTTGGTATAACAGAAACCTGGTATAACAGGAACCAGTATCCGGGGGCGCCTGCAGTACGGTGCCCCTGGGTGCATACCAAAAAACGAAAAGGAGGAAAAGAAAGATGTATACTACGATACCCACTGCCGGGATGGAACGGGAGACGTGGCTGAAAATCCGGAAAACCGGGATTGGCGGCTCGGATGCGGGGGCAGTCTGCGGATTAAGCCCCTATGCCAATGCCATGAGCGTTTACCGGGACAAGACCTCGGAGGAGGTTACGGATACCGACCGGGAGTGCATGCGCCAGGGGAGGGATTTGGAGGAGTACGTGGCCAGGCGGTTCACGGAGGCCACCGGCCTGAAGGTGCGGCGCTCCAATAAGATGTACCGGAGCACCCGCTATCCCTTCATGCTGGCGGATGTGGACCGGATGGTTGTGGGGGAGGACGCGGGGCTGGAATGTAAGACGGCCAACCCCTACAGCGCGAACCAATGGAAGGACGGGAAGGTGCCGCCCCATTACTTAGCCCAGTGCCTCCACTACATGACGGTCACCGGGAAACGGGAGTGGTACTTGGCGGTGGTCATTTTAGGGCAGGACTTCCAGTGCCGGAGGATTGAGTGGGACGAGGAGATGGCAGGGAGCCTGGCTGCCTTAGAGGCGGATTTCTGGAACCACCATGTCATCCCCCGGGTGATGCCAAAGCCGGACGGCTCCCTTACCGGCAATGCCGTGCTGGAGGCGGCGTTTTCCAGCCCCCAAAAAGGGAGCATGGTTCCCCTGACAGGGTTTGATGAAAAGCTGGAGCGGCGCATGGAGCTTACCCGGCAGATCGGGGAGCTGGAGCGGGAACAGCGGCAGATTGACCAGGAGGTGAAGCTGGCCATCGGGGAGCATGAGGCGGCAGCAAGTGAACGCTTCCGGGTATCCTGGAGCCAGGTAAGGACCGGCCGGGTGGACAGCAAGCGGCTTAAGAAGGAGATGCCGGAGGTATACCGGGATTTCTGCACCTTTACCAGTAGCCGGAGGTTCTGCGTAAAGCCCGTGGCGGCAGGAGGAAGCTTACAGGATTTTGCAGAGGCCTGCCAGGAGTTCCCGGAGGAGAGGATGGCCGGATAAAAAATCACTTTCAGGGAAAAGGAGGATATATGGAAGCAGCAGCCATAAGGCTTTTAAGGGCAGAGGAGATTGAGTGCCGGGTTGCCACCATCAATGAAAGGGGCTTGAGCCTGCTCCTATTTAAGGATGCCCGGGTAGACCAGAAGATACTGGATGAAACATTCGGCTTTCTGGGCTGGAAGAGGAGCCACCAGGTATTGGACGGGAATTTATACTGCACAGTGGAAGTGTGGGATAATAAGAAAGAACAGTGGGTGGCCAAGCAGGACGTGGGCACCATGAGCTACACGGAGAAGGAGAAAGGGCAGGCATCGGACAGCTTTAAGAGGGCATGTTTTAACTGGGGCGTGGGCAGGGAACTGTACACCGCCCCTTTTATCTGGGTGGGGGCGGAGAAAACCGACATCCGGAAGAAGGAGAAAGAGAACCGGTATTATACCAATGACCGGTTCCGTGTCCGTGACATTGGATACAGCAGGGAGCGGGAAATTATTTCCCTGGTGATTGTCAATGCCAGGGGGCAGGAGGTCTACCGGATGGGAGACGCCCGGCAGGCAGGGGGAGGATGCGTGGCAGGGGCGCTGCCCGCCGCCGGAAAGGTGACGGAGGTCAGCCGGAGCCAGATCAGCGAGCTGAAAAAGGAGCTGGAACGGACGGGCGTCCCCTTAAGGCAGGTGCTGGAACGCTACCAGATTGAGAACGTCACCGAGATGACAGAGGAGAATTACAAAAATGCCATGAGCGGCTTAAAGAAATCAAAAACCAAAGGGGCGGCATAAGGGCGGGGAACCGGGGGAGGATGCCAGGCCGATAAGAAACCGGAGCCGGATGCCAGGCGGGAAACCGGAGCCGGATGTCGGGCAAGAAGCCAGGGCCGGATGTCGGGCAGCAAACCAGAGCAGCCTGAAAAGCGGGAACCGGGAGCAGGGCCGGGAGAAAGCAGGGACAGACAAGAGCGAACACAGGGGAGGCGCATATGGACTGGGAAGAACTGGTGGAATTATTTGTGGATGAACGGGTGGACTTTATCTTAGGAAAAAACAAGGCGGGGAGGTACAGCCATTGGGAACGGAAGCTTTTTGCCCGGATGGATGAAGAGACCCGGGAGAAGTTTGAGACGGCCGCCATGGAGGAAGCGGAAAAAGCGGCGGGGGAATGCAGGAAAGTCTACTGCCAGGCATTCCTGGACGGGCTTTTTCTGGGCTTTCTGGCGTCCGGCGGCCACGGGAAGGAAAGCATAAAAAAGGAGCAGCCATAGAAAGAAGGAGGATAAGCGATGAATTTAGAGCAGTTTACGGAAGAAATCAGAAAAAGGGTACAGAAAGGGATAAAAGGAGCCGGGAGCCGGGTGGAGAGGACCCGGATTGAGAAGAACAACCAGGTGGTGCGGTTCGGGATAGGGATAAGGAAGGAGGGCGGCCAGGTCCGGACGGTGACCAGCATCGAGGCCTACTACAACCAGTACCAGTGCGGGAATATGGGCATAGAGGAAGCGGCGGAGGATATCTGCAAGGTTTTAGAGAGCGATACCGGAAGCCTGAAAGACTGGAACCGGGAGGCGGCGGATTATGGGAAGGTCCGGGATAAGGTCATGTACCGCTTAGTCAGCCGGAAATGGAATGAGGCACTGTTAGAGGAAATCCCACATATCCCTTTCCTGGATATGGAGGTTATCTTCTGGGTGATGCTGGGGACGAATGAATGGGGGCAGACCGGGATGTTAGTCCACCGGGAAATCTCTGAGGGCTGGCCGGTGGATGGGCAGGGCCTGTTTGCCCAGGCAAAGGAGAATATGATGCGGATGTGCCCGCCCGAAATCAAATCCATGGAGGAAGTGATGCTGGGGATGATAAAAAACCATCTGGCAGAAGAAGAGGAAATCCTGCTATCCCCCGGTTTTTTTGACAAAAGGGAGGGAGCCGTGCCCTTATACGTGTTCTCCAACCGGCAGGGGATATACGGGGCAGGGGCAGTCCTGTATCCGGGGGTGCTGAAAGAATTTGCCAATTCCCAGGAGAGCGACTTGGTCATCCTGCCGTCCAGTATCCATGAGGTGCTCCTGGTGCCTTATGAGAAGCGCCTTGATTTTGAATATCTCCGGCAGATGGTGAGGAATATCAACGGTTTGGAAGTCCCCCCGGAAGACCAGCTTTCCGATGAGGTGTATCTGTATGAGAGGGGCAGGGATGGCATCCGGATTGCCGGGTAGGAGCGGACATGGAGAGGAGGAAGGAGGGAAGGGAAGGCCCGGCAGGATGCCGGGCGCTTCCCGGATGTGAGGAAGCCATGATGTCTGTATATGAAGAAGCCGGGATATCCGGATATGAGAAAGCAGGAAAGCCCGGATATGAGGCAACCAGGAAGCCCGGGAATGAAGAAGCCAGGGCATCCGGGGATGAAGAAACCGGGACGTCCGGGTCTATCCTGGAAGGATTTCAGGGCACGGGATATCCGGATGGGGTGGAAGGCACGGAAGCAGCTGGGAAAGAGAACCATGGCAGGGACGGATACCGGCAAGTCTCTGCGGAACAGGCATTACAGGCCATAGAGACCGGAAAGCCCAGCGGGCTGTTCTGGTGCTTTGCCGGCGGCATCTATATTGCCATAGACAGCACCCAGCGGGAGGTATTCTGCGAGGATTTTTTAAGCCGGGAGGAGTGCGTGAGGTGGCTGCGATGTGAGAGGTGCGTGGATGCAGGCGGGCATGTGCATTTTGACTGGTAAGCAGGCAGCCGCTTTCTGCCTGGCCTGTGCTGCCCATGTGGGGCAGGTGTGCAGCCGGGGGAAGAAATCTCCCTTGTAATCCAGGCAGATTTTCATTATAATAGAAGAAACAAGACAAGGAGAAACTATGGGAAACAAAAGAACAGACTGGGAGGAACTGGGGCTTTCCAATGATTTTCTTTTTGGAAAAGTCATGAGCAACCCGGAGATATGTAAGGAGACATTGGAGACCATCCTGGGGATTGCCATCGGGAGAATCGAATACCCGGAACGGCAGAAGGCTGTGGACGAGGATAAGGATGCCAGGAGTGTAAGGCTGGATATCTATGTAAAAGATGAGGAAAAAACGGTCTATAATGTGGAGATGCAGGCCACAGATACCAGGGAGCTGCCCAAGCGGAGCCGCTACTACGCAAGCCTGATTGATTTGCAGGAGTTAGATAAGGGAGAACCATACTGGAACCTAAAGAAAAGCTATGTAATCTTTATCTGCACCTTTGACCTGTTCGGGGAGGGGAGGCACCAGTATACCTTTGAGAACCTGTGTCAGGAGAACCATGAGATTACATTGGGGGACGGGACGGTTAAAATGTTCCTCAATACGGAAGGAACCAAAGGGGATATAAGCGGTGGCCTGAAAGCGTTTCTGGATTATGTGGGCGGAAGGGAAAGCGACAGTCCTCTGGTACGGAAGCTGGAAGCGGAAGTGAGCAGGGCGAAGAAGAACCGAGAATGGAGGCGGGAGTATATGACGTTGCTGATGCGTGACCAGGAGAATATCGAGAAGGGCGAAAATCGATATGCACAACTGATTCAAAAATTGTTGAAAGAAAACCGTTATGATGCGATTGAGCAAGCTGGTAAGGATAAAGTATATCGCCAGAAGTTATATAAAGAGTACCATATCCTGTAAGGGCAGAAACAAAATGAGGTGTGGGTAAAGAGGCGCTGGGAATGGAGGCGGGAGTATATGACGTTGCTGATGCGTGACCAGGAGAATCTTGAAAAGGGGATTGATCAAGGGGAAAATCGATATGCGCTGTTGACCCAAAAGTTGCTGCAGGAGAAGCGGTATGATGCCATTGGGCGGATTGGGGTAGATAAGGAGTATCGGCAGGAATTGTATAGGGAGTATCATATCTTATAAATAGGTAGATGTTTCGCCTGCTTGATGATTCCCTCACAAAATGTTTTTGAAGGAGATATGCCGGGCATAGAATTGGTATTGCAGATTGTGTTGGGAAGGCAGATTAAAAGGTGTTAAATGTTTGTACTCAGGTATTTATGGAGAATTTTCCGAACCAGTCAGTGAGACTGGATATTCTGGCTGCTACGGACAGCATAAACGAAACTATAGGCCGGGAATCTAAAAACAAATTCCCGGCTTTATTTTTTCCAGAAATAGAAATTTTGGTGAATTTGATTCTGAAACCCCCTTTACAAAATATTACTGTCTTGCCGTACAAAGCTATTTTAATTCATATTGAGAAACTCAGCCGGTGTTAGAATCATCGGATTTTTCAAGCCTGATTCAAGAAAATCCTTATCACCAGTGAGCAGGACATCAGCCTTTGCTTCTATCGCTGCTCTTAAAATGGGACGGTCGTCTGCATCCCTGATCTTCGATTCTGACATATTTTCATCTGTTGGGATGGGTACTAATTCCAGGGTCAGTAAGGCAGTGGAAAGGAATTTATCCAATGCGGCCAGGCGCTTTGGAAATTTCTTGTTGAATATCCGTTTCATTTCGTCCACATTCTGTTCACAGATTAATCCGTGATTAGGATAAGAGGAGGCTTTTACATAAGCCTGAAAAGGAACACTGTTCCCATGGAGTGCCGCAGATATGAGGACATTGGTATCTCAATCAGAACCCTCATGGTTTTTCGTCCTCATTTCTCAGTTGTTTAACAAGAGCCATAACATCATTGTCAGATGTAAGACCGGCTCGCTCCGCTTCTCCTGCCATTTCTTCCTGGAGCATCTGCATGGCATAAACAGCTGAATTGACGATACGGACTGTGCTGCCCTCGACAATAAAAGAAATACGGTCTCCGCTCGCCACGCCAAGTATTTTACGGACATCTTTTGGAATTGTGACCTGTCCTTTTGCCATAACCTTTGCATTGTCAACGAAAGTGTTTGTTGACATATCATTCACCTCCTGAAATATGGAAAGTAGGGATTTCCCTACTTGTATTATATGTGAATGACAGGAAAAAATCAAATGAAAATTCATGGGATGGTTTTATCAGACATTTGAATTTTTATGAAATGGATTAAAAAGTCCATGCTGATTTATCTCCGGGGAACTATATTGGAACGTAAGAAAAGCTATGTGATCTTTATATCTGAACCTTTACCTGTTTAGGGAGGGGAGGCACCAGTATGCTTTTGAGAACTTGTGCCAGGAGAAGCATGAGATTGCATTGGGGGACGGGACTGTTAAAATGTTTCTCAATACGGAAGGAACCAAAGGGGATATAAGTAATGGCCTGAAAGCGTTTCTGGATTATGTGGGCGGAAGGGAAAGCGACAGCCCTCTGGTACGGAAGCTGGAGGCGGAAGTGAGCAGGGCGAAGAAAAACCGAGAATGGAGGCGGGAGTATATGACGTTGCTGATGCGTGACCAGGAGAATATTGAGAAAGGAAGAACCGAAGGGATTGAGCAAGGTGAAAACCGATATGCGCAACTTACCCAGCGATTGCTGCAGGAGAAGCGGTATGATGCCATTGGGCGGATTGGGGTGGATAAGGGGTACCGGCAGGAATTGTATAGGGAGTATCATATTCTGTAAATGTAGAATCAGGTTTGTTGTTGATTGTTAAAGAAACGGTTCCTTTTTGATAAGTTGCTATTATCAAAAGGAGCCGTTTCTGATATTAAGATATATTGTACTTTTAAAAATTATATTTATAGAAGATAGTGATTTATTCTGCATTTTTTAGAATAGAATCAATTAATAGCTGCATTAAATAGTAATGACTTTCTTTTGTGCTGGAAGTGAACCCAAAATAACGAGTACTAAAATCAGGATAGGATACAGAATGAAAAATATTGTTTTGATGTACTAAAATTTTTTTTGTCAATAAATCAAGCGTTCGCATTTCTAATTTATTAGCATTGTCAATTTGAGATATTTTTAACGTTCTAAAATTTGGTAGTGGTTCCGAAGTTTTTATTCCATTTTCATATAAGTCTTGAGCATGATTACTTATATAATCATGAAGCAAACTAATAATATTAGACGTATAGCTGTTTCCTGATTTAGTTTTTGTTGCTGATTTCATTAACAGTAGCAAGAAACATTTTTCATATAGAGGAAAAACAAGTGTTGCAAAAAATAGTACAAATTGTTGAAATAATGGTAGCCAGGTAATTAGGCGTATTCTATCTGGAGTAGTGGTTTTGTGTTTAACAAAGGGAGATAAATTTTTATGCCTGTTGTTAAATATACTATCCGAAAGATAATTATTTGAAAAGGAGTGTAGAGCATACACAAAAAAATCATTTCGGCTAAATGTGTTAGGAAGGCGGAATACAAGTTCCAAAATTTCAAGAGGAAACGAATCAAGAGTGAGGATATCCTGTTTGTGAGAAAAATCTAAAAGCGATTTTATAACACAATATGTCAGGGATAAATTGTAAAATCTCTCTGCTTTATATTCTAAAAGGATTTGATCGACAATATCAGTTTCTTCTTGAATATTGAGCATATCCTTTAACTTTTGTGAGGCTTCAAAGTAATCATTACAGGAAAGTGGCTTGTCCTTTTCCTGATAAAATTGATGAAATTTTTTGTAGATACCGCCTTCCCTATGTAAGTTATATAATTGATAGATCAAATCACTATATATAAGAGGTATTTTAGAAGATTTTTTATCCATATTTAAATTGCTCATTTCTTCATCATACAAATTATTGCAGAGCGAACGGTATAGTTTTATAAAATGGGAGGATTTTTCAGAACGTGTAGTAGAGTTTTCATTTCTCAGGTTTTTGATTTGATAAGACGTATTTTTATCAATATAAAGGATATTTTTGTGAAAAAGTGAAAAATACCCAAAATGCTTTACATCATTAATAAACGCATGACGGGATATTATGGTACCGTTTAACTGATTGTGTAATAATGTGAATAGGGATGAAACTACACAATGATATTTTATAGCGGTTTTCCAAAAGGAGGGATTATTTGCTACAAGAGTACTAAATTGATCAGGACCCTCTGAACGGGGAAAGCCAAAAAAGCGGAATGACTTTTTAGGAAAAATAGGATTACACAAAGTATCACATTCTTCAAAAATTTTGTCAATGATTTCTGTATCATTGGATTTAGAAAACAAAGATTTGCATGATTCCATCGTTTCATCTAAGTTAAAGTAAAATGTATGCTTTAAAATGCTTTCAAATTCTCTAATTTCGTTAGAATTTAAAGATATATTATCAAATACATGTAAATTCATAATATAATTTTCCTCCTTGAGTATGGTTTAAGTATATCAAATCACTGAAAAAATACAAGTTATTATTTTATAAAATTATATTTTACGATAGAATTTAGAGTTATATTTTAAAAATCACTGAAAATATTGATATAAAAAATAGCATTATTTTTTGTGGATAGTTTAGTGATTATGCGATATGCTATAGCTGTGAACAGGAGAGGTCTGAGAGTTCATATGATTTACTGTTATAGTTTACTGGCATATTCATTTTTGGGTTAATAATGCTAAATATATTGTTACTTTGCAATGAGGTGGCATCATTGACTGACGACAACACAGCAGATGTTGATATAAGCGGTGCTGTTAGTCCGATTATGAATATGTCAGTAATGGGAGCCGATTTTGTCAATAAAGCAACAGAATGGAAATGAGAAAATGGTAAAGCTATACTCATGCTTAGAATTGAAAATAGTTCTGAAATTTTCGTGATAAGGAGCCAAAACGAAAAGATAATTGAGATAGGCTTGGTACATGACCTTTGATTCCATGGAAAAAACTTTGGCCAAAGCGACACCATACGCAACCATAAACAATAGAGCAAAACCCACACGGATGCAGAAAAGCCCGAAAAACAAGCCCGTAGACGATAAAAATGTGCGGAAAGAGTTGGGCAGACATACGTCCGTGTGGGGAAAGGAGATCAAAATGTATAATAATTTCCCAGCAAATCCTACATGGCAGGGAAAAGAGCTATGGGATTTTGAAGTTCGCCAGAATATCATAACCGGGAACAGGTTGAGAGAACATTATTTCCGAAATCAAATGGATTTAGAAAAAACCAAGGAGGCCGAGAAGCTGCGGTCAGACATCCAAAGGGAAAGGGAGTATCAGCAGACCTACCTATTTAAAGGTTCAGATGGGCAGTTGATTCTTATCGGGGAAAAATTTCTTGGGGAAATGGAAAAAGCTTTGCCCGTAAAGCAGTTTGATGCCCTGCGATTGTGGCATGAAGAAAGCCAGGATGAATCCATCCTCTTTATTTCT
The DNA here is from genome assembly GCA_910586255.1 of uncultured Lachnospiraceae bacterium. Classification (GTDB taxonomy): domain Bacteria; phylum Bacillota; class Clostridia; order Lachnospirales; family Lachnospiraceae; genus Brotaphodocola. The sequence goes on along the minus strand of CAJUHR010000044.1, from coordinate 4,305 downwards.
TTTTTGTTTGGTTCAGCAGGAAATGAAAAAGAAGTAAGGTTATATTTGGATGAAAAGCGTTCGGGAGATCAGAGATATTTAAACAGAATGTTTGCCAGTAAAGGGATAGGGTTCCAGATGAAAAAAACAGCGGAAGAAACCATCCGGAAGCAACTCATAGAAATGGCACAGAAGGAAGCAAAGGATGTCATGGTTTCGGAAATCCCTGGCTGGTATCGCACTGGCAATGGCTGGGATTATTGTTTTCCTGGTGGCTGGTGCTGGAAGGAGGTAACACGGTGGACTTTGTGACAAATTTAGAACGTTATAGAAAAGAAATGGAGCAAAGCTATGGGGAAGAAGCGTCCTGGAAAATTTTGCTGGTAAAATCGATGATTCTTACCTACCGCCCATTGGGACACTGTGGGATAAGGTTTTCCTTGCCGGTAGCGTTCATAACCGGTTCCCCGCAGGCAGCCCGGCAGCTGCAATATGCGGCCAGGGGATTCTGCCCTGTGGTATATAGCTCAACGAATATTTCCGACAGGGATTTTAAACGCCTGATGGAGGATTACGGTTCGGAAGTATTGCTTATGCAATACGTAAAGTCAAGAAATACGGAAGCGTGCCTGGAAAAGCTGGCTGGAATCTGTGAGTCCGGACTGAGTGAGGGCGGGAGATTCTGCGACCCAATCTTTGTAGCATTTGCAGAGGGAATCCCGATAGGGGCTAAAGATTGCTTTGCCGGCAAGGTCAGGCTGGATGGAACCCGGTTTTCTGTGATTGCTGAGGCCATGACAGAGACGGAGGAAATCTTTACCCGCCAGATGATTGAGCTGGTCAAAGAGTATTGGGCGGTTATTAATGACCGGATTTCAGAATTATCTTCCAGCAGGGAGTTTGAGAACCTGCGCCGGGAATCAGCCGGGATGGAGGTATGGACTGCAGTGGGAAGGATACTGGAAATATTGATAACAAAAGCAGGCGCATCTCACTCCAATATGCCGGGCTACCTGGAAAAGATCAGAGAAGCCGGACAACAGATCATGAAAGAATGGGACATTGAGCAGATAACAGGAGACCTGTGCGGGATATTCCGGAAAATGCTTTTGCAGTCATCAGCGGACATCGAGGATATTATAGATAGAAGGAATATCCGGCCAGAGGATATCCAGGACGGCAGGGAACAGCCATTCTGTGATGACGAATTTTATTACATTCCGGAGGGCTTGTTCGGGCAGATTGTTTCCAAAGCAGGAGAAATTTTTAGTATTAATGAATTAAAAGAAGTCCTGGCAAAACAGGGAATATTGAAAACCGAAGGGAAGAAACGGAGGTACTACACATGCAATATGTATTTCTCCGTGGAAGGTAAGATTGAGAAAAAGCGGATGATATGTCTGTACCGCGATAAAGTGGACATCCCATACCATACAACATGGGAAGAATCCATTAAAAGGAAGGAGAAGCAGGCTGGCCATGACAGGTATTAAAATAGGAAAGGAAATGGAAGGGCAGGAGCAGGTTCGGGTTGCGTCTGACGTAATGAACAACCATATCCTGATTACCGGTACATCCGGCTCGGGAAAGACCGTTGCTCAGAAATACATAGAAAGGGGAATCGTAGAGGACAGGGGGAGTGTTGTGGTATTGAACTACAACCAGACCCATATGGACATGGAGGGGAACCATATGGAGATCATCCATGTTCGACAGGACGGCTTTCCTATGAGCCTGATCGTACCGGTAGGGAATGAAAGGGACGATCAGGAAAGCCAGCTAGAGGTTGCCCAAAATGTATTAAAGGTACTAGAGGGGATTGACAAGCTTTCCGCCAGGCAGAAGGCAGTTATACGCTCCGCCATCCGGGAGATGGGGATTACCTGCCTCGGGGAAAATGAATTTGCAGAGATGGGAAAAAAGATAGAATCAATCGGCAAAGAGAATAAGCGGCTGGAGGATGCGGCAGAGGGTGTTTTAGACAAATACTTTGAGCTTTTCCATCTGGTGAAAACCGGGGTACGGGAAGTGGTGATTCCAGGGAAAATTGTAGTGATTGATTTGTCCGGCTATGACATGCGGACCCAGAAAATCCTTGCGGAGCTGTCAATCAGTATTCTTTGGAGGGATGTCAGGAGGAAGGGGGGACAGCCCCCGTTCCCGGCATACCTCATCCTGGATGAGTTCCAGGCGTTAGACTGCCGGAAAGGTTCTATGATTGAGGAGATATTACGAGAGGGGAGAAAATTCGGCTTGCATCTGGTAATGGCAACACAGACCCTTTCCACATTCCCAAAGGAAATCCAGCCTGTCCTGGAAATCCCGGCAACGAAACTCTATTTTCCGATGGTGGAGAAGGAACGCAGGAGGCTGGCCAGGCAGCTTCCCTATTCCACAGAGCAGAATGAAAAGGCGATTTCCGGCCTGAAAAAGGGCACTTGCCTGGCAACAGGAACATTTGAGATCGGGGGATACCCCTGCAGAAGGCCGATATTGCTGACATTTTGGAATCTGTAATGTAAAAACAGCTATTTGTATGAGGAGAAGAAAATAGTGAACGAAATGAAAAGAATCAGCCCATTCATTAAAGAAAGAATCAGCCCATTTATTAAAGAGAGAATCAGTCCTTTTATTAAAAATCTGAATGGAGAGAATGGAGCTTGCCCGGCTGTAATAAATGTGGCAGATTCCGGCACTCTAGTGTCAAACAGGATGTGTTATGGAGAGCCACATTATTATGGGGGAGGGAACTACTGTATGGTTCCAGTTGTAGCAACCTCCAGTATGCCCTATAGCATGGAACTGTGGCTTTACCAATCGCAGGGTTGCTATGAATATGCAGAGCTTGAACAAAGCATGATGGGGGATACTGGGGAAGAGGAAAAGCTCCCTTCTGATAATAACCAGTGTGATCAATTAACAGGCACAGAGGGGCAGGAGAACAGGATGAAAAAGGGAGAGAAGGAGGAGAAAGAGGAACCTGCCCGGGAAAGCTTAGATGAAATCTGTGAGAGGTTCATGCAGAGGATGTTTTTTCTCATACAGGAGAATAAAATTGAGATTTCAAATGAAAAGGACTTGTACAAGGAGGAAACAGACCGCTTCTATGGACATGAAAAGAATGGCTTTATCTATTTGAAGCCTAAAAAGACTTATGATTTTGTCGTGGAGGATATTCAGGAGGAAGCCGGAAAACATGTACCTAAATCTTTGGAGCTGGAGCGTTATATGTATCAGAAAAATATCCTGGAGAGGGAAGAAGGGAAGAAACCTAATTTCCAGAAAAAGGTTACAATCCAGGGAAAGCGTATGCGTTGCTGGTGCCTGAAAAAGGACAAAATGCTGGAAGCTATGCGAGAATACGAAGAAGAGCATAGGGATATGGCTTTTGATGTGGAAAAGTCAAAAAAATGAAAGATATATTATATCTGTGAAAATGATAAGAACAAATAAATGCCTATACTATTTTGAGAGGAGAAAAGAGATGGACAGAAGAGTGAAGAAAGAGGTTCCGTTATGGGAGAAATCCTATTTGACCTTGGAGGAGGCTGCCCTTTATTTCGGGATTGGTCAGGCGAAGCTGAGGGAGCTGACAAATGATGAGAATTGTCCGTTTGTCCTCTGGAACGGGACAAAACGACTGATCAAGAGACGCAAGCTGGATGAATTTATGGACAAGGCATATTCGATCTAAGCTATTCGGGAGCCATTAAAAACCGATGCCATGGTTTGATGGCTCCCTCCGTTTAAGAGAAAGGAGGATGTTATGCCAGGGAAAGAACGGAGAAAAGATAAAAGCGGGAAGATGCTAAAGATGGGGGAAAGCCAGAGGAAGGACGGTTATTACACATACCGTTGGACGTCCAGAAACGGTAAAAGACATTGTGTGACAGCGAAATCCTTGTCGGAGCTCAGAGAAAAGGAGGCGGAGATTCAAAAGGATACGAGTGACGGCATTCGGGCAGATATCCAGAGTATAACGGTAAATGATATTTATGCTCTTTGGCGCAACATGAAACGGGGGCTGAAAGATAATACTTTTCAGAATTACCAATATATGTATGGAATGTTTGTAGAGCCGGATTTAGGGAAGCTAAAGATAACCGCTTTGAAAAAATCCGATATAAAACGTTTCTATAACTGTCTGGCGGAGGAACGGGGCTTAAAAGTCAGTACGATTGATTCCATTCATACCGTGCTTCATCAGGTATTGGATACGGCAGTGGATGACGGGTATCTGCGGCACAACCCGTCCGATAATGTGTTAAAGGAACTCAAACTTCGCACATAGATTTTAGCTATGCACCTTGAAAATTCAATATCTGG
>CAJUHR010000043.1 GCA_910586255.1 uncultured Lachnospiraceae bacterium | reverse complement strand
TTGACATCCTCATGATCAGCGCCCATGTACTTTTTAATCTGATTGACGGATTCTTCGTACTCTTCCGGAGTGTAAAGCTCAAAAAGGCCTCCCAAAGTAGGGTCTTCCATCGGATTCTGGACAGCCTGGGCCTGGACAGTGGATGGCTGTGGCGCAGGCGCTGCCCCGTAAGCAGTTGTACCGGCTGCCATAAGCACAAGACACATGATTCCTGTAGCCGCAAAATTTCTCTTGGTATGATTTAACATAATATGAATCCTTTCTTTTTATTATTTTTATCTTTACAGGCGCGCACCCTTTTAAGAAGAAATAGACTATTGAAGTAGTCTATCTGGGTAATAGACTATCACAGTAGTCTGTATGTGTCAACGGATATTTTCTGACGAATCTCTTAAGAAACCTGCATGCGCCCGGCGGCGGGCGCATTTGGCATACCTGAATTCATGCCGCCTATTCGGCGGCGGATTTTCAAGGCAATTCTAAAGGCAGATTATAGCCGCATTACGATAGGACAACACCAGGCAAAGTCAAGCATCCTCTCATTGACACTGACAGACTACTGTGATAGTGTATAAGAAATATACCATAAGCAGCAGACATAAAACGAGTATACGAGGTGAACACAGGTATGGAAAGAACACTGTTTGATTCAGAACGGAAAGTGATGGAAGTAATCTGGAAAGAGGGAGATATTACGGCTAAGCAGATTTCCCTGATCTTACATGATTCCACCGGCTGGAGTAAGAATACCACCTACACAGTCATTAAAAAATGTATTCAAAAAGGCTTTATTGAACGCCTGGAACCAAACTTTATCTGCAGAGCCCTGCTTTCCAAAGAACAGGCGATTCAGGATGATACCAGGGAATTCGTAAACCGTGTCTTTCAAGGCTCTGTCCCCATGCTGTTTTCAGCCCTGCTGTCCCAGAAATCCCTGTCAAAAGAGGAATTGGAAGAGTTAAAGCAAATGATCAATGAAATGGAGTAAGCCTATGAACCTGTTGTGGATGAGCCTTTCGGCTTCCTTTCTGATTCTGGCTGTCATCGCATTTCGGAAATTTTTTTCTTCCAAAATGCCCAGAACCGTTTTTTTGTTTCTCTGGATGCTTGCCTGGTGTAAGCTGATGATTCCCATACCAGCTGGCTTCTCTGTACCAGTGACCAATGGATGGTTCGAAAAAATGCCGGATATCACCACAGCCTTGTCCATTCCGGCAACAGCCTGGCAGACAGCGGGGACAAAACCGGATTTTCCATGGATGATCTTAAAAATCTTTTGGTCTTGCGGCGCTCTGGCTTTCAGCCTGTATTTAGGCTGGCTCCATATTGTCAATCTGAAGAAATACCGCGCGGCAATTCTTTTAAAGGAATCTTCCTGGATTCTCATCTGGCTGAAACAGAAATGTTTCTTACGCAGAATTACCGTTGGGATTTCGGACGAGATTGATTCCCCCTTAACCTACCGTATCCTTTTTCCGGTAATCCTGCTTCCAAAACAGACGGACTGGAAGGACAAAGAGAGTATAAAACTGATCCTGGAACATGAAGCGGCTCATATCCGGCACCTGGACGCGCTGAAAAAGCTGTGCCTGGCCGCAGCCTGGGTCTGCCACTGGTTTAACCCTTTGGTATGGCTTATGGTTGCCTTTGCCAGCCGGGACATGGAACTGGCCTGTGATGAAGCGGTGATTCGGTCCGTGGGAAGGGATAAACGAAAAACTTATGCCAGTTTACTGGTTGGACTGGAGGCAAAGAGAGCCGGGATCGATCTTCTGGCTTCCGGTCTGGGACAAAGCCTTATGAAAGAGCGTATCCATCATCTCATTCACATGAAAGAAAAAAAATCCTTTACGGGAATCATGCTGACTATCGCTGCCACCATAAGCTGCGTCGCAGTCTACGGCGCCGTTCCTTCTGGCGCTTTTTCCATGAAATCCCTGAAGAATGACCCGACCCTTGGAGGGATTTTTGAACTGTACTCGGTGGAAGAGTATCAAAGGATTGTAGATACTGTAAAAGAGGACAGAGGGGAGGGAGATCCGGATGCCTTAGCCATGGAACGGGACCTGGAGCGTCTGAAAGCTGACAACGGAAAAGGGGAATTTGTCATCTATAAAGGCGCGTTTATGGTATCCACGGAAACCACTGTGGTCGCTTTCAACCCAACCATTGTCATGCGGCCGGAACTTGTAAGCCGGAATACACCTCTGACTGCTGAAACTTACCAGAATGATATAAAAGATGTGACAGAGATTCTGGAAGACGCAGTGGCAGACGGATTTTTAACAGAAACCCAGAAAAAAAGAGTGTTAGACAAAATGGATGAGAATCTGGCCGGACTGGAATAAGCGCCGAAAATGATCTTCCATTTTGAGACCGCAGGCTCCCTGCCCATTCTTAAAAGAAACTTAAAAATATTTTTCAGTAAACAAGGGAGGATATAAGTTTTGGAAGTGCAGAACCATTGGAAGAATGTTACACAAAGACCATTTCGTATTTTATCAGATTGCAGAAAAATATATCAGTTCCTGCTTGAAATTTATGAGAGAGATTGGAAAAACGGCGTCCCGGCTCCCTTTTTTGAATACGCATATGCATCTTTTTCTTACTGGATGGATATCTCCTATTCTTATAAAAACCGCATTTGGGAGTATGACGGAGAGATTGTGGCATTCTGCTTTTATGAAAATCCGGTGACTGATATTTATTTCTGCCTGAAACCCGGATATGAGGATCTGGCGTTTGAGATGATGACATATGCTGATAAACATATGCCTGTGAATGGCAGCAACATACAGCCCATTCTATTTGGCGGGCAGGATGCATTGATGTGCGCTGCGCGTCAGTTAGGATATCGCCAGAAATCGGAACACTGGGATATGCAGTACGATTTCGCAAACGAATTGGATTACCCACTGCCAAAAGGCTTTCACTTTGTAAACCGCCAGGATATGGAAAAAGTGAGCAAATGCTGTTTTAAAGGGTTTGACCATGAACAGAGCGAAGGCCCATGGAACCATCAGTATGACCAAAATAATTATCAGCTGAGTACCGCACCCCACGCCACGCCTCAGCTGGACGTGGTTATTGCAGATGAGGCAGAAGAATATGCCTGTTATGCAGGAATGTGGTGGACTCCTGAAAACCATCTGGCCTATATGGAACCACTCTGCACCATACCCGAATACCGGCATAAAGGTCTCGCCTCTGCCGCTTTGACAGAAATGTATCGGAGAACAAAGGCATTAGGCGCAACCCATATGACAGGCGGATCGGACGCATTTTACAAGAAAATTGGATATCTTTCTGCTGTAAAATGGACATTTTGGGAAAAACAATAATACTGGCTGTTTCGGAAATTTCTGAGGATGTTACTATAGGAAATACGATGATGTTCTGTTTCCACCTTGGAGAAGGCCATGAAAACCAGATCCAAAAAGCTTATGAAGTACTGAAAGAAGGCGCATCAAACGATACCCCTGTCGGCCCATGTGATTATAGTCCATGCCAGTTTAAGCTCATTGATAAATTCGGCGTGTGCTGGTGTCTTTTTGTATGAGGGAACAAGGATAACCGCTGGCCTTCTCCAATGGTCTGTGATAATCTTTATTTTCCAATCCGATACTGATACTCCGGGATATTAAAAATTCCGTCATCCAGTATCCGGTTCTCCAGATACTGGATATCTCCGTTTTCTGAGAGCCTGACCGTAAGTTCATGGGTTATGACCGCATCATTGCATAAAATCATCTGGCATACCGCATCCACAGTCAGGGTAAATGTTCCATCTTCATTTTCCCTGATCTGTGTCACCTCGGGAACAGAAGTACCGAAGAAACTGGGTGCGTAATTTCCGCACCCCAGTCTCTCCCATCGGTAGACTTGACGCCCTTCATCAAACACGGCCCACTGCCGAATCTCCTCCCTGGAAACCGGAAGGTAATCCATGATGGTCTCTTCAAACTCTTCTGCCGGTATCCCATGGGGAAACTGCTCCGCTTCAAACCGCCTGCCATATTTCATCCCATAAAAATATTCATAAATCCCGTTATAATCCAGTTTATCCAGGCTATCCCTGTCCCAGTTGGAGCATAACAGGTTATTTCCCTGATACCCCAATGGACGCACACATTTTTCGGACATTTCACGGCACTCCTGTGGCAGGGGCCTCACTCTGACCAAGCAGCTTCCATCAACAATCTCCGATACTTCCGGAGGTTCCGGTACACATAATTCATAACAGAAATATCCTTTTTCCGTATACCGCCATTCTTTTATTCTTGTATAGGAAATGTACGCAGGCATCGGTGTTTCATCTTTCCCCCATGTCATATTTGCTGCCAGCACATACAGATTTTCTCCATCATACTGATATTGAAACCTTCCGATTCCTCCGTCCCTATGAATCCGGTACAGGAGCACGGTCCCGGCCTTTCCCACTCCGGCATCCTGTAAAAACCGCTCCATCTCCTGCCAGTTCTCCATAACCTGGTACGGTTCGCTCCCTGTGACCGGCATACCCATAGTCTTTAGCTTCTCTTTTAATTGAATTAAAACTTCCTCTGATAAAACCACGTTTGAAGCATCGCCTTTGTCCGCTTCTTGGTAAATGTCCCTGGTCAGTTCCAACGCGGCCCTTAAGTCAGCTTCCGCCTCTTTCCTTTCGTTTTCATCAACCGGAAGATCATATCCTTTTTCCCAACGCCCTTTTTTGTCATTATCTTCCCTGCTCTCTGCCAAAGAAGGTTCTTCCCCGCCTTCTCTGGCGCCGGACAGCGAAAACTCCTCCTGCTTTTTTCCTCCACAGGCACACAAAAATCCTGCCATCATTATAATAATAGTCTGGATATATATTTTTCTTATTTCCATGGAAATCCTTCCTTTATTTCATATCATATACGTTGGGAATGTCCAGCTCCTTTTTCTCTATGGAATTGGATAAATAACGGAATGTCCCGTCATCAAAGGGCTGAACGGTTATGATGTTGGTAAACGCACAGTCGGAGTTATAATCCGGCCATACCCCATCTACAAAGAGGGTCAGCGTTCCGTCCGGGTTCTCCTTATCCCCCACCACTTCCCCAAAAGGCGGATACGGGCTGGAAAAGATCATTTCATACGGATAGCTGTCTGTGTCTGCGCGGTAACCGCATATCTCCCTTATCCGTTCCTTTGTGACTGGAAAATACGTGGTCATGATCCGTTCATATACCTCTGCAGGTATCTCCCCATTTTCCGGCCGCAGAATCTCTCCCGTATCCATGCGGTACAGGTCCTCAAACATGCACGGCATCAAAATATCTTCCACATTACTGCTGTCCCAGTCCGTTACAAGGACATTGTAATTCACATAGCTAAGCCCGGACAGATATTTTTCCGTCAGTTCCCTGCACTGGTTAGAAAGCGGTTCTATCCGCCAGAACTGACGCAGGCTGGAATGGTAAAGCTGTATTTTATAGGAATAGATGAAATATCCCTTTTCCGTCAGCCTGATCTCTGCAATGTCACTGACAGTGGTAGATATGACCTCCGGTATGCCTCCTTCCCTCCAACATGTACTCTTGGAGTCTCTTTGTGCCTGATTTTGTGAGATGATTTTTTGTCAGATGCACATAAATTTATGAGGCGTACGTGGAACGTACGTTGATTAAATTTATGCGCATCTGGCGGAAAATCAGCCACAAAAGCAGGTGCAGGAGAGATTCCGAGAGTACATCAACCAATCCGGACATAAAAGGTCTGCAGTTTTCCTCCCCTGTGTATGAACGTATAAGCCCCTATCAGCCCATCCAGATTCACATCAAAGATTGTGACCATCGTATCCTGTTCCTTCAAATAGGCAGAATAAAAGTCCCGGACGCTTTCATGATTCTCCATATTTGCCCCATCGGTAACGCTTATATATCCAGCCGTTCCAAGCATGGAAACCACCCGGTTTCTCTGCTCTCTGGAAAAATCCCTGACCGTATAAGTGTACGGCAAAACTTCCTCTATGGCCGCATCCCTGTATACTTCCTGCACCTGCACGGCTGCCCCGGTATCGTTCGTGACCGCGCTGCTGCCGGAAATCTCCGCAACGGGTTCCCAGGCTTTTTCTGACTGCTTTCTATTTGCTTCTTTCCAAATGCCAGTAACGAGACATCCCGCTGACACTGCTAAAAATAACAGGATAAATGAGAACCCCCATTTTCTATATAACCCTTTCAGTTCTTTCAACTAATCATTCCTTCCATATACTTCTTTCCACTGGTCTTCGGTCAGCCGATCGGAATGCCACCATGATTCATAACCGCCCTCCGGAAAAATGATCCGATTTGATACATATTGAAAACCGCCGTTGCCAAGGGGACGAACCACTGTTTCATGGGTATATGCCCTGGAGGTGTTTTCCTCCGGGTATACGGCATTCACGGTCAGGGTTAAGGTTCCGTCACTGTTTTCCATATAACTGACCACTTCCGGATATGGAATCTCCGGATACTCAACCTCATAAAACCCTCTCGGCCTGTATTCATACGTTTGATCTTCCGGTAAATAGGCTGCCTTTTTCCGCAGCTCCTCACGGTCTATTTGGAAATGGCTTTCAATAACATGTTCAAATACCTCTGCCGGTATCCTGTAAACGGCCCCCTCATCTAAATCGTCATCTGGTATAAAAGGAACCGGCTGTTCATAGACATCACCATAGAACCTGTCAAACAAATCATAAAAATCCAGATTTCCAAAATCCTCTTCGCTCCAGTCCGTAAGAAAAAGATTATTTCCCCCATACCCCACTGGCAGCAAATACATTCTGTTTAATTCCCTGCATATTTCGTCTAATGGCTGAACCCTCAGCGCCGTATGTTCCGGTTCCTCACTGAGAGAAAGTACATAATAGCTTTCGGAATAATAACTTCCCTCAAACAGCAGATAACCTTCCTTTGTATACTCCCACGATTCTGCAGGATAACTTACTGTGCCTATGTTTTCCAAAATCCCGTTGCTGTACAGATAATATCCTCTGACAACATCCACGGCGCCATCTGCTGTATGGAGGTCATATTTTATCAATCCACCGGAACCGGTAACTACGATTATGGTCAGCTCTGCCTCCTGTTTTTTGTCTGCTGACCCGCAAAAATCTAAGACCTGTTCCGACCCCGCCATGTCAATCTGATTTCCTTCATCTATCGCAACATAACCCTGTTCTCCTATCCTTTCAACAATATTTCTCATCACTTCCTCAGTTCCAACCGTTCCCGTCTCTGCTGCCTGTTCATAAATATCACGATAAAGTCCAGCAATGGATTCCGCCTCGAAATCATGACTCTCTTCCCTTTGTTCTTTGTACGAATATTCCTCACTGGCGGCGGCTTCTTGCTGTATTTCCTGACTTTCCTCCGCTTTTTGGCCACATCCGGCCGCTATAAAAAGAAAGGCACTTACAGCAATCAACAGCCTTTGTTTTCTCTTTTTTTTCATCTCTGTCAGACCACCTTTTTCAGAAAAGTTGCAAATACGGATATAAATATTCTTCCGTTATATTTATATTACATTTGTAATCGTTTATATCAAAAAATGCCATGGAATACAACTCAAAATCCCTTCTATTTAAGAATTCCCGCCATACGCAGCAGATACCGCGCATTTGTGGTAGTACAGCGTCCCTCTTTTAATTTGTAGTCAAAAAGGATTTTATTTTCCTTATAATGCTCTGTAAAATGATAATTTTTTCCATGGATGTCCAAGTCTTTTTCCAAATCACAAAGCTCAAAATCATGGGTTGTGATCAACGTAACGGCATAAGGCTTCGACAAGTTTCGTATGGTCTCTTTTGCCGCAAATATCCGGTCTTTTGCATTTGTCCCCTTATAGATTTCATCAATCAGGGAAATCATTGGGATCTGCTTTTTGCTTACCTCAATCATTCTCCTGATACGCAGCAGTTCCGCATAAAATGTGGAAATGCCCTCGTTCACATTATCCTCTGTGTGTATGGAAGTGCATAGTTCCATAAGGGAGATACGCAGGCTCGCAGCAGTGCAGAATCCACCGGCGTAGGCGAGAGCCAAATTGATGCCTATGCTGCGTATAAAAGTTGTTTTTCCTGACATGTTAGAGCCTGTTATGATGCAGGTGCCATGGGTAAGGTCAATATCATTCCCTACTGCTGACGGCTCTTTTAACAATGGATGTCTGATATCAGAAGCGGCTAATAAGGGACGTGCAGAATCCGTAAGCACCGGCAGGCAGTGGAACTTTCGAGTGTGGCAGATTACGCTAAGACTTATTAAGGCTTCCACATTTCCCACTGCTTTAAGCCAGGCTTTCAGGCTGTATTTATAGCTGTCTTTCCATTTCTCATACCATTCCACACAATAATAATCATGCAGAAACAGGCTGTTATAAAGTAAGAATACATAAATGTTGTGGCGTGCGCATACGGAATCTGTAATTTTCTCCAGATCTTTTAAGGCAGCGGAAGCAGAGCCATTTTTCAACAAGGTCTTCTGCAAATCTTTCAGATAGAGACTGTCAAAGGATTCCTGCTCCAAAAGCTGAAACAATTTCCGGTAAGGGGTAATTGTCCTGTTCATCTGATAGATCGGGGATAACACCTTATTGTTCCGATAAAATCCAAGACCGGCAGACACAAGGAAAACAGGGATTTTCTGCCGATACCAAAGAAAAAGCATCAACCCGGAAGCAGCAGCGGTGATGATGCGATAAAGCGATACCCGGTTGGAGGTCTGCGTCAATTTATCTGATTTTTTCTCACAGGATTCATAATATTTTTCATAGAAAGTATGCTTATTCGTTAACCGAAATGGAAGATGACGCCTGGGCAGGTCATCCCCCGGAAATTTCATCTCGTCCAGGTATTCTCTGCAAAACTGAAACAAAATAGCGTCTGCATCCGCATCCGACACATTTTCTTTAAAAGATTTTGTAAATGAGAACAGAAAGCTGTTCGCCTGCTTTTTCAGTCCCTTTTTACGCAAATCCCAATATTTCTTGATCTCTGTAATAAACTGCTCATAATCCATGTTCAAACTCCTCCGGAAGATTCTTTCTGAACAATTCTCTGACCGGAAATTCCCGTGTTTCCATATACTTTCTTACTTTTGATTTGCTGTTGTCATAAAAGCCTCCTTTATTTTCTCCGCCATACCCCAAACAGGCTTTTCTTGTAATGCTTCAGAGCCTCCATTGCCGGCCCGTAATTCCCCGCCGCTTTCAGATACTCCACGCCCTTTTCAATGTTCTCCCGCACACCAATCCCCTCGGCATACATCATCCCCAGACCTTAGCTTTTATAGGGCGAATCCTGGCTTTTCTCCAGAAATGCTTTTCCCCGTGGCGGTTTTTTCGTAGCACTCTAAGGCATAGGGCAAACTGCGCTCCACCGCCTTGCCGTTCCAATAAATATCCCCTATGATATGCCAGCTCCAGAGATGTCCTGCCTCTGCCGCTTTCAGCGCCCAGGGGAGAGCTTCTTTATCGTTATCCTCTGTATAGGCCAGATAATGGGCATAGGCATACATCCACTCCGGGTAGCCCCGTTCTGCGCCCTGGCGCATAATGGGCACTTCCTTTCCCGGCTCCGGCAGAATGTATTCTCCCCGTCCATACTGGTAATAATGACCGTAATTCCGCCCCGCCAGTATCATACCGCCAGAAAATGCTTTCTCAAACCAGGGGATGCACTGTTTTATTTGCAAGCGTTTCCATTGGTTCCAGGCTCCCTTATTTGCAAAGTCACTTTCCTTGTGATCTTCGATCTCTATGATGTCCAGAAAATAATAGGTGTTCCCAATCATGTACTGGCAGAAAGCGCAGCCGTTTTCGGCTTTTTCATAGATGACATCCCATGCTTCTTTTATGCTCTCAAAAGGCATGATTTCCCGCAGTTCCGGTGTCAGCATATCCATACGCCAAACAGGCAGCGGTCCGCCCGCCATGGATCTTCCTTTCTTCTCATATCCAGGTTCCACATGGGCCTGCCGGTCCTTGGATTTTTCGGGCCTGTCTCAGCAGCTTTCCGGTAATCCCCTCGTGTCGGAACATAATATGGAAATGGTTTTGATTTATTCTCTTGCTGCAATCGCCAGTCTGCAATATCATCCCTGGGTCTTTTCATATTCCTGTCCTCCGATGGTTCCTTAAATCCTATATATCACATTAGAGCTGTCCAGCCCAGTCAATGCCTGGATAAAGTTTTCCCGTCCGTATGAAATACGCAACAGTCCTTACGCCAGCTTCAATATTGGTTCCCTCCTAAAATACTTCCTCTATTATTGGGAAGATATTCCCAATACATAAAAGTCAGAAATTTCTATTCGTCTTATAATAATTCATGCAACTTATAAATAATAAAATCTCCACCCTCTAATGTATGCGGAGCATGTTTTTGTTTATAATGTTCTCGTATGGCGATATACTCTCTAATCTCTTCTTCCGTTTCAAATAACTCATTATCGTTTAAATAAAACTCCCTTTTCGGAAAAGTGTTCCCACTGTTCATTTCTTAAATGGGGTTTTGCCTACTGAATATTGAGTAAATTGAGGCTGAAAATTGAAAAAAGGTTATCCGTTTGATTGGACAGCCTTAGATATTTACTTTAATTAGAATTAGCCCTATTTTTACTTCGGTAATACCCAAAACATATCATAGTCCAAATTCCTGGCACTACTGCGTAGCCTGCATTCGCTTGTCCATGATTAGCAAGTACATAGCAACCACCTATAAATGTTAAAGTCAGAAAAACAATTCCTAAAATCAAAGCTATTTTTTGAATCCGCCCTATCTTTTCTATAAAAATGACTTTTACTGTCATGCAAACTGCCAATAATACAAGTACTAATAATCCATTTACCAAAATGCCAATATTTATATAGTCCTGAACCAATGAACACACCAATAAGAGAGCCATGATAATATTTAGTATCTGATTTAGCTTCTTTTTCATGGTTATCCTCCTCAAAAAATATTTTATATTATACTATATTTTACTGCATATTTCAATGTATGGAAAATAGCCAGAACGCATTTTTATTCATTGAAATTGCATATTTATAGGTTCGCTTTTAATAGGTACACAATTCCGAAAAGGGATAAATAAAACTGTGGAAAAACACTTGGTACTCCATTATATACAGCAGAATAAATCAAAATCATTTCATCATACTCCGAAAATTCTTATTTAACGCTTTTCTCAAACAGGATTTTTCTGTTTATCCATCTTTCAAATCCAGCGCTGTCTTCTGCTGCATGGATTGCATCGGGGAGATGTTCATAACACCCTATTCCTGCACAAATACTACCTGAATTTATCATACCTTCAAGCCATATGCAGTAACAATCCATTTCCTGATCGTTGCATATTTCAGGACCGTCTTCATAATCTCCAGTACCGGGAAAAAAGTGCTTATGCAAAGGAACAGACGGTATTGCCTGGAGCCATAGCATCATATTCCCGTTTTAATGATTGTATCACCTAATTCTGCCACATTCATTTAAAACAAAAAGACGCTCCCCGCCACGCAGTTCCCTGCGGACATAAGAGCGCCACTGTTGACGGTATAAAATTGAGCATAACAAATCTGTGGGGCTATATATAGTTATAGTACCGCTTGCTTGAGGATGGCATAACTTTTCATGTTTGTCAAGCTCTCTTTCTAAAAACATATTGCAATTATAGCAGAAATTCGCTGTTCTCGCAAGGGGGAGAGATTTCCGATTTGTGGTGATTTCATACCGAATGGATACAAAAAACAGTAAGATAAATGCTGTTCTCAGAGGAAATCAGGTATTTCATCCTTTGCTTCTGCCTACAAATGCTCAAATTCCTATAGCATTAATTCCCATTTCGCATAACTCTAATATTCTACTAAACCTGCAGTATTGGCTTTTTGATTGTAATTCTTTTCCTATTTTCCGAATCGCCTTGCATAATTTTGCCGCCCTACATCAATCTCTGCGCTTATATTAAACACTGATAACAAAAGATTCGTTATAATATGGAATCAAAGTATCATGTGTCATAATGCTTAACCGTAATCTCCTACACGGAAGCGGTACTGTAATAGATTTCTCAGTATTCTCCCGTATGGTGATTTCTTGCCGCCTCATGCTTTTCTTTCAATGTAAAGCTCCTGTCTGTCAAAGGCTCCTTATTTTTTAATGTATTTAAAAGACATCCACGTTCACTTTCCCTTTAATCACAAATCAAATAGCGATAATTGACATTCTTTACATGATTTTACATTTCGCTCTTTAATGATATCGTCAATTCCAACTTCTCCAAAAAGGAGCGGCGATTTTGGATTGTGATTTTGTGTACTTTTTATAACAGTATTATTGCTATAGTTAGCATAACAATATAGACAGCCATTTTTGCAAGTATTATATGTTCCAATATCTATACTAGCTATGCAACCACATTCTGTTCGTTGATTTGCATCTTTTTCTACCGTGAGCTTATAATGACCAATACGTTCAAAACGTTCCCTGTCAATGCAATGTGCATGGGCTATCCCAAATTGATCAAAATTCATTTCTTCTGCACAAGTATCTATGTATATATCATATTCTTTTGCGATTTCTGAAAATTTTTGCATAATTTCTAATTGCTGTTCTCTGGTCTCTTTTTGAATTTTTAATGGTTGCATATTACGGAATGTATTTCTATAAAAATCCAGAAAGCTTACCGTACATTTTTCTGTATAATTAGCAAGTTTTGCTGCTAATACACGAAAATATTTGCAATGATACTCCATGGTATAAGTTTCATTAAAAAATATTGGATCATACCGCCAAATAACCCTATCTTTTCCGATCATTTTAGAAAGCTGTTGAAATGCCGGAATAATTATTTTATTTTTTGATGGAATATTAGGTTCCACATCTTTATTATAGGAATTAAGTGTAAACTGAAAATAATAATTATATCTCTCTAACTCGCAAATCCGATCGAGCATTGGCACCGGATTTTTAGTCCAAAACACAATCCCATCAACAACATCTGGCTCCAGATTTATTTTCCCAATTTGATGTATATTCATAGGATTTCTTACTAAAGCATACCCTTCCTTAATTCGATTATAAAACCACTCTGAATAATATGCCGGAATATCTGTTCTTCGGCTAACGCTTATAATCATTTTACCCTCTTTCTTTATCAGCCTTTGCGAGCTTGCTCGGATATTGAAGGGAGAATATTCTTTCTCGTCTCCTCTTCCGTCAGTTCAAAGCCAAACAATTCTCTATTCCTTAATAATATTTATTTGTTTTCTCATGCTGCTTGACACGGATTTCCATATGCTATGACATTGTCAGGAATGTCTTTTGTAACAACACTCCCCGCGCCAATTACCACATTGTTTCCGATTGTAACTCCCGGCATTATGATGGCTCCACCGCCAATCCATACATTGTTGCCTATGATAACTGGTGCCGTTTGTGTTTTGCAAAATTCAAATGAGCCATCTTCTTTAGGTACTCCAAAACGGTCAATGGCATTTGTTGGGTGAAACGCTGTATATATTTGTACATTCGGCGCAATTAAAGCGTTATCTCCAATACGAATAATATTATCGTCTAAAAAAGTATAATTCATATTCACTTCGCAGTTATTTCCGAAATAAATATTATTACCATGATCAACATAAAAAGGTGCTGTTATCCATAAGTTTTTACCAGTTCCGCCAAGCAGCTCCCTTAAAATTCTTTCTTTTTCTTCAGCATCAGCAGAATTGGTTTGATTATAATCTCTTGCTAAATCTTTAGCTTTATGCCATCGGGTTAATAATTCAGTATCTCCGCAATCATAAAGTTGTCCTGCCATCATTTTTTCTATTTTGTCATAATTTGCCTTCACAAATCCCAATTTGTATTTCTAAAAGAATACCACAATCACCGGCATATTTCAATCAGGCGCTCTATGCAGCTATTGTCTTCCATGCTGATTAGTTACTGCTCAGGTAGGTCTGCGCATTTACCGCGCTGATCATATGGTAAACCGGGCCAGTCAGCGCCATTTCTTCACAAAAATGTAATAAACTCTTAAATAATTTTCATCCTTTTTCCGCTATAATAACAGTATCAGTCGAGGTATCGGCTGGCAGCGCTACAAATTCAAGCAGTTTCAGCGATTAAGGAGGTTGATTATTATGAGAAAAAAGGATTCTTACCTTTTAGCGATCCTCATGACAGGGCTTTTGACCATTTCCACCATATCAAGCGTTTTTGCTGCCCAGGTGACAGAGGGAAACGCCAAATCCATTGCCTTAGAGCATGCAGGCGTTGACATGGAAAATGTGTCATTTATGATTGCAGAACAGGATACGGATGATGGCACCGCGGTCTTTGAGGTAGAGTTCGTGACAAAAGACTATGAGGAATACGAATATAAGATTCAGGCAGAATACGGAGCTGTCCTTTCTGCGGAATACGAAAGAAATACCTTCCCTGTATCCGGTACCGAGGTCACCCTCGATGAGGCGAAGGACACTGTTCTGACCCATGCCGGCCTGGATGCTGACCAGGTAACCTTTTTAAAGCAGGAATCAGACATTGATGACGGAAGATGGTTCTATGAGGTAGAATTCTATACAGAGGATTATCAAAAATATGAGTATGCTATAGATCAGAAAACCGGAGAGATAGCCAGCTGGGATTATGATTCAGACAGCAGCTCCGCCCGCCGTCATGCTGCCCTTCAAAAGAAAAAATAAAAAGTAAAGTAAGACAAGGGGCCTGGACAAAATCATCACATTTTGTCCAGGCCCCTTCTGACTGCTCATAATTATCCGGATATCACTTAACCTGTTCTCTTCCAGGCAGTCAAGAGTATGATGGTATCCTTATTTTCTCTCTAAAATTTCCATAAACTCTTCCCCACTGATGGTTTCTCTTTCCAACAAATAAGCAGAAATTTCATTGAGCTTTCCGGCGTTTTCTTTTAAGATTCCCATGGCCTTGTCATACTGCTCCCTGACAATCCTCACCACTTCCTCGTCCACCATTCTAGCTGTCTCCGGGGCGCAGACCATGGAGGTGTCTCCGCCTAAGTACTGGTTGCTGACGGTCTCTAAGGCCACCATGCCGAACTGGCTGCTCATGCCATAGCGGGTCACCATGGCCCGTGCCAGCTTGGTAGCCTGCTCAATATCATTGGCGGCCCCGGTGGTGATGGAGTTAAACATAAATTCCTCGGCAGCCCGGCCTCCGGTAAAGGTGGCTATCTTGTTGAGCGCCTCCTCCTTGCTCATAAGAAACCTCTCTCCCTCCTCCACCTGCATGGTATATCCGAGAGCGCCGGAGGTACGGGGGATAATGGTAATCTTGTGAACCGGAGCGCTGTGGCTCTGACATGCCGCCACCAGAGCGTGTCCCACCTCATGGTAAGCCACAATCCGCTTCTCCTTCTCCGACACAGACGCGTCCTTGCGCTGATATCCGGCAATCACCACCTCAACGCTTTCCTCCAAATCCTCCTGAGAAACCACGCCGCGTCCCTGACGCACGGCCCGCAGAGCAGCCTCATTGACAATATTGGCAAGCTCCGCTCCGCTGGCGCCGGAGGTGGCCCGGCCGATCTCGTCAAAATTCACATCCTCGCCCAGCTTTACATTCTTTCCATGTACCTTCAAAATGGCAATCCGTCCTTTTAAATCGGGAAGCTCCACCGGCACCCGCCGGTCAAACCGGCCCGGGCGCAAAAGCGCCTTGTCAAGAGAATCCGGCCGGTTGGTAGCCGCCAGAATCACGACTCCCTTCTTTCCGTCAAAGCCGTCCATCTCGGTCAGAAGCTGATTTAAGGTCTGCTCCCGCTCATCGTTGCCGCTAAATCCGCTACCATCTCTTTTCTTGCCGATGGTGTCGATCTCATCGATAAAGACAATACAGGGAGCCTTCTCATTGGCCTGTTTAAACAGATCCCGTACCTTAGCCGCCCCCATGCCTGCAAACATCTCCACAAACTCCGAGCCGGAGATGGAAAAAAACAGCACGTGGGCCTCCCCTGCCACTGCCTTGGCAAGAAGGGTTTTTCCTGTTCCCGGAGGGCCTGTCAGCAGAGCGCCCTTGGGAAGGGTGGCTCCGATCTCCGCATATTTCTGGGGATTGTGAAGAAAATCCACAATCTCCTTCAAGGCCTCCTTCGCCTCCTCCTGACCGGCCACATCCGCAAAGGTCTTTCCTGTCTCTGTCTCTGCATAAATCTTGGCATTGGATTTGCCGAAGGTCATGGCGTTGCCCATGCCCCCCATCTTTTTCATCAATATGCGGCTCATCAGCTGTCCGATGATCACAAACATCAGAATCGGCATAATCCAGGTGGAAAAGATCGTCATAAGGGGCGATGCCTGGGTGGGAATCTCCCTGGCAAAAATCACCCCTGTCTGACGAAGCTTCTCCATCAGATTGTCGTCAGGCCAGATTCCCGTTTTGTATGCTCCCAGCTTTCCCTCCTCATTCTTTGCCAGAAAGCTGATCTGCTTATCCTGCAAGGCCACCTGCTCCACCTTGCCCTGCTCCACCATAGTCAAAAACTGATCATAGGAAATCTCCCGCACCGACCGCTCCATGACTGAAGGAAACACCAGCATATTGAGCAGCATCGTGACAATCAGAACAATACCGTAATAATAGAGCCAGCTTTTTCGGGAAGGCTGTTTTGGTTCGTCTTTCTTTACTCCCATTCCTTTTCTCCTCACTGCAAAACACATTAAAAAGTATTTTCAGCAGAACAGACACCACATACAATGCCCTATTCTGCCTATTGATATTAGTATACAACAAAAGCCAGCTTTTTTAAACCTGGCTTCTGTAAAAATATTCTAAATACTTTCTAAAAGGTTACTGTTCACATACATTCACAGCAACCTGCAAAAATCCGTTCCTCACTCCGGCACCACCGGCACCGCATCCTCCGGAATGGGGCACACATATCTCTCTTTTGTGCGCCGTGCAAACTCCTCCCTGGCTTCCTTTAAAATCTCCGGTTTCTCCAAAAGATCCACCGCCGCTGCCGCCAGAACCTTCCCCGCGTGAACTGCCGCCTTATGGCCGATCTCCGTCCGGTCGCAGGACACGTTCTGCCAGCTGTGTCCCGGACATCCGTTGGGCCAGGCCGCCACATGGATCTGAGCCGTGGGCGTCAGCCAGCTTACGTCTCCCACATCGGTAGAGCCTGCCTGAAAAGCTTCCCCCTTGTACAGCGGCGCCAGAAATTCATTCATGGCATGGCCCTTTTTTTCGCGGAGGACCCTGACCTGCTCCTTAACGTCCCCATCGTATTTGGCGGCAATTCCGGGAATTTCATCGCTGCCCGGATAGGTCTTTGCCAGGGCATCTGCAAAGCTGTGCTCCTCATCGGTGTACTCCGGCACCCCCAGCTCCTTAAAATTGTCATAGAGCACCTGCTCCAGCACATGATTGCTGACCGTGTCCGCCAGGCCGTCAATAAACTGCCGCTCAAAGGTGGTATCGGTCATCAGAGCTGCCCCCCGGGCAATCCGATCCACCCGCTTTTGCAGCTCAACGGCCTCTGCCACATGGTTGGAACGCACCATATATAACACGCTGGCTCTGGGCTGAACCACGTTGGGGCTGCAGCCGCCCCCATCGGTAATAGCATAATGAACCCGGGCCTTATCGCTCATATGCTCCCGCAAAAACTGGACGCCGATGTTCATCAGCTCCACCGCGTCCAGGGCGCTCCGCCCCTTATCCGGCGCCCCCGCCGCATGGGAAGCCACACCGGTAAACTTATATTGAACCTGAATGCAGGAATTGGAAGAACCGGTGCACACCTCGTTCACATCCTCGGGATGCCAGGTAAGAGCCCCGTCCAAGGACTTCCACAAACCATCCCTGGCCATAAACGCCTTGGCCGCGCCGCCCTCCTCGCCGGGACAGCCATAAAGTACCACCGTGCCCTGCCGCCCTGTTTTTTCCAGATACGCCTTTACCCCCAAAGCCGCCGCCAACGCGCCGGCTCCCAGAAGATTGTGGCCGCATCCGTGACCAGTTCCGCCGGGAATGAGTTCTTCCCTGACCAGGCTTCCTCCCTTCTGGGACAGGCCGGACAGAGCATCATACTCAGCCAACAACCCGATTACGGGACGACCGCTGCCGAAGCTGGCTGAAAAGGCCGTTTCAATCTGACAGATGCCCCTCTCCACCTGAAAGCCCTCCCGTTCCAAAAGCTCACAGTAAAAGGCCGCAGATTTTTCCTCCATCAAGGACAGCTCGGCAAATTCCCAGATATGATCTGCCGCTTCTGCAATCAACTGCCGCTTCTCTTCAATAGCAGCCAGAGCCGCCTGTTTTTCCTTTGACATTTTCTTCTCCTCCCCGGTCATGCTACAGCACCTTGGCCAAAAAATCCTTCAGCCGCGGGCTCCCTGGATTCCCGAAGATCTCCTCCGGAGCTCCCTGTTCCAAAAGCATCCCATCGGCCATAAACAGCACCCGGTTGCCCACCTCCCTGGCAAAGCCCATCTCATGAGTCACCACCACCATGGTCATTCCTTCCTTTGCCAGCTCCTTCATTACATCCAGCACCTCTCCCACCAT
Source organism: uncultured Lachnospiraceae bacterium (assembly GCA_910586255.1). Lineage (GTDB taxonomy): Bacteria > Bacillota > Clostridia > Lachnospirales > Lachnospiraceae > Brotaphodocola. The sequence continues at coordinate 11,125 of CAJUHR010000043.1, read as the reverse complement.
CTCCGGATCCAGCGCCGAGGTGGGCTCGTCAAACAGCATCACCTGGGGCTCCATGGCCAGGGCCCGGACAATGGCCACCCGCTGCTTCTGGCCGCCGGAAAGCTGTATCGGATAGGCCCCCGCCCGGTCCTTAAGTCCTACCCGGTCCAAAAGAGCCAGGGCTTTCTCCTCTGCCTCCGCCCTGCTTATTCCCTTTACCTTTACAGGCGCCAGAATCATATTTTCCAGAATTGTCATGTGGGGAAACAGATTAAAATGCTGGAACACCATGCCCATCTTCTGCCGAAGCTTATCAATATCCAGCTTCACTGTCTTCCCGCTCTCATCCTTATACTTTTTCCTGGTAATGTCCACACCGTCAAAGATAATGGCCCCGCCTGTGGGTTCTTCCAAAAGGTTCAGGCTCCGCAGAAATGTGGATTTTCCCGATCCGGAGGGCCCAATTACCACCATCACGTCACCCTTATTGATGTCAACCGTCACCCCGTCCAGCGCCTTGATGGCGCCCATATTGTAATGCTTCTTCAGATCCGACACCTGGATTAAGCTATCTCTTGTCGCCATGGCTCATTCTCCTTTCAAAATAGGCAATAATCTTGGAGGTGGGGAAGCAAAGGCAGAAGTAAACTGCCGTTGCCACTAGCAGAGGTTCCACAATCACAAAGGTTGCACCCTTCACCGCGTTTACCGCCGACATAATATCCTGCACGCCGATTGTATATGTAATGGCCGATTCCTTGATGATTACCACAAATTCATTGGCAATGGCCGGCAAAATATTTTTCAGCGCCTGAGGCAGGATAATGTAGCGCAGATTTTGTGTCTGAGAAAGCCCCAGGGAACGGGCCGCCTCCGTTTGTCCCCCGTCAATCGACTGGATCCCCGCCCGGATAATCTCGCACAGATACGCGCCGGAGTTCATACCCAAAGCCACAACACCAGGGAAGAAGCGGTCAAATTTAATAAACCCGAACATCTGAAAGGAGGGAAGCTTAATCAAACTGAACACTCCGTAGTAGACAATAAATATCTGAACCAGAACCGGCGTGGAACGCAAAATTTCCACATACGCGGTGGCTAGAAAGCTCAGAGGATTAAACCGGCTTATCAGGGCCAGAAAACCCGTTTCTCGCAAATGTCCGTTCTCGTCCAATCCCAGACTCCGAAAAGGACGGACATTGGACATCCGCATTAAAGCCAGAACCAAAGCAATGCAAAAACCAATGATTACGGTAAATAAAGACAAAAGAATCGTCACCAACATTCCCTGTCTGAAAAGCTGGGCATATGGTATGATTTTTGAAAAATTATCTAACTGAATAAACTGATCCATAAAACGCTCCTTCCACAATCGTTCTCCTCAGGCATCCCCCATGAAACACAGATTCCTCCCGCAATACAGGGGAGGAATCAAATATCAATGGATAAGCTTACTGCTGTACCTGGCCGCTCTCATCTAACAGGCCCTCGTACTTCTCACCAGATGCCAGCTCATTGGCCTCTGCAATGAATTTCTCCATGGAACCGTCCTCTAAGGCTTTTCCGATGGAAGCATTGACTGCCGCCAGCAGGCCTTCGTTGTCCTTGCAGACGCCGATGGCGGAGCCCTCCTGATCATAGGGAACATCCAAGACAATCTCCAGCTCCGGATAATTCTTCTGATAGCTCTTAGCCACATCCGTCTCAATATATGCCGCATCCATCTTTCCGGACAGCAGCTCGGCAATAATATCCGTCACCTTGGGAAGAGGCACAATATCCGCGTCCGGGCTGTTGGCGGTGGCCAAATCCATCTGGATGGATCCGATCTGGGCGCCTACGGAAACCTCCGGTTTATTGATGGCCTCAAAAGAATTGTAGGTGTCTGCATTTGCCTTTACCGTAACCAGGGACTGTCCGCCGATATAATATAAATCGGAAAAGTCCATGATTCCCTCACGCTTGGGATCCGGAGACAGCCCTGCCATTCCAAGATCCACGGACTTGGTCTGCAGCTCACTGAGCACACCGTCAAAATCCACCGTAACCACCTCAAGCTCCAGTCCCAGATCATCGGCAATATACTGAGCCAGGGCCATATCAAAGCCTGCCAGAGCAGGAGTTCCATCCTCGCCGATGGCATAAAACTCATAAGGTGCAAAATCCGGGCTGGTGGCAACAGTCAGCTTTCCCTGCGTAACCGTCAAAAGCTCTGGGGCTGCCTCTGTGCTCTCTGCCTCCGTGTCAGCCGCCTCGGCGGAAGTCTCTGATGCCGCCTCTGTTGTGGCAACTGCCTCTGTTGCCGCCGTGGTAGTCTCTGCCGTCTTGTTCCCTCCGCATCCTGCCAGGGATGCCGCCATGGTTGCCGCAAGGCCCAATGCCAAAAGCTTCTTCTTCATAATTTTTTCCTCCTCTTTGGAGTATCCTGCCCTCTCCCGGCACCCAATGCCCGACCTTTTGGCACCTGTGTCATATCGTGGGACATTCGGGATAATTTTCATGGATACTCTGCATAAATATAATAACTTTCCAAATCTTCCAAATCTCAGCAACAATCCAGCAATCTGAACTGACACTGACTTTATCCATTATACATACTTTTTAAAAAATATCAAGTGGAAATGTATAAAAATACAAATTGCCGCATGGCTGGTCTGCCCTTTTTCCAATAAAGCTTTTCGTTTATCGATTATCCACAATGTTCCCCCCAGGGCTTCGACAAAAAAATCACAAAACATAACATAGGTTATATCACTTTTCCTCCTTCTATGATACAATTTCACCATAAGTTACAAGTTTAACAAACTTTTCAAGGGAAAGGGGTACTTTAACAATGGCTAGTACAGCTAACAAAAAAGAGCAAGCCACTCTGATTCACTCTGCTGTCGGTGTAGGTATCATGCTATTTTTTCGATATCTGCCCCTCAATCTGCCGGAGGTCACTCCGGTCGGTATGGAAATCCTGGGCATATTCCTGGGAACTCTGTACCTGTGGACATTTGTGGACCCGATCTGGGGCAGCATCATGTCCATCTCCATGGTAGGATTTTCCTCCTACAGCAGCATGCCGGCCGTCATCGGAGAAGCTTTCGGATCTCCGGTCGTCTGCCAGGTATTGTTCATGCAGATCATGTCCGGCGGACTGGCATACTACAAGATCACCGGCTACATGGGACGCTTCTTCCTGACCAGGAAGTTCACCAACGGCAAACCCTGGCTTTTGATGGGCGTTATCTGTATGGGATGCTACTTTATTGCAGGCTTTGTCAATGCCTTCACTCCCATCTTTGTCATGTGGCCTGTCCTTTACGGAGTATTTGATGAGGTTGGCTACAAGAAAGGCGATCCGTTCCCGAGAGTTGCCATCACCCTGGTTGTGATTGCTTCCCTTATCGGCTTCCCCATGGCTCCCTTCGCGCAGAACGGCTTAGCGCTTCTTAGCAACTTTGAGAAGATCAGCGCCGAGATGCCTGGCGGACCTATAGCCGTAAGCAGCGGCGGATACCTGCTGACTGCCATCCTTCTTGGCATGATTCTCATCACGGCCGTGGTTTTGTTTGCCAAGTTTGTCATCCGTCCGGATGCCTCCAAGTTAAAGGATTACGATGTGGAAAGCTTAAACCGCAATCCGCTTCCTCCGCTCTCTCTCAGTCAGAAGCTGTATATCCTGGGCTTTGTTCTAGTAATCCTGGGAATGATGATTCCATCCCTAGTTCCCACTCTGCCCTTTATGGGATACTTGAAGGGCTGCGTCTATGGACTGGCCATGTTTATCGCTGCCTGTCTGGCTGCCGTCCGCATCAAAGGCGAGCCGGTACTGGATATCGGCAAGGTTCTTGCTACCAACAGCTGGGGCGCTTATTTCATCATCGTGGCTGCTATCCTTTTAGGCGGTGTTCTTACCAATGAATCCACCGGTATCTCCGGATTTTTGCGGGTAATGCTTACTCCGATCTTCCAGGGTATGTCGTCCACCGTATTTATCATCCTGCTGCTGGCCCTGGGCGGTATCCTTACCAACCTGTGCAACAGCTTGGTAATCGGCATGCTGCTACAGCCTATCATTATTACATACTGTGTTCAGTCCGGCGCGGATCCCAGACCCATTGTGACACTGATGATCCAGTTCGTGCTTTTGTCGGCCTGTGTTACCCCGGCGGCCTCTCCCTTCGCTGCTCTTCTGCACAGCAATAAGGAATGGGTTCCCACCAAGTATGTATATTCCTACACACTGCCTATGGTTGCCATTGAGCTGGTGCTGATGCTGATTATCGGAATCCCGGTAGCCACCATGCTGTGCGGCGCGTAATTCTGAAAAATAAATATGCTTCACCTTATCTGAAATAAGGAAAATCATCCGGCAAAGCATCTTTCCAACACGCTTTGCCGGATGCTGGCAAAATAGTCTCATAATCCTCTCACCACAGGTGAATAAAAATATTTTTTCACAAAACTCTCAGTTTCTTAACATTTTATATAGAAAATTTCGCCAAAAAACGTTATAATAGAGGGCAGTTGAGCATGGAAGTGAGAAGATTTCTGTTGCCCAAAGGCAGCAAAAAATTTTGTGGTTCTCTTCTTCGTGCTCATAAGACAAAATGGAGGAGGTTGATTACAATGGCACAATACGATCTGATCATTATAGGGGCCGGTCCGGCCGGCATGACTGCTGCAATCTACGGGGCACGGGCGGACATGAATGTTCTGATGTTGGATAAGCTGGCACCCGGCGGACAGATCATCAACACAAACGAGATTCAGAATTATACTGGCGTGGGTACCGTCAACGGCGCCGAGCTTGCCTATCAGATGTTTGAACATACTCAGCAGTTTGACACCATTACCTTTGATTATGCCACAGTTAAGGAAGTTGTGGACAACGGCAAAGAAAAGCTGGTTCGCTGTGAGGAGGATGACAAGGAATTCACTGCCAGCTCCGTGATTCTGGCTACCGGCACCCGCCCCAGATGTCTGCATGTCACCGGGGAGGATAAGTTCCGCGGCAACGGCATTAGCTGGTGCGCCATCTGTGACGGAGCCCAGTATCGGGACAAGGACGTGGTTGTTATCGGCGGTGGCAACTCGGCGGTGGAGGAGTCCATCTTTCTGGCCGGCATTGTGAAATCCCTGACCATTGTCACCATGTTCGATCTGACAGCCGATCCCATTGCCTGCGACAAGCTTCGGGCCATGGACAAGGTAACCGTCTATCCGTATCAGGATATTTTGGAATTTATGGGAGATTCCCATCTGGAAGGGGTTCGTTTCCGCTCCACCAAAACCGGAGAGGAAAAGACCGTAAGCTGTGACGGCGTGTTTGAATATATCGGACTGACTCCCACCACCGAATGTTTCAAGGATCTGGGCGTGTTGAATGATATGGGCTATGTGGAGGTCAATGACCGTATGGTAACAAAGGTGCCCGGCATCTTCGGCGCCGGCGACTGCATCACCAAGAATCTCCGTCAGGTGATCACCGCCTGTGCGGACGGAGCGATTGCCGCCCAGGAAGCATCTCACTATGTAAAGAACCTGTAAGGTAACAATTTTCCTTAAGGGTTGTTTGTTAAAGAAAGATATAAAAGGAGGTACAACATGTTAAAAGAAGTAAACAGTGCAGAATTTAAGGAGCTGGCCGACAAGGGCCTGGTGCTCGCCGATTTCTTTTCCACCACCTGCGGTCCCTGTAAGATGCTCAGCTTTGTCCTAAAGGATGTTGAAAAGGAAATTGGCGATGATCTTACCATCTTAAAGGTGGATTTCGACCAGAACAAAGAGCTGACTGCCGAGTACAGCGTTGCCGGTTATCCGACCCTGATTCTGCTCAAGGACGGCACTGAAATAAAGCGTCTTCAGGGCCTGCAGCAGAAGCCGGTTATCGTCAAGCTGGTTAAGGAGCATATCTGATCTGATTCAATCTCAATAAACTATAATGTATAATGGAGGAAATCAAACCATGAGTGTAAAATATATCTACGAAGATCATCTGATTGAGCGTCAGGCAAAAGCCGAGGAGGCAATGCTTAAAGAATTTGAGGCTGGCAATTATACTATCCAGAATCCTCTGGTAAAATACAACCTGTATGAAGTCAGCCCCTTAAGCGCTGTGATCTGCTTCGAGACCAAGACTGAGACCGCTGTTACAGTCACCGTGCTGGGCAAGACCAAAGAGGCCAATATCGGCCACACCTTCCCCAAGGCAAAGAAGCATGTGCTTCCCGTAGTGGGATTGTACTCCAATTATGCTAATAAGGTAGAGATTCGCGCGTACCGGGGCGAGTCCAATGTGATCACCATCGATGTACCGGATGTGTACGATGGCGAAAATCCCATCTACCACATGCACACCACCCCGGAGTATCTCCAGGACAATGTGATCATGGTATCCCCGGCCGGTTTACAGCTTTCCTCTGCTTTTGACTATGCAGGAGATGCCCGCTGGCATATGAATGTGGCCTGTGTGTTTGATATCAAGCGTCTTAGAAACGGCAACCTGATCATGGGTACACACCGCCTTTTGAAGATGCCCTATTACATGTCCGGCCTTTACGAGATCAGCCCCTGCGGCAAGGTCTACAAAGAGTTCCGTCTGCCCGGCGGCTACCATCACGATGAGTTCGAGATGGAGGACGGCAATCTGCTGGTTCTTACCGATGACTTAGAGAGCGATACGGTTGAGGATATGTGTGTTTTAATCGACCGCAATACCGGCGAGATCTTAAAGACCTGGGATTACAAGAAATTCCTCAATCCCGAGACTGTCAGCCATTCCGGAAGCTGGTCCGAGGAAGACTGGTTCCACAACAATGCCGTTTGGTATGACAAAAACACCAACTCCCTGACTTTCTCCGGCCGTCATATTGACTCCATGGTTAATATCGACTTTGACAGCGGAGAGCTGAACTGGATCATCGGCGATCCGGCAGGCTGGCCTCAGGATATGGTGGACAAATATTTCTTCAAGCCCGTTGGCAGCAATTTCGGCTGGCAGTATGAGCAGCATGCCAATGTGATCACTCCCAACGGTGATGTAATGTGCTTTGACAACCATCACTATGGCTGCAAGCAGGTAGACCGGGATACCAAGAACCTGGCTGCCAAGGACAATTACTCCAGAGGCGTCCGTTACCGCATCAACACCGAGGACATGACCATTGAGCAGGTATGGGAATACGGAAAAGACCGGGGCGCTGAGTTCTTCTCCCCCTACATCTGTAATGTAGAGTATTACAATGAAGGACACTATATGGTTCACTCCGGCGGTATTGCCTATGATAAGGACGGCGCTCCCTCCGAGGCTCTGGGCGCATTCGTGAAGGATGTGGGCGGCACCTGCCGCAGCATTACGGTTGAGGTTTGCGATGGCAAGGTTATGCTGGATCTGGAGGTTCCCGGCAACTACTACCGGGCCGAGAAGCTGAAACTGTACAGCGATGGCATCAATCTTGAGCTGGGCAAGGGCCAGGTTCTTGGTAAGATGGGTCATACCAAGGAATTTGATACCGACATCCCCATGGAGAGCTGCGGCGAGATGCTTCCGGAGAGCTGCAATGCCAGAATCGAGGACGAGATCGACCGCTTCACCTTCTTCTCCCGCTTCGAGAAGGGCCAGATGGTCATGATGCTCTTAGAGCAGGGTGAGGAGGTTCATCGCTACTACATCTCCACCACTGCTGTCTCCTACCTGGCTATGTGCTGCGGAACCTTCTTAGATTCCGATGAGCGCAACACCAGAACCAGCGTCAATAAGGCTGGCCTTAAGGGTGTGTATGATGTGAGAGTCATTGTGGATGACAAGAAATATGAGACTGGCGTAAAGATCACCTGTGAATAACAGACGGATGTTTCTGTTAGAGCCCGCCCATGGCGGGCAACTGAAAGGGAAGGGCCTTGGCCCTTCCCTTTACTGCTCCAGCAATTCCAACAATTCATAAAGCCTGTCCTTTGTCATGCTGGCAGCCATATCATTCATGATCATAGGCTGCATGCTTCCGCCTTCATATTCTGCGCCCGCCTCTTCTACTGCTTTTTCCTTCTGGTCAATCCACTTGCGTTGCTCTGCTGTGAGAGCCTTCATTGTCCCGGCATCCAAAGTGTTCTTTAAGACTGCCCATGTATTGTTCAACGCCTGATCCCACAGTTCATATATGTATTCTGTCTTTTCCGTAAGCTCCGTCTGGGAGAGCGGATCATTTTGGATCGAAGCTTCCAGCGCCTCCACCTGACTTTCCGTGAATGTGATCATCTCCTTTAAGTCTGTTATCATGTCATGTCCCTGAAAGCCATAGCCCTGCTGCTCATTTTCCAGAACATAAAAGGGAAGGCTCTTATCTGTAGTTTGGGAAAGATCATAATAACCAATCCAGCTTCTGACCTCCTCTGAAAGGGCTTCCAGTGGAGAACCCGGCAGACGGATAAGGAGCTTCTCTGTGCCATCCAGCCCATAGACATCCGTATAGCAATACCGCACACCGTCCCGGATCTCTTCTTCCCCCAGCGGATGCTCATACTCTAATGCGGCAATCTCCACAGAGTAGGTATAGTCATCTTCCTGTACCGGCCGGGTAAACTGTCCGCTGAAATCGCTCCAATACATACTCCCATTGGGATAATCTTCTCCTGTATCCCCCATTTCCCCATCAAAATAAACACCGGAAAAGCTCCCGTCCTCCCGAACTGTCATGGCAGTCTGCCAGCCTCCCGCTCCGCTGGAAAACACAAATTCCACGCCACGCAGATCGGCAAAAGAAAAATCGCTTTCTTCCTGTTCTTCTTCCCTTTTCCGGTTTTCCTCTCTCTGGTTTTCTCCGCTTTGTTCCTCTTTCTTCTGACCTTCCTCCCTGACCTCTTCTTCATCCAGGTTGATTGTTATCCCCACAGTCGCAGCTTCCTCCGGCTTTTTTTGCTCTTGGCTCTTACATCCCCACAGAGATAATGTCATAGTACCAGCCAGGACCAGCAAGCTCATACGTTTTCTCATTTTGTTCTTTCCCTCCCACGGCTCAAATCAGCATCCGGCCAAAACATACTCCCGCTCCATCCCCCGGATCCTCTCATACAGCCAGTCATTGACCGGCACCTTCAAGCCGTGTCCGGCTGCCATCCTTCTCACCGTTCCTGCGAACAGCTCCACCTCTGACGGCCGCCGTCCGATCCCATCCTGGCGCATGGAAGGCATCCCCTCCGGCGACAAGGTTTTCAAAAGCTCAACATACTCCTCCATATCCTTTTCCCTCAATGCCACTCCTTCTGCGTTTGCCAGGGAAATCACCTCTCTCATGGCGCCGATCATGGTGTCATAGGCCTCTCCCGCCGCCAGGGCGCCGCCATAATTGGTCTCATAGGCCATACAGGTCTGATTGACCCCTACATTTAACATAAACTTTCCCCACAGACGATATCGGATATCTTCCTCCTCCACATACAAAATCCCCACCCGGCCAAGGTACTCTTCCAGGGACCCCAGACGTTCCTTCCGGCTATGGGTCTTCTCTCCTAAAATTCCGATCCGCAGCTCCCCAAACCGGGTATATGTAAGCTTTCCGCCAAATTTTACCGCGTCCATTCCCTGGGCAATGCAGCAGATCACCTTTTCTCTGCCAAAACGTTCCCCGATGATCTCCTCACTGCTGATCCCGTTCAGCACGGAAATGATCGTGGTTTCCGGCCCCACGCAGGACGCCATCACATCCAGCGCCTGGGTAAGTCCGGTTCCCTTCACGGCCACGATCACCAGATCTGCCGGTTTCATCTCCTCTGGCCTGCGGATAGTAAAGTGTCGGGGACATCCATTGACTGCAAAATCCATCTGCTGATAGCGTCTGACCCTATCCTCATCTGCCACAAAGCAGACTGCCTCTGTCCCCAGCCGGTCCGCAATCCGTTCCCCGTACATCATCCCCAGAGCTCCCATTCCCACGATTGCTGTCTGCGTCCACTGTCTCATTTTACTGTTCCTCTCTCTTTTCTTCCTTCTTTTGCCATATTGGCATCTTCTCTTTCAGTCAAATGACGCCAAATAAATTTTTCAGTCTGCAAGCGGCTTAACCATGGGATGCGGCAGCATCGTCTTTCCCTTCCCCCATCTCCAATTCCGCAAAAAACATCTCATAAAAATCATCCTCCCCCTTCAGAAGCGGAGAATTTTCCCCTCCTCCATTAGTGCTGCGCTTGATGGCCGCATAAAATTCCTCCCCGGCCTCAATCAGATCCATCTCGTAAATCTCATATCCCAGCTGACGGCATTTTCTGCAAAAGGCGGCCAGGGGATCCGCCTGCTGCCTGGTTTCCAAAAATTCTCTGCCAAGCTTTGGATCCTTTTTTACTTTGCGCTTTATTTCATCTAACTGCTCCCCTATGTTCATTATAACCTCCGTTTTTATACCTGTAATACCTGTGAATATAACGATAATTACTTGCGGTCCGCAACATACCGTTCATGCGGCATATCCACACCGCGATAATGCTTGACCCAGGTATCTGCTTTTTCCATGCCGTTTCTTATGGCCACCTTTTTAGACGCCGTATTGGTATCGCGAATAATGGAACAGACCTCTTTTGCCTTGAGCACTTCAAAAGCATAATTCTTACAGGCCCTTGCCGCTTCCGTGGCATATCCCTTATGCCAGAAAGCCCGGCAAAAAAGATAGCCGATTTCCAGCAGCTCTCTGTCCTGCCATGGCTGCATGGACAGTCCGCACTGCCCGATCATCTCCCCGGTTTCCTTTAAAATCACCGCCCACAACCCAAAACCCAATTTTTTATAGCGGACAAGCTGTCTGTCAAGCCACTCCCGTGCCTCCTCATCATCAAGAGCTCCCTCATAAGCATACATGGCCTTTTCATCCTGCAGGATTTTGCAAAGAGCTGCAAAATCAGATATTGTCATTTCCCGCAGATACAGCCGTTCTGTCTCTAAGATTCTTTTCTCCGTCATTTCCATGCCTCCGCTCTGCTTTTCATTCTCTTCCATTGATTTCTATACTACCTTCCTTTAATCTGAATTATAATCAATGACACTTTCAAATCGACAAGCCGTTCCCCATAGCAACGGATACATTCACGGCTTACTTTCGCACCTTCTCAATTTCACAGGTATGGGTCTTTGTCTGCCGGTCATAATTGATGCCCGCCAGAAGAATATTTC
>CAJUHR010000042.1 GCA_910586255.1 uncultured Lachnospiraceae bacterium | reverse complement strand
GGCAGCATTCCAAAACATCGTTGGGAGGTGTGCAATATGAAGAAACCGTGGGTATGCCAAGCTTTCGCATACCTCCCTCTGGTTTTGGAATCTCAGCACGTCTCACCCTGAACATGACGGAACGATTTTTATCTGTACAATATGCGGGGCAGGGAGAGGTGTTTGAGGGCTTATTCATATGAAAGAGTGAGAAATACCATAAACTTCAAGGAACTATGCCTATAATCCTCTTAAGCTTTACAGCTGTATAGGCAAATACCTTCGCTTTGGCAAGGAAAAAGATTTGTATGAACTTGCTCTGACGAATAAAGAAGTGCATATCATGTTTCAAAAAATGATTAGAAAGAGTTTTTCCAGTACAGGAATTGGCTACGATGGTTTTGTTCCGGGACTGATCATGGATTTGCCTTTGAAGGGAAAGAAGCCTTGATAAAAAGTTGAAATTTCTGCCAATTTTAGGCACGCCCGGCGGGCGCGCCTTGGTTATGATAAAGAAAAATGATTCTTTAATGGATTTTGATAATATTCCCATCGCCAGCCTGAATATTTCCGGTCTTTAAGAGATCGATCTTCTGGCCGCCGGTAAAGATCACCGGGGAGTACACGGACTTTTCCTGACTCTTTACATAATCCACATCCACAACCACCAAAACATCGCCCTGCATGACAGAATCGCCTTGCTTTACCTTCACGTCAAAGCCCTTGCCCTGTAAGCTTACGGTGTCAATCCCAATGTGAATCAGGATCTCCATGCCTTCCTTTGTCTTGACTCCAAAGGCATGACCTGTGGGAAAAGCGGCGGCAATCGTTCCGCTGACAGGCGCTTTTACCTCACCGCCGGTCAGCTCCACGGCAAAACCGTCACCTAAAAGCTTTTCCGAGAATGCCGGATCCGGCACCTCCTCCATCGGATGAAGAATCCCGGTCATTGGACAGACAAATTCCTCCTTTTTCTTTCTGCTAAAAAACCCCATAATATAAACCCTCCAATATTATTTATTTTTTACTGACTTTTCATCAGCCAGCAATACACGTTTTACTTATTTTAGTTCTTCTGTAAAGAGCTGATTAATTGCTTTCAGTATATCATGGCCGAAGGGAAAAAGGCAAGAGAGAATCCTCTTTATTTATTTTTACTGACTTTTTCTTCTGTCAGTGATATACTTTAATCATCTGCTAATTTCTCTTTAATAAGGAGTACTTTTTATGGTTAATTTCCATTTAAATGATACGGTTATTAAAAGTCTCACCAGCAATGAACTGAACATTCTTCGATACATCTACAAAAATCCGGAGGAGATTGCAGATTTAAGCGTTCATGAATTTGCGGTTAAGGTTTGCTATTCCACGGCTACGGTCATGCGCTTTTGTAAAAAGCTGGGCTACTCCGGATTTGCAGAGTTTAAATACGCCCTGCGCCGCCAGATGGGGGAGCGGACGAAAGCCGCTCCCGGAGAAGAACAATACAGCCGGGATATCAGCCGGATTGTGGACTCTCTGTCCTACAATACAGAGGGAACTGCCCGCCTGATTCAGGAAGAACAGCTCTATCAGACTTTCAGCTATCTGGACAGGGAGTGTGCTCTCTATCTGTGGGCGCCCGGGGGCGTTACCTCCATCCTTACTGATTATTTTGAGAAGCTTTTGTTCTCCATTGGCCGGCAGAAGGTATATAAGATTGACTCTTCCCGCATTGGCGAGCATATTTTGAGAGACCTGCACTCAGAGGCTCTGTTGATTTTGATCAGTACCACCGGGGATTTTCCTCCCACTGCAAAGCTGGCCCGTCTGGCCCGGATGAACAATATTCCGGTGCTTTCCATCACTCCCTATGCCAACAATACCATTGCGGAATTTGGCACCATAAACTTTCGATTTTTTACCAATCAGCGTGAAAATCGCGGCGCGGAATTCACTTCCCGGCTGCCGGTATTTTATGTGATTCAGTTCATTATCCATGCATACCTGCTCTATCGGCAGGAACATTCCTCTCCGGTAAAGGCATATCCTGTATCTTCGGAAAATCCGGGCATCCTATCCCTGCCTTTTTTGGAAAATGCCCATTCTCTTGCCCTTACAGATACAGAACAGGAGCTTTTAAAATATTTTGAGAGCCATTTGCCATCCAGCGCTTTTTTGGGGCTTAAGGATCTGGAAAGCCGTCTTTATACCTCCGGCGCAACCATTGTCCGTTTTTGTCAGAAGTTAGGCTTCAAAGGCTTTAATGAATTGAAATATCAGATTCGCAGCCAGTTAGAAAATCAGCAGAAGGCGCAATATTCTGCCAACAGCCTTATTTCCCGCTCCATTGCCATTTTTAAGGACAACCTGGAGGCCATCGACATTGCCTCTTTATGCGATATTGTCGATTTTCTGACCAGTGACCGACCGGTCTATATTTATGGAAATGAATTGAGCTCTGTTGCGGCCAAATATTTGCACATGATCCTGACAACTCTGGATTATCCGTCCATTTTGCTGGAATGGCCCCGTTTGCTTGACGGGCTGACCTATGAGATGAGCAGTGACGCCATTTTGTTTGTCATCACTGCTCATGGGGATGCGCCCCGCTACCTGCCGGCATTTCAAAAAACGCAGCAGAGAGGAATCTGCAGTGTTTTGCTTACCTGCGAGGCGGACAGTCCTCTGCTCGATACTTGTACCTATGGTCTGTGTACCAATGACCAGAACGAAGAATATCACCATGTGGATGTAAACAGCCGGCTGGGTATTCTCACAGTAGTTCAGATCCTGATTGAGCTGATTGTTCAGAAGAAAATGGGTGAAAAGGCGGCCTGCAAAAATAACTCTCAGCTATAAGAAGGCAGCAGGCCGGATCAATTATCAGTTTTTCAAAACAGCCCGCACATTTGCTGCGATTCCCTCCACCTTTGGTCCATAAACTACCTGAATGTGTGTGTCACTGGGCCTTACAAAGCCCATGGCTCCGGTCTTTTTTAACAGTGCCTCATCAACCAGGGACATATCCTTTACATCCACCCGCAGCCTGGTCAGACAATTGTTGACTTTGCCCACAATATTGTCAAAGCCGCCCAGCCCTTCGATGATCCGGGTAGCCTGGGTCAGCTGCTTTTCCTCTAAAGAGACACCGGAACCCTCGGATTCTTCCTCATCATCGGACACATCAATGTTCAGATTTTTCTTTGTCAGGTAGGTTTTGAAAACAAAGTAATAGATCACTGAGAAAAACGGCCCTACAATCACTACCCAATACCAGTGGGAGCCTGGCTGGAATACACCCCAAATAAGGAAATCGATCAGACCGCCGCCGGTGTTGCCGATAATGACCTTAAACGCGGCCATCAGCATAAAGGACAGGCCGCCCATCAGAGCATGGAACAAAAACAGCACAGGAGCCACAAACATGAAAGAAAATTCCAGAGGCTCGGTGATACCGGATACCACGCTTGCCGCCACGCCGGCAATCATCAGAGCTTTCACCTTGGGCTTTTTTTCTGCCGGGGAGGTCTGATAAATAGCCAGAGCCGCTGCCGGAAGGCCGAACATCATCATAGGCATTTTGCCCTGTCCCAAAAAGATCGTAAAGGGAGCCAGTTCATTGATATCAACCTGGTCAATAAACTGAAGGAAAATATTTAAACAGCCTTCCACCTCATTGTAGATACCGCCAATGGAGGTGGTGCGGAAAATTCCGTTGAGAACATGGTGGAGACCGGTGGGAATTAAAAGCCTCTCCAAAAATCCGAAGCCGAATACTCCCACAAGCCCTGACGCGGAGATCAATCCCCCCAGACTGTCAATGGCATAGGAGACCGGCGCCCACACAACAGGAGCTAAAAGCCCCACAAAGCCCATGGCAATCATTACCACCAGGGACACAAAACGCTTTCCTCCATAAAAAGCAATTGCCACAGGAAATGTGATCTTGTGATAGCGGTTGTGAAGTATAGCCGTGACAATACCTGCAATCATTCCTGCCACAGCGCCCATATCCAAAGTTTCCACACCTAAAATCGAGGAGATCTTCAGTGCGTCAAAATTCATAAACCCGGAATTGATCATACAGGAGGAGCCAACCAGAAAGGTGTAATAGCCGATGAAGCCGGCGAAAGCGGCAATCTCCTTCTCTTCATCCGCCAGGCCGAAAGCGATGGAAATCGCAAACAGTACAGGAATCAGAGTAAATACCACGCCGGAAATCTTATTTAATGTAAAGATAACAAAGTAAAGTATCCCTTGGGATAAAAACGGAACTGCCGCCTGTACCTGTGCCTTCATAAGAGCAGAGGTAAGCCCCAATACAATACCACAGGCTGCCAGTGCCGCTATTGGCATCAGAAGACTGCGCCCCAGTGCCGAGAAAAAATTGATGATTTTATTCTTACCCATAATCCAATATCCTTTCCCTTCTCTTCTTCATCCGGTTACCTGACCGGAGCCGGCTTAAGCCGCGCCCCCTTCAGCGAGGCTTAAGCGCTGCAAAATTACAGATAATGTTTAGTTCAACTCCGGCCACATGCCCTTGTTGACCTCCAAGAGGGCATCCAAAACTTTTCTCGCCTTCTTTGCATCTCCGATTAAGCGGTTCAGCGTAAAGGCTTCCAGTGCCTTCTGGTAAGAATTTTCAAAATATGCATCCACAAGCAGCTTTTCACAGGAAACCTGGTTGACTAAAAGTCCCAGATAGAACTGGGGGATATTGCCTACTCTCATTGGACGGGGACCGTTGATTCCCAGCTCACACACCACCTCAACCATGGCATCATTCTGCATGTTGGCAATGGCTCCGTTGTTCTCCACAATAAGGATGTGCCGGTCATTGCGGTTGTAGGCGATGGATTCCGCCACTTTGATCATCATCTCTGCATGGGCATCGGATATGGCATGGAAACGGTCGCCCAACTTGCCATCCTTAATAACCTCTGCACATTCATTAAACACTCTCTTTTCTCTCCCGGCCATCACCTCATCCGCACGGGTGAAATTGGGGTCTAAGTGGCTGGCCTTGTACTCCGGATAGAGATAATACTGGTCGTAGGTATTGGGCAGGAAATCCGGGAAATCGTTCATAATGGTCTGCACCATGCCGTAGGTATCCAGCCAGGACTGGTCTCTCTGCTCAGCATCCTGAGGCAGGAAGCCGTTTTCAGCGATCATTTTGCGGATCTTAGGCAGCAGATCCTCGCCGGTATGTACATTATACATATGAGTGAACCAGCCATAGTGGTTTAAACCAAAGTAGACAGGGTCCAAATCTTCCCAGTCACAGCCCAGCAGGCGGCTGCAGGAGCGAACCACATTTTCCGGCTGATCACAGATATTTAAAATTCTCTTGTCATCCGGGAACTCTCTTCTCAAAGCCTCAGCCACAATTGCAGCAGGGTTGGAGTAGTTGAGGATCCAGGCATTTGGCGCATAGGTGCGGATGTCATGAACCGCCTTGATCATATCTACACAGGAGCGAAGTCCGTATGCCATGCCGCCTGCCCCGCAGGTCTCCTGACCGATCATGCCCATGCTTAAGGGGATGTGCTCATCCTTTGCACGCATTGGCAGTCCGCCTGCGCGCATCTGCATAAATACGAAATCCATGTCTTCATAGGCTTCCTTAATATCTAAGGTGTAGGAAAATTCCAGCTCCGGGAATCTTTCCTTAAAAAGGATCTCTCCGTACTTGCCGATCTTTTCCTGGCGCTCTTTGTCAATGTCGAAAAGAACCAGCTTCTTTAAGGGAAATTCTTCTCTTAATCTCACAAAGGATTTTAAGAATCCCAAGGTATAGGTGCTTCCTCCGCCAACGATACATACATTATAGGTTTTCATTACCGTTCTCCTTTCGCCTTATGTGGCTTGTTTGTTTTGATGGTGTAATGATAACTCACTTTTAACGGCATGTAAATAGTTTCTAAATCTCTTGGATAGGATGTCTTATTTTAGTATTTATAACTCAAAAAGTAATTTTTTTCTAATTTTTTGGGAAAATTAAGTTTAGATCCGGGATAAGCCACAGGGCAGATGCTTTGTTATTTCCGCAAAGAAAAATAGGGCAGCCGAAATGGCTGCCCTATTTTTAAATTGACTTTAGGAACGATTCACCTTTAACAGGCATCCACAGGTACCTTCACCACAATTTTGCGGATGGGGGCGGAGGACTCTCCCGCCTGGATAGCCGGGATATGGACATCCCACGGGAAATAGATGGCGTAGGTTCCTACGGTCATCTCGATGGTTCCCTCCTGTACTGAGGGATTGTTGTGGTAAAATAAAATATCCCTGGGGGTGTCTAACAGATCCTCGTCCACCTGGCTGGAGCCGTCATCGCTGTAGTACCCGGCCCTCTCCGGCCCGCCGGAAGCGAGAAACTGGACATCGATGTTCTTTCTGTGAATCTCCGGGCGCAGCGTCTCTCTGGGGGCTGTAAAAAGGTCTAAGACCTGCAAAATCATGGGCACTCCGTCTAATTCAATGTCAAATTTTCCCGGCTCGTGGGCAGCCAGGTCCGTGTCCTTAAGAAAACGGACGGCGCTTTGAAGGGCTTTGGGGAGGATGGAGATCTGCTGATCGATCATGGTATTGTGCACGTTTCCGTAAATCATAGATATTCTCCTTTGCTTTGTGATAGTCTGATTTTATTTTAGCAGGATTTATAAAAAAATCAATGGACAAGAAGATACTCCACTTGAACAGTAGCCAGTAATTTCCTGGCAGGTTTGCAGCAAAAAAGTAACAAAAAAACAGTTGCAAAATAGGTTATCACATGCTATTTTGTATATAGAATAGATATAGAAATTTTAGATAGGAGGATACCAAATGTTTTTTTCAAACATCAAAATCGCAACCAAGTACAATTATCTGGAGGAGAAATTTGTCGCTGCCTACAAGTGGCTGGAGGAGACGGATCTGGCAGCTCTGTCCGTGGGAAGCTATCAGATTCTGGGAGATCAGGTGGTGGCCAATATTCAGGAGTATACGACCATCAAGCCGGAGGAGGGATCCTTTGAGACCCATGAGAAATTCTTCGATATTCAGTATGTGGTGTCAGGAAAGGAGCAATTCGGCTACTGCAAGCGGGACGGCCTGGTGGTGAAGGAGCGGATTGAGGAGAATGATCTGATCTTTTATGAGGAGCCGGCTCTTTCCGGAACCGTTCTTCTTGGGGAGGGGGATCTGATCGTGGTGGCGCCGGAGGATGCCCATAAGCCCAGATGCCAGGCAGACGGGCCGGAAAAGGTTAAAAAAGTTGTGGTGAAGGTGGCTGTGTAGGGGTGTCCTACAATAGACGCAGGTAAACCGAAGAACAAAAGACTTTGTCCTTTACCTCGAACCGGCATGTTCCATGATGCTTTTCGGCTATGGAACGGATGGAGCTCAGTCCGATGCCGCCTCCCGGCTTGGAGGAGAGAAAGCCGTGGTCAGGCGTCATGGTGACATAAGAGAAGCTGTTGTCCATGGTGATGGTCAGGACACCGTTTGAGAATCGGCTGCACATCCGGATAAAGGGTTCTTTGGCGTCCCGGCATGCGGCAACGGCATTTTCCAAAAGATTTCCTATGATCACGCACAAATCGCTTTCCGGAACATGCCCCGTGTCCTTAGGAATATCCAAAAGAATGGATAAGGAGGTAACGCCCGCCTCACGGGCAGCCGTCTGATAGTAAAGGGCAACCGCATTTACCGCATCATTTATGCAGATCCTTTTCAGAGGCTCGCTTGGAATTTTGGAGGATAATTCGTCCAGATATTGTTCTGTTTTTTCAAATTCCCGGTTGTTTAAGTAATTTCCGATTACAGCCAGGTGATGTTTTAAGTCATGGCGCTGCTGCCTGAGCTGTACAGAGGTCTCGGACAGCAGACGATGCCGCTCATTCTGCATTTCTACCTGCTTTTCCATCAGAAAAAGTTCATAGGAGAGCTGCCGGTTCTTTGTGCGCAGCATAAACATATCCCCTATAAAATATCCGCCCACAATACTTAATGCCAGGATAAAGAACAGAACGCCCACCTGAAAGAAAAAGGATTTCTGTGAATTTAAAAAGTGCAGATAGTAATTGCCTACCTCCAAAAGAGCAAACAGGGTCAGAATGATAATGGGAGGAAGCAGGCGTGTGGCGGCAGTATTCTTCTGCCCGATGGCCTCCGGGAGAACCAAACAGCAGATCAGGCAGAGAAAGAGCGGAATGATCACATGAAACACATATAATGTCTTGCAAAGAGCAACGGTTCCGGTAAGCTGAAGGAGGAAGGCAGCGCATATGGAAATATGGAATGTGAGTAACATTCCGTTTAGCCATTTGTTATTAAAAAGGTCCAGAACCACCTGGAAAAATTTTAACAGCGGAACACACAGGGTAAACATTCCGCCAAAGGCCATCACATATAACAAAATGGAGTTTTGGATATAAAGGCCTGTCAGGTTACATTCACCCAGAATCCACATTCCGGTGCAGAGGGCAAAAAGTCCCAGCCAGCAGAAGGAGATTCCGGTTGGCTCAAACCGGGTCAGGATCAGGGAGACCAGGCACAGGATGATTCCAAGAATGATCAATATTATGGAGAAAAACAGGGAAAACCCCATCTCCGATAAAAGATGTTCCCGAATGGCCAGGTAGGTCCCGCACAAAACCGGATGGAGGGCAAGGGTGCTTCTCTGAGACGGAAAGTAGTAGCGAATCGTAAGGGTGATGTCTCCCTCGGTGAAAGGAAGAGGAAACAGGGCAACCTTGGTAGGCGGATCCAGCCAGAAGTCCGCGAAGGTGCCCGGTTGTCCGTAGGAAAAAATCAGGTTTCCATCGGCAAAAACCTCTACAGGAGCATAGACGGTCTTAAAATAGAGATAATCGCCAGCAGCGGCTTCAAGCTGTGCCGTCAGAGTAACGGGCTCGCGGGAGGAAAGTCCGTGCAGGGAGGAGGGGAGGAAGATGGGCTCTCCGTCCATCTGCCACTGGGACAGGACCTGACAGGCAGGAGTATCCTGGTTTTTGACACAAAAAAAGGGCAGAGCCTGCAGAACGAGAGCCACAAAAAGCATAACCCAAATAATGCCTAAAAAAAGGCGGATGCTGCGGTTTTTTAACGGCTTTTTTTCTTTTGTGCCGGTGGCAGAAAAAAACATGGTATTCTCCTTTGTGAAGGGCGATAAATTCTATGCTTTATATAATAAGCTTTATGAAGTTAAAAGTCAATTTTGACGTACAAAATTCATAATGAAAAATATCGGGAGCTTTTTTTGCTGTTAAGGGAAAATCGGGAACGGGGGAGTAAATGGTATAATATGAAGAAACATTACCTGGCTCCGGCTGAAAGAGCTGATTAAATCCGATGACCCGTCACCGTTTCCCGCCCTGACGCAGATTGCGGTGTATGGAAGAGATGAATTTTAAATCAGGGAGCAGACGCCTTTGAGCATCTGCTCCCTGATTTGACGGAAGTGATTATAAATGGTGTTACTTATCCCGCTCCTCCATGGCGTGAACCAGCTCAACGATCATCTGATGGGTGGGAGCCGGCACACCGCATTTCTTCGATGCGCTGACCACAGAACCACTGATGGTGTTGACCTCGGTCTTACGTCCCGCCCGCAGATCCGCACAGATGGAGGTGATGCCCTCCGGAGAGCCTAAGGAGGTCTGACGAACCTTCTCGGTGATCTCCTCCTCATCAGCTACAAGGCCAAGACCGTGAGCCACGGCAACCGCCTCATGGATCAGCTGCTTTGTGATGGCCCAGGCGTGTTCATTGCCGGCGATAAAGCCCATGGGAACCTGCAAAACACCGGTCACGGCACTGAGAGAGACATTGGTAAACAGCTTGTTCCAGATCAGCTGGCGGATATTCTCGTGTATGTAGCCCTGAAAACCACAGGAATCCAGACATTCCTTCAGTTTGGGAAGGAAGCCATCGGTATCCTCGGTGAGCATGCCTATGTTGGTCTTGCCGCAGCCGCCCCGGCGCACATGGCCCATGCCGAGAACAGCGCCGTTATCCTCCGTAGTGCCGATGATGATGCGGCTCTCCGGGGCGAACTCTCCTAAGATGTCCTCATGGCCGGAGCCATTTTGCAGAGTCATCAGATAAGTATCAGGGCCAATGATGCCCTTGTTGCTGCTAAGAGCAGCCTTGGAGAACAGGGATTTCACAAACAGAATCACCAGGTCCACTGGCTCTGTGCCTTCGGTGGAAGTGACGGCGGTGGGATGATAGGTCACATCCCTGCCGTCCTCCTGTAAAATCAGCCCGTTCCGGTTGATATGGTCTACAACCGCCTGGTTGGTGTCAACCAGGTAGACATCGTTGTGAAGGGATAAGTGTCCGCCGTAAATGGAGCCCATGGCTCCGGCACCAATCACTGCAATTCTCATAATATCAAGTCCTCTTCTTTCTGTTTAGATGGAACCTGCTGTGAAAAGGTGTCCGCAGCAGGTACTGGCGTGTATACCTGGAAGCCGTAAGTATACCCGCGAGTATAATATCAGAAAAACGAAGGATCAGGAGAACTCGGCCAGTCCTTCAATGGCATAGGCACGGATGGGGCAGGAATCCAGTCCCTTGATGGGAAGGGGGCTGTAGGACATGAAGAATACGTCCTTGTTAAGCTCTTCAAGATTCTGCAGAACCTCCAGGAAAACAATGTTCTCTGCCATCAGAATATCGTGGAAGGGCTTTACGTCCTCATTGCAGCTCTCGATGGACA
This sequence comes from uncultured Lachnospiraceae bacterium, assembly GCA_910586255.1. Taxonomy (GTDB): domain Bacteria; phylum Bacillota; class Clostridia; order Lachnospirales; family Lachnospiraceae; genus Brotaphodocola. The sequence continues at coordinate 19,810 of CAJUHR010000042.1, read as the reverse complement.
CACCGTCACCAAAGCCCACGCATTTCACCTTGTGGTCTCTGAACCAGACGGCGCTCTCGTCATTGACCAACAAACGCTTATCCTCCTCGGTGTTGGTCTTTGGGGTGAAGGGCGGGATCTTGTAGGAGGAATCAATGATTACAATGTCGCCTTCCTGAATCTTGCCCGCGGTAGCCCGATCCAGATCCGCGGCCGAGATGTGGGTGCGGGGGGCAACCGTGTCCTTAAAATCCACATAGATGGCTCTTCCCAGGAAAGTGGTCAAAGGAAGGTCTGCCACGCTGGGCCAGTTATCATCATGGTGATAGGGGCACTCACAGTGGGTTCCCAGATGGCTGGTCAAATCCATGATTGTGTGGAAATCCGGGATGGGGCCGCCGGTGTTAAAACGGGTCAGCCCGCAACGGCGGGACTCGGTCTTGGGATCCAGAATCTTGGTTAAATCAACGATTCTCAGATTTCCTAATTGGTATACGCTCATGAAAAATACCTCCTGAATGATAGTGTTGTTATGTTTTTTGGTAAATTTAATTATACTGTATACGGGTGTGATGGGTCAAGCTTTTTTGTATGTGAAAAAGTTCACAAAACAAGAGCTGGATTACCAACGCTCTCTGTGGGGAACAATCCGTGTAGACTGGAGCATATGCTGTTACGTTCACAGGGTACCTGTGAACAGCAACCATGACCACAAAAAAACAGGAAATGAGAAGATTTTGTCATTGTTTTATCAGAAAATTCCGTTTATAATAGTAGGAAAGGCTTTTCTCTATAAATTCTGGTAAACAGGGAAGATTCCCTGCCAAAGGGAGGGCCGTATGAGAAGGAGGAATGAGACATGGCTACTATTTTAGTTACAGGAGGCGCCGGCTATATTGGAAGCCATACCTGTGTGGAGCTTCTGAATGCAGGTTATGACGTGGTTGTGGTGGATAATTTGTGCAACTCCTGCAAGGAATCATTAAAGCGGGTGGAGGAGATCACCGGAAAGAAGCTGACCTTCTATGAGGTGGATCTGCTGGATAAGCCGGCCCTGGACAGGGTATTTGATAATGAGAAGATTGACGGCGTGATTCATTTTGCAGGTCTGAAGGCTGTGGGAGAGTCTGTGTACAAGCCCCTGGAATATTACCATAACAATATTACCGGAACCCTGATTCTCTGCGATTCCATGAGAAACCATGGGGTGAAGAGCATTGTGTTCAGTTCCTCCGCTACCGTTTACGGGGATCCGGCATTTATTCCGATCACCGAGGAGTGCCCCAAGGGAGAGATCACCAATCCTTACGGCCGCACCAAGGGAATGTTGGAGCAGATTCTTACGGATCTGCACACGGCGGATCCGGAGTGGAAGGTTATGCTTTTGCGCTACTTCAACCCCATTGGCGCTCACAAGACCGGCAGAATCGGAGAGAACCCCAAGGGTATCCCCAACAACCTTCTTCCCTACATTACCCAGGTGGCAGTGGGCAAGCTGGTGTGCTTAGGTGTCTTTGGAAATGATTATAATACCCCGGACGGCACCTGTGTCCGCGATTACATTCATGTGGTAGACTTGGCGGACGGACATGTGAAGGCTCTGGATAAGATGGCAGGTGAAAAGGGCGGCGTCTGGATCTACAATCTGGGTACTGGCACCGGATACAGTGTGCTGGATGTGATCAATGCCTTTGAGGAGGCCAATGACTTAAAGATCAATTATGTATTTAAGGACCGCCGTGCCGGTGATATCCCGGCCTGCTATGCGGATCCGGCAAAGGCTGAGAAGGAGCTGGGCTGGAAAGCCAAATACGGTATCCGGGAGATGTGCGAGGATTCCTGGAGATGGCAGAAGAATAATCCCAACGGATATGAGGAATAAAAAAGATGACTGCTTCGGAATCACGGCACTAGAGGGCGGAGATTTGTCTGAAACAGACAGGGGATAGAAAAGCAAAATGTCAGGAGGCAGAGCCCAGGGATTTCGTCAATCCCTTTGGCTTCGTCTCCTGAATGGTTGCCGGTATTCTATTCCGATTGTTTGTAATGCTCTAACTGTTTTTTGGGAGCGTTAATCTCGGCATCCTTTTCCTTTATGGCAACATCCTTTGCCCTTGCGGCAGCAGCGATCACAGCATCCTTTTTCTCAAGCTTCTTCTGAAGCTCCTCAATCATATATTTGACTGTGTTCTGGTCCGGTATTTTTAATGCCTCCGAAAGCATCCCCATCACCTCTCCGGCTTTTGGCGCAGCATGACAGTCTCCTCATATATTTCCCGAAGCCGCGGATATTCCGGTATCAGAGGGGTCAAAAGACCTTTTGACCCCAACATCATCATAAAATAAAGTAAAAATTAAAACGGAACATGTGGTGAGAGTTCACCGGAATCTTTGATAAAAAGACAAAGAAAGTATGGCATGACATGGAGATATTTACAATAATTTCGTGAAAATTTGCAGGGAAAATTTGTCAGTTTCTGATGACTTCTTTAGAGGGTGTAAAAAAGCTATAAAAGCCTGCCGGGCGGCAATAGGAGAGCCGCCCGCAGAACTACTCAGACCCGTCCCGCATTAGCGTCCGCATCACAAAGGCATAGATCTCCTGGCTGCGGGCTTCCCAGTGGGAGCACATCAGCTCTGCCTGGTCCTTGTCAGGGACAGAAAGTTCAAGGCTTATAAGAGAGCTCTTACCCTCCCGAACCTCACAGTGTATGACATAATCCTGAGTGGTGGATTTATAATAGTCGGAGATGGTGCTGACTTCATTGCGCATGCGGAAGCGGTTTTCTTTTAAATAGTTGTCCATATCTTCCACAATGGCAGGAGATATATTGTTGCCGAAAAAGCTTAAGGTGTCCTCCCCCTCCCGGGTGATCTCATAGCGGGTGCTGTTGTGGGAGGATTCGGCACGGACCAGGCCGGATTCCTGCAGCTCATTTAGGGCCTGCTGGAGAGTAAAGTAATTGGTATACTCATGCTGAAGGAAAAATTCCGACAGCTGGGCATTGGTCAGGGGAAAATTTACCTGTTTTAACATATAGAGATTCATCAGTTTATAAAGCGTCATTGGGTCCGATAACATAGGGCTGCCTCTTTTCATCTATATAAGAGTCTTAAATATAATAACTTTTTTTCTATCATACCAATTTAAACCTTTTAAATCAAGTGAAAATATGCTAAGATAAGATGAAATACGTTAAAATGGCAGGCTGGCATGTTTTTGGAAGTCTGCTTCTAAGATGCAACCGACAAACCAAAACAGGTGGTACTATGAGAGAAAGAATCAACCGGCTGGCAAAGGGGATTGTTGACCCGGAGGCATTAAGGCTGGTTATCAGCCCGGCAGAATTGACGGACACGGTACATGCCGGGGAAGTGACGAGAAAGATAATATCCGTGGCAGATGAAAAAGGCCGCTTTATTAAAGGCCTGGTATATTCTTCCAATATACGTGTCCGTGTTGCCAATAACGCATTCGGCGGCGTCCGCAATCGCATTACATTCGACATCGACAGCATGTATCTGAGCCAGAAGGATGTGATTGAGGGGGCCCTTTATCTTGTGACCAATGCAGGGGAATATAAGATACCGTATTCTTTTTCCATAGCAGTGGAGGCATCCGACAGGACTTTGGAGAATCTGAAAACGGCTGCAGACTTTGCCCGGCTTGCAAAGAAGGATCAGGAGACAGCCCTGCGGCTGTTTGAATATCAGGATTTTGCGGAAGCGCCCTTTATGCAGGATATTCATATCCGGGCATTGTATGATGGTCTTAAAAACAGGGGAAACCGGCAGAATCTCCTGGAGGAGTTTTTGGTGGCTCTTAAGGCAAAGGAACCGGTGAAGCTGGAGGTGGAAAGAGACCATATTTCCATTGGAAAGCTGGAAAAGCCTGTAAAAGAATGGCTGGAGGTTCATGCAAGTACCTGGGGGCATGTACAGTTTCAGGTGTCGGCAGACGGTGATTTTTTAGACCTTACAAGAAGATCCTTTGGCCCATCCGATTTTAAGGACGGAGTGTGCCAGGTTGGGTATGTGGTGAATCCGGCCAGGCTTCACGGTGGACGGAATCTGGGGGCGCTTCTGATATCCACGATTCGTGAGACGGTTTTGGTGGAGGTGGAGGCTTTGGGCGGGGATGAGGAATTGCGGCTGCCCCGCAGCAGGGACAGAGAGAATCTGGGGCATTATCTTAAGCTTCGCCTTCAATATGAGTTGGGACTTTCCGGTGAACGGTCTCTGATCGACAGGATGAAGCAGGAGGTGGAAAATCTGCGCAAAAAGAGTGGGGAGACCCCTCTTAATCTGCTTTTACAGGCAGAGCTGGCCCTGCTTGACGGACAGACGGAACGGGCGGACGGGCTTCTGGAAGGGCGCAAGGGCGAGCTTTTGGATCTGCGGCGGGATCAGCCTAAGCTATACTGCTTTTATCAGTATCTTTTGCAGCTTTTGGGAAAAAAAGAAGGGCAGAGGGATACGCTGATTCGTCTGATAAGAAAATGTCTGCAGGAAAATGGCTATCACCCCTATCTGTTCCTTTTGTGGATGAAGGTGGATCCGGGACTTAGGGAGAATCCGGCAGAGCTTTTATCAAGAATGTGCAGACTGACGGATCAGGGGTGCTGCAGTCCCTTTGTGTATGCCCAGGCATTTTTTATATATCGGGAAAATCCTGCGCTAATGCACCGATTGGGAAGCTTTGAGATCCAGGTGCTTAATTTTTCTGTGAAGCAGGGAATCGTGGAGCGGGAGTTGGCTGAGAGAGCGGCAGAGCTGGCCGGAACAGTCAAGCACTATACCAGATCCGGCTGCCGGCTTTTGATGGCCCTTTATGAGCGGTATCCGGAAAAGGAGTTTCTCAGTGCGGTCTGCGGTATGCTGATCAAGGGAGACTGCCGCAATGAAAAGTATTTTCCCTGGTATCAGAAGGCGCTGGATAAAGGGGTAAGCTTAACAAGACTATACGAATATTACCTCTATTCTCTGCCGGCAGATTATCCGTATTTGCTTCCCAAGGAGGTTCTTTTGTATTTTTCCTATGAGAAATCTATGGATGAACACAGCCGCTCCACCATATACATGAATATTTTAAAATATATGAAGCCGGACTCCGAGCTTTATCAGCAGTATGAGAGAGACATTGAAAAGTTTACCATGGAGCAGCTTTTGGGCGCCCGGGTCAATCAGAGATTGGTGGTGCTTTATCAGCACATGGTTTATAAGGAGATGATTGATCAGAGGGTGGCGCGGGTGTTGCCGGCTGTTCTTAAATCCTGCCGGATTGAGCTTGATAATCCCAATATTAAGTATGTGGTGGTCAGTTACGAGGAGCTGGAGGAGGAAGACGCCTTTCTGGTGAGGGACGGCATGGTCTACGTACCATTATTTCGGGAACATTCAGTGCTTTTGTTTCAGGACGGATATGGCAACCGCTATGCCAATATTCCTTTTAGAAAGTTTCCAGCCATGGAGAAAAAGGACAATATCCGGGAGCTGGAGGAAAGGTGCTATGAGGTGTATCCCAGTCACGAGATGCTGCGGCTGCAAAAGTGCGGTGAGATTGTGGACAAGGGAATATCCGGGGAGTCGGATGTGGTGACTCTGCGGCGGATTGCGGCGGATTTGAAGCTAAAGCCCATGTACCGGAAGAGAATCCTTTCCCGCATGATTCAGTATTATCAGAATCGGGCGGAGGCAGAGGGAAGCGATGCGGCAGGAGGCGCCGAGTATCTTTTGAGCCTTAACATGGACCGGCTCACCAGAAAGGAGCGGGCGGGTATCTGTGAGACTCTGATCCAGCAGGATTATATGAAGGAGGCCTGGGCCAGGATCTGCCGATATGGAGCGGAGGACATTAAAAGGGCCCGGCTTTTAAAGCTGTGCAGTCAGATGATTTTACAGCATGTGGCCAACGAAGATGACATATTGCTGCTTATCTGCTGTGATCTGTTTTCGGCTGGCAAATATGACAGTGTGCTGTTAGACTATCTCTGTGAGCATTTTAATGGTTCGGGGAAGCAGATGTTTAGGATTTTAAACCAGGCGGTGCGGGAACGGGTTCCGGTATATGACATGCCGGAGCGTCTTTTGGCTCAGATGCTGTTTACCGGGGAGACCAACCGGATGGATGCGGTTTTTGACTGGTATGCGGCAGGGAAGAAAACAGGAGAGAATCTGGTGAAGGCCTATTTTACCATGAAATCCTCCGAATACTTTTTGAAGGGAGAGCCTGCGGGGGATCGGGTATTTGCCTATCTTGAGGGGGCCATTCAGGGAATCACCGACTATGACAAGATTCCCATTGTTTATCTGTTGGCGTTGGCCAGGTATTACTCTACGCTTCCGGTACTGGAAGGAGAGAGAAAAGAGTTTTGCCAGGCGATTACCGGGCATCTTCTGGCAGAGGGAATGATATTCTCCTGGTTTAAGGAGCTGGGAAGATGGGTGCCAATGCCGGATTCCATTATGGATCAGGTGATCATAGAGTATCAGGGAAGCCGGGATGCAAGGCCGGCCCTTCAGATACGGATTCTTCCGGAGGAGGAAGAGTATCATTGGGAGGAGATGCGCCGGGTATATCCGGGTATTTTCATCCGGCAGAAGGTTTTGTTTGAGGGGGAGATCCTGGAATATCGGGTGTACGAAAAGAATGAGGAAAAGCTGACTCTGGCCAGAGAGGGGAGTCTTTTTTGGGAGCCGGGACGGGAAAAGGCAGAAGGAAGCCGCTTTGCGGCCTTAAATGAGATGGGGCTCTGCCTGACCCTGAAGGAGGAGGCGGCGCTGAAGGAAAAGATGAAGAGGTATGTGGAAGACAGCGTGGTCATGGAGGAGCTGTTTCGGGTGATGTGACCGGATTTTAAAGGTATCTGTTACGGGAGAGAGGATGGATGATGGACGGACTTTTGGTAGGAGTGGACTTGTGTGACGAGTATACGCAGATCAACTGCCCGGAGGAGGAAATGCTGTGGACAATTCCGACAGTGATCTGCCGGAATAAAAATGCGGATGAGTGGTATGTGGGGGAGGAAGCCTACGGTCACACTCTTAAGGGTGACGGTATAATTGTGGATAAGCTGTTGAACCTTGCCATGCGTGACGGGACAGCTACTCTGGGGGAGGTCCGCTATGGGGGAAAGGAGCTTTTACTTCTATTTCTGGAGCGGATTTTGAAGCTTCCCCAAAAGGAGTACGATAAGACAAAGGTTGATAGGGTCGTTTTTACCGTAAAAAGGCTGGATCCAAAAACCAACAGGATGCTTCGCGAGATGGGAGTTAAGCTGGGCCTTTTGGAGGAGCAGGTACAGGTAATCAGCCATTCAGAAAGCTTTATCTACTATACGTTAAGCCAGAAAAAAGAGATATGGAACAACACGGTGGGAATGTTTGACTTAGCAGAAGCTGGACTTCGGTATTATGAGATGAAGGTCCAGCGGGGCATGAAAAAGGTGACGGTGGTGGCCGAGTATGAGGACCGGGAGGAGGGCTTTAGTCTGGATATTTTAAAGACCGGCTCCGGCAGCCGGTTAGCAGATCGGATCATGACCAGCTGTGCGGAGAAGATTATGGCCAGAAAGGCCTACTCGGCAGTATTTCTCACAGGAAAGGGCTTTGCGGAGCAAAATTGGGCGGATGGTCTGATGAAATTTCTGTGCTCCAAGAGAAGGGTGTACATGGAGCAGGGCCTGCTGGCCCGGGGAGCGGCCTGCAGGGCTGAGGAAGAGCCGGGAGATAACACTTCTTTTACCTGTATTTGTGATGGAAGGCTGAAAACCACAGTTTCCATGAATGTGCTTCACCGCGGTCAGGAGAACAATGTGACCGTGGCCGCAGCCGGAGACTGCTGGTATGACCGGGTGTCTGTGATCGATGTGATTCCGGATAAGCAAAGTACAGTGGATTTTATTGTTACCTCCCTGGATTCCAAGAAGAAACGGTTGATTTCCATTCCTCTTGAGGGATTCCCCAAGCGGCCGGACAAGACTACCCGGGTACGGATCCAGGTACTGTTTCTTGATGAGAGGACAATGGAAGTGACACTGAAGGACCGGGGGTTTGGGGAGCTTTTTCCCGCGTCCGATGCTCAAATCAGACAAGAGGTTATGCTATGAGTTTATTGTTGTGCAGGCAGGAGCATGTAAAACGGCCGTATTTTATGGAGCCCATGGGGATCCATCTCTACTCTTCCCAGGAGTTGTCCTATGTGATATTCAATCACCCCATGCTGGTGCTGGACGACTTTGTGGACGAGCGGCTTTTAACCTTTCTCAGGGAAGAATTAAATCAGGGCTTTTTGGCTCTGAAGCTGGAGAGGTGGTTAAAAAGCGGGGAGAGTCCGGATGAGGCGCTGATGATCATTTTACAGGAATGTGATTATTACAGCATGTCAGAGGTAGGACGCTTCCGCCAGATGGCTGCTGCCCTCAGAAAAAAGCACCCAGCTGACTTTATGAGAATGAAAGCAGATGAACTATTTTCCTTAGGCCAGTATGGCAGGGCAGTGAAGCTATACAAAGAGCTGTTAGACTATCCCCCCGGCGACCATGTGGACGATCTGTTTTTCGCAAGAATATGGAACAACCTAGGCTCCTGCTATGCCCGAATGTTCCAGTTAGACAAAGCCTTTAAAGCATACGAAAACGCCTACAAGAAAAACCAGCAGGAGATAATCTTAGAGCGCTTATACGATTTAAGCAGAATAGACAACCGCCTGGCACTAAACCCCGAGCTGCAATCAGAGATCACAGAAAAACAGCAAAAGCTCTGGGAGGACAAACTCATCAGAGCCCGCCAAAAGGCAAGAGATTCGAGGCAGGTAAAAGAGCTGGAGACACTGTTTCAACAAGATTCAGTAAAACGCCGGGCAGGGGAAACAGAGCTAATCTGTCAATGGAAACAGGAGTATCGAAACATGGCGTAGGCATGAGCAGTGCAAAATAAACAAGAGAGAGGCGGCGTTGTGCTTGCACAAAAGCCGCCTCCCTCTTCCGCAAATGCCCCAAACCCTCTACCCAAACCTTCCAACATCTGCTATAATCCATCTCAGAACATATATACAACAGCAGCTGATTTCAATAAATCACCCCATCCCACCCAACCCAACCGAAAGGAGACAGGAATGACCTTCCCGCCTTTTTTGTGAAAGGTCAGGGTGGAAAAAGCAATGGAGCTGTTGGAAGACCCCTTTTTGAAAATATCGGATATCTGTTATCAAGTGGGGTATAAGTATCCTCAGCAGTTTTCCAACCAATTTAAGTGGGTAACCGGAGTCTATCCGTCCCAGTATATCAAAAAGAATAAATCCTCTTGACAACCTACCCGAAATCCCCTATGATAAGGACTATACAAAAAAGGCAGTGAAAAAGAGGAGTACAGCGGGATACCCGTCAGAGAGAACCGCTCACCGGCTGAAAGGTGGTTTGGGGAAATACGCTGGAAGGTAGCTTTAGAGCCGGAGGTCTGAACAGGTCCGGATAGGTGTTTGTCCGGAGACAGTAGGATTTCACGTGTGGTCCGCGTTAAGGATAAGGAGAGATGCCGTTTTTTTCGGACGGCCGGACAGGTGGTTTATCCGGCATTGGCCGGCGGCATAAAAAAGGTGGTACCGCGGAAATTTATTTCGTCCTTTACACAGCAGCAGGCCGTGTGGAGGGCGTTTTTTATTGCCGCCGGCAGGCTTCAAAAACACTCTGGTTTCGGGAGAAATCCAGGCCGCTGCCAATTTCAAACAGAAAACAGGAGGTCAGACAAACATTATGAAAGAACTGGAGAAAAACTACAACCCGTCTCAGATCGAGGAGAAGCTGTACCGGAAATGGCTGGATAACAAGTATTTCCACGCCGATGCCCGGAGAGGAAAGCGGGAGGGGAAAAAGCCCTTCACCATCGTGATGCCGCCGCCCAATATAACCGGGCAGCTGCATATGGGACATGCCTTAGACAACACCATGCAGGATATTTTAACCCGCTACAAAAGGATGCAGGGCTATGAGGCACTTTGGCAGCCGGGTACTGACCATGCAGCCATTGCCACGGAGGTCAAGGTCATTGACAAGCTGAAATCCGAGGGCATCGACAAGCAGGATCTGGGCCGGGAGGGATTCCTGGAGAAATGCTGGGACTGGAAAAAGGAGTACGGCGCCCGGATCATCAACCAGCTTTACAAATTAGGCTCCTCCGCGGACTGGGACCGGGAGCGGTTTACCATGGATGAGGGCTGCTCCGATGCCGTTCTGGAGGTGTTTGTCAAGCTGTATGAAAAGGGTTACATCTACAAGGGCTCCCGCATCATCAACTGGTGTCCGGTGTGTCAGACCTCCATATCGGACGCGGAGGTGGAGCACCAGGAGCAGGATGGCTTTTTCTGGCATATCAACTATCCGATCGTGGGCGAGGAGGGACGCTTTGTGGAGATCGCCACCACCCGCCCGGAGACGCTCCTTGGGGATACCGCGGTGGCGGTGAACCCGGAGGATGAGCGCTACCAGGATCTGATCGGAAAGATGCTTCTTCTGCCCCTTACCGGCCGGCAGATTCCAGTGGTGGCGGATGAATATGTAGACAAGGAGTTTGGGACCGGCTGCGTGAAGATCACCCCGGCTCATGATCCCAACGACTTTGAGGTGGGCAGGCGCCACGGTCTTAAGGAGATCTGTATCATGCATGACGATGCCACCATTGACTTTCCGGAAAGCCCCTACGATGGCATGGACCGCTACGAGGCCCGCAAGGCCATTGTGGAGGATTTAAAAAAGCTGGGCCTTTTGGTAAAGGTGGTTCCCCACTCTCACAATGTGGGCGCCCATGACCGCTGCAAGACCACGGTGGAGCCCATGGTGAAGCCCCAGTGGTTCGTGCGCATGGAGGAGATGGCAAAGCCGGCCATTGAGGCCATTAAAACCGGCGATTTAAGGATTGTGCCGGAGAGCTTTGGCAAGACGTATCTCCACTGGCTGGAGGGCATCCGCGACTGGTGTATTTCCCGCCAGCTGTGGTGGGGGCACCGGATTCCGGCCTATACCTGCAAAGACTGCGGAAAGCTTGTGGTGGCCAAGGCCATGCCGGAGAAGTGCCCGGGATGCGGCGGCACCCATTTCGTGCAGGACGAGGACACCTTAGACACTTGGTTTTCCTCTGCCTTGTGGCCCTTCTCGACCCTGGGCTGGCCGGAGAAAACCCAGGAGCTGGAATATTTCTACCCTACCGATGTGCTGGTCACCGGGTATGACATCATCTTTTTCTGGGTTATCCGCATGGTGTTCTCCGGGCTGGAGCAGACCGGCAAATGTCCCTTCCACACGGTGCTGATACACGGTCTGGTGCGGGACAGTCAGGGACGCAAGATGAGCAAATCCTTAGGAAACGGCATCGATCCTCTGGAGGTGATTGACAAGTACGGCGCGGACGCCCTGCGCATGACTCTGATCACTGGCAATGCCCCGGGCAATGACATGCGCTTTTACTGGGAGCGGGTGGAGAACAGCAGGAATTTTGCCAACAAGGTATGGAACGCCTCCCGCTTCATCATGATGAACATGGAAAAGGCGCCGCTTGCGGAAATGAAGGAATATGAGCTGGCCTACGGCAAAGGAGCCGGCGGGCAGAAGGCGGAGGCGGAAGACGGAAATGCCGGCACAGGCAAGCCGGCGTTCATGATGCCGGATAAGTGGATTCTCTCAAAGGTCAACGGCCTGGCCCGGGAGATGACGGAAAATCTGGATAAATATGAGCTGGGAATCGCCCTTCAAAAGGTGTATGATTTTATCTGGGAGGAGTTCTGTGACTGGTATATCGAGATGGTGAAGCCGCGGCTGTGGAATGAGGAGGATGAGACCCGGGCCGCTGCCCTCTGGACATTAAAGACCGTGCTGATTCAGTCTTTGAAGCTTTTGCATCCCTATATGCCCTTTGTGACGGAGGAAATTTTCTGCAACCTGCAGGATGAGGAGGAATCCATCATGATTTCCTCCTGGCCGGAGTACCGGGAGGACTGGGACTTTGCCGCCGAGGAGCGGGAGGTGGAGACCATCAAGGATGCCGTCCGCGCTATCCGCAATGTGCGCACCTCCATGAACGTGCCGCCCAGCCGCAAGGCCAAGGTGTATGTGGTGTCCCAGGAGGAGAAGGTTAGGGAGATCTTCCGGCACAGCAAGGTGTTCTTTGCTACCCTGGGCTTTGCCAATGAGGTGGTCATTCAGTCAGACAAGAGCGGGATCGATGATGACGCCGTGTCGGCAGTGATCTCTCATGCCACCATCTATATGCCCTTTGCGGAGCTGGTGGATGTGGCAAAGGAGACAGAACGCCTCTTAAAGGAGAAGGAGCGGCTTATTAAGGAGCTGGCCCGTGTAAACGGCATGCTCTCCAACGAGCGGTTTGTAAACAAGGCGCCCGAGGCCAAGATCAATGAGGAAAAGGCCAAGCAGGAGAAGTATACGCAGATGATGGCTCAGGTTGAGGAGCGGCTGGCGCAGCTTGAGCACTGATACACAGGGCAAAAAATCTGATTCATAAACAGGAAAATCTCACATATATTATAGTTATGGATGAACAGGCGAAAGATTACATTTTAAAAATACCATTCTGGGCCAGGGAAAAAAACACCCTGGCCCAGGTGAAGGATTTTCTGAGAGAGCTGGGTAGTCCGCAGGAATCCCTGTCTGTAATTCATGTGGCAGGTACCAATGGAAAGGGGTCCGTTTGCGCGGATCTCACTGCCATTTTAAGGGAGGCAGGGTATCAGGTGGGAACCTTCGTATCTCCTCACCTGATGGATGTGGGGGAGAGATTTCTGATAAACGGGCAGCCGGCGGATGAGGAGCTTTTTGAGGAGGCTTTTCGGCAGGTGCTGTCAGTGACAAAGCAGATGACAGAAAGAGGCTATTGTCATCCCACATTCTTTGAGTTTGTGTTCCTCATGGCAATGGTGATGTTTCGGCAAAAACAGGTGGATTACGCGGTGCTGGAGACCGGTATGGGAGGCCGTTTGGATGCCACCAATGTGATTGACCGTCCCCTGGCATGCATTATCACATCCATCAGTCTGGACCATACGCAGTACCTGGGAGACACGATCCCAAAGATTGCCAGGGAGAAGGCAGGGATTATCAAGGCAGGAGTGCCGGTTATCTATGACGATCAGGATTCATCCGCCTCAAAGGTAATCCGCAAAAGAGCCGGGGAGCTGGGGGCGCCGGCCTTTCCGGTGGGAAAGGCAGATGTGACAGAAGAGGACAAGACCTCCTTTGCGGCCCCCTACCAGGCGGTCAATGGGGCCCTGGCCAAAAAGGCACTGGAGGTTTTAAGGGTGCCGGGAACGGACGAGGAAACCTGTAGAAGAGCCTTAAAAAAGGTCTGCTGGCCCGGACGGATGGAGGAAGCGGAAGCAGACATCTGGCTGGACGGAGCTCACAATCCAGGGGGAATCCGGGCCTTTATCCAGGCTGTGATCAGGCAGCTTGAGGGAGAACAAAGGGGGCTTCATCTGCTGTTTGCAGCTGTGGACGATAAAGATTATGGAGAAATGATTCATTTATTGTGTAAAGGCCTTCCCCTGAAACGGGTAACTGTGGTACACTTAAGAAGCGACCGGGGATTGGCATCGCAGGCATTGGCAGAGCAGTTTAAAAAAGAAGGCTGTATGGCAGTAGAGGCCTGCGAGACGACCAGGGAGGCTCTTCAATGTGCCTTAGCCCACAAGGCGGAGGGGGACAGGCTGTATGTGGCCGGGTCTCTGTATCTGATTGGGGAGATCAAGGAGCTTTTGGGAGAGAAAGGCTTTCTGCAGCAGCCATAAGAGCGTGGCCGGAACCGGAAAAATTAATGCCGCCCAGGCCGGTGTGAAGGCCTTTGGGAGCAGACACAGGAGTGTGAGCGCACAGGATGGGGAGGGATAAGCATTGCTGGATTTTGAGGAGGAATTGAAACGTTTTCGGCCCAGTCCGGAGATCGGAAATGTGGAAGACGCGATCAGAAAAGAGGATCTGACAGATATGACAGATCTTATGATGGAACTGTTAAGGGATAAGAGAGAACTGGAAAGGTAGTGCCAGTTGGAGAGAAGAATTAGAGGTCAACAAGGCATGGATGCGGGAATGAGAAATCGTCAGATTTCCAATGTTTATTATAACACAGGGCTTGATAAGGCAAGAAGCCGGGATTTGACCGGCGCGGTGGATGCTCTGAAAAAAAGCCTCCGTTTTAATAAATATCAGACAGACGCCAGAAATCTTTTGGGACTTATTTACCATGAGACCGGCGAGGTGGGCGCTGCTTTTGCCCAGTGGATAATCAGTCTGAATCTTCAGGAGGCGGACAATCTGGCAGAGGAATATTTAAAGGAGCTTAAGGAAGCTCCCGGATATCTGGATATGGCCGACCAGGCAGCAAAAAAGTACAATCAGTCACTGCACTATGCCCGCAATGACAATGAGGATCTGGCGGTTTTGCTGCTGATGCGCATGGTGGAGGAGATGCCAAGCTTTGTCAGGGCGCAACAGCTTTTGGCGCTTTTGTATATTCATCATGAGGATTACACGAAGGCAGGCCGATGCCTGTTTCAGGCCATGAAGGTGGATCGCTACAATCCGCTGACTCAGCGGTATATGAATATTGCCAAGCAGAATACGGGACGGGCGGAGGTGGAAAAGAGAAAGCTGAAAAATGCCTATTCCCATCGGCAGATGCAGGATGACGACATTATTCTTCCGCCCAGCTACAAGGAAAATACCGGATTACAGTCTGTTTTAAATATTCTGGCAGGTCTGGTTCTGGGAGTGGTGGTGTTGTTTTTTCTGGTGGCTCCCACTATCCGGGATTCCATTGTGAGCAAGCATCAGGAGGAGATGCGACAGAATCTGGAACTGGTAAATCAAAAAAGCCTTGAGATCGATGAGCTGAATAAAAAGCTCTCGGAGGCCAGCGCCGCCCAGGAGGAGGCAGAATCCAGTCTGGAAACTATGGTCAACAACAGCGGAGGAGTGATTAGCCAGTATCAGAGACTAGCACAGATTCTACAGGCGTACCGGAATGAGGATATGAAGAGCGCGGTTCAGATTTATGTGGACACAGACCTTTCGGTTCTGACGGACGGGGTGCTGGATGATATGGTGGCGTGGCTTAGGCAGGATATGGCACAGAATGGTTATCAGGTGCTGGAGCAGATGGGAGACGAGGAAGAGAGCCGGGGCAACCACGCTCAGGCGGTGGACTATTTCCAAAAGAGCTTACAGATCAATGAAGGCAATGTGGGAGTCATCTATAAGATCGGTCTGGCCTATAAAAATGCCGGTGATACGGATACGGCCAATGAGTATTTCGGACAGATTATTATGAATCATGGAAGCTCTGAATATGCTGCCCAGGCCAAGGAGCAGAGAGGATATTAGGTTACAGTTCACGGGGCGGGGAAAAACGGATAAAAGCAGGCGTCAAGCTTGCTTGTAAGACTGATTTTATCCGTTTTTCCACATCGGGCGAACGCACGATGCTTCTTGTTCGGCGTAAGCCGGACAAGAAGATGCCCCGTGAACAGTAAGTGCGCCCAATATTAGTACAGCAGTGCTTAAATTTCGGTGAATAAATCACTTGATATTGGTGTCTGCGCGTCTGTGAAACTGTACTAATACGGTCAGCGGATTTACAGTCAGAAAAATGATGAAGGATACGACAAGAGAGTGTGTGTGCTTGTTGTGTCCTTTTTTATTTCATAGGAAATTGCGTCCTATAAAACAAAAACGTTCCGCTTGGGATCGCGCTGCGGCCGGAAAGGAACCATGTCGTTAAAGCGACCCGCCGCAGGCGGTGGATATTTTGCAGTATCGCAAATAGACGGAAGGAGTGATATTTATGCAGCAATCATTTACCTACGAGGCACGGGGGCAGGTTCTGATTATTCATCTTCCCAAAGAGCTGGATCATCACAACTGCCGGAATCTGAAATATGAAACCGATTTACTTTTGGCAGAAAATTATATTAGCCGGGTGATTTTTGATTTTACCAGAACCGAGTTTATGGATTCCTCAGGAATCGGGGTGTTGTTAAACAGGTACAAGCAGATGACAGCCAATGGGGGAAGGGTGGACTTGTGCGGCGTCAATGACCGGGTGCGCCGGATTCTCACCATTGGAGGAATCGGAAAGCTGATGGAGCATTATGATACAAAAGAGGCTGCTTTGATTGGGTAGCCCGTGACTGGAAAGGTACTCAACAGTTGCGAGAGTAGAATAAACGGTGCAAAAGGGCATCACTGGAGGATAAGAATGGAACGCTTTCGGATGGAGATTGAAAGTTTGTCAAAAAATGAAGAGCTGGCCCGGGTGGTTACGGCGGTTTTTATGAGCCGTTTGGATCCGACTTTAGAGGAGCTGGATGATGTAAAAACAGCAGTGTCAGAGGCAGTGACCAATGCCGTCATTCACGGATATCAGGAGAAGGAAGGCATTATCTATATGGAGCTGCAGACAGAAGGCCGGCAGCTGACAGTTATGGTAAGAGATTTAGGCGTGGGGATTTTGGATGTGAAAAAGGCTATGGAGCCTATGTACACTACCGATAAGTCCGGGGAGCGCTCTGGCATGGGATTTTCCTTTATGGAGGCATTTATGGATCAGGTGCAGGTGGAATCAGAGCCAGGGCGGGGAACACTGGTGACAATGAAAAAGAAAATCGGCAGGTGATGAAGCATGGAAGAAACCACAAAGCTGATCCGCCAGGCCCATGACGGAGATCAGGAGGCAAGAAACCAGCTGGTAATGGACAATGTGGGGCTGGTTTGGAGCATCGCGCGCCGTTTTGCCGGAAGAGGTCATGAGCTGGAAGATTTGTATCAGATCGGCTGCATCGGACTGATTAAGGCAATCGATAAGTTTAATTTGGATTTTGATGTCCGGTTCTCGACCTATGCAGTTCCAATGATTACCGGAGAGATCAAGAGGTTTCTCCGGGATGACAGCATGATCAAGGTAAGCCGGTCCTTAAAAGAGTTGGGGATGAAGGTAAGCAGTATGAGAGAACAGATGATCTGGGAGCTGGGACGGGAGCCGGGACTGGAAGAGCTGGCAATACGAATCGGTGTAAGCCGTGAGGAGGTGGCAGCTTCCATGGAGGCAGCCACGGAGGTGGAATCCATTTACAAGACAGTCGGATCCGGTGAGGATCAAAATCTCCGCCTTTTGGATAAGCTGACTGACGAGCGGGAACAGCAGGAGGAGCTTTTAAACCGTATGGTTTTAGAGGAGCTGCTGAAAAAATTGACAGATAAGGACAGAGAGATTATTATGCGGCGCTATTTTGAAAATGAGACTCAGAGCCAGATTGCTGCAGATTTAAATATTTCTCAGGTTCAGGTGTCACGGCTGGAAAAAAAGATTCTTCGCCAAATGCGAGAATATCTGAGCTCATAATCATGCATACTAATGCAAAAGAAAAATGACAGATCAGAGACATAGAATTCCCACAATACAGGGAATTTTATATTGGACGGACATCCAATGCTTTCTGTTTGCTTAAAAGGGCAGGCAGAAAAATATTTGTTACTGTTCACGGGGCATCTTCCTGTCCGGCTTACGCCGAACAAGAAGCATCGTGCGTTCGCCCGATGTGGAAAAACGGATATTCATCTGAGCTGTTATGGAGAAAAGGATGTGAGTGTATGAACTTTTTAAGGCATTTAATAGGACTGACAGCTGTGTTTTTATTTTTGGCAGTGGCGGCTCTCATTGCCTGGTATTGTCTGTTCGGGACAGTCAGGCAGATGGAGCCGGGAGGGACCCTGGTAAGGCAGGCTCAGGAGGTGGCACTGTGAGCAGTGAAACAAAAACCGTCTATCTGAACCTGAGTGAGATTACGGAGGTTCACTCCAAAGATGTTTATGTGAAGGATGTAGCAAAAATTTACTGCAGCGACCCTCATATCCGGAACAAATGTGAGTGCGTGAAGGTAAAGCATATCAAGGAGGATAAGGATCACCGGTTTGTGGAAAATGCATTGGATGTAATTGAAAAGCTGGAAACACTTGATTCCTCTATTCAGGTGAATAATGTAGGAAAAGTGGAGTATATTATCGACTATCAACCTCCCAAAGCTCCCAGATATCTGTGGCAGTGGGCAAAAACAGTATTTGTTTGTATTGTCTGTTTTTTTGGCGCGGCATTTGCCATTATGACTTTTAATAATGATGCAAATGTGCGGGATGTGTTTCAGGAGCTATACCGGCTGGTTACCGGAAGCGAGGCCGATGGTTTTACAATTTTGGAATTGACCTATTCCATCGGACTTGCTCTGGGAATTACCATATTTTTCAATCATTTTGCCAAATGGAAGTTAAATACCGACCCCACCCCTCTGGAGGTGGAGATGCGCCTGTATGAGGACAACATCAGCAAAACCCTGATTCAGAACGATGGGAGAAAGGAGCAGGGAATTGATGTTCAGTAGAATGACAGCCGGGCTTTTTGGTATTCCTCTTTGGAAGAGCTTTATCCTGGGCTTTTTAGGACTGAGCGCCGGGGGAATCATTGCAGCAGGGGTATTTGCCTTTCTCGTCATAATCGGCATATTTCCCCGCATTATGGGAAAAACAAAAACCAAGCGAATCATGCTTTATGAGACTATAATTATTGCAGGCGGAGTGTTGGGAAATATCTCAGATATCTACGAGATTTACATTCCCTTAGGCATGGCAGGCAAACTGGTGTTAGGGGTCTTCGGCCTCTCTTCCGGAATCTTTGTGGGATGTCTTGTCATGTCTCTGGCAGAGACACTAAAGGCCCTTCCGGTGATTAACCGGAGAATCGGCCTTGCCGTAGGCCTTCAATATGTGATTCTGTCCGTTGCATTGGGAAAGCTTACCGGGTCATTGGTCTATTTTGTCAAGGGGATGTGCCTGTGAAGAAAAGCCGTTTGGTACAGCTTTTCAGATTCAAAAATAAAGATAATGCCAGGAGAGATGATTATGGAATTAAATAAGCAGGAGTATGATAAATATGTAAAGAAGGTTACACCCACCCATCCATTAGGATTTGATATGCTTCGGGCCTTTGTGACAGGAGGAACCATCTGTCTGTTGGGGCAGATTTCCATGATGAGTATGATGAATCTTTGGGGGATGGAAAAGGAGACGGCTGTCACATGGATGCAGCTGGAACTGATTCTTCTCAGTGTCGTGCTGACAGGGATGAATGTGTATCCGAAGATAGTCAAGTGGGGCGGCGCCGGCGCCCTGGTGCCGATCACCGGGTTTGCCAATTCGGTAGTGGCGCCGGCGATTGAGTATAAGGCGGAGGGACAGGTGTTTGGGATTGGGTGTAAGATCTTTACCATTGCGGGACCGGTGATACTTTATGGGATTTTGGCAAGCTGGGTGCTTGGCGTGATTTATTGGGTTGTGGGAGTGATGGGGGTTATTTGATAAGAGGACAGGAAAGTAAAAAATTAATTTCTTAATTGGCTTTATGAGCAGGATGATGAATGAAATAATTCATTAGCCTGCTTTTTTGCTGCTTTATAGGATACAAAAGAATTATCGATACAGCGTTTGCTTTGTACTTCGTCTAATAGATAAATGAATTTAGGTGGTTTTATACAATGTTTAAACTGGCAGTATGAATATTTTACGAATGGAAAAAGGTTATATGAGCAGAAAAAATACAGAAAAAATCCCATATGGATTTATGAGACATGAAAAATATGATGTAGTAGTTATGGATAGTGAAAAAATGGAATCAGTGAAATTGATGTTCAGTTTATGCCTTGATGGAATGAGTCTGGGGCAGATAAAGAATGTTATAGAATCTCAAGGGATTGAGTATCCGGCCAAATATAAGAAAGATAAGA
>CAJUHR010000041.1 GCA_910586255.1 uncultured Lachnospiraceae bacterium | reverse complement strand
GTAAAAACCCCCTGGAACCCCTTTTAATTGTCCTAACCACCAAACCCAAAAAATAACAAAAGAAGAGAGATACCCAATGTTTTACGATTGAATATCTCTTTTATAATTAAATATCTTCCAATTTCTTTTGTAATTTTTTATCAAAGGTTATGATATTAATTCCTTTTTCCTTCTTATAACCATATAAAAGACAATCTACAAAATCAAGTTTTGGAGTTTTATCAAAAATTTCCAACGCCCGAAGCAACACATCTGCATATAAAATAATAATATCATTATTCAATTTACGAAAACAGCTTATAATATCCTCCCTGGAAACCTGGTAAAGCCCTTCTAATACATAACAAACTTCTGCCATCACTTCTAATGTTACATAGCAACTTTTAGTTCTTACCATTTTCCTTATATAGATAAACTGTTCTTCATTATCTCTCAGTAAAAACCTTAGAACAGCATTTGCATCTAATAAAGCTTTATTTCCTTCCATGCTTTTCTACCACCGCTTTCCTCCAAGCATCTTTTTCTTGTTCAATCAGAGATGTATTTGCATACTGATGAAGTACACCCGCTGCTGATTCTTCCCATTCCATCTCATTTTCCACAGGAATCACTATGACTTTTTGATTTATTGGTAATGGTTCATTTACTCGTACAGCCGTTCCATCATAATATCCTACAATCGACATATCCTCTACCAGCCTCCTTATTTATCTTATTATTATCATAACACATTCTTTTCTCTTTGTAACCAACTATTTATTCATAAAATCCCTACCTCTATTTTTCCCACAAAAAAGAGAGATACCCAATATTTTACGATTGAATATCTCTCATTTTTTACTTCATACTATATCTAGTAGTCGTTATCCTTCTACACCACTATATGATTACCTATCCAAGGATAATAGCCGCCTGTGCCGCCGCCAGTCTGGCAATGGGCACCCTAAACGGGCTGCAGGACACATAATCAAGACCGATCTTATGGCAGAACTCCACGGATGTGGGGTCGCCGCCGTGCTCGCCGCAGATACCCACATGCATGTCCGGACGTACCGGCTTGCCCAGCTTGATGGCCATCTCCATCAGCTTGCCCACGCCGGTCTGATCCAGCTTGGCAAAGGGATCATTCTCGAAGATCTTGGCATCGTAGTAAGCGTTTAAGAACTTGCCCGCATCGTCACGGGAGAAGCCGTAGGTCATCTGGGTCAGATCGTTGGTACCAAAGCAGAAGAATTCAGCCTCCTTGGCAATCTCGTCCGCAGTCAGGGCTGCTCTCGGGATCTCGATCATAGTACCAACCTCATACTTAAGGTCTGCACCTGCTGCAGCGATCTCAGCGTCTGCGGTCTCAACCACAAACTTCTTCACATATTTCAGCTCCTTGATATCGCCGATCAAGGGAATCATGATCTCCGGAACCAGATTCCAGTCGGGATGAGCCTTTTTCACATTGATAGCGGCACGGATCACAGCCTTGGTCTGCATCTTAGCAATCTCCGGGTAGGTGACAGCCAGACGGCAGCCGCGATGGCCCATCATGGGGTTGAACTCATGGAGAGAATCGATCATGGCCTTGATGTGCTCCACGCTCTTGCCCTGGGCATCGGCCAGCTTCTTCACATCCTCCTCCTCGGTGGGAACGAACTCATGCAGCGGCGGATCCAGGAAACGGATGGTAACCGGGTTGCCCTCCAAAGCCTCGTAGAGCTTCTCGAAGTCGCCCTGCTGCTCGGGAAGAATCTTCTCCAGAGCTGCCTCTCTCTCCTCTAAGGTCTCCGCACAGATCATCTCACGGAATGCATCGATACGGTTGCCCTCGAAGAACATATGCTCGGTACGGCAAAGGCCGATACCCTCGGCGCCTAACTCTCTGGCCTTCCTTGCGTCAGCCGGAGTGTCTGCGTTGGTTCTCACTTTCAGCTTTCTGTACTTGTCAGCCCAGGCCATGATACGGCCGAACTCACCGGCGATGGTGGCGTCCACGGTGGGGATAATGCCCTCATAGATTTTACCGGTAGAACCATCGATGGACAGGGGATCGCCCTCGTGGAACTCCTTGCCGGCTAAGGTGAACTTCTTGTTGGCCTCGTCCATGGTGATCTCGGAACAGCCGGATACACAGCAGGTTCCCATACCGCGGGCAACCACCGCTGCATGGCTGGTCATACCGCCCCGGACAGTCAGGATACCCTGAGCAGCCTTCATGCCCTCGATATCCTCGGGAGAGGTCTCCAGACGAACCAGAACCACCTTCTCGCCTCTGGCGGCCCATGCCTTGGCATCCTCGGCAGAAAATACGATTTTACCGCAGGCAGCGCCCGGTGAAGCAGCCAGCGCCTTGGCAAGAGGCTCAGCCTTTTTGAGGGCCTCCGCGTCAAACTGGGGATGAAGCAGGGTGTCCAGATTACGCGGGTCAATCATCTTCACAGCCTTCTTCTCATCGATCATACCCTCGTCCACTAAGTCGCAGGCGATCTTTAAGGCAGCCTTGGCTGTTCTCTTACCGTTACGGGTCTGCAGCATGTAGAGCTTCTTGTCCTCAATGGTGAACTCCATATCCTGCATATCTCTGTAGTGATCCTCCAGGGTGCTGCAGATACCTACGAACTGATCGTAAACCTCCGGCATAACCTCCTTTAACTGGTCGATCTTCTGAGGTGTGCGGACACCGGCCACAACGTCCTCGCCCTGAGCGTTCATAAGGAACTCGCCCATCAGATGCTTCTCACCCGTAGCCGGGTCACGGGTAAAGGCAACGCCAGTGCCGGAGGTTTCGCCCATGTTGCCGAATGCCATCATCTGCACATTAACGGCTGTACCCCAGGAATAGGGAATATCGTTGTCGCGGCGGTACACATTGGCACGGGGATTGTCCCAGGAACGGAACACGGCCTTGATAGCCTCCATCAACTGTACCTTCGGGTCAGTGGGGAAGTCCTCGCCGATCTTCTCTTTATACTCAGCCTTAAACTGGTTGGCAAGCTCCTTTAAGTCGTCAGCGGTCAGCTCTACGTCCTGCGTCACGCCCTTCTCCTCTTTCATCTTGTCAATCAGCTCTTCAAAATATTTCTTTCCAACCTCCATAACCACATCGGAGAACATCTGGATAAATCTGCGGTAGCAGTCCCAGGCCCAGCGGGGATTGCCTGACTTCTTTGCCAGAACATCCACAACCTCTTCGTTCAGGCCCAGGTTTAAGATGGTGTCCATCATACCCGGCATGGATGCTCTCGCACCGGAACGAACCGATACCAGAAGGGGATTCTCCTTATCGCCGAACTTCTTGCCGGTGATCTCCTCCATCTTGGTGATATGCTCCATAATCTGACCCATGATCTCGTCATTAATCTTTCTGCCGTCCTCATAATACTGGGTACATGCCTCCGTTGTGATGGTAAAGCCCTGAGGCACCGGAAGACCTAAGTTGGTCATCTCCGCTAAGTTGGCACCCTTGCCGCCTAACAGATTCCGCATGTCGGCATTGCCCTCAGTGAACAAATACACCCACTTGTTTGCCATAAATGTTTTCCTCCTATTAATGTGTAGACTAACAAAACTCTGGTTTTTCTACAGATTTTCCCCGCCTTCGGCAAAATTCCCATGACGAAAAAGCCCTCCGGCGGTCTGGTATAAGTATAACATATTTTATATTCTAGTAAAGTTCTTTTCTTCAAAATAATGGAAAAAAATTATCCAAAAATCTGCTAATTTTTGTGTAAATGCTTTCATATTCTGTCATTTTCGGATATCTGGTTTCTGTTCGCATATACGATTTTCCTGCTGCTACTGATTTCCGTAAATACTTTTTATAGGCTTTTTGCCCGGACTGCTGCAGAAAATCCGCAAGCTGTCAGCAATACTGAATTTTCCCCTTCACATCCTCCGCCGCCTCTTCACTGACCAAAAGCCTTACCAGCTCAATGCCTAAATCAATGGCAAATCCCAGGCCGCGGGCCGTGGTAATATTCCCGTCTGTGACCACTCCCTGTTTGGTATACTCACCACCCTGAAATTCCTTCTCGAATCCCGGATAGCAGGTAGCTGTCCTCCCCTTCAAAAATCCGTGGCGTCCCAGCACCACTCCCGGCGCCGCGCAGATAGCCGCAATTCTTCTGCCATCCTTATCAGCCTGAATAAGAGCATCAATCAACGGCTCACAGGCCGACAAATTCTCCGCCCCCGGCAGTCCGCCCGGCAGAAAGATCACATCCCCGTCTGAAAAGTCTGTTTCCTCCACCGTGGCATCTGCCTCAAGCTTTACATTGTGGGAGCTGACCACACTCTTTGTTTCGCTGACAGATACCAGAACGGTCTCAATTTTACATCTTCGCAAAATATCCACCACTGCAAGACACTCAACCTCCTCTGCCCCATCTGCAAGCATTGCATAAACCTTTGCCATTCTTTTACCTCTCTTTCTGAAAATTGAGAATTTTCTCCATTCACAGCCATTCCGGTGAATGATAATTAATGTCGTCTTGAATATTTTACCAAATTTTTTTCCGGAAAACCAGAACTTCTAAATAAATTTGTCTCAGCTCGGGCAGAGCGGGGTTACTGTTCACAGGTACCCTGTGAACGTAACAGCAAATGCCATTGAAACTTCCTGAAATTCGTGGTAAAATGAACCCAAGAAAAATTCCGAAAGCCATTGCCAAATCCGGCAACAGACAAAAATCAGGAATAAAATATTTACACTGTCAGGAGGTCACGCCACCATGGATATCATCTTAGCAATCCTATCAATCCTAATATTTATTCTCGCATTATCCATACCTGTTCTCATGATCATCGCCTATTGGAAAATTTTTTCAAAAGCTGGCGAGCCGGGATGGGCGTCTTTAATTCCCCTTTATTCCGGCTATGTTCAATACCGATTCACCTGGGATGTCCGGTATTATTTCATCACTTTAGGCTGCTTTGCCCTGATTTTCAGCACAGTATGGATCTACCCTTTAAACACGCTTCTGACACCCCTCTACATAATCGCTATTCTGGTCATAGAGATTATGAACATAATCTCGTTACATAAGCTCTCAAGAGCTTTTGGTCATGATATCGGCTTCACTCTGGGTCTGATCTTTTTAGAGCCTGTTTTTATCATGATTCTAGGCTTTGGCTCTTCCGAATATGAGGGAATACAGTAGAGGAACCCGGTCTTAAAGCAGCAAATCTGTTCTGAGAGAAACATGCGCTCGGGTGCATATTGTCAAAAACGGGACAGCCGCCGGCTGTCCCTTATTCACATCAATCAACATTCCATCATTTCCACTACAAACCTTACACTCTCATAATCCTTCTCAAACACCGGCAGATTCACTCCCGCATGCATCAGCCCGCCTCCCGGACACATGGTCACTTCCTGCTCTTCGCTTTCCATTCCCGGCTCGTCTGTCAGCCTCTCCCGGCGAACCTGATACCAGGCATCCTCCTTAAGACCCTTTAGCCGTATCCGGCCAAACAGAGGATTTGACCGTGCATGAAGACAAACAGCACTGGCCAGAGACAGCTTCTGATTCCTGCTGACAAATTGCCAGGCCGCAAAATCCTGATTCTCCTCCGTCTTTGTCAGACGGTAATAATCTCCGTAAAGCATCAGCTCCTGATACTGCTTATACCACCGGATCTGTTCTCTTATAAGCTCCCGCTCCCGGCAGTTTAGCTTTCTCACATCCAGCTCATATCCAAAAGCCCCTGCCATAGCCACAATTCCCCGGGTCGCAAGGGGCATGGTCCGGCCGGTCTGCAAATTAGGACTGACCGACACATGAGCGCCAATGCTGCTGACGGGATACCCAAAGGAAGTACCATATTGAATCGAGATCCGCTCAATGGCATCCGTATTGTCGCTGCACCAAATCTGAGGCATATAATACAGCATTCCTGCGTCAAAGCGTCCTCCCCCTCCGGAGCAGCCCTCCCACAATATATCCGGAAAGCAACTGACAAAGCGCTCCATAAGCTCGTACACCCCTAAAACGTACCTGTGCCCGATCTCCCCCTGTCTCATAGCAGAGCATGCCCCGGACCACACATCCGAAAGGCTTCGGTTCATATCCCATTTGACATAATCCACCTTGGCTTTTCTGAGGATTTTCCCAATACTGTCAAACAAATAATCCCGTGCTTCCGGACGGCTCATATCCAGCACCAGCTGGCCTCTCTCCCGGTTGGGCGTCCGCCCCGGCGCCGTAAGACACCAGTCCGGATGCGTCCGGAACAGATCGCTGTCCTCATTGATCATTTCCGGCTCAATCCAGATTCCAAACTCCATCCCCAGCTGATGAATCTTTTCTGCCAGACCTTTCACGCCTTTTGGCAGCTTCTTTGGGTTGGCTCTCCAGTCGCCCAGCCCGCACCGATCATGGTTCCGTCCGCCAAACCATCCATCGTCCATCACAAACAGCTCCACTCCCAGCTCTTTTGCATCGGCCGCCAGGGACAAAAGCTGTTCCTCCGTAAAATGAAATTCTGTTGCCTCCCAGTTGTTTAGCAGCACCGGACGCCGTTTATCCCTGTATTTACCGCGCGTCAGATGCTCTCTGTAAAGCCGGTGAAGATTGCGGGACAGATCGCCGTACCCACTGCCGCCAAAGGAAAAGATCACCTCCGGAGCAGTAAACTCCTCCCCTGCTTTTAGCTTCCATCGAAAACCCTGAGGATGAATCCCCATAACAAACCGGGTCTGATTCAGCTGATCCACCTCTGCCACAGCCAAAAAACTCCCGCTGTAAACCAGTGACATTCCATAGCACTCTCCCCATTCCTCCCCGGCCCCTGTCTCACAGAGAATGACAAAGGGATTTTGCTGATGGCTGGAGGAGCCCCGAAGACTGTCTGCCACGATCTTTCCATGACGGCATTTCCCCCGCTCTATCAGACGTTCCATTGTATGACGGCCATAAAACGTTATCATTTCCAGATCATCTCTCTGAATATCCAGACAGGCAGAAAGAGCCCTTTCCAGCCAAACCTCTGTTTCGCCTCCATTTCGGATCCGGCATGCCCTGGTAATCACATCGTATTCCTCAAATACTCCGTAAAGCAATGTCACCTCCACCCCGGAGGCCTTATCCTTTAACAGAATCTTAAGTGTCTCCGCCTCACCCTTGTCGGCCCACACAGCCGGCAACCCTGAAAGCATATATTTTCCCTGACAGATTTCACAGGAATCAAACAGCAGCTCCGCTGCCCGGCTCCCGTCTTCATGCTCCACACAAAGACATGCCTCCCTGTAATCTCCTACTCCGAAGGCGGAGTATTCCTGGGGATAAGTATCCAGAGAATAGGCCCGGTCCTCTCCGGCCTCATAGGGAGTTCCCGAAAAGCCGCGGTTAATTCCCCTAACCAGATAAGACAACTCCCCTTCCGAAATTTTTCTTCCATAGTATAGGTGCAAAAGGTGTCCGTATTTACTGACCTGCATCTGCCAGGTACTGTTCTTTGTATGCATCGAAAATACTTTTGTCTTTTCATTAAAGGTAATTGCCATATGCTTTTCTTCGCCAGATCCCTTCTGTCTTAGTTTTCTTCTGCCAGCTGTTTGTTCATGTAAGCTGCGATATCCTCACAGATCGCATCCATAGGCATCTCTCCAGTATACGCCTTCACCATAGTTTCCTGGGAATAATCCTCCCATGCCTTTGTGTTTCTGCTGTAAGGCCGGATTACCATCTTCTCAGACATATCTAAAAAGGCCTGCAGGTTAAACTCCGGCGCACAAGACACCCATGTATCCGATGTCCCCTTGTATGCAGACATGGTCACTCCCAGCTGAGCTTGCTTGGTCTGTGCCTCCTTGCTTCCCAAATACTCCAAAAGCTTCCACGCATCCTCCGTCCGGTCCCCCTCAGCAGCCGCTGCCCATCCCAGTCCATTGTAGATAGAGATCTGGTTGCCGTCCTCTGCCTTTGGCAGAACAGCCACATCACAGTTTGCATCAGTATATTCATTGGCCTTGTAGGCTGCCACCATCCAAGAACCCTGCATAACCATAGCCGCTTTGCCGGAGCTGAAAAGAATGTCAGATGATGTCTCACCCATCACCTGCTGAGACGGCATGCATACAGTCACAAGATTGTCATACCACCACTGCATCGCCTTCTTTGTCTCCGGGGAATCCCACATAGACTGCTTTTTATCTTCACTCAGCACACTGCCGCCCATACTGTAAATCAAATTGTAATATCCGTCCTGATTATAGCTTGCCGGAGACACAAAACCATACTGACTTCCATCCTCCCTGGTCAGCTTCTTTGCCGTCTCGGCCAGGGTCTGCCAGGTCCAACTTTCATCTGGATAATCCAGTCCCGCCTCATCAAACATCTTCTTGTTATACCAGAGACCAATCGTGTCATAATCCTTGGGAATCCCATAAATCTTCCCGTCCAGCTGATACAGCTGCGCAATATCCTCGTAATAATTTGCCATATCGATAGTCTCACTTAAAGCCACCTTATCCGTCAAATCCAAAAGCATATCATTGCTCATAAATTTCTGGCTGTAATTTGAGTGCATCCAAAAGACATCCGGCAAAGTGCCGCCCTGAGCCCCCGCCTCCAAAAGCGTCCAGTACTGATCCCAGGGCACTACCTGAATTTCAACCCCGATTCCTGTCTTTTCAGTAAAATCCCCCATAATCTCAGTCAGCCCTGCCAGCTGATTATTATCCCAGATTGAAACGGTCAGCGCCCCGCCATCACTTCCTTCTGCCGAACCCTTTCCACCGGCGCTTCCCCCGCATGCAGTCAGTGAAACTCCTAATACACCAGCTGTCAAAACGGACAAATAGCTTTTCCATCCTTTCAACTCTCACTCTCTCCTTTTCAATATTGCAGACACATTCCGCTATATGTTATCACACTACTGCTTCTGATTTCCATTCAATTACATCAAAGCATACCAAAAAGCTGCCTTTCAGTTACGGTATGATGATTCAGGTGTAAAAAATGCTGCTGTTCAGGTAGGTCTGGGCATTTGCTGCGATGACCGTACAACAACTTAAGTTGGCAAGCAAAAATCCCATTGCTGCAGGCGATTTTCATGGATTTTTGCTGATTGCTGTGAGCGCACGTGAACAGTAACTAAAAAAGCATCCCCGGGGTTTTGGCTTACAAAAAGATCATACCACCTCTTGACAGCTTTGTACATGTGATGGTATGATCTTTCATATGCCAAAATGTGTTCTTTTTTTACGCATCAAAAAAGCAGGACACATTTTGGTATATATTGACGGAACCAATCCTGTGCTGTTTTTACACCTTCCGGAAAAAGAGGGACTTCTCCATGCAGAACTGCTTATTTCTCAGCAACGACTACTTTGACATCACCATCTACCAATACGGCCGGGAACAATGCGAGCCCTACCACACCTTCGGTCCTGCCATACGCAACCATTATCTGATCCATTGCATCCTTTCCGGCAAGGGCACCTACCAAACCGGCCCCCAGGGACAATCTGCCTGCTACCGGCTCCGCAAGGACCAGGCCTTTCTCATTGAGCCCAATCAAATCGTCCATTACAGCGCTGACGGCAACGAGCCATGGGAATATATGTGGATTGAATTTGACGGGCTGAAGGCCAGGGAATTCTTAAACCACGCCGGCCTTTCTCAGGCCAGCCCAATTTTCAACGCCTCCACAGAAGCCGGCTGCCAGGAAGTGTTTTCCTGTCTGCTGCACATGCTGGATGAACCGGATATGCTCCCCGCCCAGGTTGTAGGATACACGTACCTGTTTTTCGGCGCCCTCATTCA
The DNA here is from genome assembly GCA_910586255.1 of uncultured Lachnospiraceae bacterium. Lineage (GTDB taxonomy): Bacteria > Bacillota > Clostridia > Lachnospirales > Lachnospiraceae > Brotaphodocola. Next base: position 21,199 of record CAJUHR010000041.1, on the reverse strand, counting down.
GTATTCCTCCACCGCCAGGCCCCTTCCCAAAGATGACATCAAAAAGTTCTATGTCCAGTCCACTGTTGACTACATTGAAAACAACTATATGAAAGAAATCTCAGTGGAAGACATGGCCACCCATTTAGGTTTAAACCGCAGCTATTTCAGCAAACTGTTTAAGAAAATGACGCAGAAGAGCCCCCAGGAATTTTTGATTGCATACCGGATTCACAAGGCCTGTGAGTATCTTCGCTCCACCAGACTGACCATCTCAGAAATAGCCGGCCAGGTCGGCTATCCGAACCAGTTTCATTTTACCCGGGCATTTCGGGGGGTCATGCACCTTCCTCCTAATGAATGGCGAAAACGAAACCGCCCGGAGCTGGTACAACATCGCCCAAATTCCGGTGAATAAATACCTGCTGTCAGCGCCCTCTGCACGCCTGTAAAATTAGTCAAAAAAAGAAACGAGGAGAACATTTATGAAAAAAATCACAGTAATTGACGGCCAGGGAGGCAAGATGGGAAGAGCCATCATTGAACAATTAAAGAAACAATTTCCCCGCCAGGAAATCCTGGCCGTTGGCACCAACAGCACAGCCACTGCCGCCATGTTAAAGGCCGGCGCCGACTTTGGCGCCACCGGAGAGAACCCGGTGATTGTGGCTGCCAGAGATTCGGATTTGATTATCGGGCCCATCGGCATTGTGATTGCCGACTCCCTTCACGGGGAGGTGACGCCGGCTATGGCTGTGGCTGTGGGACAAAGCCGGGCCCGTCAGCTTCTCATGCCGGTGAACCGCTGCAACCATCAGGTGATCGGCGCGGACGGTTTGTCCCTGAATGATATTATTTCCCTGGTAATCGAAGAGGTCAGGAAATGTCTGTAACAGACACCCCTGACCTCTGTTTCTTAGAAACTGCTCATCTCTTACCACATTCCCATGTCCAGTCTCTGTGCAAGCCTTTCCCTTCCGCTCTTACCTGGTACTGGCATTGCCTCCCACCCAACCGGCAATCTCCATCATCCCCGGAAGGCAGGCATCAAAAAACATCTGATAGGCCTCACAAAAATATTGGTGATTTCCGGCCGTCTCCAGTCTGGTCCTGCGGCAGCCTCCGCGGCAAAGGGCATAGTAACGGCATTTCTCACACCCTTCCTCCTTTTTCATGGATTCCCGGACAAAGCCCAGCTTTTCCCGGGCCTGATCGATCTCCTCAAAGGTATTGCGGTGTACATTGCCGAGGCGGTATTCGTCCAGCACATAAAAATCACAGGGATACACCCCTCCGTCCGCCTCCACCACGTACTGCTTGGAGCAGATTCCCCGCATATCGCAGGCCTCCGGGGGCTGTCCTAATAAAAGGGCAATATAATTTTCAAACTGCCGGATATAGGGCTGTCTCCCCGCCTTCAGATCCTCATACCACAGCTCAAAGAGCTCTGTGAGAAATCTTCCGTAGACCTGGGGGGTCAGGGAATACTCCCTTTTTCCAGGCTCCTCCCCAAACGGATCCAGACAGGCAATAAACTGGAGATAATTCAGCCCGTTTTTCTTGTAAAACTGGTATGTCTTCCGGATATGGGGGGCCGTCTGCCCGTTTACCACCGAGAGAATGTTAAAATCCACACGCTCCCGTTTCAAAAGCTCCACATGCTCCATGACCCGGTAAAAGCTTCCCTCCCCCGTGGGCGTCCGCCGGTACTGGTCATGAAGCTTCGGGCCGCCGTCCAAGGACACTCCCACCAGAAAATGATTGTCCCGGAAAAACTTCGCCCACTGCCTGTCTAAATAATAGCCGTTGGTCTGGATGGCGTGATGAATCGGAATATGGTTTTTGTTGTATTTCTCCTCCAGCTTTATGGACCGGGAAAAAAAGTCCAGCCCCCTCAAGGTAGGCTCCCCTCCCTGATAGGCAATGGTGCAGCTTTTGGTGGCAAATGCCAGGGCCCTTTTGATCAGAGCCTCCAGGGTCTCCTCCGACATAAATCCGTAGGAGGCCTGCTGCCGCTTTTCCATTGTGTCATAATAAAAGCAATAGTCACACCGCAGATTGCAGTTGCCGGAGGACGGCTTTACCAGTAAGCTGACAGGCGGCATAGCGGTCCTCTCCTTTCTATAGGAAACGTCATAATTTTAAAACCGGAACTTGTCCTCCAGATATGCTTTCAGCTCTGCAATCGGCACCCGCACCTGGTCCATGGTATCCCGGTCGCGGACCGTCACTGCCTCATCGGTCTCTGACTCAAAGTCATAGGTCACGCAGAAGGGGGTTCCGATCTCATCCTGTCTGCGGTAGCGCTTGCCGATATTCCCCCGGTCGTCATACTCACAGTTGTAATATTTGCTCAGCTCCCCATAGATCTTCTCCGCTCCCTCAGCCAGCTTCTTGGAAAGCGGCAGCACCCCTACCTTCACCGGGGCTAAAGCCGGGTGGAAATGAAGCACGGTCCGCACATCTCCCTCGCCGATCTCCTCCTCGTCATAGGCGGCACAGAGGAAAGCTAAGGTCACCCGGTCAGCTCCCAGGGAGGGCTCAATCACATAAGGAATATACCGGTCCTTGGTCTCGTCATCAAAGTAGGACAGATCCTGTCCGGAGGTCTCCTGATGGCGGCTTAAGTCATAGTTGGTCCGGTCTGCGATGCCCCACAGCTCACCCCAGCCGAAGGGGAACAAAAATTCAATGTCCGTTGTGGCCTTGCTGTAAAAGCTCAACTCCTCCGGCTCATGGTCTCTGGCCCGCATCTCCTCGTCCTTCATTCCTAAGGCCTTCAGCCAGTCAATACAAAACTGCTTCCAGTAGGCAAACCACTCCAGGTCCGTGTCCGGCTTACAGAAAAATTCCAGCTCCATCTGCTCAAACTCACGGGTGCGGAAGGTAAAGTTCCCGGGCGTAATCTCGTTCCTAAAGGACTTACCGATTTGGGCAATGCCGAAGGGCACCTTCTTTCTGGAGGTTCTCTGGACATTTTTGAAATTGACAAAAATACCCTGAGCCGTCTCCGGCCGCAGATACACTGTGTTCTTGGCATCCTCAGTCACACCCTGGAAGGTCTTAAACATCAGGTTGAACTGGCGGATATCCGTAAAATCATGCTTGCCGCAGCTTGGGCAGCAGATGTTGTTGTCGTCAATGTATTTTTTCATATCCTCCTGAGACCAGGCATCCACTGAGCCCTCGATCTTGATCCCGTGCTCTTCCATATAGCCTTCGATCAGCTGATCTGCCCGGAAACGCTCCTTACATGCCTTACAGTCCATCAGCGGATCGGAAAAGCTGCCCAGATGGCCGGAAGCCACCCAGGTCTGGGAATTCATCAAAATGGCGCAGTCCACGCCCACATTGTAGGGGCTTTCCTGGACAAATTTCTGCCACCAGGCCTTTTTTACGTTATTTTTAAGCTCTACACCCAGATTTCCGTAATCCCAGGTGTTGGCAAGTCCGCCGTAAATCTCAGAGCCAGGATACACAAATCCTCTGCTCTTTGCCAGTGCCACAATCTTATCCAATGTCTTTTCCATGTAGGTCTCCTCCCTTATTGAAATATAATGTAATTGATTCCCTCTCCGGTCACGGCCGTATGCTCATCCCGGATCACCGTGTCGCCGGCTGAGATATACTTTACCTTTCCCTCCAGACAGACAACCCCGGCTCCTTCCACCGCCACTGCCTTGTACTTGCTCTGCTTTGTCACCTCGCTTAAGTCCGCCACGGCTCCGTCCATGGAAGTAAAGGTTCCGGAATAATCCCCCGATGTCAGAACATCGGCTGCCGCTCCCACGGAAAGGGAAGTGACCGTGTGGGTATCATCCCCCACTGCCTGAGCAAATTTCACAAAATCCTCCGGGGTGTTATAATCAAACACCAGCGCTCCCGTCTGACCTTCCAGACGAAAGGATTTTAAAGCCACCGGAAGCTTATTCATCCCATCATGGTTTTCCGCGGCCGCGGCTGCTCCCTCGGAGACATTGTAATCCTGTATCCAGGCTCTCGCCTCCTCTGCCAGCTCCTCCTGGTTGTACAGCTCATTGGCCTCTGCTGAGGTAAAAACCATTGCACTCTGGATCTCCAGCTCCTTTGTCACATAGATACTGTTCTCACTGGCCGCCCACTTGCCATTTCCTCCCAGACTGCCGCAGGAAACCATCAAAAACCCGGCGGCTCCCAGTGCCAGAAGCCCGATGAATCTGCGCTTTTTCATAATTTCCTCATTTCCTCCATTCTACTGCGCGTTTCACAGCATTGCATGCCCCGCTTTATTCGGGTACAAACAGGTGCGGCAATATCCTGCCGTCTTCCTGCCGATATACTTTCCGTCAGCCATAGGCACGCCGGTCCTGACTTATGAAAGCAACGGCACAGTCAGCGGCCGATGTCTGCATCATCTTGTCTCTATTATGGCTGAAGTTCAGTGTTCCTATTATATCGTCAAATCCTTATATTTTCAATACTTTCCTTAAATTCATAATGTATTCCCCGCAGTCTGAATTGTTACATTATGGTAATGTTCGCAAAAAGGTTATTTTTTGCCTTTCTTTATTGTTAAATTATATTTTTTACATGCTATTTCTAATATGGGGAAATTCAGACAACGGTTTCTGCCTGTAAACGACTCGTTAGATAAGTATTTCTTATACAAAACATTTGCTTTATTGCAAATCATTTCACTATTTTCCTGACACCATTCCAACTCCTGAGCACATAGTTTCTTGTAATATTTGATGCTTTCCTATCTCTCCCGAAAATCGCTGTATCAGCAAGCAGTAGTTGCTCGTCACTAATAGGTATCATCAAATTAAAATTCAAAACACCTAATAATTTTCCGTTTACTTCAATCTTGGAAAAATCCATAGAATTTTTCATTTTTTATGTTTTCTTTAGGCGATGAAAGGGATATGCAATATTTATGAATCCAACAAGCAATTACAATTCCTATTAATACCCTATTATCCTTTCCTGCCTGTGGTGAAACAGAGAGTACTTTATCATCTGTATTATGTAGATTACGGATATACTTCATATCTGCCTTGTATAATCTGAAATTTGTCTGCATATGTCTCCTTGCTGAAAATGGCTATGCGTTTCCGCATAGCCATTTGTATAGTAGCTCCATTAGAGTTGCCAACGCTTTTAGCAGTCCACTTTGCGGTAGGGCTCACCACTAATAATACCTGAAAATAGTCAATCATTTTTCATATATAGTCATCCACTGATCCTCACTGCATCTGCCGCAAAATCTCCAGCGACCGAAACTCCCGGTCTAAAAACCGCCTCTTATTCATCTCCACACATTCCTTTAACTCCCGCTGAACCGGCTCCTTTAACACAAAGGTGTACAACGTCTCCAGGGGCGATGAGATAATAAACTCCCAGGCATAGGCCGCCGAATCGCTGACCGCCTTAGGAGGCCCGGGAGTATACTCCCCGCCGGCAGCCATGGCCCGCAGCTCAAACACCAGCTGAACCAGAGAATCGGGCAGGGCCGGTTTCAAAAGAGCCCGCACAGACTGATAGAGAAGAAGCAAAAGCTCCTCCCCCTCCATGTTTTCCCGGCTGTAATAATCGGCTAATTCCAGAAAATAGGAGCCGTAGCAGGCCGCCTCCACATCCTCTGCCAGCTCCGTAAAATAACTCTTCACCTCCGCTGATGCCAGGCTGTAGGCGTCCCGTCCCTCATACAGCTTAAACCTCCCGAACACAAAGGGACGGCCAACGGCCATCAGTCTGCTTCCCGGCTTCTTGGCCCCCCGGGCAAAGGCCGTGATCTTTCCCCTCTCCCGGGTCAGGATTACCAGACGCCGGTCATATTCCCCCACCGGAGTGGATTTTAACACCATGCCCACCAGGCTCACCGCTTCCCTCACCCTGTTTTCCTGCCTTTCCCCCGTCTCTCTGCAAATCAATCTCTGCGCTGTCTCTCCTGTCCCCATGATTTTATCGGCTGTGGCTTTCGGAATTTCCCGTCAATCCTCTCCCCTGACCTTCACCGTCATCCGATTAGGCAGACACACGATCATCTCCCCGTCCCGGGACTGCTTTCCCTGACGGACACAAACCTTGTCCGGGCAGGACGCCTCCGCGCACCAGATCTCCCCGTTTTCCACCACCAGACGGTTTCTGCCGTCCCGGACCCCCTCAATGGTAATCTCCTGATTTTCGGACAAATCCAGGGTATCCACCAGCTGTCCGTCCACGGTAACCTCCGCCGTCATGGCCGGCGCCCGGTGGGCAAAGAAATAGCCGGCGCCAAAAATCCCTGCCAACCCCAAAAAAACGGCGGCCAGCAATAAATCATTCCTTCGCCGCCGTCCTCTGTCAGTCCCATCCTGCTCTCTCATAGGTTACTGCTCCGGCACAACAGCAAAAAATATCAAATCCTCATCTCCATTATTCATCATGGAATGACTGTGGCCTTTGGGACAATAATGGCATCCTCCCGCATCCGCCTGCTCCGTCCCTTCATTATAGAGAAAATCTGCCTTTCCCTTCAGAATATAGATGATCTCGCTGCCGGTCTCATGCTTATGGAATCCGATGGAGGAGCCCGGCTCCAGCCTGCCGCAGAGAATCTTCCCCAGCTCGTCCGTGTGCATCCGGGCAATCATAGCTCCCTTGCCGCCTTTAAACTCCGGTATCCTTTTCTCCTCCATTTTTGCAAAATCGATGATCATGTTTTTCCTCCTCTTTTTTTCTCTTTTATAAATTGTGTTACTGTTCACAAACCAATGTCAGGATGTTGGGGTCAAAAAGTCTTTTGACCCCTTTGATACTGGATTGCTCCGCACTTTGTGCTCCTGCAGTCCGCATGTCAGTAAGTTAAGGAATCGCAAATCACAGCCAAAATCACACATCCCCCTGATATCCGTAATTCTTCATCAGAAGCGCATTGTCCCGCCACTCCTTGCGAACCTTCACCCAGAGCTGGAGATTGACCTGCGTCTCCATCATCTCCTCAATCTCCCGCCTGGCCCCGGAGCCGATTTTTTTCAGCATACTGCCTCCCTTGCCGATGATAATCCCCTTGTGGGAATCCCGCTCGCAGACAATGGTGGCCTCAATATCCATGATGCCGTTTTTCCGCTCCGACATTTTCTCCACCGTCACCGCAATCCCGTGGGGAATCTCCTCCTCCAAGAGACGCAAAGCCTTCTCCCGCACCAGCTCCGCCACGATCTGCCGCATCGGCTGATCCGTCACCGTATCCTCGTCATAGAACATGGGCCCGTAAGGGAGATACTTAAAAATCATCTCCGTCAGCACATCCGTATTCCTTTTTTTTAAGGCCGACACCGGGACAATCTCCGCAAAGGGACAGATATCCTTATAGGCATCGATAAAGGTCAGAATCTCCTTCTGCTCCTTTAATGTATCAATCTTATTGATTACCAGAATCACCGGCTGCTTCACCCTGTTTAGCTGCTTTGCAATATGGCGCTCCCCGGCTCCGATAAAGGCGGACGGCTCCACCAGCCAGAGGATCACGTCCACCTCCCCTAAGGTGTGCTCCGCCACATTGACCATATATTCTCCCAGCCGGTTCTTGGCCTTGTGAATCCCCGGCGTGTCCAAAAATACAATCTGCCCCCTGTCATCGGTGTAGACCGTCTGAATCCGGTTGCGGGTGGTCTGAGGCTTTGAGGAGGTGATGGCGATCTTCTGGCCGATTAAGTGATTCATCAGCGTGGACTTTCCCACATTCGGCCGGCCGATTAAGGTCACAAAGCCGGATTTTTTCTGTTCATTATTCTGCTCCATATGTGCTCCTTCTTTAACCGTCTGAATACTTGTGCTGTCATGCCCGTTTTCCTTTTAAATGAGCAGACAGTTTCTTATTCTTTTATATTTTCTTCCAGCCACTGCTCAAAATTACCCTTTGGGTTTTGGTAAAAATAAAAATTTTTAACGTTATTATAAATAATTTTTGTTCGGGGGTGATCCTCTCCAAATATTTTTATATATATCCGCAGGCTCTTTTTATATAATTGTTCTGCCTTTTTATTTTTTTTCTGATGTTCATACATCACCGCCAGATTATTATAGCTTTCGGCCGTGTCCGAATGTTCTCTTCCCAGTATTTTTACTCTTATCTTAAGACTTTTTTTGTAAAGCTCTTCTGCATCCTTGTATTTACCCTGAAACTCATACAGCCTTGCCAAATCGTTATAAACGGTTGCCGTATGGGGATAGTCCTCTCCTAACAGCCTTTGGTCTATCTGAAGACTTTTTTTGTAAAGTTCTTCTGCCAGGCCGTACTTCCCCTGCTCCCTGTAAATCCCGGCCAGACGATTATAAACCACCGCCATATTCGGGTGTTCCTCTCCCAGCATCTTTTTTATAATCTGTAAGCTTTTTTTATACAGCGTCTCTGCTTCTTTGTACTTTTCCTGATCTGCATACAATCCTGCCAAATTTATATAGACCGTGGCGGTATCCGGATGAGTCTCTCCCAATGTCTTTTTATGTATCTCAAGACTTTTTTCGTATAGCTCCTCCGCTTTTTGAAATTTTCCATCCTTCTTATACAATAATGCCAGATTATTATAGCTGACGCCTGTATACGCATGATCCTTTCCCAGTATTTTTTTTCTGATCTCCAGACATTTTTTACACAGCTCCTCCGCCCTCTTTAACTTTCCCTGCCTTTCACTCAGCAATGCCAGAAGATCATAACAAAAGGCTGTATCCAGATCCGTTTCTCCCCATATTTTGTTCTTAATCTGCAGGCTCCTTTTGCATAACTCTTCTGCTCTTTCATACTTTCCCTGCTTTTCATAAAGCTTTGCAAGATTCATATAACTGAGAAATATATCCAAATGCTCTTCTCCCAGCTCCCTCTTTCTCAGCTTAAGGCACTTTTCGTGTAATTCCTCTGCCCTCTTGTATTCCCCCTGTTCCCGATACGCCAGCGCCAGATTGTCCTTGCTGGCGATTGTGTCCGGATGCTCCTCCCCCATCACCTGTTCTTTAATCTGCACGCTTTTTTCATAGAGCTCCTTTGCTTCCCGGTATCTTCCCATTCCCAGATACACCTTGCCCAGCTCGTCATTGATTTCTGCCATTCCCAGATGCATTGCTCCAAGCTGATTCTCCACCAATTCCCTGGCTCTGAGCAGCAATTCTTCGCTTTCATGATATTGAGCATTATTAAAACAAGCCCTGGCCTGTTTTATAAGGGCATATGGTTTCCCCAGCTTCTCTCTTAAAATTTCCGTTTTACACACACCGGTCCTGTATTCTCTGTCACTCATCAAACGAAATTGTTCTTCGTTCATCCCCCGAAACAAATCATAATTGGAAAATATTGTCCGAAGCTTGATAAAGGAATAAAAATCACAGGCCCCCACTGCTAATTTATCATCCCCGTAAGGAGTTACAAGGAATATAATATTTTTTTCCAGGCCGGCCATCATATCTCTGCTGAAATTTAACCGCCTTACATCCTCTTCCGTCTGGACTGCCAAATGCAGATTGGCAACCATAAACGTCCGTGTTTCCGGAAAAGCCGCCATCCATATTTCCAAATCCAAAAAGGAGTATGAGCCGGGATGCTCTTTGTAATTATATATCTTCACGGTTCCCCGGCTGTAAACATCAATAATATCCGCCTGTGCAAGTTCATCAGCCACCACCAAAAATAAGCCTTGTTCCGACTCATTTATGATCCAGCCCAGTGTCCGGTATCCGTCCTGATTACTCTCCTCCATCCTCAATCAGCCCCTGTTCTCTGAAAAATCTCACCACCAGCGGATGGACATTATGCCATCGTTTTCCGTTGTATTCCAGAACCACCGATGCCTGAAGCATCTCCAGCAGCATCTTTCTGTCTTGTATCCGCTCTTTATTTCCATTATAAATATCCAGCAGAAATGGATAGTCCTTTTCTTCAATCCGTCTTGTCAGAGAGGTTTTTAACTCCTCTAAGGCCCGTTCTGCATCCTCCATGGAAATCCTGTCGCTGTCCCTGCGCACCGCCCTCTTTGCCGATGCGTTAATCCCATGGAATAAATCCCTGAGGGAACCGCCCGTAAAACGAATCAGTCTCTCCAAAACACCTTCCTCAAACAAGTCCAGGCTTGCACGCTTTTTTACAACTTCTCTTATAATATTAATTCCGTCCGGGAAGGTACGACCGTCTATTGTTTCAATCTTTATCATAGGAAGGGTCTCTGTGGCAAAATAGCTTTCCATAGCCGAAAATCTGGCATCATAGGACAGACCTATGGGAAAGGTGTAAATAACCGGAAACGTCATCCCTGAGAGGATTGCCGCGTAATTATAAAACACCTTCCATGCATCCTCCGGATTCAGCTTATCCAAATCCTCAAAAATAATCACGGGACGCTTTCCGCCTGCTTTTTCTGCAATCTGTTCCGATACACGGCTAAGTATTTTGATCCACTGACTGGACCGAATTACTATTTTTCTGCGGTATTCCTTTCTTGTCTCCTCGTTAAATTTCAGATCCGTTTTAATTTTCACAAAAATATTTAAAATATTTGCAAGCAGCCCCCTGGTCTCTCCTGAGACGCCTGTCTCTAAGGAAGCGGCTGCCACATCCTGAGATATGATGGTCTCCGTGCCGTCATCCCAAAAGCTCATGATGCTTTCCAGAAGACTTTCTTCAATCCTGCAATCCAATTCCTCCGCAATTTTCAGCAGAGCCTCCCCCATAAGGATAAAAAGATCCGAATATACAATATTGAATAAGTCCAAATCCATGCTGCAGTTTACGGTCTTTACACAGTATCCTTCAGAAATCAGCCGCTGGGACATCTTATTCAGCTCTGTGCTCTTTCCACAGCCTCTGTGTCCCAGCAGCAAATATGCCGCAGGCCCCTCCAAACCCACACAGCTTTCAAAAATATTTTCAATAGGTGAAAAAAACCTGTCACCCATACGGTACTCCATAGTGCCGTTACAATAAAACTGCTCCATCTGATCAATCTTTAACGGAGCCGGTGAAAAGGCATTGATCATATCTGAAAGCTGATGTGCATATTTCATTTAAATTTCCTCCTGTCTCCCCTTCTTTGTAATGCCCATTCTATGACACAGGCATCTTTCCCCCCACGCCACCGGAAAGGTTCTGCACTTCCCCAAAGGCCGCCCGGTTGGCCTCGATCTTGTCCTCATTGCCCACTACGCAGAAGCTTCCGGTCTTAAGAATAGCCCTCACAGGTCCGGCCAGAACCCGGATATCCTCCTTGGTGGCAGCTAACACCTGATCCCGCTCCTTTTGCAGCATCTCATCGGTCACACCGGATAAATAGGCCGACAGGGCCCGGCCTCCCTTAACCGAGGGAGTGAGAGGGGTATCCAAGTTGCTGACGGTGCCGATCACATACTTGGTCATGTCCCGCTCATCCGGATCAAACTCCTCCAAATACTTTACAATGCCCTCGTACACCTGGTCCGTCTCGGTCAGATTGGGGTCCCGGTAGGACACCAGATACCCTTCCCCGGACCGGCCAAAGCCGCTCATGCAGCCGTAGGCGCCGCCCTTCACCCGGATGTTCAGCCACAGATAATCATAGCTTAAAATCACCTGCAAAATCTTTAAGGCTCCTGTGTATTCATAACCTTCTTTCTTAAAATCCCCGCACCGGGCCACATAGTTGACCTGGGAGGAGGTTTTTAGTCCCTCGTTGCGGTTCTTGACAGGATGGGTAAACTCATAGTGCGTTTTGTCCCCTTTCGGCAGGCTGTCGGTCAGCTTTTTCATGGCCCGGGGAAGTCTCTCGTAGCCCTCCTCATTTGCCGTGTAGCTGATTATCATATTGGAGCAGGTAAATAAAGCCTTGCTGACCTCCTTCAGCCTGGCAATCACATGGTCCTTTTTAGTCTCAAAATTGTCACATATTTCTTTCAGGAACCGGAAGTAGGAGGTGCCGCCCACAATCTCGTTAAAATATGCCGTTGGAGAGAAATAGGAGGTGGCCCGGGACACTGCCGTGCTGTGACCGGCATTTTCCAGCTTCATCTTTGCCCGGGAGCAGGTCTCCCAGAGAACCTCCTTAAGCCGCTTCTCATTTTCAAAAACAGACCGGCATAAAATCTCCTCCAGAATCTCAAAGCCGAAATCCAACCGGTCATACAAAACCCGCGCGCCTGCCACTAAGGCTCCCGTGAAATGCTCCGGCTCCTCTAAATTGGCGTAGGATGCCACAGAAATATCCACACCGCCGCTGTTTAAATGAATCTCGCTGGTCAATTCCGAATAGGAGTAATGCTCCGTGTCCATGCCGCCCAGCACAGACTTTAAAAGACCCACATATCCCAAATCCTCCTGGGGGATCACATCGGTCTTAAAGAGCACCTTCAGATAACCGATTCCGGAGGTGAAAAGGTTGTGATGGAGAACCACAATCCCGTCCTCCCTCTTCTCGGTCCAGTGAAGCTTCTCCGCCTTTTTCCCGATATCCTCCCTCCGAAGCAGGGGAATCTTTGCCAGATCCTCCGGCGATGAGGGCGTGTCCTGATAATCCTCCAGCTCCTTTGTGGACTGTATAAGCTTCTCCACCTGCTCACTGCTTAAGGAAGATTTGTAGGCGGCAAGAGCCTGGGCCGTCTCTTCCTCCTTCCTGGCCGTAAGGCCCTTCTTGGGACTTAAAATCACCGCCGCCTCAAAGGGATTGTCCAAAAGATAATCCCGTATAAGCTGCTCAAAGTACCCCTCATCCACCAGCTTTTTGAGCCGGTCAAAGGTGTGCTGATACTCTAAATGCATCATGGGATCTCCGTCATAAAGCCAGCTGTCTAAGCTCTGCAAGCCCCACATCAGTCCCTTGGGCGTGGAGCCGTAATCTGCCTCCCGGTACTTAAATTCATAATAATTCATCCCCGCCTTCAGACTTTTTTTGTTTATTCCCTGATCTGCCAGCTTTCTTAAGGTTCCTTTTACGACTGCCAGAAATTCCCCCTTCTGTTCCCGGTTGGCATCCTTGGCAATAACCGTGAAATACGGCTGTAGGATCCCGCTCTCATATCCGCCCATCACGTCCTTGCCAATCCCCGCATCGATCAGCGCCTGTTTTAGGGGCGCTCCCGGCGCTCCCAAAAGCGTGTACTCCAGGATCTGAAAGGCCACATACAGCATAGGATCCAAATCCGTGCCGACTACCGTGCTGAGAGAAAGATAGGTTTTATTCTCCTCCGGCTCCTCCTCGGTAATGGAATAGAAAATCTCCTGTTCCACCGGTTTTTCAAAGGGCTTCTGCTCCGAAATATGGGAATCCACCGGCCGCTTGTCATAGCGGCACAAATATTCCTCATCCAGCCAGGTAAGCTTCTCTGCCATATCCATATCCCCATACAGGTAGATGTAGCTATTGCTGGGGTGATAGTAGGTTCTGTGGAAATCCAGAAACTTCTCATAGGTCAGCTCGGGAATCGCTGCCGGATCGCCGCCGGAATCCTTTCCGTAGCAGTTGTCCGGGAAAAGAGCGCTCTGGGTATACCGGTCCAGCATCCCCTCCGGGGCTGAGTAGGCTCCCTTCATCTCATTGTACACCACACCATTATAAATCACCAAAGAATCCTCATCCTCCAGCTCATAGTGCCACCCCTCCTGCCGGAAAATCTTTTCCTCCCGGTAAATATTGGGATGGAGCACCGCATCCATATACACATCCATCAGATTCTGAAAATCCTTGTCATTGCAGCTTGCCACCGGATACACGGTCTTGTCCGGATAGGTCATGGCGTTTAAAAAGGTGTTTAAAGACCCCTTCACAAGCTCCACAAAGGGATCCTTTAGAGGAAATTTCTCCGATCCGCACAGCACGCTGTGCTCCAGAATGTGCGGCAGTCCCGTGTTGTCGTCCGGCGGCGTGCGAAAGCCGATACAGAACACCTTATTTTCATCCTCATTGGAAAGCAAAAATACCTTTGCCCCTGTCTTTTTGTGCTCCAGCACAATGCCCTGGGACTGCATCTCCTCAAGCTGCCGGTGATCCGTCACCCGGTATGCCTCCAGCTTTTCAAGCTCCATTAACTGTTTACCCCTTGATTGACTCATATCTGATTTTCCTCCTGATATTTTAAGGCGATTTCCTCTTCCCCTGTCAGATATTCCCTGCCAGCCTTTCTTTTAGGACAGCAAGCCCGTCCCGAAAACAAAAGTGCAAAAATAAAATCCGGTCAGAGGGTGAAGCAATCCCGCTGACTTTTGTCATTCCCTGCTTTTTGGCAACCTGCAAAGCCCGGTACAGATGAAAATTGCTGGTGAGAATCCCTATCTCGCGGGAGTGGTCCGGCCTCTGCATCATCACCGATGGCAGATAAGCCGGCAAAGCCCGCTCATCCTGGTGATGCTCCTGCTTCTGTTTTCTCAAAACATCAATGATCATCCGGCTGTAGGCAATGTTCTCCACAGTACTGGTAGAATTGGTCTCCAGAATCATCTGTTCATCCTTTACCCCCTTTTCCAGAAGATACCGCTTCATCACCTCTGCCTCCGTCTCTGTCTGCCCCGCGCTTCTGCCCCCGGAAAGAATCATAATCGTCTCCGGATTTTGAAGAGCATACTCTGCCGCCTTGTCAAGCCGCAGCTCCAATGTTCTTCCGGGCTTTTCTCCCTTTACGGATGCTCCCAGCACAATCACATATTCCAAATCCGAATCCGCCACCTGGGGAACCTTTCCTATGATCAAAAACTGAAGCATTAGCATGATCACCAGCCCGGCCCCGCAGAGAGTCACTAAGGACACCGGCAGCCGTAAGGGAATCCGTCTGGGATACCGTTCATACCAGCGGACGCAAAAAGCCGTAATTCCCAAACCTGCGGCAAACACAAACCATATAAAGGCATAGGCGGTCCCTATGCCGGAATATATCACAATCGTAATAAAATAGGCAAGGCAGAGCACTGCCCCTGCTGCCAGAATCCAGGTCAGCATTTCCCATCCCTCCTCGTCCCTAAACCCAAACCGGCCTGCTATGAATTTCGCTCATCCCTGCGCAAAATATCATAGGGCTCAAGTCTGGTTCCCAAATCCACCCACAGCACCTGGCGGGCATGGGGAGCGCTCTCTAAAGGATTGCCCTCCTCATCGGTGATACCCAGAACCCGGGCCAAAATATTTCGCCCGTCCGGCTTCATGACCTCAATCTCCTCGCCCGCCACAAACTTGTTCTTTTGTTCAATGCGGGCCTTTCCCCCATTATCCACCTGCTCCACGGTGCCTAAGTAGGTATAATTTTTCTGATAAGTGCTGCTCCCGTAGATCTGGGCGCTCTCATCCGGCTTTCCAAAATAAAAGCCGGTGGTAAACTGCCGGTTAGTGCACTTATCGATCTCCTGCCGATACCAGGACAAGTTGGCCTGATATTTCCCGGGATCCTCCCTGTAATCATCGATCGCCCTTCTGTATGCCCGGGCCACCACAGCCACATACAGAGCGGTCTTCATCCGCCCCTCCACCTTAAAGCTGTCAATTCCTGCTTCTATCATCTCCGGAATATGCTCAATCATACATAAATCCTTGGAGTTAAAAATAAAGGTTCCCCTCTCGTTTTCAAACACCGGCATATACTCTCCCGGCCTGGTCTCCTCCATCAGCCCATAGCTCCAGCGGCAGGGATGGGTACAGGCCCCCCGGTTGGCATCCCGCCCCGCCAAAAAGCTGCTGAGAAGGCATCTTCCGGAATAGGAAATACACATGGCCCCGTGGACAAAGCTCTCGATCTCCATATCCTTTGGGATATTATCCCGTATCTGGCGGATCTCCTTTAAGGACAGCTCCCGTGCCGACACCACCCGCTTAGCCCCCAAATCATGCCAAAACCGATAGGTACCATAATTGGTATTGTTGGCCTGGGTGCTGATATGGATATCCGTATCCGGCATCACCTGCCTTGCTATGGCAAAGATGCCCGGATCCGAGATGATCAGGGCATCTGGCCCATATTCCCTAAGCTCCTCAAAGTACTGTCTGGCGGCGGCCAGATCCTCATTGTGGGCCAGAATATTGGCAGTGATGTAGACGCGGACCCCCCGGGCGTGGGCAAATCGAATCCCCTGCCCAATCTCCTCGTTTGTAAAATTCTTCGCCTTTGCCCGCAGACCGAAGGCTTCACCGCCCAGATACACCGCGTCCGCGCCGTAAATTACGGCTGTCTTTAAAATATCCAGGCTGCCGGCCGGAATCAAAAGTTCGATTTTTCTCATAGTAAATTTACCTTTCCTGCCTCCGCCCTGCTTCCTATCGCTTCACGCTGAGGGCCACTCCGTCCCCAATGGGCACAATGCTTGTCTCTAGGAGAGGGCTGTGCTTTAGCTGATACAGATACTCCCTCATCCGTCCATGGATGGTCCGGTCCCGCCGTTTTACGGCAAAACGGGACTCAAACACATCCCCGTCCTGAAACACATTGTCAGAAAAGAGCACGCTTTTCTCCTCCATCAGCTCCATAATCCGGGGAAGCCAGTGCAGATACTGTCCCTTGGCGGCATCCATAAAAATAAAATCATAAGGGCCGGAAAGCTGCCAAAGCACCTTTCCGGCATCTCCCTCAATCAATGTAATCCTGTCCTCAAGCCCTGCCTGTAAAAAATGTTCCCGGGCCTTTAAAATCCGGGGAGCATAGCTTTCAATGGTGGTAATTGTCCCCTGCTCTCCCATCACCTGAGCCATTAAAAGAGCAGAATATCCCACCGCCGTCCCCACCTCCAAAATCCGGCGGGGACGGGTGATTGCAACCATTGTCCTTAAGAATGCCCCAGTCTCCGGGCGGATAATCGGCACCCGGGCCCGGCGGGCCTCCCTCTCAATCCGGTCACACAGCTCCCCGTGGCCCGGCTCCAGAGACAAAATATAATCTGCAATCCGGCTTTCCCCGGTCATGGCACATTCACCTCATCCGGGCCCGGCTCTTCCTCAGACCAGAACCCTTCCTCCTGATCGTCAAAAGCTCCTGCCTCCATGTCGTCTTCTAAGCTTCCGTCCGTATTCTCCGTCCCGCCAGCCCCTAAATCGTTTTCCTTCCCCGATTGGCCGGACAAGGCGCTCTTGCCGTCCCCACTCTCCGGCTTCACATTGAGAATCTGTAAAATCTCCTTGGAGGTCATGGCAGTGCTTAAGTCATAGGTTCCGGGATAGGCCTCATAATCATAAAACCACATCTGGATCCGAACCGCGTATTCATTGCGTATCAAACCCGTATCCTTCAAAAGCCTGGCCGTCTCCGATGGCTCCTGACCTTCCGGAATGGTCACGGAATACCGGACCCCCGGCGCCGGCTCCATAGGTGTTGCATAAAACACCTCATGGCCAAAGGCATATCCCCGGGTCATGCCCTCCACCAGCAAAAGAATCACCAGGGCATATATAATCAGCTTGCCGGAAATCCCTATGATGGTTCCGGTTATGGCATTGATCTCCTTTGTCATCTGGCTCATAATACGACCACCGCCTTTACTCCACTTCCATGATAATGGGCAGAATCATGGGATTGCGCTTCATTCGTTTCCACAGAAAATCACTTAAGCTGTCACGGATAATGTTCTTCATTTTGCCCCAGTCCGTCAGATGACGGCCCAGACAATCCATGACCGCCTCATCCACCACCCTCTTGGCCTCATCCAGAAGATCCTCCGACTCCCGCACATAGACAAAGCCCCGGGACACGATATCCGGCCCGGCCAAAAGCTGATTGCTGTACTTTTCCAGTGTGAGCACCACAATGATAATACCGTTCTGAGCCAGGTTCTGTCTGTCCCGCAGCACGATATTTCCCACATCGCCCACTCCCAGTCCGTCCACTAGGATTCCCCCGGCCGGCACATGTCCGTTTACCCGGCAGGATTCCGGGCCGATCTCCACCACATCCCCGGAGGACATAAGGAGAACATTCTCCTTAGGGATCCCCATGGACAGGGCGATTCCTCTGTTGGCAACCAGATGGCGGTATTCCCCGTGGACCGGCAGAGCGAACTTCGGATGAAGAAGGGCATACATCAGCTTAATCTCCTCCTGACAGGCATGGCCTGACACATGGGTATCCTGGAAGATCACCTCCGCCCCCTTCTGGGACAGCTCATTGATCACCTTGGACACTGCCTTCTCGTTGCCGGGAATGGGTGTGGAGCTGAAAATCACCACATCATTGGGCTTAATGGAAACCTTCCGGTGAAGGCTTGACGCCATGCGGGACAGGGCTGCCATGGACTCTCCCTGGCTTCCGGTGGTGATGAGAACCGTCTGCTCGTCCGTATAATTTTTAAGCTGTTCAATGTCAATGAGGGTTCCGTCCGGAATATTGATATATCCCAGCTCACTGGCCGTGCCGATAACATTGACCATGCTGCGGCCCTCCACCACCACCTTCCTGCCGTACCGGTAGGCCGAATTGATGATCTGCTGCACCCGGTCCACATTGGAGGCAAAGGTGGCCACGATGATCCGGTTGGCCTTATGGTCCGCAAAGATGGCGTCAAAGGTCTTGCCCACCGTCCGCTCCGAGGCGGTAAATCCTGCCCGGATGGCATTGGTAGAATCACTCATCAGAGCCAGCACACCCTTTCTGCCCAGCTCTGCAAACCTCTGCAGATCCGCCGCGTCTCCGAACACCGGCGTGTAATCGATCTTAAAATCCCCGGTATGGACAATAATCCCCGCCGGAGTAAAAATCGCCAGAGCCGCCGCATCGGCAATGCTGTGATTTGTCTTGATAAACTCTACCCGGAAGCATCCAAGATTGATGGTTTGGCCGTGGCGGACCACCTTTCTCTTGGTTGACTTCATCAGATTATGCTCTTTTAGCTTATTTTCAATCAGTCCGATAGTCAGCTTTGTTCCGTAAACCGGCACATTGATTTTCTGCAAAATATAAGGCAGCGCTCCGATATGGTCCTCATGGCCGTGGGTGATCACAAAGCCCCTCACCTTATCTAAGTTCTGCTCCAGATAGGTAACATCCGGAATCACAAGATCAATCCCCAGCATATCGTCTGTGGGGAAGGACAGCCCGCAGTCCACAACCAGAATGCTGTCCTCATATTCAAAAGCAGTAATGTTCATACCGATCTGCTCCAGACCCCCCAGGGGAATAATCTTCACCTTAGGCTGGCTGTCCGGGGCTTGTCTCTTGTCGCCCTTTTTCCTGTCTGTCTGTTCCCTTTTGTTGTCCCGAAGCTCGGCAGCTTCTTTTCCGTCCCGAAAATCTCTCCCGTCCCTGTGTTCTCTCAGCTCTCTCTGATTTTTCCCGTTCTTCTGATTTTTCCCGTTCTGTGCCTGATTCTTTCCATCCTTCTGATTTTCTGTCCTCAATTGAATTCCTCCATATTTTATTGTTCCATCCGTTTATAACGCGCCTTTTGGTAACAATTCAGACGGGTATCGTTTTATTCGGATTGTCTTTCTTTCTCAAGGGCTATCCCACATTCCCTGCAATAGCCAGTCAGCTTGACCTCGTGATCTGTCACCCGAAATCCCATGGTATCATATAGCGCCTGCTCCAGGGTCTCCAAAAGATCTCCCTCAAAGGAGATAACCCTGCCGCACCTTAAGCAGATGGCATGATGGTGATGGTGCCGGCTGTCCTCCTGGTTCTGTCCCAGCTCATACCGGACAAACCCGTCATCAAAGCTCACTTTGTCAATCACGTTCAAATCCACCAAAACCTGAACCGTGCGGTAAATCGTAGCCAGCCCGATCTCCGGATATTTATCTCTTGCCAGCTCATAGATTTCCTCCGCGGTCAGATGCTCCCCCGGATGATCTGCAATCGTTTCCAACACTAACAGGCGCTGGTTTGTAACCTTCAGCCCGCGCCCCCGCAACACTTCTTTAAACCGTTCCTGCTCCATACCTCTCCATCTCCGGGCCAGACTCTAAAAGCCCCTTTGGCCCCCGGCCGGCCTATCTTCTCAACTCCACATCCATGTCCTCTAAAAGTTCCTCAAAGATCCGGCAGAGATAATCCAGCTCATCATCATTCTCCACAAACTCATAGACTGCCTCACTGTCCTCCGCGCCGGACACATCTTTAAGGACATAGCACTCCCCGTCCTCACCCTCATTGGAATCCGTTACCATCAGGTAATTCATCCCGTTGATCCGCGTCTCCTCCAGAACATAGAAATCCACCGCTTCCCCATTGTCAGTCTGCAGCGTAATCTTCTCTTCCTGCATTTTGCTGTCTCTCCTGTACGAAGTCCAGATAAGACCGGAGAATCAAAATCGCCGCCACCTTATCGATCACACTTTTACGATTCTCTCTGGGAACTCCGCTTTCCATTAAAATCTCATTGGCTTCCATAGTCGTCAGACGCTCATCCCACAAAACCACAGGCAAACCAGTTCTTCGCGCCAGCATGTCCCGAAATTCCTCTGTCTTTTTTGCCCGCGCTCCAATGGAGTCATCCATATTCTTAGGATACCCTAAAACAATGGTTTCAATCTGATATTTTTCCGCCAGCTCCTCAATCCGGGCAAGAGTTTTCCGCAGCTTATTCTCCTCTCTGCGAAAGATCGTCTCCACCCCCTGAGCAGTAAATCCCAAAGGGTCGCTGACTGCCACCCCAACGGTCCTGGAACCATAGTCCAATCCCAGTATTCTCATATAAGCCAGTCCTTTCCCGCGCCCGAAAAGACTGTCAGCCCGCAGGTTATCCGGGCTGACAGTCTCACTTATCTTTTGTTGCACAGCTGTCATAAGAGCGGCAGCCGGTACCGACATGTTCGCTGAATTCTTCTCCATGCCCACGGAGGCAGCCCTTACGACCTACTGCTCCTCCTCCAGTCTTGCATGGATATATACAGACATCAGTTCCTCCAGAATCTCATCCCTTTCCACCTTCATAATCAGGCTTCTGGCGCTTTTGTGGCTGGTAATATACGTTGGATCTCCGGATATAAGATATCCCACGAGCTGATTGACCGGATTGTACCCCTTCTCTGTAAGAGCAACATATACCTGCTCTAAAACCTGGCTGACATCCATTTTATTCTCCTGTACTGCCTTAAAAAATTGTGTGTTATGAATTTCGCCCATGTTTTCACGTCCTTTAACTATTCTCTTCTATTCTATACCACTTTGTTCGATTCGGCAAGAGAAATATTTCTTAAGACAGCCTTAAAACAGGATTTTATTCTATACCACTTTGTTCGATTCGGCAAGAGAAATATTTCTTAAGACAGCCTTAAAACAGGATTTTATTCTATACCACTTTGTTCGATTCGGCAAGAGAAATATTTCTTAAGACAGCCTT